>NZ_BFBX01000048.1:465-16276 GCF_003851045.1 Paenibacillus sp. 598K | reverse complement strand
TTCAACCGCTAATGCGGTTAGAAACAAAGAAATCTGGGGACAACAGCGATCGGAAGATCGATCCCGTGACCGTAGGCTCCCCCTTGAGGGCAGGCGGAGCGATATTGAATGAAAAAGGAGTGAAAGCAATGACACGCGATCTGAAGGCATTGATCTCGCAAATGACGCTCGAGGAGAAGGCCGGACTATGCTCCGGCCTCGACTTCTGGCATACGAAGGGCATCGAGAGGCTCGGCATCCCGTCGGTGATGATGACGGACGGTCCGCACGGGCTGCGCAAGCAAAAAACAGGCGCCGATCATGTCGGCTTGTTCGATAGCGTGCCCGCGACCTGCTTCCCGTCTGCGGCGGGTCTGGCCAGCTCATGGAACCGCGAGCTGATCGGCCGGGTGGGGAGCGCCCTGGGCAAGGAATGTCAGGCGGAGGAGGTCGCGGTGCTGCTCGGACCGGGGGTCAACATCAAGCGCTCGCCGCTCTGCGGACGCAACTTCGAGTACTTCTCCGAGGACCCTTACCTGGCATCGGAGATGGCTGCGGCGCATATACGCGGCGTCCAGAGCGAGGGCGTCGGCACTTCGCTCAAGCATTTCGCCGCCAACAATCAGGAGCACAGACGGATGACGAGCGACTCCGTCGTCGACGAGCGCACGCTGCGCGAGATCTATCTGGCGAGCTTCGAGGGCGCGGTCAAGCAGAGCCAGCCGTGGACCGTCATGAGCTCCTACAACAAGGTGAACGGCACGTATGCGTCCGAGCATCCGGTGCTGCTCTCCGAGATCCTGCGCGAGCAATGGGGCTTCGAGGGCTTCGTCGTCTCCGACTGGGGTGCGGTCAATGAGCGCGTAGCCTCGCTGGCTGCCGGGCTGGAGCTGGAGATGCCGTCCAGCCACGGCGCTGGCGACAGCAAGATCGTCGCTGCGGTGCGCAGCGGCGAGCTTTCCGAGGAGCAGCTCGACCAAGCCGTCGAGCGCGTGCTGCGGGTCGTCTTCCAGGCCGTCGACGCCCGTCAGCCAGACGCCACCTACGATGCGGAGGCGCATCATGCGCTGGCGCGCGAGGTTGCAAGCGAATGTATGGTGCTGCTCAAAAACGAGGACGAGCTGTTGCCGCTCGCTCGCGACAGCCGCATCGCCGTGATCGGCGAGATGGCCGTCAAGTCCCGCTACCAGGGCGGCGGCAGCTCGCATGTGAAGCCGACCCGGCTCGAGTCGATCCGCGAGGAGCTGGCGGCAGTCGCAGGCTCCGAAGCAGGGCTGACCTACGCGCAGGGCTATCACATCGATTCGGACCATATCGATGAGGGGCTGGTGGTGGACGCGAAGCGCGCCGCCAGCGAAGCGGAGGTCGCTGTTATCTTCGCCGGTCTGCCGGATCGCTACGAGTCGGAGGGCTTCGACCGGACGCATCTGCGGATGCCGGCCAACCAGGAGGCGTTGATCGCGGCGATCGCAGCCGTGCAGCCGCGTCTAGTCGTCGTGCTGAGCAACGGCGCGCCGATCGAGATGCCGTGGCTGGGGCAGACCAAGGCGGTGCTGGAGGCGTATCTGGGCGGGCAGGCGCTCGGCGGAGCGATCGCCGACCTGCTGTATGGAGAGGCCAACCCGTCAGGCAAGCTCGCCGAGACATTCCCGATCGCGCTGGAGCATAATCCTTCGCAGCTGAGCTTCCCGGGCGAGGGAGATACGGTCCGCTACACCGAAGGGATCTTCGTCGGATACCGTTACTACGACGCCAAGCGGATCGCGCCGCTGTTCCCGTTCGGACATGGCCTGAGTTATACGCAGTTCGAATACAGCGATCTGCAGGCAGACCGGACCGAGCTCGACGATACCGATACGGTGACGGTGCGGGTGAAGGTCAAGAATGTCGGCTCCCGCGCGGGCAAGGAGATCGTCCAGCTCTATGTGCGCGATACGGAGAGCTCGGTCATCCGTCCAGCCAAGGAGCTGAAGGGCTTCGCGAAGCTGGAGCTGCAGCCGGGCGAGGAGCGGGAGGCGGCCTTTACGCTCGACAAGCGCGCCTTTGCCTTCTATGATGCGGAGCTTGCCGACTGGCGCGTCGAGAGCGGGACGTTCGAGCTGCTGTGCGGCGCGTCCTCGCAGGACATCCGGCTGCGGTTGACGTTGACCGTGAACTCCACGACCGTGCTGCCCAAGACGTATCACCGCAACTCGACGATCGGCGATCTGCTCGCCGACCCGTCAGCCGCCTCCCTTGTCGCAGAGCTGATGAAGAGCTGGCCGTTCCCGGCTATGCCCGATGGCGAGGATGATCATGGGGGCATGATGCAGGCGCTCGCCAACAATATGCCGCTGCGCGCGCTCGTCTCGTTCAGCGGCGGACAGCTGACCAATGAGCTGCTGGACGGCATGCTCGCGGAGTTTAACGGCAGATGAAAGGGAGGGAGACGAGATGGACAACAATTATCCACGGTTGTTGAATGCGCTGCAGGAACAAATGCGACAAGAGGAGCGGGACGGCTACAGCTTCATCGTCAAGCCGATACCGGACTCGCAGGCGGAGGGCGAGCTGGACCCGCGCGTCTACAAGGTCAATCTCGAGACGATGGCCAAGTTCAAGGAGATGGGGGACGCGCCGTTCGCTGTCGATGATACGGACGCGCTCGTACAGGCGATGCGGCAGTTTTTTGGCTGGCAAAACGACGACGTCACGGGCGGCATCATTCTGACCGAGCACCGGACGGTGGAGGGCTCCGAGGCGCAGATTCCGGTACGGATCTACCGCCCGCCGGTGGAGGGCGTGCGGTCTGCGGTCGTATTTTTCCATGGCGGCGGCTTCGCCGCAGGCTCGGTCGATGTCGTAGAGAACCCGTGCAAATGCCTGGCCATGCACGCGGATGCTGTCGTCATCTCCGTCGATTATCGTCTGGCGCCGGAGCACCCCTATCCGGCAGGCGTGACCGACTGTTACGATGTGGTGCGGTGGGCTGCTGAGCATGCCGAGGAGCTGGGCATCGCCCCTGGACAGTTGGCGGTCGCAGGCGACAGCGCCGGCGGCAACCTCGCTGCTGTATGCGCGCTCATGGACAGGGACGCGGGGAGCGGCATGATCGCCTTCCAGGCGTTACTCTACCCGTCGGTCAACATGGGCTTGCTGCCGGTGGAGGATATGAGCTGGTCGCTCGACGCGTACGATATCCGCAACCATGAGGAGATGATCCGGGGCATGGTGCAGGGCATGCGCAGTGAGGGAGACAATCCGCTGCTCAAGCTGTACTTGCAAGGCCGGGCGGAGCCCTCCGACCCTTATGTTGCTCCGCTGCTTGGGGAGCTGCAAGGACTGCCGGAGACGCTCATCATTACCGCGCAGTATGACTTCCTGAAGGTGGAGAATGAAGCCTATGCCCGCAAGCTGGCGCGCAGCGGCGTCCCGACAACGCTGATCCAGTACAACGGCACCGACCACGCCTTCATGGACAAGAGCGGGCTGTATCCGCAGGCCGAGGACTGCATGCTGGAGATTGCCAAGCGCTTCCGGGCGTCGCTCGGTACCTAGCAGCTCCCTCTGAAGTTCCGATTTGCGTTACAGGGGAGGGGACTTCCGATTGCCGGGGTCCCCTGGAGGGTTCATTTATAGTATAGCTGTGGCCTATGGTTAGATTGCTTTTAGGTATTTTACATGGGTTTGGTCTATGATTATGATAAGGATGTAAGGGATTTCATAATCGACAGGGGGCTATTCCGTGCTAAGATTTACGAAGCAGACATACCTGGCTTTTGCGCTTGTCATCCTGCTGCTGGCATCGGCATGCAGCAGCGGCACCGACGGCGAGAGCGTTGCCAAGCCAGGCGACGCGCAAGGCGAGAGCGAGCAGGCGACGAATTTAACGATGGCCTTTATCGGCATCGGCACCTTCACCGACATCGAGGAGGTGCAGCAGGCGATCAACAAGATTACTCTAGAGAAGATCAATGCCACCGTCAAGCTCGTACCGATCGATGTATCCGCGTGGCAGCAGCAGGTCAACCTGCTCCTGACAGGATCGGAGCCGCTCGATCTGCTCGTCACCTCCTCGCTGTTTAATTACAGCACGCAGGTGTCCAGAGGACAGCTCATCGAGCTGGACGAACTGTTGGAGCAGCATGGTCAAGGGGTCATCGAAGCGACCGATCCGATCACCTTCAACGGCACCAAGATTAACGGCAAGGTCTATGGCGTCTCCAGCTTCCGGGAGATGGTCGCGGATTACGGCTTTATCGCGCGCAAGGATCTGCTCGACAAGCACGGGATCGATCTGAGTCAGGTGAAGTCTTACGCCGATCTTGAAAGCGTATTCAGAATCATCAAGGAAAAGGAGCCGGGCATCTCCCCGATCGTCCAGCGCTCGACGACAAACGCGGTAGCGACGGAGCTGCTGGCGAGCCAGTTCGATTCGCTGGGCGACGGGCTCGGCGTGCTGAAGATGGCAGGGGAAAGTACAGAAGTGGTCAACCTGTACGACACGGAGGAATACAGGCAGGCGGTCGAGCAGGCGCGAGCCTGGTACCAGGCCGGGTATATTATGCCGGACGCCTCGACGACACAGGAGAGCAATACGTCGTTGATGAAGGCCAACAAAGGCTTCGGCTATTTCTCGAACATGAAGCCCGGCTTCGAGGAGCAGGAGAACAGTCTGATGGGCTACGAGATGGAGGCGGTCCGCCTGACCGAGCCGGTAGGCGGCTCGACCGGACCTAGCGCGTTTATGCTATCGATCGCGCGCAACAGCAAAACGCCGGAAAAAGCGATGCAGCTGATGAATCTGCTGTATACCGATGCGGATGTGATGAATCTGCTCGTCCACGGGCTGGAAGGCAAGCATTATGTGATGGGAGACAACGGCCAGATCAAGCCACCGGAGGGCGGCGCAAGCGGCTACAGCTTCAACCAGTGGGAGGTCGGCAACAACTCGCTGACGTATACATGGGAGGGCACCAACCCGGACCAATGGGAGCGCATCAAGGAATTCAACCGCTCCGGCATCTATTCGCCAGCGCTGGGCTTCTCCTTTGACGCCTCGCCGGTCAAGACCGAGATCGCAGCGGTCACCAATGTCGTCAACCAATACAAGGCCGGACTTGAGTCCGGGAGTCTGGATCCCGGCACGATCACAGAGTTCGTCGACAAGCAGAAAAAAGCGGGCATCGAGCGGATTATCGCAGAGAAGCAAAAGCAACTGGATGCCTTCCTTGCAGCTAACCAATAGCCGGATTTAGCCAGCTACAACATAACATGATTGGAAAGGGGCAATCTCGATATGGCGTTGATTCATTGTCATTTTTTCTCCGAGTCGCTGGGCATGAGCACGGCGATGACCGTCATCCTCCCGCAGCACACCCAAAACCAGGTCGGCATGACGGGCGTGGCTCGCAAGGATCGTCACCCGACGCTGTGGCTGCTGCATGGCGGCTCCGACGACGATACGATCTGGACGCGGAGAACCTCGATTGAGCGGTACGTCTCCGAGCTGGGGCTGGCTGTCGTCATGCCGCAGGTGCAGCTGAGCTTCTATACCGACATGGCATACGGCGGACGCTACGGCACCTTCCTGACGGAGGAGCTGCCGCGCGTCGCCCGCTCCTTCTTCCCGCTCTCCGACGCCCGGGAGGACAACTTTGTCGCCGGTCTGTCGATGGGCGGCTACGGCGCCTTCCGTTGGGCGCTGTCCAAGCCGGACCAATTCGCTGCGGCTGCCGGTCTGTCGACGGCGAACTTCTCGACGGCTGCGTTCCGGGAGAAGCTGGAGGGCGCGCCATTCCTACGGCATGTGTTCGGCGACGAGAGCGCGGAGAATACCGACAACGACCTGTATCACCTGATCCGCCGCTGCGACGAAGGGGCGGCGCCCAAGCCGAAGTTTTACCAGTGCTGCGGCACAGGGGATTTCCTCTATGAGGAGAATAAGGAGCTGCGTGACGCCTTTGCGGCCTCCGGGCTGGATTTCACCTATGACGAAGAAGAGGGCGTACATGATTGGGCCTACTGGGACAAGACGATCCAGGATGTGCTCCAATGGATTCCGCTGGAGCGCGGCTAGCGCTGTAGCCGATACATGATCATCCCCGTATTGCAGGAGGCTGTCCGATAAGGACAGCAGTTAGCGAGCCTACCTACGATGATGTGCAAAGACGCCTTCATAACCACGATAGCTGTGGGGATGAAAGCGTCTTTTGCGTATGCTCCTCTGACTTCCCGGACTGCTCCATCTGCTATTGGGCAAGCGACGGCAAGCTACTCGCCGCGGACGGGCAGCGTATCGTCGATGACGGCCTTCAGGATTTTGACGAACTCCTGGGCGGGCTTGGTCAGCTTGGCGTCTTTGGGACGAATCCAGCCAAAGGAGAGCATCAGATCGTTGTGCTCGATCTCCACCGGGATGATCTCGCCGGAGCGCACGTACGGGTCCTTGTGTACCGAGAAGTCCGGATAAAAGCCGATGGCGATGCCGTCGGCGACCAGCTTTTTGGCCGCTTCAGTATAGCCGGTCATGAGCAGCACGTTGAGCTTGTCCACCTTCAGCAGCTGGCGCAGATACTCTTCCTGACGATAGTTGGACTTGAAGGTGACGATCGGCTCGCTGGCGATGACTTCTGCAGGCATCGGGTTATAGAGCGGGACGGAGGAGCGTTTGCCGATGCAGGCGACATAGGTGCCGCTGAGCATCCGCTGGAACTCCAGCTTGCCGTCGACTTCTTCGTGCGGATGCATGGAGATGATTCCCAGGTGAGCATGTTCGCTCGCAACATCCTTGATGATCTGCCGAGTGCCGTCCTCATTGACCTCGATATGGACCTGTGGATGCCGCTTCTTGAAGTGGTAGAGCGCCTCGCTAAAAAAAGCATTGCAGATGCTCGGGATGGAGGCGATCCGCAGGCTTCCCGTTAGCGACTCGAATTCCGCACGCGCCTCGTCATAGATGTCCTGAATCATATTGAGCGCATTGCGCGCTTTTTTGACCAGTTGCTCTCCCGTCTTGGTCAAGTGCGCGCCGGAGCGCGAGCGCTCGAACAACTTGACGCCGAGCTCCTCCTCCAGATTGCTGATCGACTGGCTGATGCTTGGCTGGGAGATATGGAGCTGAGCAGCCGCCAGCGAAAACGACTGGAGCTGCGCAATCGCGACGAAGTAACGAAGCTGTTCGATTCTCATATGGGCCTCCTTCGATTTGTTGATGTATAGTCTACACCTATTATAACATCAATAATCGATATTTTACTTTGATCTTAACTATAACTAAGCTGGAGATAAGGCATAGTCTGCTGACTAATCTTACAGCGCAAGCGAATGCTTACGAAGTATTTTTCCTTCGGAAAACTTAAGCGAATGCTTACGAAGCGAGTATTCCTTCGGAAAACTTAAGCGTATGCTTACGAAGCGAGTTTTCCTTCGGAAAACTTTTAGGAGGAGTTGTTATGGGACCGCTAACCGGAATCAAAGTCATCGAAATCGCGCACTGGCTCGTCGCTCCTTACTGCGGCAATATGCTGTCCGATCTCGGCGCCGAGGTCGTCAAGCTCGAACCGCTCGAGGGCGACCAGGTACGCAGCTCCGGCAACAGCTTCAAGGACGGCGAGAGCTATCTGTTCGCCGCCTACAATCACGGCAAGCAATCGATGGCGCTTAATCTGAAGGACGAGGACGGTCTCGCGCTGGCGCTCGAGCTGTGCGCGGATGCGGATGTCCTGATCGAGAATTATCGGCCGGGTACTTGCGACAGGCTGGGCCTGGGCTATGAGGCGTTGAAGCGGCTCAATCCAAGACTTGTCTATTGCTCGATCTCGGCCTTTGGCGATACGCCCGATTATGTGCGGCGACCGGGCATGGACCCGATCATCCAGGGCATGGGCGGCGTTATGAGCATGACTGGCGAGCCAGGGGGCGCGCCGCTGCTGGCCGGCGTTCCGGTAGCCGACAACTCGACCGCGTATATGGCTTTTGGCGCGATCTGCGCCGCCTTGTACGCGCGAGAGCGGACAGGACAGGGAGAGCGCGTCCAGCTCAATCTGATCGATACGATGGTATTTAATCTCTCGACCCGCTTCGGCCAGTACGTCGCCTCTGGCCAATCGCCGACCTCGATGGGCAGCCAGCATGCCGAGGTGGTGCCTTATCAGGCATTCCCGACCGCAGACGGCTGGCTGATGGCCGGCGCCCAGACCGATCAGGCGTGGACGGTGTTCTGCGAGGCGATCGGCGAGCCCGAACTGGCCGACCATCCCGACTACCGGACACGCACGCTTCGCCTGGCTCATCGGGAGGCGCTGACCGCCCGGCTCAACGACGTCTTCCGCTGTCGCCCGACGGCATACTGGTGCGAGGCGCTGGAGCGACATCAGGTGCTGCATGGACCGATCTGGGATGTGGACACGTTGGTGAATAGCGACCTGGTCCGCGATCATGACTTGATCCAGAAGGTGGAGCATGCTGTGTTCGGCGAGCTGCCGGTCATCCGCACGCCGATCACGTATTCGGATAGCGAGGTGCAGGTGCAGAGCCCGCCGCCGATGCTCGGGGAGCATACGCGGGCGATCCTGCGCAGGCTGGGCCGGACGGAGCAGGCGATCGAGGAGCTGATCGCTCGCGGCGTAGTGCGCGCGCTGGATAAGGCCGAGGAGAGAGCAGGGAGCGTGACGTCATGATGAAGCTGCCGGATCACATCCAGCTGCGAGAGGTCGGTCCCCGGGACGGCCTCCAGAATGAAGCCAAGCCTGTCCCGACCGCCGACAAGATCCGCTGGATCGATCAGCTGGCAGCGGCGGGCCCTACGTATATCGAGGCGACGTCATTCGTCAGTCCGAGATGGATCCCGCAGCTGTCCGATGCCGCAGCCGTGATGAGCGGTATCGCTCGCAGGCCGGGCGTCACGTACGCGGCGCTCGTCCCCAATATGAAGGGGCTGCACTATGCGCTGGCGGCGGGCATCGACGAAGCGGCCGTCTTCCTCTCTGCCAGCGAGACGCATAACCGCAGCAATGTCAACAAGTCGGTCGCCGAGACGCTGCCCCAGCTTCGAGAGGTAGCGGAGGGCGCGCTGCAGGCCGGGCGCACGGTTCGTGGCTATATCTCGACCGTGTTCGGCTGTCCCTTCGAGGGGAGCGTCCCGTTGACCGACATCTGTCGTCTCATCGAGGCTTATCTGGAGATGGGGGTGCGCGAGATCTCGCTCGGCGATACGATCGGCGTAGCCAACCCCAAGCAGGTGGAGACGGTGCTGGCGTACTTGCTGGCGCGTTATCCGGCAGACGTGCTGGCGCTGCATTTCCATGATACGCGCGGCATGGCGCTCGCCAACGTGCTCGTCTCGATGGAGATGGGCATCACCCGCTTTGATGCCGCGGCAGGCGGGCTGGGCGGCTGTCCCTATGCGCCGGGAGCGAGCGGCAACCTCGCCAGCGAAGACCTCGTGCACTGCCTGCACGCGATGGGCGTGGCCACGGGCGTCGATCTGGAGCAGCTGCTGGCGGCAGCGGCTTACATCCAGGAGAAGATTGAGCGGCCTTACCCGGCCAGTCATATGCTGGCTTCCTGGAGGTGATTGTCTCCTGGAGGTCAGCGGATCCGACTGTATCGGCTGGCTTAAGCGGGAATACGGGCGTTGGCTCCGCTTGATAGGTCCGTCCGCGACCTAACGCTCTCATGGCGAGCGTAGAGCGGCGACGGAAAGTCGCAACTAATGTTATGCAGTACTAGTGTAACTGCAATAATACCTTTATTTATGCTCCGAACCGCGCTATGGCTGAGCGTAACTGCAAAAGTGCAGTTGTTTTTGGCAGAATGCCTCCAAACAGACGATTTTGGATGTTTTAAGTGTACTTTTGCATTTGTTTATCGGTTTGCGGGCTGTTTCGCCACAAATAAAGGTGCTTTTACAGTTATTTCTACCCAGTCATACGTTGCTTAATAGATGGTAGCTGTGGCCCTCTGCTGTATCGTCTGAGATGTAGCCAGCCATTGCTCGGGTTCCAAGAACATAGGTGAGCGTGAGGAGTGAAGACGATGAGAATGATGCAGCAACAGCAATCCAGCGGAGGCTGGAACAAGGTGCAGATGCAAGACGGCGTCATGCTCGCGACCTATATCGAGCGGCCAACGGTTGAGGGGGATGGGAAGAGCGATGGCGAAGGGCCGTGGCCGGTCATCGTCAGCCGCACGCCTTATCCGATGGCCCGGGCCTCCTGGCTGCAGGCCGCTCGGATGTGGGCGGGACATGGCTATGTGTTCGTGCTGCAGGAGTGCCGGGGGACGGGCGACTCGGAGGGCGAGTGGCAGCCCTTCCGGCATGAGCGGGCCGACGGGCTGGACACGCTGCAGTGGATCGTCGGGCAGTCGTGGTGCAATGGTCGAATCGCCACCTACGGCTCCTCGTATCATGGCACCTTGCAATGGAGCATGGCGGGCGCTCTGCCGGAGGAAGTGAAGACGATGTATATCGCCTTTGCCGGCATCCATCGCTATGCGCAGCACTATATGAACGGGATGTTCCGCCACGATATCTACACCGTGTGGGCGCTGGGCAACTCAGGCGCGGAGATCGACCATGGCGACTTTGGCGCGCTCTATCGCCAAGCGCTTGCGGCGCGGCCGCATCTGGAGATGGACGAGCAGGTCCTCGGCACGCAGCTGCCCTGGTACCGCGAGTGGATCACCGAGGTCGATCCCGCGAGCCCGTATTGGACAGAGGGCTTCTGGGCCGAGCTAAAGGAGATGCCGCGCCGGGTGACCGTGCCGCTCCTGATGGTAGCGGGCTGGTACGACCACAATCTGCAATCCGGTACGTGGAGTTATGCCAGCCTGCCGGAGACAATCCGCCAAAAGAGTTGCTTGCTGATCGGTCCCTGGGTGCATACCGAGTCAACGTCCGGCGATCTGGCGTATCCCGGGCATGACATCTGGGGAGCACGTCAGGTCCGCGCCGCGCTCGCATGGTTCGACCATCATCTGAAGGATCGGCCGCTGCCGGTCGAGCTCGCGCCTGGCACAGTGCAGACGTATGCGATCCGCGAGGATCGCTGGATCGGCTGGCAAGGTATGCCGACAGCGACGAAGACGCAGACCTGGTATCTGGCTGTCGGCGATGCCCCGGCGCATCCGCTCGTCTCGGATCCGCCAATGGCAGGACAGCTCAGTTATGTGTACGATCCTGGCGATCCCGTGCCGACGAGAGGAGGGGCTGCGCTCATGCATTACTTGACCGGAGACACCGCTGCCGCGCCGCCGTCCAGCGTGCGCCAGGAGCCGCCGGGGACGCGCGCCGATGTACTCAGCTTCGTCTCGGAGCCTCTCGGGGAGGAGCTGCGGATTGCCGGTCCGGTCAAGGTATGGGTGGAGGTGGCTACCGACGCGGACGATACGGCATTCACGGCACAGCTGATCGAGCAATGTCCGGACGGCAGCGCCTACCACATCCGCGACGGTATCACCAGTCTGCGCTGGCGGAGCGATCAGGCGTCGACGTACAGCTCCGAGGAACGCGTGGTGGTAGCGATCGAGCTGTGGCCGATCGTCTGGCTGCTGCGTCCAGGCTCGCGGCTACGGCTGGATGTCTCGTCCTCCAACTTCCCGGCCTATCACGCCCATAGCAACCAGGCCGGACCGTGGGCGGCGCAGACGACGTCACGGGCGGCGACCCAGACGGTGTATACGGCCGGTCTGTCGCGAATCGAGCTGCCGTTGTCTCCAATAACTCCCTAAGCATGCGCTGTAACTGGAACAATCGGCTTAAGCGGTTGACCCGACTCTAAGATCCTAAGCCTCTCAGATTGCTACGCAAGCCCATCGAATGGAGTCGATGGGCTCTTTGTATGGCTTATCCAAGGGAGGCGGAATATTAATGCGATGTCTACCATGAATTAGCCGTTACCCCTGGCAAGGCGGCTTTGTTCTTGCTGGCGGGAGAGGTTGGGTGTACAATAACTCATACTATACACATGATAATTATAGGATTAAGTAATAAGGGGGAAACATGCGATGAATCTGGAGCATATCGAGTCGTTCGTCTACGTCATCCATTACGGAGGCTTCAACAAGGCAGCGGATGTCCTGTTCCTCTCGCAGCCGACCGTCACGGCGCGCATCCAGTCGCTGGAGCGGGAGCTTGGCGTCAAGCTGTTCGATCGTATCGGCAAGCAGGTGACGCTGACGGACAAAGGCCGCGAGTTCCTCCCGTACGCCCAGCAGATGCTGGGCATCTATCAGAAGAGTCGGCAGCAGCTCCAGCCTGTGCGCAGCGACGCGCGGATCGTCCGGATCGGCTGCACCGTCTCGGTCGCCAACTATGTGATCGCCGATATTTTGCCTGAGGTGTACAGGCGCCATCCTGATGTCTTGTTCAAGCTCGCTACCCACCCTTCCGATCTGATCCTGGAGAAGCTTATCGCGCGTAAGCTGGAGCTCGGATTCGTCCGCAATATTAGCCATCCTGCAATTCATTCCCGACGTTTCTATCGCGACCCGATCCGGCTCTACGTCTACCCGGGACATCCGCTGATCGGGCGGGAAGCGACCGTGGCCGAGGTGGCCCGGCAGCCGCTGGTCTTCTTCGAGTGCGGAGCGCTCGACTGGGTGGAGGTGCATCGGGTGTTCGAGAAGCTGGAGCAGCCGCTGCAGATCCGGTACGAGGTAGACAACTCCGAGACGGCCAAGCGGCTCATCCTGCAACAAGCGGCGATCGGTTTCCTGCCCAGTTTGTCCGTGAAACGCGAAGTGGCGGAGGGACGGCTCATCGAGATCGCCCTGCCCGATATCGACAACATCGCTCTGACCACCAACCTCATCGCCCATACCCAGGAAAGCTCGCCGATCCTTGAATCGCTCATCGATATCTGCTCCGGGATGAAGCTTCCTTGAGTCAACCGCGAGCCGATGTGAGCGGCTGGCAAGACAAGGATCGAATTATCCGATCTATCGATAGAATTTCTCTATAAGCTAAATCATTGACGGGCATCACGCGGGGTGATAAAGTTTATCCAACGACATAATTCATACTTAACGGGTAGGAATTATAAGGATAAAACAGAGCGAATGCGAGGGATTTCAAATGAGAAGATGGAAGACGTTAACCGTAGTTGCTGCCTTGGCTGGCGTGCTGGCAGGCTGCGGCGCCAACGAGCCCGCCTCGACGCCGGGGACATCAGGGACAGCGGATGCGGCAGGGCAAGCGCCGATCAAGATCATCGTTGGCACCGGGACGCAATTCCCCAATGTGTGCTTCCTTGACGAGAATGGCAAGCTGACCGGCTATGATGTCGAGCTCGTGCGCGAGATCGACAAGCGGCTGGACGATTACGAGTTCGAATTCCAGACGCTGGAGTTCACCAATCTGCTGCTCAGTCTGGAGACCAAGAAGATCGATATGGTCGCGCACCAGATGGAGCAAAACGCGGAACGGCAGGAGAAGTATCTGTTCAACAAGGTGCCGTATGCGCACTGGAAAAACAAAGTCGCCGTCGCCGCGACGAACGATACGGTCCAGTCAATCGACGATCTGAAAGGGAAAAAAGTGCTGACGACCGCCACCAGCGCGCAAGCGATCATCCTGGAGAAGTATAACGCCGAGCATGACAATGCGATCGATATCGTCTACCAGAACGGCGCTGCCAACGATACGATCCAGCAGGTCGTCTCCGGTCGAGCCGAAGCGTTCCTATCCGCTGACTTCACGCTGCCGCTGATTGATACGAATCATGAGCTGAAGCTGGTCGGTCCCGCGCTCAGCGAGTCGAACACGCTGTTCATGTTCCGGCAGAACGATCCCGAGCAACAGGCGCTCGCCGACCGCATCGACGAGGCGCTGCAGGAGATCAAGGCTGACGGCACGCTGAAGCAACTGAGCGAGCAATGGCTGGGTGCGGATTATACGTCATCGGAGCTGGCCTCCTAATTCTAACCGTCAGAAGGGCAGGCGTTTGCGATGATGTCGTTTGATATCGCTGCTGTACTGGATTACCTTATCAAGCTGTTGCCGGCCATCCGGATCACGCTGGTTATCGTGGTCAGCTCGATCCTGCTCGGTCTGATCGTCGGCACGCTTGTCGCGCTCCCCCAGTTGTACAACATTCCGGTGCTGAAGCGACTGTCGCAGCTCTACCTGTCGTTCTTCCGCGGCACTCCGATTCTGATCCAGCTGTTCCTGTTTTACTACGGCTTGCCCGAGCTGCTGAAGCTGGTCGCCATCGATGCGGCCAGGGTGCCGGCGCTCTACTACGTCATCCTGACGTATGCGCTGCACAGCGGCGCATTTATGGCGGAGATGATCCGCGCCGCCGTCGCTGCGGTCGACCGGGGTCAGGTCGAAGCCGCTTATGCGGTCGGCATGTCGGGACTGCAGGCATTTTGGCGTATCGTCCTGCCGCAGGCGATCGCCACCGCACTGCCGGTCTTCGCGAACCTGACGATTGCCAATCTGAAGGATACGTCGCTCGCCTTCACACTTGGCGTGATGGAGCTGACAGGCAAGTCGCAGACGCTCGGCGTCATGTCGAGGCAGTTCCTGGAGACGTACGCGGCGCTGGCGATCCTGTATTTCATCCTCAGCTTCGTCCTGGAGCGGCTCTTCCATCTGCTAGAGCGCCGGATGTCGAGGAAGGGGATGGCGGGGATATGACACTGGATTACGGCTTTATCTGGACGGCTTTCGTCGCGTTGCTGGAGGTCGTGCCGGTGACACTGGCGATCACGGTTGTCTCCGTCCTGTGCGGCTTTGTGATCGGGGCTTCAGTCGCCTTGGCTCGCCAGTTCCGGGTTCCGGTGCTGAGCCAGCTCGGCGCAGCCTATGTCACCTTCATTCGCGGGACGCCGATGATTACGCATCTGCTGCTCATTTATTTCGGCCTTCCGATGCTGATCGACAGCATCGCCGCCGCACTTGGACTCGGTTTCCGCTCCGTCTCGATTCCGATGATCGGCTTCGCCTATGTATCCTTCTCGATCACGGCGGGCGCCTACATGTCCGAGGTCGTACGCTCCGGACTGCTCGCGGTCGACCGGGGACAGCTCGAAGCGGCGCATGCGGTCGGGATGACGACGGCGCAGGCGATGAAGCGGATCATCCTGCCGCAGGCACTGGCCGCCAGCCTGCCCAATCTGTCCAATATGCTGATCGGCATGCTGCACGGCTCGACGCTCGCCTTTACGGTGTCGGTGGTGGAGATCAATGCCAAGGCGCAGATCGTCGCGACGACGAACTGGAAGTTTTTCGAGGCTTATCTAGCTGCCGCGCTGCTGTTCTGGGGACTGACGTTCCTGATCGAGCGGCTGACCGCCCTGGCGGAGCGGCGCTTCAGACGTTATTACCGGGGAGGCGTGTCATGATAGCACTGAACCAGATCCGCAAAAGCTTCGGCCGCAACGAGGTGCTGCGCGGCATCGATCTGACGGTACAAAAGGGCGAGGTCGTAGCGATCCTCGGGCCGAGCGGCTCCGGCAAGACGACGCTGCTGCGCTGCATCAACTACCTCGAGAAGCCGGGCGGCGGCACGATCTCGATCGGCGGCTTCACGCTCGATTGCCGCAAGCACACCAAAAAGGACGTCTATGCGCTCCGCAAAAAATCGGCGATGGTGTTCCAGCAATACAATCTGTTCCGCCACAAAACGGCGCTCGAAAACGTCATGGAGGGCTTGACGGTCGTCCAGAAGCTGAGCAAAGCGGAGGCGCGCTCGAAAAGCGTGGCGCTGCTGGAGAAGGTGGGCCTGGCCGCCAAGCTGGACGCTTACCCAAGCGAGCTCTCAGGAGGGCAACAGCAGCGGGTGGGCATCGCCAGGGCGCTGGCGCTCGAGCCCGAGGTGATCCTCTTCGACGAGCCGACCTCGGC
>NZ_BFBX01000048.1:0-350 GCF_003851045.1 Paenibacillus sp. 598K | reverse complement strand
AGCTGGTCGGCGAGGTGCTGGCCGTCATCCGGCAGATCGCCAAGGAAGGGATCACGATGATCATCGTCACCCACGAGATGGGCTTCGCCCAAGACGTGGCCAATCATGTCGTGTTCATGGACGGCGGCGTCATCGTCGAGCAAGGAGAGCCCAAGCAAGTATTCGGATTTCCCAAGGAAGAACGGACCCGACAGTTTCTCAGGCGCATCACGCCGGAGAGTTCCTATTCAATCTAGTTCCCTATTTGATCTGACCAGACAGGAGGAGCAGGCATGAGCTTTTCATTTGGCATACTCGATCAGAGTATTGTGTTCCCCGGGTATACGGCAGCGCAAGCGCTGGCCAATACG
>NZ_BFBX01000047.1:16688-38116 GCF_003851045.1 Paenibacillus sp. 598K | reverse complement strand
TGCAGACGCTGCGCGGCGAACTGTCGGAGCGAGAGCGCGCGGCAGAGGAACTGCAACGGCGGGTAGCTGATGAGATGTTGCGTGTCGAAGCGGCGCAGCACGAGTTGGAAGAGCTGCGGATCATTGAGCAATTGCAGCAAGAGGAGCTCGAAGCGAGCCGTAGTGCAGCAGTGGAATTGCAAGCGTCGCTGGAGCAGAGCGAGCAAACGCTGCGGAGCCAGTTGTCTGAACGAGAGCGCTTGGCGGAAGAGCTGCGCGGGGAACTGTCAGAGCTGCGAGTCGTCGAGCAGCAGCTGCGCGAGGAGTTGGAGGCCAGTGGTACAGCGTCGGCCAGCCTGCGAGCCTCGTTGGAGCAGAGCGAGCAAGCGCTGCAGACGTTGCATAGCGAGCTCGCCGAGCACGAGCGCACGGCGGAGGAGTTACGCAGTGAGCTGACCGAGCGCGAGCGCACTGTGGAAGAGTTGCGCAGTGAGCTATCCGAGTGGGAACGGATGGCGGAAGAGCTGCAACAACGTGCCACCGAGGAGTCGTCGAGAGCGGCGGCAGCTCTGCATGAGCTATCGGAGCTGCGATCGGGCGAGCAGCAGCTTCGAGCCTCGCTGGAGACGAGCCGCAACGCAGCGGCAGGCTTGCAAGCCTCGCTGGAGCAAAGCGAGCAAGCGCTGCAGACGCTGCGCGGCGAACTGACCGAGCGCGAGCGGACGGCAGAGGATCTGCGCAGCGAGCTGGCCGAGCGTGAGCGCACGGCAGAGGAACTGCTCGGCGAACTGACCGAGCGCGAGCGGACGGCAGAGGAACTGCGCAGCGAGCTGGCCGAGCGTGAGCGCACGGCAGAGGAACTGTTCGGCGAACTGGCCGAGCGCGAGCGGACGGCAGAGGATCTGCGAGTCGAGCTGTCCGAACGTGAGCGCTTGACGGAAGAGCTGCGCGCCGAGCTCGCGGCAGAGAAAGCCCGTCTGGAAGAAGCGCTGGAGCGGGGAGAAAATAGCGAGCGCACTGCATCCACCCTGCAGGAGCAACTGGTAGAGAGCCAGCATAAGCTGGAGAAGCTTGGCCAACGTATAGCAGAGCGCGAGCAAGAGAGTTCAGAACTGAATGAATTGCTCGCCGCCTATGAGCAGTCGGAGCAGGAGCAGGCAGCTCGTCAGGCGGAGCTGGCGGTCCAACTGGAGCAAGCGCGCGGCCAACGCGAGGACGCCGAGCGTCGGACGATAGCTGCGGAGGAGCTGCTGGCAGCCCGAGACCAAGCTGCCGCCGCCTATCAAGCCGAGCTCACGGATATTCGTCAGCAGCTGGAAGCAGCTGCCGCCGCCGAGCAACAGTTGGCCGAACTGCGCGAACAACTTACGCAGAGCCAATTGTCCGTGCTGGAAGCGAGACGAATCGCTCAAGCGGCAGCAGAAGAGCGGGAGCAACTGCTGGAAACGTTGCAAGGCCGTGATGGCGAGCTGCAGGAGCAAAGAGAGCTGCTGGCGATGTATGAGCAGCAGGAGCAAGACCGGCTGGACCGCGAGCGCGAGCTGGCCGTTGAGCTGGCACAGCTGCGAGAGCGTCTTGCCGATGCGCAGACTCAGCAGGCTGGGGCGTTAGAAGCCGCGGAGGCTGGACAGCAGCGGGCGGCAACATTGCAATCCGAGCTGGAGCGTTACGAGGCTGAACGGGTAGCGCTGCGAGAGCAACTGGAGGGAGAGCGTCAGCAGTTGTCCGAGCTGCGTGCGCAGCTGGAGGAGCAAGAGCGGGCTTCGTCGCAGCTCCTGATGCAGCTGCAAGAAGCACGTGCCGCATCTGGAGGCAGCGAGGATCGCATCGCATCGCTCACATCCGAGCTGGAAGAGCTGCGTGCGCGAGATGCCGAGGCGGAGCAGGCAGCAGAGCGTTATCGCCAAGCGGAGAGCGAATGGCGAGAGCAGGAGCTCGAGCTGCAGGAGGAGAAGCGTATGCTCTACCAACAGGTAGAGGAGGCGCGGGACGAGTTGCTTCGTATTAGCGAGACGCTTGAGGTGATGAAAACCGCAGAGTTGACCGCTACCTCGATCCAGGACGATTTCCACCAGCTGCGGGAGCAGCATATGAAGCTGCGGACCGAATACAACAAGCTCCAGACCGAGTATAACGAATGGATCGAACTAATCGAGCAGAGCTGAGCCTCTGCGCATGAATAGTATTCAACATCCGGGGCGCGCAGTCTAACTGCGCGCCCCGGATGCATATCGGCTACCCGGCTACCTTTGCGGCTTGCGAGCCTAACAGCTCTACAAACTATAGTTACAGCGGCACTCTGGACGGTGCGCGAGCCAAACAACTCTACAAACTATAGCTACAGCGGCGCTCTGGACGGTCCGCGAGCCAAACAACTCTACAAACTATAGCTACAGCGGCGCTCTGTGCGATCCGCGAGCCAGATAACTCAACAAACTATAGTTACAGCGGTGCTCTGTGCGATCCATGAGCCCAATGCCTCTACTAACTATAACTACATAGGGCTGCTTCCACCGAAAGTTGTCTCAGATCGAGTAGAGGAATAAAGGTGCATTGGAGCAAGCGAAACCGCGCCCCAGAGGCAAATAGAGGAACAAAGGTGCACTGGAGCACCAGCGAGGACTTCCCGTATTCGTGATCGCCAGGCACAGTTTTTGGTCGGGCTACTTAACCGGCCGCCAATACCCGGCCAACCCACCCAGTCCGGTCCAACCACCTGGCCTGCCATCAAGGTGCCATTCCAAACAAAAAAGCCCGCCCCAAGGGGACGGACTGTGAGCCCAACAAACTTGGCAGGCGGGCATGATATAAATGTTACTGAACGACAACCTTGCTGACCATTTTGGCGTGGCCGTTGCCGCAAGGGATGTTGCAGACGATTTGGTATTCGCCCGGCGCGTCGAAGGTGTATTCTACCGATTCGTTGCGCTTGAGGTTAATGTCTGTATTGTTGATGGAGATGCCGTGGTTGCCTTTGACGCTTTTCAACGTGATGGTGACCGGCTCACCTTGCTTGACGATATATTCGTCCTTGTCGAATTCGAAGTTGGTCGCTTCGATAGTCAATTGCTGTCCAGTTGCTGCGTTGTCTGCGCCAGCACTGCTCTCTGTATTGGCTGGCGTATTGGCCGGCGTTTTGTTGGCACCGCTGTCGTTGCCGCCGCAAGCTGCCAGCATGATCGCCAGAGCCAGTGCAGTCATCGCGACTGAAATTTGCTTTTTCATGGAATTGTTCCCCTCCAGGCACATGATACTGACACTCCTAATTATAACGGAGAGCCTGGGGCAAAACAGTGTCAATTTGATGAAGACCATGTCAAATTGATGAAGGTACGATGAACAAATCATGAACGGAACAGCAAATGCCGCTTCAAAACGACTTGAGCGGCACTCAAAGCGGTATAAATTTGAACAATTCGCGACTTAGCCCCTGCTCCTTCGTAGAAGTGCAGAGGCAGGGCTCGCAAGAAGATCGGATGAAACGGGCAGCGCCTCCATGCGAGTGGAGGCAGCCGTTTCTGGAAGAGCAATCAAACTAGCTAGCTGCGGTTGCTGCGGCCGGCATCATAAGGGGTTGATACCGGGATGAACAGGTCGATGATCCCGATCAGCAAGGCAGCCAGGATGGCGCCGAGGATCGTGACCGAGAAGTTGCCGACGACAAACTGAGCGATCCAGATGACCAGCGCGCTGATCAAAAAGCCGACGATGCCGCGGCCAAACGGATTGACGCGTTTGCCGAAGATGCCCTCTATGATCCAGCCAAGCGCGGCGATGACCAACGCGAGCAGTAAAGCGCTCCAGAATCCGCCGATGGAGAAGCCGGGGACGATCCAGCCGACGACCATAAGGACGAGGGCAGCGACAATAAAGCGGATCACATGTCCGAGAAAACGCATAGGTGTCAGTCCTCCTTAATAGTAGTGTGTGGCGATTGCCTCCTCAGGATTCCCCAAACGTGGGAGAACAATGCGCGGGCCGCATGGACAGCGAATAAAGCACGGCTTCCGATCATGGCGTCGCGGAGGCGCTTCGGCTATAATAGATAACGGAAAGGGGTTGTATCGGGGTTGGACAACAAAATATTGACTACACTGGAATATCCCAAAATTAAACATAGATTGTGGCAGCATGCGGCCACAACGCTTGGGCAAAATCGGGTCGAGGCTCTCCTGCCGGCAACGGAGCTCGAGGAGGTCAAGCAGCGTCTGCAAGCGACGGATGAAGCCTACAAAGCCGACCGTCTCAAGGGACATGCGCCGATGGGCGGCATCGTCGATATCGCTGCATCGCTCCATCGCGCCCGCATCGGCGGGATGCTGAACAGCGCCGAGCTACTGGATATTGCGACGACGATCAGGGGAGCCCGTCGGCTGAAGCGACACGTCGAGCAGTTGCATGAAGATGATCCGATCCCGCTGCTGGCGACGCTGGCCGGTCAGCTCTCCGATGCCAGGCAGCTCGAAGACGAGATCAGCGCCTGCATCAACGAGCAGGCGGAGGTGATGGACAGCGCCAGTACGGAGCTGGCGTCGATCCGCCGCGAGCTGCGCCAAGGCGAGGGCAGGGTTCGCGAGAAGCTCGAGCAGATGCTGCGTTCGTCCTCTGTCCAGAAGATGCTCCAGGACGCGATCATCACGCAGCGCAACGACCGGTATGTTATCCCGGTCAAGCAGGAGTACCGCTCTCACTTTGGCGGTATCGTCCATGACCAGTCCGGCTCGGGGGCGACGTTGTTCATCGAGCCGGAGACGATCGTCGTCATGAACAACAAGCTGCGCGAGTTGAAGGTCGGAGAGCAGCGGGAGATCGAGAAAATCCTCCATCGTCTGACCGGGCGCGTAGCCGAGTACGAGCAAGAGCTGATCGTCGATCTCGATCTGCTCGGCCAGCTCGACTTTGCCTTCGCTAAGGCGCGATTCGCCCATGAGCTGCGCGGCTCGCTGCCGCGTATGAACGACCGGGGTTTCCTCAAGATCAAGCGCGGCCGCCATCCGCTGCTCTCGCCGGACAGTGTCGTGCCGCTCGATATTGAGCTGGGCAATAACTTTACGACGGTTATCGTAACGGGACCCAATACCGGGGGCAAGACGGTGTCGCTGAAGACGATCGGTCTGCTCAGTCTGATGGCGATGTCCGGACTGTTCGTGCCTGCCGAGGACGGCAGCCAGCTGTGCGTCTTCGATGCGATCTACGCCGACATCGGCGATGAGCAGAGCATCGAGCAGAATCTTAGTACATTCTCTAGTCATCTGACCAACATCATCCGCATCCTGACGTCAATGACGCCCAAGTCGCTTGTACTGCTCGACGAGCTCGGAGCGGGCACTGACCCGGCGGAAGGCTCGGCGCTTGCGGTCGCGATGCTGGAGCATATCCACCGCACCGGCTGCCGGATGGTCGCGACTACGCACTATAGCGAGCTGAAGGCGTATGCCTACAACCGCGCGGGCGTCATCAATGCGAGCATGGAGTTTGATGTGCAGACGCTCAGCCCGACCTATCGCTTGCTCGTAGGCGTACCGGGGCGGAGCAACGCCTTTGCGATCGCCGAGCGGCTTGGTCTGGCAAAGGAGATCATCGATCATGCGCGCGGCGAGGTAAGCGATGAGGATATGCGCGTGGAGCATATGATCGCCTCGCTGGAGGCGGACCGACTCCAGGCCGAGCGCGACCGCAAGCAAGCCGAGGAGCTGCGCCGCGAGGTCGAAGCCCAGCAGCAAAAGCTGCAGGAGCAGCAACGGCGATTCGAGGAGCAACGCGAAAAGCTGTTGGAGAAAGCGCAGGAGGAAGGTCGACAAGCGGTATTTAAGGCGACGCGCGAAGCCGAGGAGATCATCGCCGATCTGCGCAAGCTGGCACTCGAGGAAGGCGCGTCGGTGAAGGAGCACAAGCTCATCGAAGCCAAGCGCAAGCTCTCCGAGGCGGCGCCGCAAAAGCAGCAGACCAAGCGCCCTGCAGGCGCGCCAACGCCGCAAAAAATCGGGGCCGGCGACGAAGTAGTCGTCCACAGCCTCAATCAGAAGGGGCATGTCGTGGAAATCAGCGGCAAGGAAGCGACCGTGCAGCTTGGCATTATGAAAATGAAGGTGGCGCTGGACGATCTGGAGCTAGTGCACCGCAAGCCGGCCCAGACGAAGCAGCCGCAGCAGGCGGCCAGCCTGAAGCGGACGCGCGACGACCAGGTGCGTTCCGAGCTGGATCTGCGGGGGGCCAATCTCGACGAAGCGCTGATCGAGGTAGATCGGTTCCTGGACGAAGCCTTTCTCTCCAATATGGGGCAGATCTACATCATTCACGGCAAAGGGACGGGCGTGCTGCGCAGCGGCATTTCGGATTATTTGCGCAAGCATAGGCATGTCAAGGCCTATCGGCTCGGCAATTACGGCGAAGGGGGCAACGGCGTTACCGTTGCGGAGCTTAAATAGGAGGTGAAGACGCTTGTTGGAGGAGGTGGACTGGTTGCTCGATAATCCGTATATTGCTTCCTTGGCCGATGTGTCGGTGGCGGTCGTCGCGTTGATCGTCTGTCTGTTCCTCTTTGAAATCGTCACCCGCTATAACTGCTGGGATGAGATCAGGAAAGGCAATCTCGCGGTGGCGATGGCCACCGGGGGCAAAATTTTTGGCATATGCAATATCTTTCGCTTTTCCATCGAGGCCAATGAAACGGTGTATCAGAGCATGATCTGGGCGGGCTTTGGCTTTGCGATTTTGTTGGCCGGGTATTTTTTGTTTGAGTTTTTGACACCGGTATTCCGCATCGATGACGAGATCAAAAAAGACAATCGCGCGGTCGGCTTGATCGCCATGCTAATCTCGGTCTCGCTCTCTTACATTATCGGAGCGACGGTGCTTACGTCCGGTATGCAATAAGGAGGAGTTGTCGCGAGATGAAATATTTGTGGGGCATCTTGCTGTGCGCAGCGCTGGTCTTCATCGCGCTTGGCGTCATGTATCTAGCTTAGAGGAGGCTGTAACAGTGGAAGAAACGGTCGTATGTCCATGGTGCCACACCGAGATCATATGGGATGAGGATTTGGGTCCGGAAGACTTTTGTCCGCATTGTGAAAATGAGCTGAAGGGCTATCGCACGATCCAGCTCGGCCCAGATGAAGCGGCCGACGACGAGCTGTCGCTGGAGGACGAGCTGTTGCCTGATATGACGGAGGAGGAGGCGTCCGAGACCGAGCAGGCACGAGAGTCGGAGACGACGGGCTTCCGCCAGACCAATCGCACGCTGCTCGCTTATCAGGCTTCAGTTGAGCGGCTCATGGATCACCAGGAGGAAGTGCCGGAGTGTCCTTCGTGCCGGGAATACATGCTGGAGACGGGGCGCCAGACCGTCGGCGATGCGCCAGGGTATGAGCCGGCGAAGCTGCCAGGTACGGAGCAGCCGCTGCTGGCCCGTCCCTATGTGGCAGTGGAATATGTATGCCCGACCTGTTTTCAGGTGCAGCACCGGATCGCGATGAAGGATCGCGAACGGATGATCCGCTCGCTCAGCGAGGCGTTAGAGCGAGAGTAACGGCATGACCCGCTCTGCTTTGGGGTACCTTAGCTAAGGTACTGCAGAGAGGAGGGTATGCTTAGATGGAGCAAGGCAAGACGAGCATGTCTGCCAGACTGCTGGACTGGATCCGAAGCACCAGGCATCGCGCCGAGTGGGCAGACCGGGACGATCCTCGTCCGTCGGGCAGACAGGCGGGCGTCCTGGACATGCAGTCGATCCTTTTGTTGGCCGTTCAAGGCTTGTACGCTGCGGCCACGGCATTGTCCGGGACTTTCGTGCCCATCTACCTGTGGAAGACAAGCCAGTCGCTCCTGGTGGTCGGCTGGTTCACACTGTGGCAATACGCGATCTCGGGTCTGACCTTCTGGGTCGCAGGCAAGTGGGTCAAGGAGCGCAACAAGATGAACAGCCTGCGACTGGGCATCGTTCTCTCGGGCTTGTTCTATTGCGTCATCCTGCTGCTCGATCGGCAGGCAGTGCATTATGTCATGCTGCTGGGCGCGCTGAGCGGCCTGGCATCAGGATTTTTTTGGCTTGCTTACAATGTCGTTTATTTCGAGATTACGGAGCCGGACAATCGGGACAAGTTCAACGGTTGGGCAGGCTTGCTTGGCTCGGCGGCAGGGATTTTTGCGCCCTGGATTTCGGGGATGCTCATCGTTACTTTTGCCGGGGGTGCGGGATACCGATTGATCTTTACGATCTCGCTCATCATCTTCGGCGTCTGTACGGCGATCAGCTTCTGGCTCCAGAAGCGCAAGACCACCGGCAGCTACAGCTGGAGCTATGGCTTCCGAAGGCTGCGCGACGATGATCCAGGCTGGCGAGCGGTGTTCTTGTCGCTGATGGCGCAGGGCGTGCGAGAGGGCGTATTTATGTTCCTGATCGGCCTGCTGGTCTATCTGGTCAGTCGCAATGAGCAGACGCTTGGCACCTATTCGCTGTGGACCTCGCTTGTCGGGTTGATCGCCTTCCTGTTGGTAGGCCGGAGACTGACGATGCGCAATCGCGTGCAGGCAATGCTGCTCGGGTCGATCATGCTGACGCTAGTAATCCTGCCGCTGTTATGGCGACTGGAGTATACGACGCTGCTCTTGTTCGGCATCGGCACGGCGCTGTTCCTGCCACTCTATACGATCCCGATGACCTCCTCGGTGTTCGACCGAATCGGGGCGACCCCGGAGGCAGCCAGCCGCCGCGAGGAGTTCATCGTGCTGCGAGAGGCGGGACTGGTGCTCGGCCGACTGCTCGGACTGGCTGCTTATCTGCTGGTGGCGGTCCGCACGAGCGAGCCGTCGGATCTGATCTGGCTGCTGCTCGGGGTCGGCATCATGCCGAGCGTAGGCTGGATCTTCATCCGCCGTTATCTGCTGCGGCCCAGCTCCGCTCAAGCGACGGGAAGTCGATAACACACATAGTCAATGGGAGAGGAACGTCAACATGCGTGTAGCACACAATATTACCGAGCTCATCGGCGATACGCCGGTGATCCGTCTGAACCGTCTGGCGGGCCCCGACCAGGCGGAGGTGCTCGTCAAGCTGGAGCGCTTCAATCCGAGCGGCAGCGTCAAGGACAGAGCGGCGTTTGCCCTCATCGAGGATGCCGAGCGGCGCGGGCTGATCGAGCCGGGAGCGGTCATCATCGAGCCGACGAGCGGCAACACCGGTATCGGTCTGGCGATGAATGCGGCGGCCAAAGGCTATCGGCTCATCCTCGTCATGCCTGACAACATGACCCAAGAGCGCATCCGGCTGTTGCAGGCGTATGGCGCAGAGGTTGAGCTGTCGCCAGCAGCCGAACGGATGCCTGGCGCGATCCGTGTCGCGCTGGAGCTGCAGCGCGACAACCCCGGCAGTTATATCCCCAATCAATTCGAGAACAACGCCAATCCGGACATTCACCGGGTGACGACGGCGCAGGAAATCCTGGCTCAGACGGAAGGGCGGCTGGATGCCTTCGTGGCGACGGCGGGAACAGGTGGAACGGTGACTGGGACGGGAGAGACGCTTAGGGCTTCGATCCCCGGACTGCATATCGCGGTCGTCGAGCCGCAGGGCTCGCCTGTGCTCTCCGGCGGCCAGCCCGGACCGCACAAGCTGGTCGGCACCAGCCCCGGCTTCGTGCCGGCGATCCTCAACACCTCCGTCTATGACGAGATCGTCCAGGTGTCCGACGACGATGCGTTGTCGACGATGCGAGCGCTGGCCCGCCTGGAAGGGCTCCTGCTGGGCCCCTCCTCGGGAGCGGCGGTCTGGACCGCGCTTCGTCTCGCGGAGCGACTCGGCGCGGGCAAGCGCGTCCTCTGTATCGCCCCCGATACGGGCGAGCGTTATCTGAGCATGGACATCTTCTGAGGCTTGCTGCTCTCCCACTGGGTCAGCTGTTGCAGCAGGACGCGGCGGCGATCGCGGATATACCCTCTGATAAAGGCGGGTTCCCCTGCGAATACCGCTGCGTCCCACTTGCGGCTCCTATCCATCGCGATCGCCGTACCGATGCTGTGATGGAGCGCCTCCACGGTCGGCATCAGCGACGACTCGGTGAATTCCTGCTCCAGCAGCTGTCTGAGCAGCTGCTGGTATTGCTTGCGATAGGCAGGGAAGGACAGCAGCTTGCGAGTCAGGCTATTGTAGCCCTCGATGCGCACCAGATCGATCTCGCAGGGCCGGCCATAGCAGTTGCGCCCCCACGTCCCTTCATAATCCCACGGCATCATCCGATAGACGCTTCGCAAGCCTGCCTCGTACAAGGTGTAGTTCTGTTCGAACCCATCATAGTTCCCCGTCAAGACCGCCCCGGCCAGCCAACGGAGATAATTCGGGATATCCAGTCTTTCGGTCAGATGCTTGCGCAAGGCGCCGCCCGACAGACGGTGCAACCCTCGGATAAAACCGACCAGCCGTTGCTGGGAAGATCGATTGCCGAGCATCAGCTCGTAGCCCTCCCAAAACGAGGCTTTTTTTTTGCCGCTCTCCGGCTCCTTCAGCCCGAAGTTCGCATTATCATTGACTGCATAAAAAATCGAGCGACAGCCGAGCTTGCGCTTGCGGAAAAAGTGGCGATCGACCGATTCGATCTCCAAATACACCCCCATCGGCTGACCGTTCCACTCCAGCCAGCAATGCCGGGTTTTGGGCGCGAGTATGCCGATCCGATTGAAAAAGAGGAACGATAACGCGTTGCGAATCATAGACGGGTCGTCATACTCTGCGTTCCAGTGCCGAATCGTACCATCCTCCAACTGAATCTCATACGATTTCTTCGGATAATTCCTCGTATGTCCGCCTCGATGACGCAGCCTGCCTTTGATCCAGCCTTCGCCGGTATCCAGCGACACCTCGATCGACTCTAAACTCCAGGGATCTATCGCCTGAAGCTTCTTCAACTGATCTGTCGCGATCATCAGACGCCGGGCTGGCAATCCGCCTCTGGACATGCATACCAACTCCCTGGTGTAGCGTTGTTGCTATACCATATTCCAGGGGATGGGCGATGGTCACCATTAGCCTAAGTCGTCGCTAATCTATCATTTGGCTCTTGGCGATTCGCATAGATTGCTAGAAATGGATGGACATCCCGTTCCCTATCAAATCTGGATACATATACATAGAGTATAGCTCGTACGGGGCTTGGCGTTCCGGCAGCTTGCGCTGCAAGATTCGTACGGGCGGCATGGCGATGAATGTGCATGAGGAGGCAAAGCTGCTCATTACTTCATGTTGGAGGGATTAGGATGAACATCAAGTGTTGCGGTTCAACGCTCGGCGCGCAGGAGCGCAGACATCCCGGGCAATTTGTCGGCAGCGAGGTGGAGGTCCGATTCGGCGGAGGCGACTGCTTGACCGGTCGGCTGATTGCGATCTGCGGGGACTATCTCGTCCTCAAGACGCATAACAAGCATATTGTCTATATCAATGCTAGACAGGTGAAAAGCATCACGCAAGTGCGCTGCAGTCACCGCAGCGTCGGCAAGATCCACTTTATCCGCGCCCAGAGCTTCCATGAAGTGCTGCGCGCGCTGAGACAGCAGTTCGTCAAGATCGACCTCGGCCGGACGGAGAAGCTCAAAGGCTTCATCTCCGAGGTCGGACCGAACCAGCTGCTGCTCGTCGACAACAACGAGCTGACGCAGGTAGCGATCCATCAGATCCGCGCCGTCAGCCCCGTCTGCCAGAGCGGGGGCCATCGCTCCTGCGGTCAGCGGGAAGGCGCTATCCGCACGCCAGGTACGCGTACCGGCGGCAATCGCGTCGGAGGCGAGTTCACGCATCCTTGCCGCAGCAGGGGCAATCGGACGGTTGGCTCTGAGACCGCTAACACCTACAGCCGCAAAGCCGCTGTCAGCCGCGCCAGACGGCTCGCGAAGCGTCGGACGACCCGGCGCTAGCCTGACACACCGACCGAACGAAGGCGCACGTCGCTGTCGTTCGGTCGACATACATATTATGCCTCCTCGATGCCCATACTACGATAGGCTTTGCTTGAAACTTCCACAGAGGAGGGAATCACCCGATGATGCAACCGATCTCAGCCAAGGAGCTGGAATATCTGGTCGACTCGATGTCTAATGAAGATCTGCTCATGAAGCAATGCGCCGTCGCCGCGGCCACCGTGAGCAATCAGGCGCTGCGCCAGCAATGCATGCAGCTCCAGCAAACTCATCAGCAGCAGTACGACATGCTGCTGCAGGCGCTCGCCCAGCACCAGCAGCTGGCGCCGACCCAACCGCAGCAATAGTCCGCGGCCTGTCAGTCCCAAATTGTATACTTAAGGAGGGTATCGCATTGTATAACCAGAGCTTGTTGCCGCAAGAGGATATGGCCTACACCATCCTCGCCGACCTGAAGCGGGTAACCCGGGAGTACGCTACGGCGGCTACCGAGTCTTCCTGCCCCAATATCCGCAACCTGTTCACCCATCTGCTGAACAGCACATTAAAGATGCAAGGTCAGCTGTACGAGACGATGAAGCAAGCCAACATGTACAGCGCCGCTTCGCCGGCGCTCCGTCAAGAGATCGACAAGCAACTGCGGCAAAATCAGCAGACACAGCAAAAAACGGCGCAATTCCTGCATCAGACGTCCCACTCCGCAGGCTACGCCCAGCCCGCCGCGCAGCATCATGCGCCGCAGCAGCAGGGCCACAATTCGTATTACATGTAATTCCCCGGGCGGGCTCGCGAGAGCCCGCTTTGTCGTGCGGCGGGCGCCAGCGCCTGCGGCGGCGAGCGACTTTGGTCTGCGGCTTCTAAAGAGACCTGCTTCCGGCATATTTATATGAGAATGGGAGCTGTCAAGAGGGGAGTCGAAGACATGAACGGCCATGAGCGAATAAGGCAATGTTGGGAAAAAGCGAGTCTGTATGGCTTGTTGAGCGATAGCTACAGGTACACGTCTCCGGAGAAGTCCGCACACTATGGACAAATGCACCGCGACTGGATGGGCAGGCTGGCGGAGCAAGTCGAGGCGGCTGGCGGCGTATGGGACGAATGGCAGCCGGAGCAAGCGACGACCGGCTATAACCATCGTGGATTCTCTGCTGGCGGGCCGACTCCAGATGCCGGACCGGTCTACCCGGGATTGCAATATCCGGGCCTGGGACCGCAGCGCCAGCGGACGCCCGCAACGGCCGGCTCTGTTGGTCCTTATGCCGAGCCGGCTTATCCGGGCTACAACCCGATGGCCGCAGGTCCGCCCGGCGCTGCTTCGTATTACCCGGGAGGCGTACCGTACGGGCAGGGCGTCAGACCTTCAGTCCAGTGGGGCGCCGGCGTCGCGCCGATCCGCATGGAGCCGATGAGCAGCAGACTGCGGATCATCCATGCTTCGCCGGGCGCATCGCCCGTAGATATCTATCTCAATCAGAAGCTGGCGGCGTCCAGCGTCGGCTACAAGGATGTCCTGCCCTATCTCAATGTACAGGCAGGACACTATCTGATCGAAGTGTATCCAGCCGGAGAGATGGACGCTCCGCTGCTGGCCCGCACCTTGAATGTGCAAGCCGGTCAGTCGTATACGCTGGCAGCCAGCGACCTGCCGGAGGAGCTGCAACTATACGCGTATCTCGATGATCCGGCGCCTACTGCGGGTCAGGCGCGCCTTCGGTTTATCCATCTGTCGCCGGATTCTCCAGAGGTCGATATCCGCACTGGAGCCGGCACGACGCTGTTTGGCAAGGTCGGGTTCGGACAGTCGACCGCGTATGCCACCGCACCGCCGGGCAGCGTCGATCTGCAGGTGGTGGTATCGGGCAGCGAGCAGATTGTGCTGGCGCTGTCGGAGCGCCCGCTCGCCGGGGATAGCGTCACTACCGTTGTCGCCGTTGGTCTGGCCGGCAGCGAGCCGCCGCTCGAGGCGCTGCTCGTGTCCGATCTGTAGCAAGAGAGCCGCCTGCTTGCGCAAGGTCACTAAGATAAGGCTAGCTTAGATGACGTCGCGCTTGAGGCGGTTTTTATTATGCTTGTTTGCAAGATTGAATAGATGTAATATATACATTATGAATTTCAGACGGGGTGCAGGAGGGATTGGGTCATGGAAGAGTTGAAGCTCAAGGTACTGGAGCTGCTGAAGCAGGACGCGCGGCATACGCCCGCGGTGATCGCCACGATGCTGGACGCGGCCGAGGCGGACGTCAAGCAGGCGATCGAGGAGCTGGAGAAGGACCATGTCATCGTCAAGTATGCGACCGTGGTCAACTGGAGCAAGGTAAGCGAGGAGAAGGTAACGGCGCTGATCGAGGTGCAGATTACGCCGGAGCGAGGGCGCGGCTTCGAGGGCATCGCCGAGCGCATCTATCTGTATCCGGAAGTCAAGTCCGTCTATCTGATGTCGGGCGCCTATGATCTACTGGTAGAGATCGAGGGACCGACGCTGAAGGACGTAGCGTCTTTTGTATCCAATAAGCTGTCGCCGATCGACGCGGTTTTGTCGACGAAGACGTTTTTTATACTCAAAAAATACAAGCAGGATGGCATCATCTACGAAGAGCATGAAGATGACCATCGTCTGTTGATCTCCCCGTAAAGGCGGTTGCTGAACTATGATCAAAGATGAAGAAATGAATGAAACGAAGCTGCAGCCCCGCAGAGCGTCGATGCGGGAGTATCTGTCACCGCAAGCGCAGGCGCTCAAGCCGTCGGGCATCCGGCGATTCTTCGATCTGGTCAGCGCCAATCGGGACGTCATTACGCTCGGCGTCGGCGAGCCGGACTTCGTCACGCCCTGGCATGTGAGAGAAGCCTGCGTCTACTCGCTGGAGACTGGACGCACCCAATATACATCCAATGCCGGCATGATGGAGCTGCGCGAAGCGATCGCCCAATATCTGGACCAGCGCTTCCATACAGCCTACAACCCGGATGGCGAAATACTCGTGACGGTAGGCGGCAGCGAGGCGATCGACCTGGCGTTGCGGGCGCTGGTCTCGTCAGGCGACGAGGTCCTCATCCCCGAGCCGTGCTACATCACGTACTCGCCGATCACGTCGCTCAGCGGCGGGGTTGCGGTCGGCATCGAGACGTTCGCCAAGGACAGCTTCAAGCTGACGGCAGAGGCGCTGCGGGCATCGATTACGCCAAAGTCCAAGCTGCTCGTCCTCTGCTATCCGAGCAACCCGACTGGCGCGATTATGAACTACGAGGACTGGCTGCCGATCGCCAAGGTCGTCGAGGAGCATGATCTGATCGTCATCTCCGACGAGATCTACGCCGAGCTGTCCTACGACGGCAACCATGTGAGCTTTGCCTCGCTGCCCGGGATGAAGGACCGGACGATCCTCGTCAGCGGCTTCTCCAAAGCCTTCGCGATGACCGGCTGGCGCATGGGTTATGTATGCGGCCACTCTGATCTCATCTCGGCGATGCTGAAGATCCATCAGTATACGGTGATGTGCGCGCCGATCATGGGACAGGTCGCGGCGCTGGAGGCGCTCACCAACGGGCTGGAGGAGAAGGACCGGATGGTCGAATCGTACAATCAGCGTCGGCGGCTCGTCGTGCACGGCTTCCGCGAGATCGGTCTGGACTGTCATGAGCCGCATGGCGCCTTCTATGCGTTCCCTTCGATCGCGTCGACAGGGCTCGACTCGGAGACGTTCGCCGAGCGGCTGTTGACGGAGGGCCGGGTTGCCGCTGTGCCGGGCAATGTGTTCGGCAAGGGCGGCGAAGGCTTCATCCGTTGCTCCTACGCGACTTCGGTGCAACAGCTGACTGAGGCGCTCCATCGGATCGGCGAATTTGTCCATCATCTGAAAAAAGGCTAAAGGGATTGTAGTTGACCGACTTTATTTGATATAATTTAACAATATATTAATAAAATTGGTCGGAGGGATGGACATGGCTTATGCAGAACGCGAACTGTCAGCAAGCGGCGCCGAACGGCAGGCCGCTGGCAGCTATGTCATTACGCCCCCCATCCGCAAGCTCGAAGACGAGATCCGCCTGCTGCGCGACAAGATGGAGCAGACGTACAGGGAGGAAGCTTCCTTGAACGCCGAGGTCGTCATCGAGATCAGTCGTAAGCTCGATCAGAAGATCAATGAATATATGAAGCAGCGCCGTCAGCTCTCAGGCTGAGAGCGGTCGCAGCTAGCAGTGCCGGCTCCTCGCAAGAGGAGCCTTTTGTATGGTATAGTAGGGCAATAGATATAGTAAGCCTCATAACGGAAAGGGCAGGGAAACCCGATGAAATTATATACGCGAACGGGAGATAAGGGACAGACCTCGCTGATCGGCGGCCGGGTCGCGAAGGACGACGCCCGGGTCGAAGCGTACGGAACGCTCGACGAGCTGAATGCCTTTGTAGGGCAGGCTGCAGCCCTGGCGATCCGACATCCCGAGCTGCAGGTCATGGCCGAGCAATTGGAGACGATCATGCAGGAGCTGTTCGACTGCGGCTCCGACCTCGCTTATGCCGACGAGAAGCAACCGGTGTACAAGCTGACTAAAGAACCGGCGCAGCGGCTCGAAGCGTGGATTGACGAATGGGTCGCGCAGGCGCCGGAGATTACGAGATTCATCTTGCCTGGGGGCAGCGAGCCGTCAGCGGCGCTGCATGTATGCCGGACCGTGTGCCGCCGCGCCGAGCGACGGATCGTCACGCTGGCTGCAGCAGGACATCCGGTCAATGACGAGGTGCTCGCCTATGTGAACCGCCTCTCGGATTATATGTTCGCGGCGGCGCGGGCGGCCAACGCGCTGCTCCAGGTGGACGACGTCGTCTATGCGCGCAGCGCCGAGGTATTCCGGAAGAGCCGATGAGCGAGCAATATTATCCCCCGCTGTCGTATACGGTTGCTCCCGAGGATGATGGGATGAAGGTCGGCACCGTGCTGGAGCGGCGTCTCGGCGTCTCGCGCAAGCTGATGTCGCGGCTCAAGCTGACCGAGCAGGGCATCCGGCTTAACGGCGTCCGCGTCTACACGTCAGTCAAGGTGAAGGTCGGAGACATCGTCACCTGCGCGATGGAGCAGGAGAGCTCGGACGACATCCTGCCAGAGCCGATGGCGCTGGACATCCTCTATGAGGACGAGCATCTGCTGATCCTTAACAAAGCTGCCGGCGTCATCGTCCATCCGACGCATGGCCACTACACAGGGACGTTGGCCAACGGCGTCGTCCACTACTGGCTGGAGCGCGGGGAGCGATACCGATTCCGTCCGGTGCATCGACTCGATCAGGATACGTCCGGCGTCGTCGCCGTCGCCAAAAATCCGTATGTGCATCAGCAGCTCTCGCTGCAAATGCAGCGAGACGAGATCGACAAGCGCTACTGCGCCTTCGTCGAGGGCGCGCCCTCGATATCTGTCGGCACGGTAGACGCGCCGATCGACCGCGATCCGGCGCAGCCCCATGTGCGGATCGTCACTCCGCAAGGCTATCCGTCAGTGACCCATTACGAGACCGTCCGCACGTATGCAGCCGGCGCGTCGCTCGTCCGACTGCGGCTGGAGACCGGCAGGACGCACCAGATCAGGGTGCATATGAAGCATATCGGTTGCCCGTTGCTCGGCGATCCGATGTACGGAGGCCTTGGTACGGAGGCAGACGCGCGCTTGGCCGCGTTCGGAGCAGAGCTCGGACGCCAGGCGCTGCATGCGGAGCGGCTCGCCTTCCGGCACCCGTGGACCGGAGAGCCGATGACGTTCGCCGCCCCGCTTCCGGAGGATCTGCGGCAACTGGAGAGACGGCTGGAATATCCCGATGAGACTATGAGCTGAAATTCAGGAGGAATGGTTAGCGATGAGCAAAGAGGTATTGAAGGTCTACTATTATCCGAAATGCGGCACCTGCCGCAAAGCGCTGAAATGGCTCCAGGAGCAGGGACGCGAGCTGGAGCTGCACGATCTGTTCGAGCAGAGTCCTAGCGAGCAGACCGTCCGCGACTGGCTACACGCCAGCGGTCTGCCGGTGCGCAAGCTGTTCAACACATCCGGTGAGGTATACAAGGAGCTGAAGCTCAAGGACAAGCTGCCGTCGATGACGGAGGACGAGCAGATCGCGCTGCTGGCCTCCAATGGTCGTCTGGTGAAGCGGCCCGTCGTCACCGACGGCAAGCAAGCGACGGTAGGTTTCAAGGAAGAGGACTACGCCCAGACGTGGTCCGGCGTCCAGGTGTAATCGACCGTGAGCGAAGAGATGAAGAGGGAGAAGCGCAGCCCATGGCTGTTGCTCGGGGCTGCCGCTTTATTCCTGCTGTCCAAGGGCAAGAGCCTGCTGCTGGTGCTCGGCAAGTTCAGCGGCCCGCTCATCAGCATGGCCGTCACTGTCGGCGCTTATGCGCTGATCAGCCCCGTGTGGTTCGCGCTGGGGCTGGTCCTGTTGATCCTCGTCCATGAGATCGGTCATGTCCTCGCCGCCAAGCGCAAGGGCTTGCCGGTCAGCCTGCCGCTGTTCATCCCGTTCATCGGGGCGCTGATCACGATGAAGAAGCATCCCAAGGACGCGGTGACCGAAGCGTACATCGCAATGGGCGGCCCGGTCGTCGGGACGATCGGCGCATTGGCGGTCTATATCGCCGGTTATGCGCTGGACAACCCGTTCCTGCTCGTGCTGGCCAAGGTCGGCTTCCTGATCAATCTGTTCAACCTGATCCCGATCCATCCGCTCGACGGCGGGCGGATCTCGACGGCTGTCAGCCGCTGGCTGTGGGTCGTCGGTCTGATCGGCGGTGCGGCAGTGATCATCTATCTGAGGAGCTGGCTGCTCTTCATCATCTGGGCGTTGTTCGCTTGGGATCTGTACCAGAAGTATATCAAGTACCGCGGTACCGGCAAGCCACGGGAGCTGCAAGGCGTGTACGAGGTTGATATGCATCGCATCCAGACGGAGCTGCCTTCCTGGTACGCGTTTAGCGACCAGCAGCGCGGCCCGCTTGCCTATACAACCTACAGCCGACTGACCGGTGAGCAGATCGTCCGCTTTCACTGGGGGACGTTGAATTTCCAGGGCGAGATGGAGGTCCCGCAAGGGAGCGAGGTGACCCGCGTCGAGCTGACCGGCAACGAGCGCGTCATCAAGGACGATCGCGAGCTGCTGCGGCTGACGGTAAAGGTCGAATACAAGCAAAAAGTGAACGAACAGTATTATGAGGTGCCGAGCGCGACGCGCTGGCGCTACGGTGCGGCGTATGTCGGGCTGGCGCTGTTCCTGATCGCGATGATCTGGAGCATCCAGGCGATGGAGCTGCCGATGCCGTAATGCTCGGCTGTCTGCCGGCATATCGCTTAAGTATAGACAGTAAAGGAGAAGATCGATAGTGAGCACAACGACGAAATGGCGGTCGCAGCGTCTGGATCGTCTCGGATCGGCGATCTTCGCCGAGGTAGCCGCCTGGAAGACAGAGGCCAGAGCTGCGGGCGTTGATGTGATCGATCTCGGGATCGGCAGCCCCGACCTGCCGCCTGCGGAGCCGCTGCGGCAGGAGCTGAGCCGACAGGCGCTGCGCGAGGATCGCTATGGCTATCCTTCCTCCAGAGGCAGCGCCGTCTTCCGCCGACAGGCTGCGGGTTGGCTGCGTCACCGCTTCGGCATCGCGGTCGATCCCGAGCAGGAGCTGCTCACCTTGATGGGCTCGCAGGACGGACTGGCGCATCTGGCGCTGGCGATCACGAATCCGGGTGACCGGGCGCTGTTGCCTGATCCTGGCTATCCGATCTATGCTGCCGGGGCCGCGCTGGCCGGTGTGGAGCCCCTCTATTATCCGCTGCGAGCGTCCAGCCGTTTCCTGCCTGACCTGGCGTCAATTCCCGACTCGCATTGGGAGGCGGCGCGCTACATGATCGTCAATATCCCGGGCAATCCCGTCTCGGCCAAGGCAGATCTGCCGTTCTTCGAGCAGTTGTTGGCGAAGGCGCGTCGCCATGACGTGCTTGTCGTCCATGATCTGGCTTATTCGGAGCTGGCTTTTGACGGCTGGAAGCCGCCTAGCATCCTGCAGGTGTCCGGAGCTCATGAGGTAGCAGTCGAGTTCCATTCCTTGTCCAAGAGCTTTAATCTGGCGGGCTGCCGGATCGGTTTCCTCGCAGGCAACAGCGAGGCGATAGGCGCACTCGCCGACCTCAAGGCAAACATCGATTATGGCGTCTTTGATGCGGTGCAGCATACGGCGATCGCCGCGCTGCAGGCCGATATGGCGCGCGGCAGCCAGCCGGCTGCAGGAGCGCTCTACGAGCGGCGGCGGGATCGCTTCGTGGCTGCGCTGCGCGAGGAGGGCTGGCAGGTGGAGCTGCCGAGCGCGACGATGTTCCTGTGGGCCAGGATTCCAGATCTGGATAACGGGACGAGTTGGTCTTCTCGACAAATTTCCCGGGAAATGATCCGCCAGGCTGGCGTTGCGGTCATACCTGGTGATGCCTTCGGCAAGGAAGGCGAAGGGTATGTGCGGATTGCTATCGTGGAGCAGGAGGAACGGCTCGTTGAAGCGGCGAGGCGGATCGGGCATTTCATGCGGGCGCATGGCTTGATCGGCGAATCACTCGGAGAGGAGAGAGCATAATGCAGATGGAGATGGATCTGGACGGAGGTTTGACAGAGCGGGGGACGGGACGTGATCGGCTGCTGCTCGTCGACGGCATGGCGATTTTGTTCCGTGCCTACTTTGCTACATCCTTCACTGGCGCGATCCGTCGGACGAGCAGCGGACTGCCGGTCAATGCCGTACATGGCTTCGTGCGTTACTTCTGGGATGCGGTGAAGCGATTCGAGCCCAGTCATATCGTCTGCTGTTGGGATATGGGCAGCAAGACGTTCCGCAGCGACCAGTTTGCCCTTTACAAGGCCAATCGGCCGGAGGCGCCGCTCGACCTGATCCCGCAGTTTGAGCTGGTCAAGGACGTCGTCGCCAGCTTCGGCATCCCCAATGTCGGACTGGCTGGATACGAGGCTGACGATTGTATCGGCACGCTGGCGAGAACGCATAGCGAAGCGACGGACGTGTATGTGCTCACGGGGGATCAGGACCTGCTGCAGCTCGTCTCGGATACCGTGACGGTCGCCATCATGAAGAAGGGGCACGGCAACTACGCGCTGTATACGCCGGACTATCTGATGGAGGAGCGCGGTCTGCGACCGGCGCAGATCATCGACGTCAAAGGATTGATGGGCGACGCTAGCGACAACTATCCCGGCGTCAAGGGGATCGGCGAAAAGACGGCGCTTAAATTAATCCTGGAGTACGGCAGCATCGACGGCATCCTGGAGCGGCTGGCGGAGCTGCCGGCGACCGTCCGCGCCAAGATCGAAAACGATCTGGAGATGCTCGAACTCTCCAGACAACTCGCCCGGATTCATTGCGAAGTGCCGCTCTCACTGGCACTGGACAGCTGCTGTTGGGCGCTGGACCGTCCACGCGTCGCTGCCAAGTTCGAGGAGCTCGAGTTCGGTGGCCTGCTGAAGCTGATCGGTTAGGCCCGAACCGCCTGCGCGAGCGCCAGGCGGGC
>NZ_BFBX01000047.1:16050-16587 GCF_003851045.1 Paenibacillus sp. 598K | reverse complement strand
GGCCGCCGCTGCCGACCGCCTGGAGCAGCTCGGGACGGTCGGTAGAGATGGCCTCCTGCAGCAGCTCGCGATGCGCCTGAGGCAGGACGGCATGGCAACTGGCGATACGGAAGAGGATGCTGTTCCGGTCCTGATCCGGCTCGATCCGCAGGAGGATCGAGCCTTCTTCGGCGTAGGCGGATACCTGGAACAAGAGGAGGCGCAGCAGTTGATTGAGCCGGAACATGTCCGTCATGATAGCCTCGGGTGTTTCCGGAGCGTGCTCGAGCACGATTTGCAGTCCTTTTTTGTGGGTGACAAGCTCCTGATGCTGATAGGCTACCAGTTGTCCGAGATCCTGCGGCGAGACGAGCTCGCTGACCGGCTCCATTTTGCCCGCCTCCAGCTTGGACAGATCGAGGATGTCCTCGATGATTCGCAGGAGCTCTGTCCCTGCTTCATGGATTTGGGTCGCTGCCTTGGCATTTTTGGCGCACTCCTCTTCCTCGGCGTCCTTGATCAATTCCGACATGAGCAGGATGCTGTTGAGCGGCGTCT
>NZ_BFBX01000047.1:1120-15957 GCF_003851045.1 Paenibacillus sp. 598K | reverse complement strand
GGCGTCTTCAGCTCATGGGACATCGTGGCCATGAACTCCGACTTGTATTTGGCGGATTGCCGCAGCTGCAGCGTTTTGAGCTCCAGCTCCTCTTTGGCTGCCTTAAGCTCCTTCGCTTGCTTCTTCAGGATCGTATTTTTGTGCCGCAGCTCCTCTCCCCGCATCTGCTCCTTGTAGAAGTCTCTCATGATGAAGACGAAGAACGTGCTGACGATGAGGCTGGTCGGATAAGTAAAGGGAGCAATCTCATAAAGATAGAGGCTTGTAGGAACGGCGCCGAAGAGCGCAATTCCGGTGACCTGTACCGTATTGATGATGAAGATGGCCAAGCCAGCCTTCCAGCGGTATCTCCAATCCTTGCGATTGAAGAGCGCCACGAGTAGCGCCCCGACGATCCCCAGCATCAGGATATTGATCGAGCCTGTCACTGCCGTAGAGGTCAAGCCGGTGACCGCATAACGGAAGGCGGCGATCCCCAGACCAATCACCAGCAGCAGACGCGGATCGCGGAATACCAGCGCCGCGAATATGATAGGCACCGCGCGCAGGTCAAACAAGGCATACGCGTCCGTCCGTACGCTGAACACCATGGACAGCCAGCCGGCGAGGATGAAGATGACGACCATTGCGGTCTGGCGAAGCCGCCAGTCGGCTTTGGCGAACAGCTGCTTGTAGACGAGATTAAACAAATACGAGCAGGTCACCAGGATGGAAAGGTTAATGAAAAAGCTTTTGTAAATAAGCATGCGCGGCCCCCTAATAAGAACAAGCGAGTCTGCAAAATGCGGCTATGGAATACATAGATCTTGTCTGTTATTGTACAGCAATTCCGGGTCGAAGTCTTGTATAATACAATGGCTTCTTCTATAATTAAGAGGAACTTCATAGATAAGAAGTGGGTGCTTGCGGAAGCAGGCTGAGATTGCATCTATGCCGATGCGGGACCATAGGAACCTGTTTGGGTAATGCCAGCGTAGGGACAATAGTGGGCGGATGATCGACCGTCAAGACACTTTGCGTGCGCATTGTGTCTTTTTTTGTTTGTCCAGGAGGAGAGCGTGAAGGGAGAGAGCAGCATGAAGGAGGAACAGGACCGCTTTTCCCGGCAGCGGTTGTTTGCCCCGATCGGCGAAGTCGGACAGCAGCGGCTCGAAGCAGGCAGCGTCCTGATCGTCGGCATGGGGGCGCTCGGCACGGCGCTTGCCAATCATATCGTACGAGCAGGGGTAGGACAGGTGCGGATCGTCGATCGCGACTTCGTCGAATGGAGCAATCTGCAGCGGCAGATGCTCTATGACGAAGAGGACGCCCGCCAATCGTTGCCCAAGGCCGTGGCGGCGCAAGCCAAGCTGGAGCGCATTTATTCGGCCTGCCGGATCGAGGCGTTTGTGAGCGACGTGACGCCGGCCAATATCGCGTCCTTTATGGAGGGCGTTGATCTGGTGCTTGACGGCACGGACAACTTTCAGACTCGCTATCTGCTTAACGATGCGTGCTTTGAAGCAGGAATTCCGTTTATCTATGGGGGCGCCGTCAGCTCGCGGGGCATGAGCGCCGCTTTCGTCCCGGGCGAGACATGCTGCTTGCGGTGCCTGCTGCCCGAGTCGACCGGCGGCGACGGCCAGACCTGCGACATGATCGGGGTCATCTCGCCGATCGTCGATGTGGTGGCCTCCTTCCAGGCGGTAGAGGCGCTCAAGCTGCTCGTCGGTGATCGACAGCGTGTCCGCCGCAGCCTGCTGTCCTGGGAGATGTGGAGCTATCATACGTACGAGATGAAGCTGCCGGCAGCGCGACCGGACTGTCCAACCTGCGGACGTTTGGAGTTTCCGGCGCTCCAGGCCGACAGCACGGGCATCGCCTTGATGTGCGGCAGAGATACGGTGCAGATCGATGGCGGGCGACCGCTCGATCTGGCGCTCTGGCGGATGAAGCTACAGGAGGCGGGCGAGGTGAGCGCCAACCCGTACCTCCTGCGCGTGCAACTCGTCGAGGGGGAGCGGCTCGTGCTGTTCCCTGACGGGCGCGTGCTCGTGCAGGGCACGGAGGACCCGGTGCGGGCCAAGTCGCTTTATGCCCGCTACATCGGGATGTAAGGCAAGCATTACAATAGGAGGGAAGCCTCATGAATGATTTTACGTTGTATACGATCACGGGGGAGCAGTTCCACCCCGGCCGTTCGCAGATGGAGGTCATCGAGGAAGCGATCCGCGGGGGCAGCGACATCATCCAACTGCGAGACAAGACCAGTCCCAAGCGGACCGTGCTGCGCAAGGCAGAGGAGCTGCGAGAGCTGACCAGGCGCTATGGGGTCACATTCATCGTCAACGATCATATCGATATCGCGCTGGCCGTCGATGCCGACGGCATCCACCTCGGACAGGACGACCTGCCGCTGGCGGCGGCTCGCCGTATCATGGGGGACAAGATCATCGGCATCTCGACGCACGCGATCGAGGAAGCGCGCGAGGCGCAGCGCGAGGGGGCGGACTACATCGGCGTCGGTCCGGTCTTCGCGACCAAGAGCAAGGTCGATGTCGTCGATCCGGTGACGACGGACTATGTCCGTCAGGTGGCGGCCGAGATTACGATCCCGTGGGTAGCGATCGGCGGCATCAAGCTCCATAATGTCGATGAGGTGTTGCAGGCCGGCGCGCGCCGGATCTGCGCGATCAGCGAGATCGTCGGCAGCAGCGATGTGCGGGGAACTTGCGAGGCTTTTCGTCTGGCTATACAGAAGGCCGGCGGCCGGGAGGTGCAGCGATGAGACTGTTGATCAACGGCAAGCCAGCTGACCTGGAGGCAACAGTACTCAGCGATGTGATGCGGCATTACGACTTGCTGGACCAACTGGTCGTCGCCGAGATCGATGGCCGGATTATCGACAAGGCTGACTGGGAGACGATGCCGCTTGCTGAGGAGATGCGCATCGAGCTGGTACATTTCGTAGGAGGAGGCTGACCGATGACGACAGACGCAGCAGTGCAAGACCCGTTGGTAATCGGCGGCAAAGCGTTGACGTCCCGATTTTTCCTCGGGACGGGGCGTTATCCCAACCCATATGTGCAGAATGAGGCGATCCGGGTATCGGAGGCCGAGGTGCTGACCTTTGCGATCCGACGCATCAATCTGGAGGAGCCGGAGGATGACGCGATCCTGCATCATCTGGACTTCAAGCCGTTCACCTACCTGCCCAATACATCGGGAGCTTCGACCGCCGAGGAGGCGGTGCGGATCGCCAGGATGGCCAGAGCATCGGGACTGAGCGACTGGATCAAGGTGGAGATCAGCGCCAATGAGCGTACGCTGCTGCCCGATCCGCTCGAGACGCTGCGGGCGACCGAGATCCTGGCATCGGAGGGGTTCATCGTGCTCCCCTATACCTCCGATGATCCGATCCTATGCAAGCGGCTGGAGGAGGCGGGAGCGGCCGCCGTCATGCCGGGAGGCGCGCCGATCGGCACGGGCCTGGGCATCCTTAATCCCTACAATCTCGGCCTGATCGTAGAAGAGGCCAAGGTGCCGATCATCGTCGATGCCGGTCTGGGCAGCGCGGCCGACGTCGCGCAGGCGATGGAGCTCGGCGCGGACGGCGTGCTGATGAATACGCCGGTCGCCAAGGCGGTCGACCCGGTGCAGATGGCCTATGCGATGAAGCTGGCGATCGAGGCGGGACGACTATCCTATCTTGCAGGACGCATCCCGAAGCGCAAGTATGCGACCGCGAGCAGCGGGTATGACGAGTGGAAGGTGAAGGGATGAGCAAGCGAATCATTATCCTTGGCGGCGGCGTCATCGGTCTGTCCATCGCCTTCGAAGCGGTCCGTCGCGGCCATCAGGCAACGGTGCTGGAGCAGGACGTATGCGGCGGTCAGGCGTCCGGGGCAGCGGCGGGGATGCTGGCGCCTTTCTCGGAGAATGGCGAAGGGCCGGATGATTTTTTTCGTCTCTGCCTGGCCAGTCTGAGGCTCTATCCCCGGTGGCAGCAAGCGGTCAAGGACGCCTCCGGTCTGGACTTCGAGTATAGCGCCTCCGGCTCGCTGAATGTCGCGTATCATGCCTCCGATCGGCTGGCGCTCGCCGCCCGGGCCGCCTGGCAGGAGGCATACGGACGACAGCCAGAGCTCGTCGAGGGCGCGGCGCTGCGGGAGCTGGAGCCGGCCTTGTCGCCGCGCGTCGAGGCTGCGCTCTACCATCCCGAGGAGAGTCATATCTATGCGCCCGACTATGTGCGCGCACTGGAGCAGGCTTGTCGGCTGCACGGCGTCCGGATCGTGGAGCGGATCGGCAGCGTCCGGCCGGGGACCGTCGAGGCTGACTGCGCAAGCGCGATCGATGGCAATGGCATCGTCTATGAGGGCGACGAGCTGGTCATCGCCAGCGGCGCCTGGACGGGCGGGCTGGAGGCTCAGCTCGGTCTGCGCATCCCGATCTACCCGATCCGCGGCCAGATCTGCGCCTACGAGCTGCCTGATCCCGGCGCGATCCGTCATATGGTGTTTGGCAGTCAAGGCTATGTCGTGCCCAAGGCGGGGGGCACCCTCGTCTGCGGCGCTTCCGAGGATGTCGCAGGCTTCGATACGACAGTGACCGAGCGGGGCATCGGGCGGCTGCTCGCCTGGAATCATCGGCTGTATCCGTTCCTCGAGCCGCTGCGCCCCTTCCATCGCTGGGCCGGACTGCGTCCAGCGACCCAGGACGGCTATCCGCTGCTGGGCAGACTGCTCGAGCTGCCGCGCGTCCTGATGGCGGCGGGGCATTACCGCAACGGCATCCTGCTCAGCCCGGTCACTGCGCAGGCGACGCTGGACCTCATCGAGGGCCGCGAGCCGACGACAGCGCTTGCCCGCTTCGCGCCTGAGCGGTTCACGAGTCGGATGAGCGGCACTGCGAGTATGAGAGAGGCGGTGACTCCATGATCGCGCGAGCGCTTACGATTGCCGGCTCGGACTCGGGAGGCGGAGCTGGCATCCAGGCCGATCTGAAGACCTTCCATCAATTGCGCGCCTACGGGATGAGCGTCATCACGGTGCTGACAGCGCAAAATACACTGGGCGTCCATGGCGTCTATCCGCAGACGACCGCGTGCATCGAGGCGCAAATGCATGCGGTGCTGTCGGATATCGGCGCCGATGCGATCAAGACCGGTATGCTCTACTCGGCCGAGATCATCGATTGCGTGGCGCGCGGGCTACGGGGCACGGACGCGAGATTGGTCATCGATCCGGTGATGATCGCCAAGGGCGGCACGGCGCTGCTGCAGGACGAGGCGGTGGAAGCGCTGCGCAGCCTGCTGCTGCCGCTCGCCACTGTCGTCATGCCCAATCTGCCGGAGGCGTGCAGACTGGCGGGGCTGCCGCTCACCGATCGAGTGGAGGATATGGAGGCGGTAGCGCGGGCTCTGCATAAGCTAGGGCCGCAGTATGTGCTGCTCAAGGGCGGACATCTGTGCGAGGGCGACGCCATCGATCTGCTCTACGGCGGACGTGAGATGCTGCGTCTCGCCTCGCCGCGCATCGCTACCTGGCATACGCATGGCACCGGCTGCACGCTCTCAGCGGCTCTGACCGCAGAGCTGGCCAAGGGACGCTCGATGCAGCAGGCCTTCGCTACGGCCAAGGCATTCATCGATGCCGCGATCGGCGAGGCGCTGGCGATCGGCGGCGGCATCGGTCCGACCCATCATGGCGCTTATCAATTGATAGATTAGCGAGCGTTGCCGCCGAGCCCCGGGCTCGGCGGTTTTTTTCGATTCTGAGCCCGCATACATATTTTTCATGTCGGATCGACATCCTAAGCAAGATGGGCTAGGTTTCCAGTTGGTTGCCCTTTACGCAGAGAGGGATGATCCATAATGATTACTTCCAGTCTGGACGCAAATATAAGCGAGATACGGAAACGGCTGGGTGAGAGCGCCGATCTGGTCATCCGCCCTCTCGGCACAGGTCCCTGGGGGACGTTCACCTTGGTTTATCTGACGGGGCTAATCGATGAGAGGTCGCTGCAGGAGGAGATCATGGCGCCGCTCATGCAAGGGACGGATACGGACGAGAGGGCTGTGGCAGCAGGCGAGCCAAGTCTGAGATTTATCGCCGCAGGCCGTCTGTCGATCGGTCATGTGCGTATGCATTCTGATCTCGGCCAGGCGATCCGCGAGCTGTTGTTCGGGAGCTGCCTGATTTTGACCGAGGGCGCGGCCTGCGCTCTGTCGGCCGAGATCAAGGGAGCGGAGGAGCGTCCCGTCTCTGAGCCGACGACAGAGACGGTGCTGCGCGGGCCGCAGCATAGCTTCAATGAGAACATCAATACCAATGTGGCGCTCATCCGGCGGATTATTCATTCCGAACAGCTGCGCGTACAGTCGATGCTCTTGGGCAGCCAGACCCAGACCAACGTATCGATTGTGTATCTGGAAGACATCGTCGATAAGCAGGTGCTGCAGTCGGTTACTGCCAAGCTGGAGCAATTGAAAATCGACGCCTTGCTGGAGGGGGAGTACCTGGAGGAACTGTTCATAGAGCGCGGATACACGCCTTTCCCGCTTATCTTTAATACGGAACGACCGGACAGCGTTGCCGGGGCGCTGCTGGAAGGACGTATCGCTATCTTGGTCGACGGCACGCCATTTGTATTGGTGGCGCCGGCGACATTTTTTTCCTTCTTCCAATCGCCTGAGGATTATTACCAGCGCGCGGACATTGCGACTTTTTTGCGGCTGACGCGATTTGCCGCGTACTTTGTATCGATGCTGCTGCCGGGGCTGTACATCGCAGTGACCACCTTCCACCCGGAGATGCTGCCAACTCCGCTCCTGATCAGCCTCGCAGCGCAGCGGGAGGGCATTCCTTTCCCGGCGTTCATCGAGGCGATGCTGATGGAGCTGACCTTTGAGGTGCTGCGGGAGGCCGGGGTGCGGATGCCTCGGGCGATCGGACCCGCCATCTCGATTGTCGGCGCGCTGGTGCTGGGGCAGGCTTCAGTTCAGGCGGGGCTGGTCTCGGCAGGCATGGTCATTATCGTCTCCTTTACGGCTATTGCCAGCTTTAGCATTCCACAGATTAGTATCGCCGCGACCGCGCGTCTGTTCCGATTTTTGTTTATGGGCCTTGCGGCTGTGCTCGGATTTTTTGGCTTGGTTGCAGGAGTGATCCTGCTCCTGGTCCATCTGGCGCGGCTCCGTTCCTTTGGCATCTCCTATCTGGCGCCGCTTAGCCCGCTCCAGCCCGGCGCGCTGCGCGATGTCTTCATTCGGGCTTCGTGGAAAACGCTGGCGAGGGACCGCAAGCCCCGTCAGCAGCTGTAACAGCAGAGCATGTGGCGATACGATTGGTATTTGAAGGGGGCGCTCGGATATGAGCAAGTGGCGCAGGCGCGGCATCCTGGTCGGCGGGCTCCTTGCAGGATGCTTGGTGTTGACGGGCTGCTGGAACCGTATAGAGCTTAATGAGATCGGCATCGTGTCGGCGACCGCCGTGGATATGAAGGAGGACGGCCGATGGGTCATCTCCTATCAGCTCGTTATTCCGCAGTCGATCGCTCCGCAGATGGGGGGCAATGTCAATGTTGCGCCGGTCAATGTTTTTTCGACGGAAGGGGAGAGCTTCCGTGCCGCGATCAGCAAGGCGTCCCGGGAGATGTCCCGCAAGCTCTATTTTGCGCATAATCAAATCGTTGTCATTAGCGATCAGGTCGCCAAAGGGGGGATCGATCAGGTGCTTGAGGTCTATATGCGTAATAACGATGCCCGGGAGACGGTAAGCATGTTCCTGGCGAGAGGCGAAGCCCGCACCATATTGGAGCAGTTGATACCGGGCGAAAGCATACCGGGCGCGGCGTTGCAGAAGCTGGTGCGCAATGAAGTGAAGAACGGCACGATCGCCGAAAACAAAACCGTCATGCGGGTATTGCTCGACTTGCTCGGGCCAAGTCAAGCGACAGTCATTCCGAGTCTGCTCATTACCGGGGATGGCGGCCAACTGGATACGGTGGATATCAAGAAAAAAACGCATACTCGTACGAAAATCAGAATCGGCGATCTGGGCGTCATCCGTCATGATCAACTGGTCGGCTGGCTCAATATGAAGGAAAGCGCCGGCGTCATGTGGCTCAAAAACCAGGTCGATGAAACGACGCTGTCCTTTGGCTGCTCGAGCGATAAATCGCCCCAATCTTCGTCGGTCAGAGTGACCAAGGCAAAAATAAAAGTGACGCCCGTACCGAAGACGGAAGGCTGGACCCTGAAGGTAAGCAGCCAAGCAAAGGGCGTACTCCTGGAATACATGTGTCCCAATGACCTGGATGATCCGCAGGTGATACACAACATCAACGAGCGGGTCGCCGAGGAAATCAAACTTTTGATTCAAGCGGGCTGGCAGGCGGCGAGCAGACTGGAAAGCGATGTTATCGGCTTTGGCCAGAAGGTGCATGAGAAGTACCCGAAGGAATGGCATCGTTATGCAGATCATTGGGGGGCGCGTATGTCTGCGGTTGATCTGGACGTGACCTCGGCATTCAAGCTGGAGCGCGTCGGCTTCAGCAATCGAACGTTCCATTCCTTGCAGGAGCAAGGCCAGCGGAGAGCGATCAGAGAGGATGCGGAGTGATGCGAATCGGCAAATATCAGCTGGGCTTCATGACCGCGCTTTTTGTCGTCGGCGCTACGCCTGTGTTCCGCTATGACAAGGATACCGGACAGGATGCCTGGATCTCCATGGCGCTCAGCGCGTTGGTCGGACTGGTCTTCCTCTGGCTATTGCTGACGATTCGGAAGCGTTACCCGGATGACGATTTTCCGAAGCTGCTGCGGCGGCAGTTCGGCCGTTGGCTCGGGTGGGGGCTTGCCTGCGTCCAAAGCCTGGCGCTGATGTGCGAAGCGGTGCGCAGTGTCCGGGACTTGAGCGATCTGACCGTCATGACGATTCTGAACCAGACGCCGATGGCGATTATCCTGCTGGTCGTCTGTCTGCTCTGTCTCTATACGCTATGGCCTGGAGGGGGCGAGCTGTTCCAGCTTTCCGAGCTGCTGCTGCCCTTTATGCTGAGCAGTTTCCTGCTGTTGACGATTTTGATTTTTGCCACGGGTTTGCCAGATTATCACCAACTGATGCCGATGCTAGAGTCTGGCTGGGGCGTCATTGTGAAGACGACGTTTCTTGAGTTTACAGCGTATCCGTTCGCACAGATGTTTATCTTCCTGATGTTTTGGAAGTATGTCGAGCCAGAGGTCAATCTTTCTCGGGTGACCTATATTTCCTACGGGCTGGTTTCCATTTTCATCGTCTTGATGTTTACCGTCGTCCTTGCTACGCTTGGTCCGGTTTTGTCAGCCAACCTCAACTTGCGCTACGTGGAGGTTGTGCAGATGATTCAGTTGTTTAATTTTCTGGAACGGCTGGACGTGCTAGTGACGCTGCTGCTGTTCCTGGGCAAGTTTGTCAAGGCGGCAATCATGATGCTGGCGGCGATTCTGATCGTCAAATCTCTTATGCCGCTGACCCATCAATGGAGCGCATTGCTGGTGGTTGCGATGGTGTATGCGAGTGCTCTCGTCTATGTGCCGACGATTCAGTTTATGTGGTTCGGTATCCATATGCTGGCCCCCTTGCAAGTGTCTCTCGTGCTGCTTCTCTTCGTTGCGACAAGCTTCCGGCTGCGCAAGCATTGACAAGCTCTTTTAAAAGCTCAACAATAGAGAGAACACGAGTGGAGAAGGAGCCTGTCATGGCCGATAACGTACATTTGTCCAAGGAAGAGCTGGAAGCGTTGCTGGGCGAGGAAGGCAAAGCGTCGGAGACTGGCGGTCGCCAGGTGGAGGGAGGCGTCGGGGAGCAGACCGATATCCGTCGGCTGCTGCAAGCGATGCAGGCTTTGCATGCCCGCGTGGAGATGCTGGAGGAGCAGGTGAAGGAGCTGCGCCGGCAAGCGTTGCCGGCGCAGTCGCGTATCGAGCGGCCAGCCCCGGCCAAGCCTGCGCCGCGCCCCAAGACGGCGCCAGCACAGGAGCATGCTGAGCCTCGGCTCAGCCGGGTCGAGCGTTACGGCCGCGGGCGCTCCTAATCCTCTACCAGATCGGGAGAGGCATTGCCTTCGCCGCTGTCGCCCTCGAAGTGACGGGACAGTCCTTCGTTGCAGATGGCGGTTTTCGTAGTCAAACCGGTTCGGCGGCCGCTGGTCGGCGCGCCACGGCGAGCTTTTGCCTAAGGATCGGTGGTCAGGTCGTTGCGCTGGGATTCCACCGTCGACAAGTCGGTGTAGCGGCTTCGTTCTTCGGGCAGATAAGGCTCCTTCTCTTTCACACATGTACCCTCCTCAGGATGGGGTCAGTTGCCATCCCTTAGGGTTCCACAGATCAATCGGTAAAATTCACCACGCCGACGACAAGCGTCAAAAACTGCTTCAGCTCCTCTGCCTCCTCCGCCTTCAAGCGGAAGGTGGCCTCGAGGTAGCCTGGCTCCTCGAGATCATCGGGGCCGACGATCACCGTGCGTCCGGCCTGCAGATCGGTGATCAGCTTCTTGCCATAAAATCTGGCCGTCGCTGTAATCGCCAGATCAAAACGCGTCAGACCGGGCGTAATGAAGGTGACGAAGCGGGTGGTCGTATCCTCGGTGAGATCGGACAAAAAATCAAATTCGTTCAGCTGCATGTTCCAAGCCTCCATCACAAGATGCTCTTCATTATACACGATATCTACTCGGAACGTTATGAGGGCAGAACCGTTCCATAGAAAGGACTTGTCAGGTCCGCTATATTATGGTACGATGCAATCAATCGAAAACAGGTTCGGAATGAGGAAGCACCTCTTCGGCTATTGAGCTGAGGGGTGCTTTTTTGCGTGCTCCCGTTTTGGTGGCCGAAGCTGCGGTGTTATCCCTCCGGGCGGTCGTTATTCGATACATTCCTTCGGAGGAGGCCAAAAAAGATGGAAGTTATATTCATGAATACGCTGGAGCAAGAAACCGCCGAGGGCCGGGTGCGGAGCGGACAGGTGTCGATCTGTGAGGCGCAGGGCGTCTGGCATGTGCTGTGGCGCGACGACGACGGCGAGCGGGAAGCCGAGACTTGGTTCGCAGGGGCGTCCTGGGAGGAGATGGTGGCGACCTTCCGGCACGGCATCGCGGTCAAGATGGGCGCAGGCTACACGCCGGTCATGGACGGCATGCTCGATGATCGGGGGGCAACCCGCGGCGCCGGCAGCCTGATCTCTTGCATCCAATGCTACGGCGAGATGTATGCGGATGCAGAATTGTTCGAGACGCTGCGTGAATGGCGTCGCAACAAGGCGATCGAGCTGAAGAAGGCTGCCTATGTGATCGCGACCAATCGGATGCTCTGGATGATCAGCGCCTTCGTCCCGCAGCAAGCGGGCGAGCTGCTGCAGATCCCCGGCTGGGGAGAGACCAAAAACGAGGCTTACGCGGAGGAGGTGCTCGCGCTCACCCGCACCTGCGAGCAGCCGAGACCGTTCCCGCTGCACTGGGTAATGGACGAGCTGGACTCGCAGACCTACACGCAATGGCTGTACAAGCAAAAGGAGAACAAATATAAGCAGGAGCTGGATCGCCAGCAAGTGAAGCGCACCATCCTGAACGGCATCCGCGAAGGTCGATCGCTCGATGAGCTACAAACGGAGCTGGAGCTGCCGCGCCGCGAGCTGCTGGAGCGCGTGGAGCTGCTCGAGCGTGAAGGGTACGATATCGAGCCGCTGATCGACAAGGAGCTCTCTGCGGTCCCGGAGGAGGAGCAGCAGAAGATCTGGGCCGCCCTCGCATCAGTCGGCGACCGCTATCTGAAGCCGGTGCTCAGTCATGTCTATGACGAAGAGGAGCTGAAGAACAGACCGGTCGACCTGCTCTACGATCGGCTGCGGATGATCCGCTTGCGCTATCGCAGAGGGACGGGCGATCCGCAGCAGGCGATCTGACAGAGAACGGTCTGGCATGGCGGGCTTTGATGGGCCTCAGCCTGCTGTAGCCTTCGGCTCATTGATGTTGACGCCCCCGTCCGGCCAGATCGCATCGGCGAAGCGGATCGGCGGTCCGCTCACGCAGTCGAGGCCGCTCTCGTAGGATCGATTGGCGATCAGCGCAGCGACTTGGCTCCGCAGGGTGGCCGGGCTGCCCGATGATGTCTGCTGCCTGGCTATGCGCTCCTCCTCCAGCCAGGCGACGATTGCGCCGATGATCGCCCTGGCTTCGGTCATCGCCTGCTCCCAGAGCATCCAGGCGCTCTCGTCGTGCCGGCTGGCGGCATTGGTCGGATCGATCCACGGCTGGCGGCGCTCATTGAGGATGTCGAGCGGAGGCAGACGCTTCTTGTAGACCAGCGCCTCGAATTGCCCGAAGGTGAGCAGGCGACGGATGCCCGTCGGATCATAGAACAGCCGCTGCGCCTGCACCATATCGCGCGCCGCCTGCTGCCAGTCCTCGGCCTCGATGGAGGCTGCCAGGTCGGGATAATGGCAGGCGGCGATCTGCTCGAACATCTCGACGACACTGTCAGGCAGCTGCTGACCGTAGTCGAGCTCGCGCCACACCTGGGTCTTCCACGTATCGATGCCCAGGAGCCGCTTGGCGATCAGCGTGTCCATCATCACCTCGAAGCGCTGATGGTCCCACTTGCGGAAGCCGGAGCGGCTGAACACGAACGGGTGCATATTGCGGTCGAGTACATGATGCAGGACGAACCCGAGCGTATAGATGATCGTCGGCTGTCGGTCGGGCGCATCCTCGGGGAGGCCAGCGACATGATCGAGCATATCCATGATGACCAGTCCGCAATGCCGGTTGTGCATGGCGCTGCCGAGCCGGTTCATGGTCGGATTTTTTTTCCAGGGCAAATAGTTATGATAGAATAAAAAGTCCGGCCCCTGGCAGCCAAAATTGAACAGACGTTTCGATGAAGGCTCGTCAATACGCCCGCTTTCGCCGGTTTCCTGGAGCGCCTGTTGTCCGAAGATGAGATGCGTCCATATATTAGGCAACTCGAACCCCTCCTAAAGTTACACGATTAGTGCTTTTGGTCCGCCTCTGAGAGGCGGTTTTTGCATTGTTTTGGCAAAAGATAGTATACTTGTCCTAGTATATTGAGTATAATAGAGGAAGTTGATAAGCCAAGTATGTCGAAAAGGAGCGCAACTCTACTATGAAGGCAGAATATATTAATCCGTTTCTTGAATCGGCCAGAATCGTCATCGAGCAGGTTGTCATGATTCGGCCGGCGACCGGACAGCTTGGAATCAAGGATGTCGAGTTTGTAGAGGATTACATCTGGATCCAGATCGGAATGACCGGGCAGATGAGCGGTGACATTGTGTTCGGCTTGACTGAGGATGTTGCGCTGAAGATCATCTCTGCGATGATGGGCGGCTTCACCGTGAGCGAGATCGACGAGATCGGCAGCAGCGCCATCTCCGAGTTGGGCAACATGATCAGCGGCAATGCGAGCACGCTGCTCTACAATCAAGGCGTAAAGGTCGATATCACGCCGCCGCGAGTCGTGCGTTCGACGCTTTCCGACGGGTTTGAGACAAAAAAAGCCCTGACCATTCCGTTAATTATGGATGGCATCGGAGAATTGGACATTCAAGTCCTGATTGCATAGTATCATGTTGGAGGCTCCTGCGGGAGCTTTTTTTGCTTCTCAGGGGGCAAGTACAGTAATATGGTTACAGGTGATGCTAACATGATACAGGGAAAAAAAGTGCTCCTCACAGGCGCGACAAGCGGAATCGGCCTCGTGACCGCCCAGATGCTGATCGATCACGGGGCGCTGCCGATCATAACCGGGCGCAGCGAGAGCAAGCTGACCGAGACGTACAAGACGCTGCGGGGCGAGCATGGCAGCTATCTGATGGATGTGACGAGCGACGCGCAGGTGACAGAGGTCATCGCGCGGATTATGACCGATTATGACGGGATCGACGTGCTCATCAACAATGCCGGCTACGCCCGCTTCGAGACGCTGGCCAACGCCAGCATCGAGAGCTATGCTGAGATGATGGAGACCAACTATATGGGCACTGTCCGCTGCTCCAAGGCACTCCTGCCATATATGACGGAGCGGGGCAGCGGGCAGATCGTCAACATTGCTTCGCTGGCAGGCAAGCTGGGCACGCCCAAGTCGACCGCATACTCGGCGACCAAGCATGCGGTGCTCGGCTTTACCAACGCGCTGCGTCTGGAGCTGGCCGGTAGCGGCGTCATCGTCTCGGCCGTCAATCCCGGGCCGGTGGCGACGCCGTTCTTCGACACGGCCGATCCCGACGGGCACTATGTCAACAACGTGCGCTGGATGATGATGAAGCCCGAGCGGGTCGCCCGTGCGATCCTGCGGGTCATCGAGCGCGGCAAGCGAGAGGTCAATCTGCCCTTCATGGGGGCGGCCGGCACCTTGCTGTATCAATTGCTGCCGGGACTGGCGGATCGGATCGCTGGCCCGTGGCTCAACAAAAAATAATCGCTTTGGAGGCATAATCGCAATGAATGAAACATGGGAAGGACTGGGCGTCCGCCCGGAGCTGCGGAGTCTGCTCGAGTCCAATAACATCCGCATCCCGACGCAGGTGCAGGCGGAGACGATACCGGCGTTGCTGTCCGGGTCGCATGTGTCGGCCCGCTCGCAGACCGGCTCGGGCAAGACGCTCGCTTATCTGCTGCCGCTGCTGCAGCGGATCGATACGGCGGACCGGGAGGTGCAGGCGATGGTGCTGGCGCCGACCCAGGAGCTGGCGATGCAGATCTATGCCGTCGCCCGCGCCTACGGAGAGGCGCTGGGCGTCGGCGTACAGGCGTTGATCGGCGGCGCGGCGCTGAAGCGCCAGGTCGAAAAGCTGAAGG
>NZ_BFBX01000047.1:0-1049 GCF_003851045.1 Paenibacillus sp. 598K | reverse complement strand
AGCTGAAGGGCCGCCCGCGGCTGGTCGTCGGCACGCCGGGACGCATCCATGAGCTGTACAAGAGCCGTAAGCTGAAGCTGCATACGGTACGGATGATTATCGTCGACGAGGTGGACCAGGTATTCGGACTGAGCTCGACTACCGAGGTCGAGGCGATCCTCTTCAACACCCATCCGCAGCGTCAGATCGGCTTTTTCTCCGCGACGTATCCCGAGCTGATGACGCGGCTGACGCAGCGCTGGATGAAGGAGCGGGTGGAGGTGGCTGTCCGTCCGGACCAGCGCGTCGTCGCCACCGTCGACAATCTTTACCTCGTCTGCGAGATGCGCGACAAGGTCGAGACGGCGCGCAAGCTGATCCGGCTGCTGGAGCCCTCGTCGGCGCTGCTCTTCCTGAACGATACCGACCAGATCGCTAACTGGCAGTCCAAGCTGAGCTACGCCGGCTTCAAGGTCGAGGCGCTGTACGGCGACGCCGACAAGCAGCAGCGCGCCGGCACGCTCGCCCGCTTCCGCGACGGTCGCTGCCAACTGCTGCTGGCTACAGACATCGCTGCGCGCGGTCTCGATATCATCGGTCTGCCGCTCGTCGTCAACCTCGATCCGCCGCCCGATGCCGATTACTACGTGCATCGGGCCGGTCGGACCGGTCGGATGGGCCGGACGGGCACAGTCGTCTCGATCGTAGCGCCGCAAGAGACGTTCATCATGACCAAGTTCGAAAAGCAGCTCGGCATCCGCATCCATCGCAAGGAGATGAACCGAGGCGCGCTCGAGGATGCGGCAGCGGGCGCTGCTGTAAATCGGCCGAAGTACGGCGCGCGCGGCAGGTCCGCCTCGGAAGGCCTTACGGGGGCTGGCCGACCATCGCAAGACCGACCGGCGCAGGGCGGCGGCAAGTCCGCTGCGACGCAGCCAGGCGCGCGGATGCGTGGCGCCGATGCCGCGCAAGCTGCGAGCGTTGGCATGCCGCAACGCGAACGCGCCGATGTCCGGCTTGGCAGCGCGGCTGCCTCGTCACCTGCGAGCGCTGGCAAGCCGCGGCGTGAC
>NZ_BFBX01000046.1:42853-43112 GCF_003851045.1 Paenibacillus sp. 598K | reverse complement strand
CTACGATGTCACGGAGCTGCTCGCCGCAGGGGCGAACACGATCGGCGCGATGGTCGGCAACGGCTGGTACAAGGGCAATCTTGCCTGGGAGGGGCGACGAGACTACTTTGGCGATACGCGAGCGTTGCTCGTGCAGCTCCATGTGACGTATGCCGACGGCTCGCAGCAGGTGATCTGCAGCGACGATGCTTGGCAGTGCAACGGCGGACCGCTGCTGCGCACCGAGCTGTACCACGGCGATCTGTACGACGCCCGGCTC
>NZ_BFBX01000046.1:26171-42728 GCF_003851045.1 Paenibacillus sp. 598K | reverse complement strand
ATCTGTACGACGCCCGGCTCGAGGAGCCAGGCTGGCATGAGCCGGGCTTCGACGCCTCGCGGTGGCTGGCGGCGCAGACGCTCGAGCACGGCTATGACACGCTGATCGCCCAGCAGGGCGAGCCGACGCGTATCGTCGAGGAGCTGCGCCCGCAAGCGCTGCTCACCTCGCCGCGCGGCGAGACGATCGTCGACATGGGGCAGAATATGGTCGGGTGGATGCGCTTCGCCGCAGAGCTGGAGGCGGGGGATACCATCACGCTACAGCATGCCGAGGTGCTCGATGCCGACGGCAACTTCTATACGGGCAATCTGCGGACGGCCCGGCAGACAGTGACGTATATCGCCAAGGGCGAGGGGACGGAGACGTATGAGCCATGCTTCTCGTTCCAGGGCTTCCGGTATGTGAAGGTGGAGGGACTGCCCGCGGAGGGCTTGCTCGAGCGTCTCACCGGCTGCGTCGTCCATACCGACATGAAGCCGACCGGGACGTTCGAATGCTCGGATGCGATGGTCAACCAACTGCAGCGCAACATCGTCTGGGGCCAGCGCGGCAATTTCGTCGATGTGCCAACCGACTGCCCGCAGCGCGACGAGCGGCTCGGCTGGACGGGCGACGCCCAGGTGTTCGTCCGCACGGCGGCATACAACTACAACGTCGCGCCGTTCTTCGCCAAGTGGCTGCAGGATGTCGCGGCCGACCAGCAGCCGGACGGCAGCGTGCCGCATGTCGTGCCGGATATCCCGGGCGTCGGCTACGGCTCCTCGGCCTGGGGCGACGCGGCGGTCATCTGTCCGTGGACGATCTACCAATGCTACGGCGACCGCCGCATCCTCGAGGTCCAGTATACGAGCATGAAGGCATGGGTCGACTACATCCGCGCCCAAGGCGAGCAGGAATATCTATGGAACACCGGGTTCCATTATGGAGACTGGCTGGCGCTTGACGGCAAGGCGGACAGCTCGCTTGGCGCGACGCCAACCGACTTGATCGCCACCGCCTTCTATGCCTACTCGACCGAGCTGCTGGCGCGTACCGCCGAGACGCTGGGTTACAGCGATGATGCCGCAGCGTACCAAGAGCTGCATCGGAGAGTCGTCGCGGCATTCCGCCGCGAGTTCGTGACGCCGTCCGGTCGGGTCGCTTCGCCGACACAGACCGCCTACGTGCTGGCGCTTATGTTCGATCTGCTGGAGGAGGGAGATCGTCCGCGTACGGCGGCGATGCTGGCCGAGCATGTGCGGGCGAACGGCACGCATCTGACGACAGGCTTCGTCGGCACGCCGTATCTGTGTATGGCGCTGAGCCGGTATGGCTACACTGAGCTGGCCTACGATCTGGTGCTGCAACAGGAGTATCCGTCCTGGCTGTACTCGGTGAGCCAGGGCGCGACGACGATCTGGGAGCATTGGGACAGCATCAAGCCGGACGGCAGCTTCTGGAGCGACGGGATGAACTCCTTTAACCACTACGCCTACGGCTCGATCGGCGACTGGCTGTACCGGATCGCCGCGGGCATCGACCTGCAGGAGCCGGGCTACAAGACGATCCGGCTGCAGCCGCAGTGGACGGAGCGTCTGACGTGGGTGCGGGCGACGCTCGACACGATGTACGGCGAGCTCGTCTCGGCTTGGCGACGCGAGGCGGATGGCAGCATCTCGCTGGAGGTATCGGTGCCGGTCAATACGACCGCCGAACTCCTCGTGCCGGCAGCGCTGGCGAAGATCGCCGAGCAGGGTGGGACGGCAGGCCGGATCGACGGTCTGCTGGCAGTAAGCGAGCAGGCGAGCGGGGAAGGTTGGCAGACGAGGCTGACGCTCGGCTCGGGCGACTATCGTCTGCGGCTCGCGGAGATTGCTGAGACCGCGGAGGTGGGCCAATGACGACGCCGGACTACCCGACGCCCGACTATCCGACGCCCGACTATCCGAAGCTAGCGCCTGAGACGCTGCTGCGCAAGCTGCAGCATCCCGGACGGCCGGTCCGGATGGTGCTGGATACCGACACGTTCAACGAAATCGACGATCAGTTCGCCGTCATCTACGCGCTGCTGTCGCCGGAGCGCGTCCAGCTCGAGGCATGTTATGCGGCGCCGTTCTACAATACGATGTCGGATAGTCCGCAGGACGGCATGGAGAAGAGCTACCGGGAGCTGCTGCGGATCCGCGAGGTGATGGGACGCGACGATCTGCCGGTCTACAGCGGCTCGACGATGTATCTGCCGGCAGCGGATCAGCCGGTCGAGAGCGAGGCGGCGCGCGACCTCGTCCGCCGGGCGATGGCATCCGAGCCGTCCGACCCGCTCTATGTGGTCGGGATCGCGGCGCTCACCAACATCGCCTCGGCGATCCTGCTCGAGCCGCGCATCGTCGAGCGGATCGTCGTCGTCTGGCTCGGCGGGCATGCCTTCCATTGGCCGGATACCCACGAGTTCAACCTCGCCCAGGACGTGCATGCCGCCCGAGTCCTGTTCGACTGCGGCGCGCCGGTCATACTGGCACCATGTATGGGCGTCGCCTCGCACTTGCAGACGACGTTGTCTGAGCTCGCCGATTATGCGCGGGATACGGGCGAGGCGGGACGTTATCTGTACGAGACATACGAGGCTTGTGCCAGCGATCACTATGGCTACTCGCGCATCATCTGGGATCTCGCGGCGATCGCCTGGCTCGTCGAGCCGCAGTGGTGCCCGAGCGAGCTCGTCCCGAGTCCGCGCATCTCGGACGAGGTGCAATGGCTCGCAGGCGACGCGTCGCGTCACCCGATCCGCTATATTCGCTACCTGCATCGCGATGCGGTGTTCCAGGATCTGTTCCGCAAGCTGGCTCTGTAATACGGATTGTTATCGAGTCCCCGCTCAGCTCAGCTTCGTTGGCCACCACCGGAGGATGGCGGTATAAGTGCTGCCGCTGATCGAGCGATCGAACTCGCCGTCCATGCGGCTCATCAGCTTGGCCATGATCTTCTCGCCCAAGCCAGTGCTGACCGGGGCATCGTCTGTCAAGCGGATCGCATTGCTGAGCCTCAGCTCGAGCCGACCTTGCGCATAGTCGAGGGAGAGGACAACCTCCTCGCGCGGGTCCGCATACTTCAACAGATTGGAGATCAGGTTGTCGAACACTCGTCCCAGCTCTTCGAGATTAACCGTAATATAGACCTGCGGCAGCTCGCCGTTCATACGCAAGCGGAAGCCCTCCTGTTGCAGCACGCCGCCCAGGTCAGAGACGAGATCGTAGATCGCCTCCTGCACCGTCAGCGTCTCCGGCTCGACTGCCTGCTCCTTGTCCAGGAGGAAGTAAGCGAACAGGTTATCCGACTGGCTTTTAATCTGCAACGCCTTTTGGTACGCGTTGACAATATGGACGATATGGCTGTTCGCCTCCGGGGCGAGATGGGCCGTTTCCTTCTTGGCGAACTCCAGATACATGATCAGTGAGGTGAGCGGGGTCCGCAGGTCATGAGACATCTCGGTGACGAGGCTGCGGCTCTCCTCCTGTAGCGCCTCGATCGCCTGCAGCTTGTCCAGGAACGCCTTGCGCAGCTCCTCGATGCTCTCGGCGATCATCGCCAGCTCGTCGTGCCCGCGCACGCTCATCGCGTAGTCGAGCTCGCCGCCCTCGAGGATGTGGATCTCGTCGTTGATCGTGCGCAGATAGGCGAGGCTGCGGCGGATGCCGAGCAGCACGATGCCGAGGAAGATCGCCGTGGCGGTCAGCAGCTCGATCGTGAAGAAAAGATTAAAATACCAGGCGGAGAAGAAACCGTCGATGATGACGCTGCCCATGCCGTCGCTGAAGCGGACAGGGATGGCGTGCTCTCGCATATAGTCGGTCTGGACCTCGATCCGGTAGGTTGTCTCGCCCTCATAATAGAAGAGGGAATCGTATCTAAGCTCGCCGTCCTTGTAGACCATAAGGATCAGGTTGCGTTGCTTTTTGATCCAGGCAGTCAGCGCCTCCTGATCGGAGGATGCAAGTCGGTTCGCATCGACATATTCGGCGAGCTTGGCGGCATAGGCGGCGGACTTGCGCTTGACGTACGCGTCCGACTCGACATGCCGTTCGATCCACACATTGCTCGCCGCCTGCAGGAGGATGAAGCTTAGTCCGCTCACCGCTGCTGCGATCAGGATGAGCAGCGCCAGCTTCTTCGTCAGCGTCCATTTACGATACGCCAAATCGGTACCCCCGTCCCCATTCGGTCTGAATATAGACTGGCTTTGCCGGGTCATCCTCGATCTTGATTCGCAGCTTGCGAATATGCACCATCACGGTATTGTTGGAGCAGTAGAAATAAGGCTGATCCCAGACGCTTTCATAAATGTTCTGCGCCGAGAAAATTTTGTTGCGGCGGCCCATAAGCAGCTTCAGAATGCGATACTCCAGATCGGAGAGCTCGATTTGACGTTCGTCCTTCCAGACATCGTTGAATTGCTCGCTTACCTTCAGCTTGCCGGCGATCAGGAACGTTTCGTCGGCTTCTTTTTTGTCCTGGTATACCTTGTATCGTCGCAGCAGCGCGATCACACGAGCATGCAGCTCCTCCTCGGAGAAGGGCTTGGTCATATAATCATCGCCGCCTGCGAGCAAGCCCTCGGTCTTGTCCAGCGTGCCGGAGCGGGCAGTCAGGAACAGGATCGGCACATGGGAGCGCGTGCGGATCTGCTTGCACGCCTCGATTCCCGAGAGACCAGGCATCATGATGTCGAGGATGATCAGATCGAGCGAGTCGTCCACCATCTCGAGCGCTTGCCGGCCATCGGCCGCCGCCGTTACCTCGTACCCGGCCCGGTTCAGCGATTGCCACAGCAGGTCGCGAATTTCCCGGTCGTCCTCTACGATCAATATCCGATGCTTCGTCATCGTTAACTCATCCTTTTTCGTAATGAAATTGTTTGTTGGCCCAGGCGGTATACGAGGGGTGATGATGCAGCAGCTCCTCGTGGGTGCCGCCTCCCGTCACCTGGCCGTGCTCGAGGACGATGATCTGATCGGCGCTGACCACAGTGGACAGGCGATGGGCGATGATCAAGGTGGTGCGTCCTTGCATCAAGTAGTGGAGCGCCTTCTGCACCTCATGCTCGGAGTCGCTGTCCAGACTGGCGGTCGCTTCGTCGAGGAGCAGGATATCCGGCTTGCGCAGCAGCGCGCGGGCGATCGCGATGCGCTGGCGTTGACCGCCCGATAGCCGGATGCCCCGTTCGCCAACCTCCGTATTATAGCCATCGGGCAGTGCCTGGATAAAGTCGTGCGCATAGGCCAGCCGCGCAACCTCCCGAAGCTCCGCCTCGCTTACCTCGTCCTCTCGCCCGTAGGCGATGTTGTCCCATATCGTGCCGGCGAGCAGAGGACTTTCCTGGGACACATAACCGATTTTCCTGCGCCAGACATCATACGGATAGGCGGATATGTCCGTATCGCCCCAATAGATCTTACCAGACTGCGGCTCATAGAATCGCTCGATGAGCGAGAAGAGCGTTGTTTTGCCGCTGCCGCTTGGTCCGACCAGGGCTGTAATCTTGCAGTCCGGTATCGTAAACGAGACGTCGAGCAGGATCGGCTTGCCGGGTTGGTACCCAAAGTTCACCTCGCGGAACACAAGACGCTCATGCTGCCTAGGAAGCTGGCTATTCGAAGGCGCCGACTCCGGCTCTTCCTCCTGGATGACCCGCAGTCGCTCTGTGGCGCCCATCACCTTTTTCAGATTGGAGAAGAAGGTGGCGAACTGGCTGAACGGGAACATGATCTGAAACAATAGTAATATAAACGACACCAAGGCTCCAGTAGTGATCGCCCCCGAAGCGACGCGGAGGCCGCCGTAGCCGATGATGATGACGAGCAGGACGATCATGATCAAGGTCATTAGCGGCGTCAGGATCGCATTGATGCGGGCTTCTTTCATCTCGAAGCGGTACAGCTCGTCGATGCTGGCGACGCCGTTCCTCATCTCGCGTTGTTCGGAGTTGGACGCCTTGACCAGCCGGATCTCTCCGAGCACTTGCGAGAGCGTCGCTGCAAGGGCGGCCAGTTGCTCTTGCATCTTGATCGAGATGTCATAGAGCTTGTCTCCCATTGGCATGATGATGACGGTGCCGATCGGCAGCGCCAGCAGGATGATCAGCGTCATCTGCCAGTCCAGATAGAACAGGATGGCGACGGCGCCGATGACCGTCAGCAGGTTGGAGCAAAAGGCGATCAGGTGTTCCGTTACGAACGATTTGATCTCGTTGGTATCATTGGCGACACGGCTCATCAGATCGGCGGAGCGATGGCGGTCAAAGAAGAGAATTGGCAGCATCAAGGTACGTTCCCACAGATGCTTGCGCACGCGATTGACGCTGCGGCTGCCGACATAGGCAAGCAAATAATAAGAGAAGCCGCTCGACACGGCCTGCAATAGAAAAAAGAAGACAAGCAATATTACCATCCCCGCAGTAATCGACTCCAGCCGGAACTGGTCGATCATCGAGCCGGTGACGAGCGGCACGACCAGGCCCGCCAGAGCGCTCACCATACTTAATCCAATCGCAAAGCCCAGCACCAGCTTCGGGATGCCTGACGAGATCAGTAGTGTTGCAAAGTGCTTCAGGGTTGTCCGCCGAATCCGTTCGTCCTCATTAAGTTTACTGCTGCTTTCATCCAACGTACGCATAATGACCTCCTAAGTCTCTCTCTCTCTCTCTCTCTCTCTCTCTCTCTGCTGATGTCCCTACTATACAGCCCAAATCTTAATCGTTTCTGAATTGTTTTGGCCTTCATAAACCGTTAAGAATTCGGATTTAGATTTAGCCTCGTAGGACACCAAAGGAAAAGATCTCTATTGAAAGGATAAGTGAGAGAGATGGCTGAACAATATCGAGCAGCGGATTCGAACACACAACCATTGGCAGTGACGGAGCGGCTTCATTTTTTGGATGTCGCGCGAGGCTTTGCGATGCTGGGCATTATTCTTGTGAATTACTTTCTCATTGCCATTCCGTCACGGTTTTTCATGCAAGGAGAGGGAGATGTATGGAATAGTGTGGTTCAACTGTTTGCGGAAGGCAAGTTTTATCCACTGTTTTCTTTTTTATTCGGCGTCGGTTTTATCATCTTTATGGAACGAGCGCATCAACGCTTCGAGTCGCCCCGCTTGTTGTTTGCTCGCAGACTGACATTTTTGCTCGTTTTTGGGCTGCTGCACATAACGCTAATTTGGTCAGGTGATATTCTTACGTATTATGCAGTTGCAGGCTTCGTTTTACTATTATTTTACCAGTGCCGTCCTCGTACGCTGCTGATTTGGAGCGGCGTGCTCATGCTTGTCCATCTTCTGATGCCGCTGGCAATGATGTTCAGCTTTTCCTCCTTTAAAGGAAAGGACTTTCCAGGAAAGGATATATTTCTTCAACCAAAGCCTGGCGCGGATTCGTATTTGGCCTCCGTCGGCGACCGGATCACCGGCACCCTCGGCAAGCTTGCAACTTCGCCCTCCATGGTGCTATCGATGCTGCTCATGTTTTTCCTCGGCATGTACTTTTTCAAAAAGGGGTACTTCCGGGACATGGAGAGCAAGACGCGGCAGTGGACGCAACTCTGGATCTATTCCGCCTGTGCGTTTGCCATTACACTCGCTGGCAATATCATTAGCACGCTGTCGGGACAAGATATGTGGATGAGCGGCAACAACGTTTTTACTTTTCTCAATCAGTTAAGCGGCATCGCCGGCTGTATGTTCTACCTATCCACACTGGCCATGCTGTACCTGTACTCGACCAAGCTGCGCAAGGTGATGATGCTGATGGCTCAGGTTGGCCGCATGTCCTTGACCTGCTATTTGCTGCACTCGGTGATCGGCACATTCCTGTTCCTCGATTACGGGTTCGGGCTCGGCAAGCAGCTTCAGCCTGTCGGCATCGTAGCGATCAGCTTCGGCGTCTATGCCTTCTTCATCGTCTTCAGCACGCTATGGCTCCGCCGGTTCCGACTCGGTCCGATGGAGTGGCTGTGGCGTCGGCTGACCTACGGAAGCCTCAAGGCGAGTGCTCCGAAGGCCATCCCAGTTTCTAATGGTCAAAAATGACGCTTAACGGTCATATTCAGCGCTTAGCCGGGGAAAAGTTGATTCCCTCGGCTTTTTTGCGCTGCTAACGAGCAGATTTGTCCGTTAGAGCCAAACAAGTAACTTTCGGATAAAACAGGTCACTTAAGAGAGAGAGGAAGCGCCTTATTCCCCGGTATAATGAGCTCATCCGAAAGACACAGGGGGTCAACCGCATGGGAATACCTTATGCCAAAAAGCTGCCAAGAGAACCGTCAACCCAGCCTTCGCCGGGCCGCTGGCGGCTGCTGCTGCGCAACATCGTCCGCTACCGGGTGCTGCTGCTCATGCTGACGCCGACAGCGCTCATCTTCCTCATTAACTGTTATATCCCAATGTTCGGCATCTTCATCGCCTTCAAAAATGTCAACTACGTCGACGGCATCCTCGGCAGTCCGTGGGCGGGGCTGGACAACTTCCGGTTCCTGTTCGCCACCTCCGATGCCTGGCGCGTCACGGTCAATACGATCGGCTACAACGTCGTCTTCCTGCTGACCGGGCTGGTCATCTCGGTTGGGATCGCGATCGCCATCAACGAGGTGCGGGCCAAGCTGACATCCAAGTTCTATCAGACGATCATGATCATGCCGAACTTCCTGTCGATGGTCGTCGTCAGCTACATCGTCTATGCGTTCCTGCATCCCGAGTATGGCTTCCTGGTGAAGCATGTGCTGCCGCTGTTCGGCTACGAGGGCGTCAACGCCTATATGCACGCCGATGCCTGGCCGTACATCCTGTGGCTAACCAAGATGTGGCACTCTGTCGGTATCGGCAGCGTCATCTACCTGGCTGCGATCACGGGCATTAGCGAGGAGCTGTACGAGGCGGCGGTGATGGATGGCGCGTCGAAGTGGCGGCTGATTACGCAGATTACGATTCCGCTGCTGACGCCGGTCATGGTCATCCTGACGATCCTCAACCTGGGCGGCATCTTCCGCTCCGACTTCGGCCTGTTCTACCATGTGACGCTCGACTCCGGCGCGCTGCGCTCGACGACCGACGTCATCGATACGTATGTTTATCGCGGTCTGATCCAGCTCAATGACCTGGGGATGTCCTCAGCGGCCAACTTCTATCAGTCGGTCGTCGGTTTCTTCCTCGTGATCGGCGCCAATATGCTGGCCCGCAGACTGAATCGCGATACGGCGCTGTTCTAGTGCCAGGGAATGGAGGGAAGACATGAAACCAGCTGATGTAGTCAAACCGTATCAACGCGTATCCAAACCGGCCAACGTGCTGCTGCACTTGTTTTTTATCCTGTTCAGTCTCGCCTGCATCCTGCCGATCCTGTTGATCGTCGCGATCTCGTTCTCCAACGAGCAGGCGCTCACGCTAGGCGGCTACAAGTTCTGGCCGGATCAGATCGATCTGTCCGCGTACCGCTTCATGCTGACGGACTCCTCGACGCTGATCAAGGCGTACGGCGTCACCTTGACCGTAACGATCGTCGGCAGCGTGCTGGCGGTGCTGCTGATTGCCTTGTACGCGTATCCGATCTATCGCAAGGACTTCCCGTTCAAAAACCTGTTCAGCTTCTATCTGCTCGTGACGATGCTGTTCTCGGGAGGGCTCGTGCCATTCTACTTGCTGTACATCAACTATCTTGATCTGCGCGACTCGCTGATTGCCCTTATTTTGCCGGGGTTGTCGAATGCCTTCTATATTTTCATCACCCGCACGTTTTTCCAGCAGACGATCCCGGAGGAGATGATCGAGTCCGGCAAGCTGGACGGCGCCTCCGAGTGGCGCATTTTCTTCCAGCTCGTGCTGCCGATCTCGCTGCCAGTGCTGGCGACTGTAGGGCTGTTCACGACGCTGATGTACTGGAACGACTGGTTCAACTCGATGCTGTTCATCAACGACACCGACAAGTTCTCCTTGCAGTACGTGATGATCCAGATGATCCGCCAGGCGGAGTTTTTCAAAAACCAGCTTGCCGGAACCGGCGTCGGCCTGATGGTGCAGGAGGCCGTACCGACTGAAAGCTTAAGGATGGCGATGGTTGTCCTGTCGATCGGACCGATCCTGTTCGTCTATCCGTTCTTCCAGAAGTACTTCACGAAGGGTCTGACCGTCGGCGCCATCAAGGGCTGATGGATACCATCTAGGCTTATCGGCCTGAGATGGATATAATAAAATCTATTGGGGAGGCACAAACAATGAAAGTAGTCAAAGGATGGCGCATGGGGGTTACGCTGCTGATGGCGATGTCGATCGTGGCAGCGGGCTGCAGCAGCAATTCGGGATCGACCGGGACCCAAAACACCGGCTCTACAACAACTGGCGAGACCAAAACCGAGACAGGCGAAGACAGCGCGCCAGATATCTCGAAATTCCGCAAGCTGAAGGTATACACCGTCGGCAACTTCCCGCAAAAGGACAGCAAAGCAGTCGTCGACGAGATCAACAAATACTTGAAGGAAAAAATCAATGCCGAAATCGACTTCCAGGGTCTGCCTTGGTCCTCGTGGGCGGAGAAAATGACGCTGGCGTACCAATCGGGCGAGCAGGTCGACCTGACCTTCGCGCCGAACTGGGCCGACTTCGCCAACAATGTCACCAAAGGCGCCTTCCTGCCGCTCGACGAGCTGCTGGACAAGTACGGTCAAGGCATCAAGGAGACGCTCGATCCGCGCTTCCTCGAGGGCGGCACGGTCGACGGGACGATATATGCGATCCCGACCAACAAGGAGATCGGCGAGAGCCATACCATCATGTTCAAGAAGGAACTGATCGATAAATACGGCTTCGACGTCAACACGATCAACACGCTGGAGGACATCGAGCCATGGCTGGAGACGATCAAGAAAAACGAGCCCGGCATCGCGCCGATCTGGCTGGCCGGCAGCGGCTCAGATACGCTGAGCTACTTTGACAAAACAAAGGTGAGCATGGCCGAAAACTTCCGCTATGAGCTGGTGGCGGGCGCGCCGGCAGTCATCCTGCTCGACACCAAGGAAGACAAGATGGTCGTCAGCACGATGGAGTCGGATGCAGCGATCTACCGGATCAAGCTCTATCATGACTGGTACAAAAAAGGCTACATCAATCAGGATGCCGCGACGACCAAAACAAGCGCTGAGGATGCGCTCAAGGCAGGCAAAACGTGGATGAAGTTCGGCTCCGACAAGCCGGATTCGGACAAGGAAGATTCGCTCGCAACCGGCATCGAGCTGGTGAAGCTCAAAGGCAATGAGCCGGAGATCAGCACGGCGAGCGTCAGCAACTCGATGATGGCGATCGGCCGCACCTCCGTCGATCCGGAGCGGACGATGATGCTGCTGAACCTGCTCCATACCGATCCGCATCTGGTCAATCTGATTGACTTTGGCGTTGAAGGCCGTCAGTATGAGAAGGTCGAAGGTCAGGACAACTTCATCCGTCTGCCTGAGGGCGTAGCGAGCCGCGTCGATACAGGCTGGGCGCCAGGCATCGAGTGGATGTTCGGCAACCAGACGCTTACGTATCTGTGGGAGGGGGAGAGCGCGGACAAGTGGGAGAAGTTCAAGGCTTACAATGAGAGCGCGCACAAGGTCAAGTCGTTTGGCTTTAACTTCAACACCGAGCCGGTCAAAACGGAAGTGTCCGTCATCAGCAACATTGTCAAGGAATATCGTCCGATCCTCGAGACCGGTACACTGGACGCCGACAAGGTGCTGAAGGAGTACAACGACAAGCTGAAAGCGAACGGCATCGAGAAAATTCGCGCCGAGGCGCAAAAGCAGTATGACGAATGGAAGGCGAAGCAGTCCTAAAAAGGACGACGCCAACCTGTCTGCGGCGGATGTGCAAGCTGTCGGGGCAGGCCAGGGTGGAGGAGGACCGAGAGGTCTTCCTCCTTTTGTCGGTCTGAACAATAGATGCATAAGGAGGAAGGCATGAACAAGCTGTCCCTGCGATTGAAAGTGAGCGTGCTCGTGCTGCTGCTGGTCATCCCGATCATACTCTTCCTGTACTATACCAATATCTACTCCCGTACGATCGTCCGCGAGCAGGTGTCGAGCTACGCCTCGGATACGCTGGCCCTCCATCTGAGCACGCTGGACGAGCTGCTGGATCAGACCGGCACCTACCTGACCCGCACGGCCAACGAAAGTCTGCTGCTGGAGCTGTACTCGGTCAGCGATCCCGACAGCGTCAGCTATTATGTGTCGCTGCGCAAGCTGATGGATCAATGGTACAACGACGTCAGCTACTACTCGATCATCCGCACCGTCTTCGTCTATCACCAGCAGCGGGACGAGCTGTATCTGAGCAGCAACCGCGAGTATTATGGCGAGCGGGACGCGATACGGGAGGGGCTGGCTACCCAACTGGAGAGCTATAGCCTGCCGACCTCGATGAAGTGGGAGATCGTCACCGTCGGCGGCGAGCCGGCGCTGTACAAGGCGGTGCCGGACAAGAGCGGCAGGCTGCTGATCGGCATCCTGGTCAGCATCGATGCGCTTGCCCAGCCGCTGACACAGCTGGAGTCGACCGGCAAGGGCGAGCGGATTGGCATCATCTCCGAGGACAGCGAGCTGTTGTGGGGTGAGTTTGACAATGCCGATCTGCAAGGCATCCTCGGCCTGCTGCAGAGTCAGACCGGCACGCGCGGCAGCATCCTGCCGCTCAGCGACGGCAACAACTATCTCGTCCTCGGACGGCAGTCGATCTTCTCGCCGCTGCATGTCGTTATCCTGCTCGACGAGAAGGTGCTGCTCAGCGAGCTGCTGCTGTTCGAGCGGGTCATCCAGTTCATCCCGCTGGCGGTTATCCTCTTGCTGGCGCTGCTGCTGGCCATGCTGAGCCGACTCGTGTTCCGGCCGATCCATACGCTGATGAGCGGGATGCGGCTGCTCGGCAAGGGCCATCTCGACTATCGACTGAAGGAGGAGAAGTCCAAGGAGTTCCAGACGATTACCCAGCAGTTCAACTGGATGGCCGAGCAGATCGGCGATCTGAAGATCGGCGTCTACGAGGAGCAGATGAAGGTGCAGCACGCCGAGCTCAAGCATCTGCAAGCCCAGATCAATCCGCACTTCTTTATGAATTCGCTCAATATCGTCTACCAGCTCGTCGAGCTCCAGCAGCTGGCGCTCAGCCAGAAGATGGTGCGGCATCTGGTCTCGTACTTCCGCTTCATCATGAATACGAACGATGCATGGATCCCGCTGCATAGCGAGCTGGGGCATATCCGCAACTATATCGATATCCAGATGGTGATGTACCCCGGCAAGCTAAGCTTCCGCGAGCATGTCCCGGAGGCGCTCGGTCAGATGCTGGTGCCGCCGCTGCTCGTGCAGCCGTTCGTCGAGAATGCGATGAAGCATGGCTTCGTCAGCAATGCCAATCCGTTCGAGTTGGCGCTCGAGGTGGAGGAGCGCATATCGGCGGAAGGCAAGCGCGAGGCGGCGATTCGGGTGTCGGATTCGGGACCAGGCTTCTCGGACGAGCAGCTGGAGCTGCTCAACAGCGGCATCTATGAGAGAGAGCCGACAGATCGCCAACTGGGCGTCTGGAATGTGCGGCGGCGTCTCGTTATGACCTATGGAGATGAGGCGAAGCTATCGTTTGGCAATCGGCCGCAGGGCGGCGGCGAGGTGACGTTGATCTTGCCTGTACAAAGGGAAGGAGGAAGCGGCGATGTATCGGGTGCTGATCGTAGATGATCAATATTTTGCCCTGCTCGGCTTGCAGCAGGGGGTGAACTGGCAGGAGCTGGAGGTGGATGACGTTCAGTTGGCCGACAATGTCGAGCAGGCGATCGCTTGCTTCGGGCAGCAGCCGATCGATCTGCTCATCTGCGATATCGAGATGCCGGGGCAGACCGGCCTGGAGCTGTTGTCCTGGGTGGAGGCGCATTCGCCGGCGACGCGGACGATTATGCTGACCTGCCATGCCGATTTCGAGTATGCCCAGCGGGCGATCCATCATGGCGCTTTCCATTATTTGCTCAAGCCGGTTGACTATGGTCAGTTGAAAAAGGTCGCCGGGGACGCCTTTGACGAGGTCCGCAGGCTGAAGGAGCAGCAGACGTACAAGGGCTTGCTGGAGGATTATCAGCACAAGTGGAATCAGCAGCTGCCGGTGCTGGTCGAGCGCTTCTGGCAGGATGTGCTGAGCCGGCGGGAATCGCTGCAGCCCGGCTCGCTCGACCGCGCGCTCGCGGCTTGCGGCCTCAGCTTCGAGCCGGAGGACCGCTTCGTCGTCGTCCTGTTCGGCCTCGAGTCATGGGCGATGGCGCTGAGCGCGCGGGACGAGACGATCATGGAGTATGCGCTGCGCAATATCGCTGGCGAGGTCGTGCTGGACGGTCTGGAGGGCGTCGTGCTGCTGGACCATGCCGGACTGAATCTGGCGATCGTCTACGAGCGGGGCGACCGTCCGCCGATCGCCGGTCTGCTAGAGCATAACAGCGGCCGCTTCCTCGAGCAATGCGAGCGACTGCTGCAATGCTCGCTGTCCGTCTACATCAGCCCGGCTGTGCCGCTGCCCGGCATCGTCGGCGCTTATGCGCAGGTGACCGGGCAGGAGCAGCGCAACATTAGCCGCAATCGGCAGGTGTTCACCGCGAGCAGTCCGCTGGACCGGCTGCGCGAGCCGACGCCAGCGTCTGCCCCGTGGAGCCTGTTCACCGAATGGGCGACGATCCTGGAGCTGGGCGAGCAGGAGGAGCTGCATCGTCGGGTACGCCAGTGGTTCGATAGCCAGGCGGTTGGCTGGACCAAGGAGTCGATGGAGCAATTCGTCAGCGGCGTCCTGTTCATCGTCTATACGCTGCTGGCCAAGAAGGGGCTGCGACTGAACGACTCGCCTGCCTTGAAGTCGCTCACCGACAAGGAGAGCTATCCGAAGCAGCTGTCCGCGCTCGACAGCTGGACGTTGCATTGTCTGGAGGCCGCCGGGGAGCTGTTGCGAGCGAGCAACAATGTGTCGTCGACAGCCGTCTCCAAGATCCGGGCGTATATCCGGGCCCATCTGGACGAGGAGATCACGCGCGAGGAGCTGGCGGCGCATGTCTACCTGAACCCGGCTTATCTGTCGCGGATGTTCAAAAAGGAGACGGGTCTCTCGCTCTGGGACGCGATCATCCAGGAGCGGCTGCAGGAGGCCAAGCGACTGCTGGAGGAGACGGAGTACAAAATAACCGAGATCGCCGAGCGCGTCGGCTACACGAGCCTTGGCAGCTTCTCCAATCTGTTCAAGCGGGTCGTCGGCGTCACGCCGCAGCAGTACCGGGCCAAGCGGAGACGGGAGAGCGGCGCAGGCGTATCGGACCGATAGAAGCAATAAGATGCGGGAAGCATATAATAAGGCAGGGCATATAATAAAGTAGCACAAAAATAGGCGATGCCAGGATAACCCGGCACCGCCTGTTGCTTTGCTAAATCTGACCAACCCTCTCGCAGCAGATCAATGATCGGCAATCTCCGCGAAGATCTCGTCATCGAGATCAAGCTTGATGGCAGAGCGGAAAATGCGACGGTTGTGATGGTTGTACATGTATTGCTCGATCGCCTCCAGCAGATTGGCCTCAATCAGGTATTGGGATCGTCCCTGTACCCAAGCCTCTGCGGTGAAGCCGGTGTCCTCGTCCCATGCCAACTGCACCTCGACGTCCGTCGGCTCGACGCGGCGACGATCGGCGAGATGATAGCAGACGGCGTTGATGACTTCATCCATCGACAGGCGAAGCATGATCAGTAAGGTCTCCGCTGGTCATCGACTCTTCTGCGATTGTTGCGGAAGTAGTGGATGATGCCGCGTACGGCGACGATCAGCAGGAAGATAGCGAATACGTTGACGAGCAGTCCGAGCATCTCGCCGAAAAAGCCCATGCCGCCGAACAGACCGCCGAACAGCATACCGGCCAGACCGCCGATCATCAGACCCTTCATCAGGCTGCCGCCGCTGAAAAATCCAGGCTTTTTGGCTGCGCCTGCGCCCGTAGTAGAGGCCGTGTTATTGCGCGCGCTCGACGTGGAGCCAGAGTCGCTTTTGGACGCCGAGTCGGATTGCTTTGGCGTTTTGGTGATGCTTTGCTTCGGGGACTTGAATCCGCCGCCGCGCTTGGCGTCGGCGATGTCGGCCGCGCCGAACGCCAGGAACAGCGTGAATGCGATCATGACTAAGATGCTTTTCTTCATGTAGGGTTTCTCCTCCTGGTAGGTTTTATTGCAAGGTCGTTGCCTTCTTCATCAATTACGTCTAAGATAGATGAAAGTTTCAATTTTTTTTAAGTATTTTTTAGGATTGCCTGCAGCATCGAAAGGAGCGCCTCATGTACGTATCCGCCATCCGGATCTACCCGGACGATTATATACAATACTTGATCGAATTCCATGTCACCCGCGATTACTTCGAATGCCACGAGCTGCTCGAGGAGTACTGGAAGGAGCAGCCGGGCGACGATCCGTTCTACGATACCTGGGTCGGCCTGATCCAGATCGCCGTCAGCCAGTATCATCACCGCCGCAGCAACCACAGAGGCGCGCG
>NZ_BFBX01000046.1:24555-26046 GCF_003851045.1 Paenibacillus sp. 598K | reverse complement strand
CCCACAGAGGCGCGCGCCTGCTGCTGGAGCAGGCGCTGGAGCGTCTGACGGCGCCGGAGCTGCGCGAGCTCGGGCTCGATGGCCGTGCGTTGATCCGTTTGCTGCAGCAGCGCCTCGCTCTCCTGAACGACCCGCAGCACTCTGCCGCCTACGCCGACTACGATCTGCCGTTCGCCGACCCCGACCTGCTGGCGATGTGTCAGGAGCGGGCTGCAGCGGCCGGAGTGCGCTGGGGCGACGCGAGCCGGATGGACGACGCGCAGCTCATCCATCGCCATACGCTGCGAGATCGCAGCGGCGTCATCGCAGCCCGTCAGACTGCGCTGGCCAGACGTCGCCAGCGTCGCGCAGGGCGAGGGGAGCGGGCTGACTGACTCAGCTCTCTAACCCTCCGCTCAGCCGCGCCTGCTCGTAGCCGTCGACTACGAGATCAAGCTTACCGGTCTGCGGATCGATGATGAGGCCGTGGATGGCGACATCGGCGGGCTTGAGCGGGTGATTGCGGACGATCCGCACGCTGTTCTCGACGCTGTCGCGCACCGAGTCGAAGCCGGTCAGCCAGCGCCGCAGATCGATGCCCGAGTGCATCAGCGTCTCGAGCGTCTGCTCGCCGATGCCGCGATCGCGCATATGATCCATGACGACCTCGGGATCGAGGCCGATCATGCCGCATTCGTGATGGCCGACTATGAACACCTCATCAGCGCCCAGCTCATACACAGAGACGAGGATGCTGCGCACGATATTGCCGAACGGCTGCGTCACGAGCCCGCCGGCATTTTTGATGATCTTGGCGTCGCCTCCCTGCAGGTTCATCGCCTTGGGCAGCATCTCGCTTAATCTGGCGTCCATACAGGTGACGATGACCATCCGTCTGGCCGGATAGCGGCTATATTGGTATTGCTCATACGTGCGCTGCGCCACGAACCCCTCGTTATAGGCCATGATCGTTTTCAGATTATTCTCCGATTCCATGAATCTCTCCTTTACCCCCTGATCAATTGCAGCTGATTGGTGTAGATCTGACTGTCGCTCTTCAGGACGAACTGGCCGCGTGCGGGATCATAATCCACTTGGAGCTCAGGCTCGAAGAACACCTCGAAGCGTGGCTCGTGCAGGAAGGGCAGCGGGTCTCCCTCGCCCGGAATGTCGTGCTCGCCAGGCTCGTCCAGCAGTTGCAGCGCCGGTACGCCGCTGACGACGCAGCCGCAGCCCTCGGTATCGTAGAGCAGCTTGAGCCGCTTGCCCGCGTCCAACTCAGGCTGGAGCTTGGCCGCTGCGGAGGCTGTGAACTGTATGCGCATTTCGTTTTTCCCCCTTCATGTTTGCTTAGTTGATTATATAGATCACAATCGGTATCATCAAGAGAGGAAATCTATGGATAAAGGTGGTAATGGGATATGACCGTTGAGAATAGCCGTACGCGGTTCCGCGAGCTGGACCGCACGATCAAGAGCTATAGCGAGGCGCTGGGCGTCCTCTATTGGGATC
>NZ_BFBX01000046.1:23257-24393 GCF_003851045.1 Paenibacillus sp. 598K | reverse complement strand
ACCTGGCGCTCGTCCGCGAGTCGGCCAAGGACTACGAGCGCAATCGCAAGATTCCGGCCAAGCTGCATCAGGAATATGTCGTCCTCACCTCGCAGGCCGAATCGTTCTGGGAAGGGGCCAAGGAGAACAACGACTACGCAGGCTTCCAGCCTTATCTGGAGCGGATCATCGCGATGACAGACGACTTCATCAGCCGCTGGGGTGTACAAGGGACGCGCTACGACACCTTGCTGGATCAATACGAGCCCGGCATGACGACGGCCGAGCTCGACCGGGTATTCGGCGGGCTGCGCGACGAGCTGGTGCCGCTGGCGTCAGCGATCGCCGCTTCGCCGCATCAGCCCGAGACGTCGTTCCTGCGTCAGACGTTCGCCAAGGAAGCCCAAAAGGACTTCAGCCTCTACATCTTGCAGCAGATGGGCTATGACTTCGAGGCGGGACGGCTGGACGAGAGCGTCCACCCGTTCGCGACCGGCCTCAGTCCGGGCGATGTGCGGATCACGACCCGCTATCTGCCGGAGGATGTGACGAGCGCGCTGTTCGGGACGATCCATGAGGGTGGACATGCGCTCTACGAGCAGAACATCCGCCGCGAGCTGTTCGGCACCTCGCTCTCGGAGGGCACATCGATGGGCATCCATGAGTCGCAGTCCCGCTTCTGGGAGAACATGGTCGGCCGCAGCCGTCCGTTCTGGGAGCGCTACTATGGCGAACTGCAACGGCGCTTCCCGGGTCAGCTGGAGGTGCCTGTGGAGGACTTCTACCGGGCGACCAATGTCGTGCAGCCGTCGCTGATCCGCATCGAGGCCGACGAGCTGACATATAACCTGCACATTATTATCCGCTACGAGATGGAAAAGGCGATCTTCAACGACGGCGTGCGCGCCGCCGAGCTGCCGGAGCTGTGGAATGCCAAGTACAAGGAGTACCTGGGCATCACGCCGCCGGATGACCGGGAGGGCGTGCTCCAGGATGTACACTGGTCGGGCGGCGCCTTCGGCTACTTCCCGTCGTACGCGCTCGGCAATATGTACGCGGCCCAGTTCGCGGACACGATGGAGCGGCAGCTACCGCTCAACGAGCTGGTCGGCAAGGGCGAGCTGCTGCCGATCAAGGCTTGGCTGACCGAGCAGATC
>NZ_BFBX01000046.1:21060-23170 GCF_003851045.1 Paenibacillus sp. 598K | reverse complement strand
CTTGGCTGACCGAGCAGATCTATCAGTACGGCAAGCAGCAGACGCCGGCGGAGATCGTCCGGCGCGTCACCGGCAAGCCGCTGGAGTCCTCGCATTTGGTGAACTACCTGAAGCGCAAGTATGAGGATATTTACCGACTGTAGCATCAATTGACCTTTGTGAGTTAGCCGTCCTTTGGGGCGGCTTTTTCCTTGCGGATCTTTACTTGAAGGATAAATCGAACGAAAAGCAGCGCTTATGCCAATAGAGGGTGAAGCCTAGCGGTGTAATGTCAAGTAGGCAAAATCGATGAATTGGAAAAAAAGCAGATCGAAGCGTCTACCGAAGCGAAAAAAGGCAACACGAAGCGAGACCCACCTAATATCAGAATTTTCAGACTGAAATTTCTTCGTGGGCGAGCTGTTAAAAAAGGTAGAAACCGGAAGTCTACGGTTGTCTCCTCTCAGGTGGTGTGTACAGGGTGTTGGTCTTCAGTAGCATGAATACCAACCGTACCAATTTTCGTGCAGAAAGGACGAGTGCGCGTTTGTGTTTGTGCTTTGGAACTTCGTCGTACTTCTTCTTGTAAAACGCCGCATACTCCGCATCATGCTTGCGGATCGAGTCGGCGGCTTGCACAAGATAGTATCGGAGATACTTGTTGCCCGTTCGCATGCGTGACGTTTCGTCGGCTTCGAATTCACCGGACTGATGCTGGCTCTAGACCAGACCAGCGTACTTGGCCAGGGCATGGTGGTCGTGGAATCGCTCAATCCCGCCGATCTCCGCAAGGATGCCCGCCGCAAAGACAGGGCCAATGCCTTTGACCGAGATGAGCGTCTGTGGCAGGCCCTTCATAATCTTGGCGATGGCCTTGTCGAGTTTTTTGACCTCGGATTCCAGGTGCTGAATGACGCTGAGCGTGGTCGCCAGCGAGATATTAACCGGATCTGCCATGGCCTTATCCAAGCGGTAAGAGGAGCGAGCGATCCGTTGAAGATACGCCGCAATCTCTTCGGGCTTCTCAAAGCGGTTCTTGCCTTTATCCTGCAAGAAGGCTACAAGCTCCTCCATGGACATGGTCATAATCTGCTCCGGCTCGAGCTCTTGAATCACGGCGAGCGAGGTGCTGCCGAAGGTGTCCGAGAATGGACTGTCCTGGCGCATCCCGCTAAACTTTAAAAAGACCTGGTTCAAGAAATAGGTTTTGTCTCGTTTAATGTTGTTCATCAGAAAGAAGCGTGTACGGGTGAGACGCTGCAAGGCTTCGTATTGGATGGTTTCTTTCATCGCATAGGGCAGTCGTCCAAATCGCAGATGGTCTGCAATCACCCAGGCATCCACGCGGTCGTTCTTCGGAAGGGCTTCATAGCCTTTCTTGAAACGAGCCACCTTTCTAGCATTTAAGACGTAAATCTGAGATTCAACCTCGGGCTCATAACCCTGCAGTTCTGTCTTCAGATAATGAGCAAGGTGCCAACCGAGATTGGAGGTAGCCTCCATCCCGATGCGAAGCTGGGGCAGGTTCGCTTTCGATGCCGTAGTCAACATCTTATGAATCAGGGTGTCCGCCCCGGTACGATCATTGGGTACGGCAAAGGAAGCGAGGGAAGTGCCCTCCCCATCCATGAATTGTACATGGTGGGATTTTAAGCTCACGTCAATTCCAATCAGCATTGGTGACATAGAATCACCTCCCGTTGTAAAGAAGAATCAAGCTTGGGCTCAGACCTGGGTGCCCGTGGAACCCACCGACTTCAGCCTCGTATTAGCACTCATCCGCAAGCGCTCGACAATTGATGGGTGCTACGCCCCGAGCGGGAGCAGCGGCGCATCTAGCGGTTAGAACCTAAGTGGTGGATCCCGGGTAGCAGGCTTTCACAGCAGTACCTGTAACGTCACGCCAGAGCAGGACGCGGTCTGCAAGGAGGGAAAGAAATCACCTGAGCGGAGCTTGTTGATCCCATTGTTCCACAGGCAGGTCTGAGAAGTCCATAGCCGGTTAAGGACGACGGGGACATCGCCCGTCTTGTGGCTACAGCTATGAAGTTATCAAAGAACGCATGGCAAAGAAGTACAGTCCAAAAAGACCTGTAAACAAAGCATGATGCATGTCCGGCTCCCTCATTTG
>NZ_BFBX01000046.1:0-20999 GCF_003851045.1 Paenibacillus sp. 598K | reverse complement strand
ACGCAAATGAGGGAGCCGGAGTACCGGCAGGGAAAAGCTGACCCCAAAGATCCGGTCCTTGGTGGTCTGGCGATGAGCGGCTCCGACTTCCGTTCCTCGCCCTTCGGACTCCGGTACGGGTTCGGCTACGCCCGCCAACCTAACACCTGCTGGAAATTCACTTCGTCCTATTTCAACTGTCCGGATCAGCTGGAAAAAGAGCGAAATGATCTTACAAATACGATTATACGAGGGAGGGGGAGAGAGACATGAACGGCAGTCGAGAGCTCGAACGTCTGGCGGCGATGGCTGCAGACGGGGACAAGCAAGCGTATGGAGAGCTCTATGAGCGGACTGTGACGGATATCTATCGCGCCGCCTATTATCTGGTCGGCAATCGGGCGGATGCCGAGGATATCGTGCAGGACAGCTATATCCAGCTGCACCGGTCGCTGCACGCCTATGACCCGGCGAGGCCGCTGCGCCACTGGCTAATGGGGGTGGTCATGCAGCATGTGCGCGCCCATCGTCGTCGGCGCTGGATGCAATTCCGGTTCGCCGGGCGGTCGGAGCGGCTGCATGATCGGTTAGAGGAGGACTTCTCCGGGCTCGTGATCGACCAGATGACGAACCGGATGCTGCTGCAAGGGGTAGGACGGCTGTCGTTCAAGCTGCAGCAGGTGATCGTCCTGCATTATCTGAGCGAGTATACGCAGGAGGAGATCGCAGGTATACTCGATATCCCGCTCGGTACAGTCAAGTCGCGGATTCACGCCGGATTGTCCAAGCTGCGTCAACAGCACCAACACACGACCAATGGAAAGGCAGGGGAGCTTCATGAAGCTTGAGGATCGGCTGCGCCAAGCATACCGCGAGGAATCCGTCGAGGTGACGCCCCCGCCGGAGATGAAGGACCGAATGATGAGACAAATCAAAGGAGGCAGACAGATGAAGGGAAGAAAATGGATGGTAGTCACGGTACTTGCAGCGGCGCTGATCGTACCGACAGGAGCCTATGCCGGATACACCTATCTGGCGGACGCGATCTATGGGTCCAAGCAGCAGGCCGAAGCGATGTGGGGCGCTGGTATGGATTATGAACGGCTGGAGGCCAAGCTGCAAAGCATCAAGCATGAGGTAAGCGAAGAGGAATATGAATCATTTATTGCGGTCATGAAGCGGTTCTCCAAGTTTGCCGCAGAGCATGGCGATGCAGACGGCACGGTCGATCCGAAGTCGCTCAGCAAGGAGGAGCAGCTGGTCTATGAAGACCTTGCCCGCCAGTTGGAGCCGGTATTCGAAAAGATGGCAAAGGTCGAAACACCGCTGACAGAGGCGCAGCTCATGAGCACCGACAGGTATTGGTTGGATAAGATCAACGAAGCCGAGCGGTCGTTTACGATCGAGGAGCTGAAGGAATTCAAGGCGCTGCTGGAACGGATACGGTCCTATGAGGGCAAGAGCGTCGACGAGTACGGGAATTTTGATGCCAAGCGTTTGACCGCAGAGGAGCAAGCCGACGTAAAGGAACTGAAAGAAAAAATTACGCCCTACCTGGAGCGTCTGGGGATTAGTCAGGGCGAGAACGATTAACTCGCGGTCATCCGCGCTTCGCTATAGACAATGCCGCCAGACCCATCGGAGCCGTCGTCTCGACGGCTTTTTGGCGTCCTTAACGAATCGGCAAGGTAAAAAAGAAGGTGGCGCCTGCATCTGGCTTGCTTTCGGCCCAGATCGCTCCTTCGTGATGTTGGATGACTTTTTTGCATATGGCCAGTCCAAGCCCTGCTCCGCCGAAGCTTCTAGAACGGGATTTCTCGGCACGATAAAATTGGTCAAACACCTGAGGCAGCGCCTCCTCCGATATGCCTGTTCCATTATCCGCGACTGAAACTTTCAGCCAATCCCCATCAACGACGGCTTCGATCTGGATCGTTCCATCTTCACGAATATACCGTCTGGCATTACTGATCAGGTTGTCGAAAACTTGCGCGATGCTATTTTCATTGGCATGTATGCGAACGGAGGGAAACGGTTTGACGACATGGAGCTGTGCCGGCAGATCGACAAACTCCGTTTCTATCGGTGCAAGGATGGAAGCCAATATGTCTCTTGAGTCCCGCGTACATAGCGCCTCTTGCGTACCGGCGATATCGAGCTGAGCATAATGGAACAGGCTTTCGATCAGATGATCGAGACTTTCCGTTTTATTTTTAATCACGCTGATGTAACGGTTAAATCTGGCCTTGTCATGAATAATGCCGTCCTGCAGCCCCTCCACATATCCCTTGATGGAGGACATCGGCGTCCGCAGATCGTGTGATATGCTGGCGATCAGCTCTTTGCGAGAATGCTCAAGCTGGGCCTGTTTCTGCATCGAGGCTTTAAGCTTATCTTTCATAAGCTCAAAGGCTGCGCACAAATCGCCCATTTCATCATTTTTGTTGTAGGCAAGCGAGAAATCGTAATGGCCGCTTGTTATTTTTTGGGTAGCAGCAACCAGCTCATAGAGCGGTCTCAGTATATTGGATCTAATAATCCAGACCAACACAAGCGAGCACATCACAAACGGAATGCAGAATGCCAATATTATTAGCAAATTCCGGACATCTGCAAGCATATTGGATAGATTTGCAGTCAGGAGCATGACAAAAATGGGGAGGAAAAGCAGAGACAGAAAGGATAAGATCAGCCGTTTCCGAATGCCAATCCTCATTGTTCACGCCCCCCAAATTTATAGCCAACGCCTCGGACGGTTTTAATAAAGACAGGGGCAGCAGGGTTATCCCCGATTTTCTCGCGGATTTTTTTAATGTGGATCGTCACCGTGTTCAAGTCGCCGTATTCGTTAAGTCCCCACACACTGTCATAGATTTGCTGCCGGGTCAGCACCTGGTTGGGATGCAGCGCCAGGAACCGCAGCACTTCAAATTCCTTCGCCGTACATTCCACCGATATCCCGTTCACTTTTACGGTGTAGGCTTTCAAGTCAATCGCCAGGTTGTCAAATGTCCTGAGGTCTCCTTCGCCGCTAGGCGCAGAGAGCTGATGAAACCGCCTCAGCTGGGCTTTGACTCTGGCTACAACCTCGCCTGGGCTAAAGGGCTTGACCACATAATCGTCAGCCCCCAGCCCCAACCCTAATATTTTATCGATCTCGGTCTTCTTCGCACTAAGCATAATAATCGGTATATTCGATTCCGCCCGGATCGTCCTGCACACCTCCATGCCGTCTAAACCCGGCAGCATAATGTCCAGAATGACAAGCTGGGGCTGGTATTCCCTGAACCGTGCCAGACATTCCTTGCCATCGGTACTGATGATGACGTCATACTGCTCCTCTTCCAAGTAATCCTTGATCAGCTCAGCGATCTCCAGCTCATCGTCTACGACCATGATTCGAATCGGATGCATACAGCTATCCCCCCTCAACGTCTATTATAGCATCGTCTGAGCGGGCTTCAGTCAGCTGTCCCGCCGGAGTAGCGCCAGCCCATACGCCAGCAGGCATACGACGGCCCAACCGGTCAGCGCAAGAAGAGCAATCGGTACCGGCAATCGGGTCATCTCATAGGCCGGGGCGCCCAGCACACTCATAGCCGCCTGATCCGGCAAAAACCGCAACAACTGCGGCCACTGCATCAACACGCCTGTCGCAATGACGACGGGAATGAAAACGAGGATCGCCAGCGGGGCAATGGCATTGCGCCAATACCCGGCCAAACCGTACGCGATACAACTCATTAGCACGTAAACAACCATCCACCGACCAAGGTCTGCGAGGATGGAGCCGGCATGAAGTCCATCGGTCATCCCCAGGATGACGCGAGCTGGGAGAACGGCGATCAGGAAGGCTAACAGGATGCTCATGACCATGGCAATCCATTTCCCATACATCAGACGCTTGCGATTGGGAACGGTGGCAAGAGTCAGCCTGAATTGCCCGTCCTTGTACTCGCTGCTAGCCGCTATCACCGGTATAACGAGGAACACATAAATCGGAAAAAACATCACTGCTCCAAAGTCGGAAAGCGTGGCTGGCGGTTGATCGGCATGCACAGAGAACATGACTCCTGCAGCGTCAATGATGGCAAAGGCAAGATTAAGCATTAACGCCAGCAGAAGCGTATAGATGCTTGCGGGATGGGTGATGATCTTGGTTGTTTCTGCGGCAACCACATCTCGAAGACGGATGGCCGGCGGCGCAGTCCTCTCGTTCATCGCGCATCCCTCCGCGTAACCGCAGCTATGGAAGCAAGGAACAGACCTAACAACCAGACAGCCAGTACCCATGCCCCAAGTTCGGGACTTGAACTGAAGGGCGGACCGGCCACGCCGCTGTCCGACTGCAATAGCAGGTTACGGGCTGCGCTGATCGGCGTCCAGGCGTCCAGGATCGGGTTCACTAGCGTCAAGATTTGAGTCATGGTTATGAGTATCGCTCCTGCCATGATCAGAATTCCGTACAGCGTTCGTTTGGTCACTAGCGTCACGCCAAGCGTGAGCACGGTTATGGCGACCATGAAAAAGACGCCGCCTGCTACTTTTATCCACGCTTCCGGCCGCCATATGAGCCCCGGTTGCCACCCCTTCACACACTGGTATGTGAAGATGAACGTCAGAGCCGCATAAACCAGCCCTGAGAGCAATGCGAACAGGACTGCCGCTATCGTCTTGCCAATGACGAGCCGGGGCCGGGCAGGGACGGCCAGCACGCTTAATCCCAGCTGACCCGCGCGGAATTCGGCCCCGCCAATAACAGCCCCAAGCAGAATGAAGAATAAGCCCGGGTTAAAAAGAACCGCGCCCATCGTATCAAAGAAATCAAGCTCGGCATCTACAGGTTTGCCATACCACCAGTGCATGCCGTTCTCATCTAACGTTTGTAGGGTTTCCAAGTTCAAGGAAAAGGCCTGATACTGATAAAAAAGGTTAATCGCTAACAAAATCGCTGCGACAATCCATACGCTCCGCTGGGTGATGATTTTGGTGAACTCAGACCGGATAATTGCCATCACCAGCTTTCACCGCCCTTAATGCCCGTTAGACCAAAAAAGGCTTCTTCCAACGAGTCATAACCCGACGTGACCTCAGCCAACGAACCGGAGGCAATGATGCGTCCTTTGTTGATGATGACGAGATCATCGGCAATTTTGGCGGTTTCATCCATCAGATGGCTGGACAACAGCACGGTATTGCCCTGCCTCGCATAGTCGCGCAGCAGACGTCGGATGGACCGGATGCCTTCCGGGTCTAGCCCGTTGACAGGCTCATCTAACACCAGAATCCGCGGCTCGCCGAGCAGAGCCGCCGCCAGTCCCAAGCGTTGCTTCATGCCCAAGGAATAGGCGCGAACCCGCATGCGGGCCGCTTGAGTCAGTCCGACCATGTCCAATACCTCTGGTATGCGTTGCTTTGCAATGCGGTTGGATTGTGCAAGCCAACGGAGATGGTCAATCGCGCGGCGCTCAGGAATAGCGGATGCGCCATCGATCATCGCGCCAACCGTCCGCAACGGTTGAGCATGCTCAACATACGGTTTGCCTTCGATTAACGCGGTTCCGCTTGTTGGACGGTCCAATCCAAGCAGGATACGAAGGGTCGTCGATTTCCCCGCACCGTTCGGTCCCAAAAATCCCGTTACCCTGCCCGGGCAGACGGTGAACGATACCTTGTCCACAACGGATGTTGGGCCGTAGGTTTTGGTTACTTCATGAACATAAATGGAAGCCTGGTCTTTTGTAAGCATCGGTTGCTCCTCCATTTTGCTTATCAGCAGTTTCTTTAGTCTATTTCATTATCCGGGCTCCAAATAAACTTGCGCATGCCGGAAAATAAACAAGCCATGGAAATTGCATTAACGTTTGATAAACAAAAAATTCGTCTATGTAGATAGACAAGAGGCGGCCGATGATCCTGCTGATCATTATCCAGGTGTAGTCAGTACAACTCATGTCTCATCCATTCCCCTTGGATCGGTCCATCGCCCGGCACCGGGAGTTTCAGGGACTCCATGGCCCGGTACAGGAACTCCGGCCTGCAGGGGATGCCTCCGGGATGGGAGAACAGGGCTTCCGAGGGATGCCCCTCTTCCGGATGAAGGCGTTCGAGCGTTTGCATATCCTTCTTGTATATGGCCGCATCCCAACGAATGGCGGCCATAACGCGCGCGGCCACCTCCGACGGTATTTCCCGGATGCGAGAGACGATCGCCGCCGCCTTGGCCGGGTCGCTGCGGATGAAATGATGAACGCGCAAATGGGCCCGCAGATAGGCGATGACTGCGCCGGGATGGTGCTCCGCCCACGATTCGTCTGCGATTACCCCGGTCACATAATCCTCCTCGATCTCTTCCTGGAACATGACCCTTCCTGTCCCATAATGCTTCATAAGACTAATATAGGGCTCGCCAAGCAGACTGGCGCCGAGCCGGCGCTGATGAAGTGCGGACATGCTGTCGTCAAGCTCACGGTGCAGCACCTCGGCCTGCTGCGCGATCCCCAGCCTGCGCAGCAGTGCTGGCAGTCTGCCTCCAGCACTGGACTGGGCGACGGCGGATACCGCGAAGTCTGCGAGCTGGGAAGCGTGATGAATACGGATATCGTTGCGCACGACAAGCGACAGTCCCTCGCCAGGGGCGCTCTTGCCGTCAAAAGCCAGCAGCACCGGACGGAAAGCAGGCAGCATCCGGCTGAGTGAGAAGCTCAGCGCAATCGGATAGTCGCCAAGCGAGGCGAGCTGGAGATGACCGCCGATCAGTTGCTGCAGCAGCTGCGGGCCGTTGCTTGCATCCACCCAGCGCACCTCTGCAGGTACGCCGCCGCGCATCGAGGCTAACTCCTCCTCGAACCAGCCCAGCTCCTTCATCACCAGCGAAGTCCATACCTGAGCGGAACGACTCTGATACCCGACGGCAATTGTTTGAGATTCGTCAGCATCAGGGTCAGCGGCGCGGGCTGTCGGTTTTGCCGGTTCGCCCAGGACGGTGGAATGCAGGTGAATCCATTGCTCGAGCTCGTTTTTGTCGATCAGGACCTCTTTGCCGATTTTTTTGAACGGAAGATGCTTGTGCTTCCGCCATCTGTCCAGCGTTGATCTGCTGATGTCCAGCAGCTCCATGGCTTCATGTACGGTCAGTAGGTTAAATTGACGCATAGGCATGACATGTACGCCTCCTCCGCAATAAAAGTCACTCCTAATCCGGCTGAACGTGGTCATTCGTCGTCATTGATGGTCAGTTGTTGTCAGAGCGTTGACACTCCGAAGAGCTGGTTTTATAGTCAATTATATGCAACAAAGCATAGTAAGTATATAGGAATTTAGGGTTATTGAAATTGTCGACTACTTGACTGAACGGAGGTCTTCAATTGAAGAAACATCGCAAAGCCCGACTGTTTGTGCTCTCTTTATTGCTAGGGACGACGACGCTGGCTAGTGCCTGCGGCAGCACCGCCGGAGGCGCATCGGCCTCGCCGGATGGCGGCGGAGAAGAAGTCACGGAGCTGCGCTATCAGGGCAGCGTAGGCGCGGTCACTTATCCCGAGCTGGCCGAGGATCTGGGTTACCTGGCACCGCTCAAGCTCAAGTTCATTGGCAACACGATCAGCGGTCCGCAAGATATCCAGGCCGCTGTGACCGGGGACACGGATTTCGGCGGAGCCTTCAACGGGGCGATCGTCAAGCTGATCGCCGCCAAGGCGCCTATCCAGGCCGTCATCAGCTACTATGGCGTCGATGATCTGACCTGGACCGGCTACTACGTGTTGGATGACAGCCCGATCCAGTCGGCCAGAGATTTGATCGGCAAGAAGATCGCAGTCAATACGCTGGGCGCCCATCACGAATTTGTGATCAAGGAATATCTGCACCGCTCCGGATTGACGCCGGAGGAGATCAAACAGGTCACCCTCGTGGTCGTCCCGCCGGTAACCTCCGAGCAGACGCTCAGAGCCGAGCAGATCGATGCTGCTGCAATGGGGGGACTGCTGCGTGACAAGGCGCTGGAGCGAGGCGGTATCCGGCCGCTCTTCACGGATCGGGAGCTCTTCGGCAACTTCAGCGCCGGCAGCTACGTGTTGACAGACAAGTTTATCGAAGGCAATCCCAATGCGGCGCGCAAATTCGTCGAGGCAACAGCCAAAGCCATCGAGTGGGCCAGGAACGCGCCCCGGGAAGAAGTTGTCGCCCGCTATGAGAAGATTATCCGAGAGCGTAATCGCAAGGAAGACACGACGGCAGTCCAGTACTGGAAGAGCACTGGCATCTCCGGAGAGGGAGGGCTGATCGAGGATCGCGAGTTCCAGACCTGGATCGACTGGCTCGTCAATGAGGGAGAACTGGAGAGCGGCACCTACCGTTCGGAGGAGCTGTACACCAACGAATTTAACCCTTATCAGAAGTGAACCCGCTAGAAGAAGGGAGATGGCGTCATGAGCGTCAAGCTGAGCTTGGAGCATGTGCACAAAACGTTTCGGATCCAGCGCAATCTGGGGCAGCTGAAGGAGCAGGCACAGCCGATCTCCGCCCTGCAGGATATCAACCTGGAGGTGAGGCAGGGCGAGTTTATGGTTATCGTCGGCCCGAGCGGCTGCGGCAAGTCGACGCTGCTGGACTTGCTCGCCGGGCTGAGCACCCCGAGCACCGGTCAGATCCTGCTGGACGGCAAGCCGATCACGGGTCCTGATCTGGACCGCGGCATCGTCTTCCAGCAGTATGCGCTATTCCCATGGAAGACGGCGCTGGGCAACGTCGAGTTTGGTCTGGAGGCCAAAGGCGTCAAGCGCGAGGAACGTCGTCGCAGAGCCCGCGAGTTCATCGCACTTGTCGGACTGGAGGGCTTCGAAGACCGCTATCCCCATGAGCTGTCCGGGGGGATGAAGCAGCGGGTGGCGATCGCCCGCAGTCTTGCCTACGACCCCGAGGTGCTGCTGATGGATGAGCCATTCGCCGCCCTGGATGCCCAGACCCGCGAGACGCTGCAAAGCGAGCTGCTGCGCATCTGGGAGACGACCAGGAAGACGATCATCTTCATCACGCACGGCATCGAAGAGGCTGTTTATCTCGGCCAGCGGGTAGCTGTCATGTCCTCCCGTCCCGGGCGGATCAAGCAAGTGATCGATATTCCCTTTGCCTCGCGTGATCTGGCTGGCGATCTGCGGTCCGACCCGGCGTTTGTGCAGCTGCGTCATGAGATATGGGAGCTGCTGCGGGACGAGGTGAGCCGCGCGCAGGAACAGGAGAAGAGCAAGACGCTGGAGGGCTTCAAGTCCGGCAAGGGCAGAGCAGCCCGGAAAGGAGCGGCCGACCATGGCTAACGGCAGAGCAGGGGAACTCGTGCTGCGCGAGCGGCGCAGCCTGGGGGGAGCAGACTGGCTGTATGCCAGGCTGCGGCAGTTGTTCAAGAATTCAATCGTCATCCTCGCCTTGGCGGCGGTGTGGGAGGTTGCTCCCCGGACGGGACTGGTCAATGTGACCTTTTTCCCGCCTTTGAGCGAGGTGGCAGCTGCCTGGTGGCAGCTGCTGCTGTCCGGCGATCTGGGCGATCATGCGGCAGCCAGCCTGTCGCGTTCGCTGGGCGGCTTCCTGCTCGCGATCGCGGTCAGCATCCCGCTCGGCCTTGCGATCGGCTGGTGGAAGCCGGTCTCCGAATACCTCAATCCGTTCCTGGAGCTGATGCGCAATACGGCGGCGCTTGCGATCCTGCCCATATTCATCCTGCTGCTGGGACTCGGCGAGACGTCGAAGGTGGCGATCGTCTTCTATGCTTGTTCCTTCCCGCTGCTGCTGAACACGATCAGCGGGGTGAAGAACGTCGACCCGCTGCTCATCAAGTCCGCCCGCTCGATGGGACTGAGCTCGGTCGGTCTGTTCCGCAAAGTCATCCTCCCGGCCTCCATCCCCACGATATTCGTGGGGATCCGTCAGGCGGGAGCGAGCTCGATCCTGGTGCTGGTCGCGGCTGAGATGGTCGGCGCCACCTCGGGACTCGGCTACCTGATCCAGTACTCGCAGTTCAGTTTCCTCATTACGGAGATGTATGCAGGCATCCTAACGATCTCCGTCATCGGCCTGATCGTCAACTACGTGCTGGTTACGCTGGAGCAGCGTCTGACGGCTTGGAAACCGTCAGCGAGAGAGTAGTAGAGAAGTTCTCGGCTACATGAACGTAGCTTTTGAACGCTCTGCTAGGCAAGCTATTTTGAGAGGAGTGTTGGAACCATGAGCAAGCAGAAAAGACAGCTGCATCTTAATCTGTTCCTGATGAACGTCGGCCATCACGAAGCGGCATGGCGCTACAAGGGAACGCGCCCGGAGCGCATTACGGATCTTCGCTATTATCAAGAGCTGGCCAGAGCGGCGGAGTCGGCCAAGTTCGATTCGATCTTCCTCGCAGACGGTCTGGCGGTCAACCGCCACATCAAGCACGGCGCCTTCGTCGGGCTGGAGCCCTTCACACTGCTATCCGCCCTGGCTGCCGTAACCGAACGGATCGGACTGATCGGGACCGTCTCCACGACCTACAACGAGCCCTACCATGTGGCGCGCAAATTCGCTTCACTGGACCATATCAGCAACGGTCGCGCGGGCTGGAACATCGTCACCTCCGGCAGCGTGTTCGAGGCCAACAACTTCAACCGCGACACGCATCCGGAGCACCACAAGCGCTACGAGCGGGCGGCAGAATTCCTGGAGGTGACGACGGGCTTGTGGGACAGCTGGCGGGATGATGCGCTGGTCGTCGACCGGGAATCGGGGGTATTCGCCGATCCCGACAAAGTGCAGCCGATCGGCCATGCCGGCGAGCACTTCCAGGTCCGGGGACCGCTCAATATCCCGCGTCCGCCGCAGGGTTATCCGGTGCTGGTGCAAGCCGGATCCTCCGAGGACGGCAAGGCATTTGCCGCCCGGTACGCCGAAGCGATCTTCACGGCCCAGCAGACACTGGAGGAAGCCCAGCTCTTCTACAGCGATGTCAAGGCGCGTCTGCTGCGATATGGCCGCACGCCGGACCAGTTGAAGATCCTGCCCGGGATCTGCCCCGTCATCGGGGCGACGGAGTCGGAAGCAAGGGAGAAAGAGCAGGAGATCAATGAACTGACGGTGCCGGAGTACGGACTGAACCAGCTCTCCAATATGCTTGGTGTCGACTTGTACACCTATCCGCTGGACGGCCCCCTGCCAGAGCTGCCGAGCCTGGACGAGATCAACGGCAACAAAAGCCGTTTCCAGCTGGTCATCGACTTGGCGCAGCGGGAGCATCTGACGATCCGCCAGCTCCTGCACCGGCTGGCTGGCGGTCGCGGTCACCGTACGTATGCGGGCACGGCAGTCCAGATCGCCGACCAATTGGAGGAATGGTTCCAGGGCGGCGGGGCGGATGGCTTCAATGTAATGCCGCCTTATCTGCCGAGAGGCCTTGAGGAATTCGCGGCAGGCGTCATCCCGGAGCTGCAGCGACGGGGGTTATTCCGTACCGAATATTCGGGAACTACGCTGCGCGGCCATCTCGGTCTGGAGAGACCGGCCCATCCAGCACAAGTGGAAGGCCTGGGACGCAATATTGCAGTTAACGGGTAAGTCGGTTCGGCCGAAAGAAGAAATCATATTATGGGAGGTTATGTAGATGAGCAATGTTGAAACGGTTCAATCCAGCGAGCAGAAGGGCTTGTCTGTCCATCCGGTAGCAGGAAGAATAGGCGCTGAGATCCGCGGGGTCCGGCTGGCGGGCGATCTGGATCAGCAGACGCTGGACGCGCTTAGGGAAGCGCTGCTGCGATACAAAGTCATCTTCCTGCGCGGGCAGCAGCATCTGGACGATGCCGGTCAGGAAGCCTTTGCCGCAAGGCTTGGCAGTCCGGTGGCCCACCCGACCGTCCCGATCAAGCAGGGCACCAGCTATGTTCTCGAGCTTGATGCATCGCACGGAGGACGTGCGGATTCGTGGCACTCGGATGTTACCTTCGTCGATGCGTATCCGCAGGCTTCGATCTTGCGGGCCGTCAAAGTGCCTGCAGCAGGCGGGGATACGGTCTGGGCCAATACAGTGTCTGCTTACGAGCATCTCCCCGAGGCGCTGCGTCAGCTGGCGGATGGCCTGTGGGCGCTGCATAGCAACGATTATGATTATGCCGCTCAGCGCAATCAGGTCTCCGATGAGGCGGTGCGCCATCACCGCGAGGTGTTCCGATCGACGCTGTACGAAACCGAGCACCCGCTGGTCCGCGTCCATCCGGAGACCGGCGAGCGCGCCCTGGTGCTCGGCCACTTCGTCAAACGGATCATCGGACTGTCCTCCGCGGATTCTGCCCAGCTGCTGTCCTTGCTGCAGGGACATGTGACCAAGCTGGAGAATACGGTGCGCTGGCGGTGGGAAGCCGGCGATGTGGTGATCTGGGATAACCGGGCCACGCAGCATTATGCCATCAATGACTATGAGGACCAGGAGCGTATCGTGCGCCGGGTCACCATCGATGGCGAGGTGCCCGTCAGTATCGACGGCAGACAGAGTGTCGTCCGGCAGCCGCGCGGCGCCGGGGCATCCGCTGAAGCGGCGTCCGCTTGATCCCGGACCCCATCTTCACAAGACTTATCCATGCACCTGGATCTCTTCCATGCCTCGTCTCGGGCTGGGGAGAGCCACTGACTCCGGATAGCCGATCCGGAATGTGAAGATGCACGGCTGTCCCGAGAGGCCCGGCAGTTGGCTGTAAGCCTCTGAGAATCCCGGAGACAGGCCGAGCTGACGCTCGCGATCGATACGTTCATGAGGCTGATTGAGCGGCTGCATGGCCAGTCCCAACTGCTCAGCCGACAGGTGCAGACGCTGCCAGAGCCGGCCGGCAGCGAGCAGCTGCCGCCGGTCCGAAGGGTCTGGCACGGTAATGCCGCCAAAGGCGGCAGCTGTCGGAACCTGCACATCCCGGGTCGAAGCCAGCCAGTAATCGTGGGCGGTCTGCTCCGAGACCGGGATCAGCTTGCCGAACGCACGGATGAGAAAGCCGTTGCCCGTGGCATCCAGCGTCGTCCCATCCTTGCGCAGCTGCAGCTCGTCCCAGCTCTCACGGTACCAGCGGTGACTGTCGCGCGCTTGCACTTCATCGGCGATAATGGCCTCGGTCGCTTGGATAACCAAGCGGCCGACTTGCTGTCTGTGGGCCTCTGCTGTCCACCAGTGCAGCCGGGGCCCGCTTCCGTCCTGCAACGCGGAGAGCTCGCGCAGCAGCCGTTCGTCTACCGGGCGTCCCGTATCATAGGCCCCACGGTTCGTGTGACGCGTCGGGATGGCATCGTACAGTGCGGCATGATGCGAGGCTGCATCCAGCGGGCGATCGCTGAGCTCAAGCCGGGCTACGTGTACCTGACGGAAATCTCCTGCATGCAGCGTCTCGCGCCAGCCATAGCCTTGGGCAGTGGCTGTCAGATGCAGATTTTCCAGGAAACAGCCCAAGCTGATATACATCTCCCGATAGAACGGATCGATGGAGCCGATATTGCGCGAGAGATCCATATAGAGATCGATGGTGTCGCCCTTCACGGAGACCAGCCAGGGCTGGGTGTTGTGGGCGTTGGAGGCGAGGATCGCCGAAGCTAGTCCGCTCTCGGGCTGTCTGCCGGCGGTCTGCCTGGCCGCCCACTCCTTCCAGCCTGTGTAGGCGGGTCCCTTGCCGGTGGAAAATACGCCGCGCTGGAACGTTCCCCACAGTCCGCCTCCGGCGAGCAGGATCCCGCCGCCTGCGACGGCCTTCAGGAAGCTGCGGCGGGAAAGGTGGCCGGTGGATTCCTTTTCATTAGCTGCTTTTTTCGTCATGGTGCAATGCTCCTTCGTTCAGATAAGGGCGCAGCACCGTCATCAGCACTGCGATTCCTTCATCCATTTGTTGTTCGGTGACTTCCTCGCCATTCATCTCCACCAGACCAAGCCAGTTATTGGCGATCATCCAGCATGCGGAGAGCAGCCGTCTCATCTCCCGGGGATCCTCGGGGCCGGAGAGAATGCCGGCCGCCCGGATCTGCTGCGCAAAGGCGGCCTGATCTGCGAAGCGCTGCTCGGTCATAAGGATATGCCGCGACTTCAACTGGTCATCCAGGCTTAAGAGGATGATGGCCTCCCGGTAGAAGAAACGGTATTGCCACAGCAGGCCATAGTTCAACCGCAGCTTGCCGAGAAAGCCGAATATCGTCACCGGTTCATCCGCAGCAAAGGTCCACACCTCGTCCCAGCGGGCATACATCTCCTCCAGGATGGCCCGGATGATCTCGGTTTTGTTGCGGTAATGATAATAAAGATTGCCTGGGCTGATGCCTGCTTCCTTGGCGATATGATTGGTCGATACCTGTCCGGTGCCGCTCTGGTTAAACAACCGGACGGCAGCGGACAGGATGTTGGCGCGGGTAGACATAAGGATCACCTTATTTTTTAGAGTAATTACTCTAAATTTAACATGAGTCTTGCTATTATGCAACATGTCCCTGTGTGTGGCTGCACTGGGCCCCTGTCTACTCACAAACACCCACACGCCCGCATAGGCTAGGAGTACTTAAATGAACCAAGGTGGAGGGATACTTATGCGCATGCGGATAGGGGCGGCATTGGTCGTCGTGGCAGTGATGATCGCTGCGCTGATCGCGGGGTTATGGGAGAAGGACGGGCAGGACACCGTGAAGCTCAGAGTCGGCGAGGTGACGCGCTCGCTGTTTTACGCGCCACAGTATGTCGCGCTAAGCGAAGGCTTCTTCGAGGCGGAGGGGCTCGACGTCGAGCTGACGACGACCTTTGGCGGCGACAAGACGATGACGGCGCTGCTCTCGGACGGCATCGACATCGCGCTGGTCGGCTCGGAGACCTCGATCTATGTGGCGCAGCAGGGCGCGACCGATCCGGTCATCAACTTTGCCCAGCTGACCCAGACCGACGGCACGTTCCTGGTGGCCCGCGAGGCCGACGAAGCATTCGACTGGCAATCGCTCAAGGGGAGTGTGTTCCTCGGGCAAAGAAAAGGCGGCATGCCGCAGATGGCCGGCGAGTTCACGCTCAAAAAGCATGGCATCGACCCGCAAGCCGACCTGGAGCTGATCCAGAATATCGACTTTGCGAACATCCCGGCGGCGTTCGCATCGGGCACGGGCGAGTATGTGCAGCTGTTCGAGCCGCAGGCGTCGATCTTCGAGCAGGAGGGGCGCGGGTCTGTCGTCGCTTCGTTCGGGACCGAGAGCGGGCATCTGCCCTATACCGTCTTCATGTCCAAGGCCAGCTACCTGAAGGACCACGAAGAGGCGATCGCCGCCTTTACCCGGGCGATCCACAAAGCCCAGCTGTGGGTGATGGAGCAGGACAGCGGCGTCATCGCCGACAGCGTGCTGCCGTTCTTCGAGGATACCGACCGCGAGCTGGTCATCATGGTCATCAATCGCTACAAAAATCAAGGCTCCTATGCGTCCGATCCGATCGTCGACGAAGCGGAGTGGAACAATCTGCTCGATGTGATGGAGTCGGCCGGCGAGCTGAAGGCACGGGTAGAGCATGCCGAGCTCGTCGACAACCGCTTCGCCGAGCGGGCGATCCAGGACGCCGGCCAGTAGCCCGCTGCATGCCGTCATGAAAGGGAGGAGACGCAGATGAAGCCGATGCTGGAATTGCACAGTGTGTCGCATGTATATGTCAATGACAAAGGCGCCTCCCTCGCAGTGGAAGGGCTGGAGCTGAGCGTCGGACGGGGCGAATTCGTCAGTCTGGTCGGCCCGAGCGGCTGCGGCAAGACGACTGTGCTCAGTCTGCTGGCGGGCCTGTTCCCGCCTGCGCGCGGCGAGATCCTGCTGGACGGCCAGCCGGTGCGCGGACCCTCGACTAAGGTGGGTTATATGCTGCAGCAGGACTATCTGTTTCCGTGGCGGACGATCCTCGACAATGCGCGGATGGGGCTGGAGGTCCGAGGCGCGATCACAAGCGAGCGAACCGCAGAGGTGAGACGGCTGCTGGAGGAGATGGAGCTCGGCGGCACCGAGGAGCGTTATCCGCATGAGCTGTCAGGCGGCATGCGGCAGCGGGTAGCTCTCGTGCGGACGCTGGCGACCGAACCTGAGGTGCTGCTGCTCGATGAGCCGTTCTCGGCTCTGGATATGCAGATCAAGCTGCAGCTGGAGGATCTCGTCCAGCGTACGCTGCGCCGACTGGGCAAGACGGCGGTGCTCGTCACCCACGATCTGGCGGAAGCGGCGGCGATGAGCGACCGCGTCATCGTGCTCGGCAGCCGACCTGGCCATATCCGCCAGGTCTTCAATATCCCGCGCGAGATCCAGCAGCGGCTGCCGACGGGAGCGCGCAGACACCCCGGCTTCCAGGACGTGTTCGATGCGATATGGGAAGAGCTGGATGCCAGCGAGGAAGGAGCGGATGCCCATGACAAGCCGACCCCAGATTAAGTCCTCGCAGCAGGAGGAAGGCTGTGACCAATCGCAAGCCGGCTGGCTCCGTCAACTGCATGCCGGCTATCGTCGCTCCGCCAGACGGCGGACTGTTGCGGTGCACGCCGTCCAACTGGCGTTGCTCTTGCTGTTCCTCGGCTGGTGGGAGGCGGCGGGCCGCTGGGGCTGGATCGATGTGCTGCTGTTCAGCTATCCGAGCCGGATCGCGCATCAGCTCTGGTCGACGCTGCTCGACGGCACGCTGCCGCCGCATATCGGCGTGACGGTAACGGAGACAATCGTCGGCTTTCTGCTCGGTACGATTGGCGGAGCACTGCTGGCGGCGCTGCTCTGGTGGTTCCCTTTCGTCTCCAGAGTGGCCGATCCGTATCTCGTCGTCCTCAACAGCATGCCCAAGGTGGCGTTGGGGCCGATCTTCATCGTCAGTCTCGGACCCGGCTTCCTGTCCATCGTGGCGACGACGCTGTCGATTACGGTCATCATCACAACGCTCGTCATTTACAATCGATTCCGCGAGGTCGATCCCCATTACATCAAGGTGCTGCAGCTGTTCGGCGCGACGCGCGGCCAGGTGTTCCGCCTCGCGGTGCTGCCCGACTCGTACCCGGTCATCATCTCGACGCTTAAGGTCAACGTCGGTCTGGCCTGGATCGGCGTCATCGTCGGCGAGTTTCTGGTTGCCAAGGCCGGGCTTGGCTATCTGATCATCTACGGATTTCAGGTATTCAACTTTACGCTCGTCCTGTCGTCGCTCATCGTCATCGCTGTCGTGGCGGCCCTGATGTACCAGGTGGTGGCGCTGGTGGAGCGCAGATTGATGGCAGGCTGGAAGGAGCGTTAGCTCCCCGTGCGCCCCCCCAGACAAAAGAGGCTTTGCGAGCGAACCCAATAGCCGATATAATCTATAATAAACAATAGGCATCGATGAAATGGGTGGGAGCAAAGTGATCGGAATTCGCGTTATCAAAACGGCCATCGCCGGCTTGGCGGCGATCTACACCGCAATGTATCTTGGACTGACGCCGGCCTTGTCGGCTGGTCTATTGGCAATCCTCGGCGTCGAGGTCACCCGTATGCGCGGCATTCGCAATGTCGCGACCCGGATGATGGCTTCGGTGCTGGGGTTGTTTTTTGCCTCGCTCATCTTTACGCTGCTGGGCTTCGAGATCTGGGCGCTGTCGATCTTTATCCTGATCGCCTTCCCGATCCTCACCCGGCTGAAGCTCAAGGAAGGCATCGTCACCAGCTCGGTCATCGTCTTCCACGTCTTCCAGAAGGAAGAGGTGTCGCTCGCGCTCATCGGCAATGAGATCATGCTGCTCGTAACCGGGCTCGGCTGGGCGACGATCGTCAACATGCTGTACATGCCCCGGGAGGAGCACAAGCTGAAGGATCTTCGCCATCGCATCGAGGCGACATTCAGCAAGATTTTCCAGGAGTTGGCGATGACGCTCCAAAATCCCCGCCATATGTGGAACGGCGAGGAGCTGCTGCTGGCGGACGACCTGATCAAGCAGGGGCAGGACCGCTCGTCTACTTATCAGGAAAATCGGCTATGGCGCTACGAGGCCTATTGGCACACGTATTTCGAGATGCGCAGTCAGCAACTGGAGTCGATCCAGCAGATGCTGACACTGATCGCCTTGGTCTACGAAAAGGTGCCGCAAGGCCTGCTGCTAGCGGATGTCCTGCTGCGACTGACGGAGGAAGTGAAGTCTGACGTATATATCGGTGCTGTGGAGCGAGAGCTGGACGAGCTGGAGGAGCGATACCGCGAGATGCCGCTCCCGCAGACGCGCGAGGAGTTCGAGGTGCGAGCGGCTGTGTTGCAGCTCTGTCACGAATTGGAGCGATACCTGTCGATCGCCAAACGGTGGAAAAAACCGATGCCGCGACCTGCATCCGCGTGAACGGTATCTGCGAAGGGCAGAAGGACTACAGTTCGGCGCAAGCTGAAAATGAGGAGGAGGAGTGGACAAGGATGGAGGAGCGCCAATCAGAGCAAGCCTTAACGAGGCAGCAGAAGGAGGTTTGCGAGAGATACGATGCGGAGTATGTGGCATGCGATCCCGCGCTGAAGGTAGGGATCGCATGGAATGTGAAGTCGCGGATGGAGCCGATCCATGGACTTCGGCTGCCCCCTGTAGGCGATACGACGGGGTGGTATATCTGGTCGGGCGCTTACTCGGAGGCCGACGATTTTTTTGTGCCGCTTCATGCGGCGCATGTGCAAGACTGGAATCCGTTGATCCTGCCCTATCTCGGACTTGCGCCGGGTTGGCGCTTCGTGATTGCGACGGATTACGAGGATATCTGGTTCGATGAGGTGCTGCTGCAGCGCAAGTAACGATCAATGCTTGTCCATGCCGGGACTTGGCAATGGCGCGCAGCTGCGATTATTTAACCAATCCCATCTCGCGCAGCCGTTCCTTGATCGAGTGCAGCTTTTGCTCCCGCTGGGCGACAGCTTCGTCGACCAGCAGATCGGGCTGAACGGTGATCCGTTCGAGCAGCGATCCGAGCAACTGGCAGCTGGCGACGCCCATCTGTCGCAACGCAGATAACTCCTGCCAGCTCGACTGGAGCACATCCCGGATCGTCATATATTGGTTCGCCCGCAAGACGGTGAGCATCCGGCGCAACGTTTGTTCGTTATCCTCCTCGCGCAGCGCTGCATGAAGATAGGTCAGGTCTAGTTGTTGGCACGTTTCCTTCACCGGGTACGTCATGATGAGCGGCCACGATGATTTCACGTGTATACGCATGCGGTTCACCTCTATGTAAGTAATGCCTCTATCTAACCACGCGCAACTATACAAATTCTTATCAACGCTTGGCTTCTCGCGCCCATGCCCGGCTTTTTCAAAAGGTTCGAGATTCCCGCGCCCAGATTTATCAACATTTGCCCATGTCCTGCATACACTTTAATTGAATGATTGTATGGAGGAGGTTAAGTCGATGGCATTGGCAGATAAACAGCTTCAGTGCAGAGAAATTATAACGAAAGCTGTCTGCGGCAAGGGTCGTAAGTTTTCCACCGTTACCCATAATGTCACACCGCCCGAGCATCCGACGAGTATACTGGGTGCCTGGATTATTAATCATCAATACGAAGCGGTGCGTTCGGGCGACGGAATCGAGGTCATCGGTACTTACGATATCAACATCTGGTATTCCTATGACAAAAACTCGCAAACTGACGTCGCAAAGGAATCGATCTCTTATGTAGAAAGCGTCCCGCTCTCTTACCTGGATGCCAAACACAGAACCTCCACGGAGGAAGTATCGGCCGAAGCGACGCAGGATCCGAACTGCATCGAGGCTAATATCTCTTCGAGCGGCACGTCCGTTGTGCTGCGGGTGGAGCGGGAATTCGCCGTCGAGATGATCGCGGAGACCAAAGTGTGCGTGGCGGTCTGCCCGGGCGGGTGCGAAGGCCATGACGGCAAAGGTCTGGACTACGGCTTTGACGGTGAAGGCGATTATGACGATCTGGATCCGGAGCTGTTGGACGACGAGCTGTAAGCCGGACCCGCGTATTGCGCGCTGCTTGCATTGATAGTGCGAGCGGCGCACTTGTTCTTTTTTCTTTCATGTTGCATTGTATGCAAAGCCATACAAGGTCGTTGAGGGCGGAAGCCCTCTTTTTTCTAATTATTTGGCCGTGTGCGTTCGGACGCCGGGCGCCGGTGGCACCGCAGAGAGAGGGGCTCGGACATGGCGGGTAGCGTATGGATCTGGAGCGAGGGCTGCTGGCGGCGGGAGTGCGCGGCGCTGGCGGCAGTCGACCAGCCGATGGAGGCTGCTGGTGTACGCCGCGGCGCAGGCGCAAGGACCGTCGCAGACGTGCTGCGCGTTGCAAGCGCAGGCAAGGCAGCCGAGCGGAGCGTACGCGGCGGTGCAGACGCAGGGACGGCAGCTGAGCGAGGCGCGCCGGTATCGCGTGTCAGCGCTGGTCTGGGACGCGTGGCAGGTGCGCGTGAGGGTGTAGGCGGAGTGACCGATTTAGGCGTGCATAGCGATCAGCTCGAAGGTCCGACCACTGGCGATGCCGGCTTCATCATGCCCGGCGAGCGTTCCTCGGTATGGGGCGATCGCAGAGGGAGCGTTTCGTTCTCCAATACGTCGGGCGGATCAGGCAAGGCGTCGCGCCCGGCGGATTTTTGGCTGCTGCGCGGCGCGGCACAACTCGGAGAGGATATCACCTCGCATCGCTCCAGGAGTGCCGGGCGACAAGCGCCGGACTCGGTGGGCGGCGCGCTGCCTTCAGCGCTCCGTCAGCGCTTGGCGCAAGCGGGCGTATCCGTCTGGCAAGCGGCTCAGCCGCTATCGCAGCTGCGGGAATACGCGGTGCCGGTGTTCCACCTGGAGGCGCTGGCCGTCGAGCGCATCTATCGGCAGACAGATCGTCGCGACGGTGCGGCGGGAAGGTTATCAGGAGCGGCTGATGCAGAGACTCGATCGCCGATCATGGATAGCGCGTACGCTGTCGCTCGCGAGGCGCGCCGTGCTGCTGCCATATGGAGAGAGGGGCAGATGCCAGACGATGCAGCTGCCATATGGAGAGAGGGGCAGATGCCAGACGATGCAGCTGCCAT
>NZ_BFBX01000045.1:630-46854 GCF_003851045.1 Paenibacillus sp. 598K | reverse complement strand
TGTGCTACGATTTCAGACTTATAGCCTCCTTCATAGCACACTCGTCCTTCATACGAGGAACGTCGGCCAATGGCTTCAAAGAAAGCGGCCCCCATCCCGAACTCGCATGATGAGGACCGCCAAGGCGCGTATAAAATCAGACCGATTGCTTTACTTTTTTGTCGGACTTGCCAGCGAGGCCGAGCACCTCGACATTAGCCGTATCGATCTGATCGATCAGCTCGGGATTGTCCATCAGCTTCAAGCCGTAGGACGGGATCATCTCGCGCAGCTTCGGCTCCCACTCCTGCAACTGTCCAGGGAAGCACTTCTGGATGACTTCAACCATGACGGATACGGCTGTCGAAGCGCCGGGGGATGCGCCGAGCAGCGCAGCGACCGAGCCATCGGCAGCGCTGATGACCTCGGTGCCGAATTGCAGCATGCCCTTGCCCTGCGGCGTGTTCTTGATGATCTGTACCCGCTGGCCAGCGACGAGCAGCTCCCAGTCCTCGCTCTTGGCGTCCGGCACAAAGTCGCGCAGCGCCTCCATCCGCTTCTCCTTGGAGAGCATGACCTGCTTGATCAGATACGTCGTCAGCGGTACGTTCTTGACCCCTGCCGAGGTCATCGTCACGAGATTATGCCCCTTGACCGAGGTGATCAGATCGAACATCGAGCCGAACTTGAGGAACTTCGGCGAGAAGCCCGCGAACGGGCCGAAGAACAGCGACTCCTTGCCGTCGATGAACCGCGTGTCCAGATGCGGCACCGACATCGGCGGCGCGCCGACCGGCGCCTTGCCGTATACCTTGGCATGATGACGAGCGACGATCTCCGGCTTGCGGCACACCATGAAGATACCGCTGACCGGGAAGCCGCCGATCCCCTTGCCCTCGGCGATCCCGGTCTTCTGCAGCAGATGCAGGCTGCCTCCGCCGCCGCCGATGAAGACGAACTTGGCATTCAGCCGCTCGACCGAGCCGTTCTGGGTATTGCGCACCTTGAGCTGCCACGAGCCGTCGCCTGCGCGCTTGATGTCGTCGACATTGCGATTGTACTGAAGATCGACTTTTTTGCGCTTCAGGTGATCGAACAGCAGCCGCGTCAGCGAGCCGAAGTTGACGTCCGTGCCCGAGTCGATCTTGGTCGCCGCGATCGGCTTGCCGGCGCTGCGATCCTTCATCATGAGCGGGATCCACTCATTAAGCTTGGCATGCTCCTCCGAATATTCCATCCCTGCGAATAGCGGATTGGCCGACATCGCCTCGAACCGCTTTTTCAGGAACTTCACATCCTTCTCGCCTTGCACGAAGCTCATATGCGGCAGCGAGACGATAAAGTCGCGCGCGCTCTTGATCATCTTCTTCTTGACGAGATAGGACCAGAATTGCTGCGACACCCGGAATTCCTCATTGACCTTGATCGCCTTGCTGATATCGATCGAGCCGTCCGGCTTTTCGGTCGTATAGTTCAGCTCGCACAGGGACGCATGTCCCGTACCGGCATTATTCCATTCATTGGAGCTCTCCTCGCCCGCAGTCGACCGCCGCTCCAGCACGGTGATGTTCCAGTCGGGAGCCAGCTCCTTCAGCAGCGCGCCGAGCGTTGCGCTCATGATGCCGGCCCCGATCAAGATGACGTCTGTTGCCTGTTGTCTGTTGCCCATGATTACCATCCTTATATCTTGAGATTTGCAGAAAGGATGCAGGCGCCCCAGCTCCAAAACGCCACAGCAAAGCCCGAGCGCAAACAAATGTCGCACCCCTCCGAATCACTACATACCTATCTATCTTATCACTATTGGGGGTGGATTAAAATATGTATTTCCATGCTATACCGTTGGTTATATTTCGGAAGATTAATTAGGGGCGGGTATAACTTTCGTGGAATCACAGATCAGTATGAATTGGGCTATGCTGCGAAGGTAAATATACACCTACAGAAAAAGGGGCCCATCCACCATGCTGGTCGTAGGAAGAAAACCGGGACAATCCATCATTATCGATAACAGAATCGTCGTATCCGTCATTATGAGCGAGGACGGCCAGCTACGACTGGCGATTGATGCGCCGCGAGACGTGCCGATCGTGCGCAGCGAGCTGCTGGAGCGAAATCAGGGGCAGCCCTGACTCGCTACTCCAGCAGCCTTAGCTCGCGTGCTCGCGTGATCGCCTGGACGCGCCGATTGACTTGCAGCTTGCCGTATATATTGAAGGCGTGGATCTTCACGGTACCTTCCTTGATGCCTAGTCGGGAGGCGATCTCCTTGTTGGAGAGCCCCCCGGCCATCAACCGAAGCACGTCCAGCTCGCGCGTAGACAGCTCCTCGAAGGGCCCGATGGCCGGGGACGACATGTCCGCAACAGTCGTCGCCAAGGATGCCGGCTCCATCGTTGGCTCCGCCCTTACCTCTATCGTAGGCCCCATCTCGGTCGACACCGCTACCGACTCCAGGTCCGACACCGACGCTAGCTCCGTAGCCACGGCCGCTGCGGCTTCGGGAGCGTCGGCGGACGAGGCATAGGTATGGGCGGCATAGATCATCCGAGAGAAGGCCATCTCCAGCAGCGGCAAGCAATCCGTCGTCATCACGCCAGGGAGCCGGTTGTTCTCCAGGTAGACGAGCAAGGGCTGTCGCCCCGGCCACGGCAGCGACATGCACAGGATCGAACGCGGCGACCGCTGGCGAATATACGGGTCGGTGGCATAGACGCTCTGACTTGCATCGACCACAATGACGGCTTGTCTGGTCCGCCTGACATGGTGTACGACCGAGCTGGCGTAGCATCCACCCCCTCCTTCGTTGCCATCGGCGGCGAGATCGTTAACGTCCCGCGCGCCTTCGATGACCACCCCCTGCTCGCCGATCGACAAGAGCAGTCCGCGCTCCGCTCCGGAGTTCAGCAGGGCCAGCTGCAGGAAAGCGCCCAGCAGATCTGCAAGCTGCGCATCGCTGCCATCCAGCTTGGACGCATGGCGCAGCGCATCCATCGCCCAGCGATCCTCGACCCCGGCGTTCAGCGGCGGACGCGGCTTGGCGTATTGCGACCTTGGACGCTCAGGCGGCTCGGCTGCATCCGCTGCTACAGATTGACCCGCCCCTCTCAGCTCTGGGTATAGCCGCTGCAGTCGGTCAGCGACGCCATCCGCCCCCCATCTCAGATAAGCCTCATGCGCTCTGAGGATATAGTCCGCCTCCCGGTCTGGGCGATGGAGCGTTTGCTGGAGACGTGCCGCCCGTTCGCTGGCGATCGCTTCGTCATGCGCATCACCGATCGATCGCGCATAGTCTATGGCTTGATCATATCGATTGCAGGCCGCCTCCAGCTTGCCGTTTAGCCGGTCCGACTCTGCCAGCAAGACGAGATATTTGGCCCTCGTTCGCTCGGGCACGACGTGGGTCCACTTTTTCATCTGGCCGAGCAGGCGCTTGAGCGCCTTGCGATAGCTCCTCCGAAGGGAGGGCGGGGCATCCGCGTAGATCGTCATCATCGTCAGGGCAGAGTAAAAGCAATATCGCTGATGGTAGGACAGCAGCATCGTCGCCTTCAGACGCCTTGACTGCTCTACGACGGCTGCCGCTTCTCCGTACCTGCCGTGCAGGTAGCTCACCTCAAGCTTGCACGTGTAATAGTAGAGCAAGTGCGAGACGTGAGTGCCCTCCTTCGGCAGCCGCTCCAGCAGCGCTTCATCGATATCGCCGTCGTCGAGTCGGAGCCTGGACGTGTCGGCTTCCGTCCGCAGCAGCTGCAGATAGCGGCCGACGATACCGACGACCCGCTTCGTCATGTCGTCCAGACGATGCAGCTGTCGTGCATAGTGCCGCCATAGCTGCTCCAGAAGCCTAAGATCCTGGCTCTGTGTAATCAGTCGCGAGGAGATGGCATACCCCGCATACACCAGATCGCCTTGGCTCGCACAGTATGCCTCAGCCTGGGCAAAGCAACGATCCGACTCGCCCGGACGCAAAAACTGCAGGATGAGAGCGTTCATGAACAGCACGATGCCCTGCAGTCTAGCATTGCCTGTCCGCTCTGCATATTGCAACGCTTGCTCGGCAAGGCGAAGCGAACGCTCGTAATCATGCAAGCCGTAGCATAACGCGATGGCATATGCGCTCAGTCCGATCGCCAAGGCGCCATCGTGACGCTGATCTGCGGCGATCCGTACATATCTAGCCAGCATGAAGGTGGCCAACTGCGAATGGGTCATGAACAGCAGCGACGATGCAAGCGTAATGATGTCCGCCATAGCCAAGTGAATCGGATCATCGCTTGTCGGCCCCTGCTCAAGCTGCTGTGGTCTGCGTGCAAGGTAGGCTCGCGTCCGCAGCATCTCGGCAGCCATCCCCAGACGAGAGGGAGCGGCCGGGAGCTTCAAGCCGAGCTCGGCCAGCGCATGGATCGCGATCTTCGCTGCTTGCCCATCCCGCTTGCGATAGGCGCACATCGTCATCTGGATGACGTAGATACGCGCGCGTCGCTGCGGGGCCTTCTCCCATCCCAGCAGTTCCTTCAGCACATGCTCGGCACGATCGAAGTAACCGCAGCAGTACTGGCATTCCGAGCTCTCCAGCAGCAGCTCCGCGTATAGCTCGCCATATCGACTCCAGCCCTCAGCCTCGACCAGCTTGATCCCCTTCTGCAGCAGCTCCAACGCTTGTACATGCGCCGCTGTCGCCTTGGCCAGCTTGCCCGCCTGCAGATTGATCCGCGCCAGCTGCTCTCGCTGCTCCGGCTCCCTCATCAGACCGCTGCCCAGATTGGCATGATGCGCGATCTCGAACAATTGGAGAGCCGGCATGTCCTCCCCACCATACTGACGCTGCAATTGGCGACCGATCGATTGATGCAGCCGCTCCCGCTCCGCAGCCGGGATAGCTTCATAGATGGCCCGCTGCACTTCATCATGCGAGAAGCGGTAGGACATCTCCTCGCCCAGCAGGATCAAGCCCTCCTCCAGCGCAGATTGCAGCTCCAGCCGCACCGTCTCCGTACCTATACCCTCCAGCAGCGCCAGCTGCTCCAGCTCGAATCCCCGTCCGAAGCAACTGGCGCTGCGGAGTAGCCGTCGCACCTCTGCGGGCAACGCCTCGAACCGGCAGACGATGAGCCCGACGACGTCCTCGAAGCTTTCCTGTTGCTGGATCTCCGCGAGTTCCCATATCCACAGCGACGACTCGCCATCCTCGCGATATCGGAGCCATCCTTCGTTGTAGCAGCGCTGCAGCATTTGTTCGAGGTAGAAGGGATTGCCGGCCGTTTTTTGGTAAAGCGCTTCCGCAAGCGGCTTGACAGTACAGGGATCGCTATGAAGCGCTTCTACGACATACCTCTTCACGCTGGCAAGCCCCAGCTCCCGGAGCTCGATGAGTTGTACGCGCGGCTGCGCCACGCTCTCGTCCGTGAGCAATAGGTCCAGCAGCACTTGAGCGGCATCGAATCCATCGTTGCGGAAGGCCAGCAGGATGAGCAGATGCTGACTGTCGGGGTCGCTCATCAGCGCTCGCAGCAGCTGCAGCGAGGCCGGGTCTGCCCACTGCATGTTGTCCAGGCAGAGCACGAGCGGATGCTCGGCATCCGCGAGCGCCCGCAGGAAGCCGCAGAACACCTGATGAAGCCGGACCGTCGTCTCCGATGGCGGCAGCTCGTGAAGCGGCGGTTGTTCGCCGATGATATGGACGAGCTCCGGGATCATCCCTAGAAGGATCGCTCCCTGCTGCCCTACAGCGGCAGTAATGCGGCCGCGCCAATAATCCAGCTCCGCATCGCTCGCTCCCAGCAGTCTGGCCGCGAGCTCCCGAATCGCCTGGACCAGCGGCAGATAGGGCGCAGCAGCCGTCTGTAGGTCGAACGCGCCGGCGAGGAAGTGTCCCGACTGCTCGAAGACGACTGCTCGAAAAGCCTTCAGCAGTGCTGTCTTGCCGCTGCCGGCGCGGCCTCCCACCAGGACGGTCTCTACAGCTCCGGCGACGGCCTCCGCATAGCTGGAGCGCAGTTGCTCCAAGAATGCCTCCCTTTCATACAACACTTCGGGAAGCTGTAGACGGCTCCGCCGATCCGCGCGCCCCAGCTCGAACCCTGGGATCACGCCGCGCTGGCGCAGCTGCTCGGCGCACTGCTCGAGATCGGCGAGCAAGCCATATATGCTCTGGTAGCGGTCCTCCGGCAGCTTGCTTAACAGCTTCATGACGAGATCGCCCAGGATGACAGGAATATCCGGGCGCACCCTCTCCGGTCTCGCCGGGAGCTGCGCCAGATGGGCATGCGCCCACTCTAGCTCAGAATTCGCCGCGAATAGCGGCGCCCCTGTCAGGCATTCATAAAACAGGATGCCCAAAACATAAAAGTCGCTGCGTAGATCAACAGCTCGGATGGTACGGCCAAGCAGCTCCGGCGAAGCGTACATAACATCTCGGGTAAGGTTGTCGGATGGCGAGGAGTTGGGTGAATCGAATGGGGTCAAAAGGATCTGGACGGAGGAGTCGTCCGATATGAGTACCGAATAGTGGTCCGGGTGAAAGGGATGACGTGGACTGTCGTGGTCGGCTTGACGTTCGACAAGTCGGACAAGCTGCCGGGCGACTGAAAAAAAGAGATGCCGATTATCCCGCGTGTGCCGGACAATTTCGGTCAGGGGGATCGCGCGTGTGTCCTCTAGCATGGTATGGAACCTCCGAATGCAGGGTAGACGGATAGGACTTTAGTAACAAGTATACCAAAAAAATTTTTGGAATGCCCTAAACTTTTTCGGACCCTGTGCCGATAACGGTAGTAAGTAGATATCCGCTTCCTCATGGACGAGTAGAAGCGCATGTGTATTCAAGGACGACGAAGGTCGAAACATGCGCGCTAGTCGTCTTTTTGCTGTTTTCTCAAGGACACTCGCATGCCGTATAGCCAAGCTTAGGGACGAGCAAACCCATCGCCGATACGCTTCAGGACGAAGCCAGGCCGCGATGTGTTTGCTCATTTTTGGGTTCGGCCGATGGCCACATAAGGAGAGATGAGCAGATGCTCGTATTAGGGAGAAAGCCAGGGGAGTACGTGATGATCGACAACAACATCATGGTCAAGGTAGTCAAGAGCGAGGAGGGGCATCTGCGTCTGGCGATCGACGCGCCTAGACATATCCCGATCGTAAGAGGCGAATTGGCGGACCGGAGCGACAGCATAGACGATAACATAGAGCAATAACGCATAGAACCTCTGCCACTTATGGACGAGTGGTGTACTCAGGGAAGAGCCGCGTACGAGTCTGTCTGGACTCGCGAGGCGGATCAGCGCGCGATCCGTCGGCAGCGACAGAGCAGGTCTCACGCAAGGGCTTCGCACGGGATGCAAATGGAGAGGCATCCTGAACCACACCACACGGAGGTAGAGAATGATGAGAATCAATCACAACATCGCGGCGCTGAACACGCATCGGCAGCTGGCAACGAACAACGTAGGCACAAGCAAATCTTTGGAGAAGCTGTCTTCCGGTCTGCGGATTAACCGTGCCGGCGACGACGCGGCCGGTCTGGCGATTTCCGAAAAAATGCGGGGACAAATCCGCGGCCTGGAGCAGGCTACCCGTAACTCGCAGGACGCCATCTCGCTCATCCAAACGGCTGAGGGCGCACTCAGCGAGACGCACAGCATTCTGCAGCGTATGCGCGAGCTGGCGGCGCAATCGGCGAACGGCACGAACTCAACGGAGGATCGCCAAGCGATTCAGGAGGAAGTCAACCAGCTGACCTCCGAGATCAACCGGATCGGCAATACAACCGAATTTAATACGAAGAGCCTGCTCAAAGGCGAGCTTAACGTGGAGACGGCGAAAACGGCCAACGTGACTGGCGGAGCCGTGACCGGCACAATCTCGATTACAGCAGCAGATACGGTTGCAACTGCAACAGGCACTGCGCTTGGCAATGTCAACATCTCGGCAATCGGCGGCGGTACGGTAACCGGCAATGTCGCTTATAGCAATCCTTCGAGCGCAGGCAGCGGTCCGAACATTGAGGCCACTTCTGCAACGGCAACGGGCACGGTCGATGCTTCTACGCTGACCGCAGCCTTCACCATCGTTGATGCCACAACAGAAGGCGCAACGATTACTTCTTCAAAAGCTTACACTACAGCTGCAGGTCCAACGGTTACTGCAAATGACAACGAGCTTACGGTCAGCCTGAACGGGGTCTCCGCCTCAGTTGCATTGGATGTAGTCGATTATGACGGCACTCCAGGTCAAACGGCGGCTGATTTCAGAGACGACCTGCAAGCCAAGATTCAAGCGCTGGGCGGGGACTTTGCCAATGTGACGGTCAACTTCAACGGCGATAGCGAGCTCGTCTTCAAAACGGCTGATGCAGGCGACACCTTCGCCTTAACTGGCGGCAATGCGCTCACCCATCTGTCTACAGCCGGCGACGGTTCCGACCTGGTGGCTGGTGCGGACACGCCGAACAATGAACTTACACTGACAGTTGGCGGCAATACCCAGACGGTCAGCTTGGCTGCAAATACGTATGATATGACGACTGGAGCCGGTCGCAACACCTTCCTGACAGACCTGAATACGCAGTTGGACAGCGTGTTCGGCAATGGCAATGTCATCGCCTCCTTCGAAGCCAGCACGAACAAGCTGGTCCTGACGAACAACGTAGAAGGCGTAGCCAGTACCATTACTAATATCACAGGCTCGGCGGCGGCTGAGCTCGGCTTGACTAGTGCAGCTTATGAGCAAGGTAGCCAGAACAATCTGCTGACGGTCTCCTTGAACGGCGTGGAGCAGACGATTAGCCTGGCCACGCAAGACTACTCGGATACAGCTGGCGGCTTGAGCGCGCAAGATTTCCTCGATGATATCGAGACCAAGATTCAAGCGCTCGGCGGCGCATTCGCAAGCGTATCGGTTGGCTTTGACGCCGATAACAAAATCGTGTTCTCCACGGCGGATGCAGCAGACGATTTCGCGGTTGTTGGAACAGGCGGCGCAGCGGCGTTAATTGGAACGTCGTTCACAACGGGCACAGAAGGTTCGGGCAACAACCAGTTGGCCGTCACGGTTGGCGGCGTGACGAAGAACGTGACCCTTGCAGATGGCAGCTATAATTTCACGAACGCCAGTGATCGCACGAGCTTCCTGACCGATCTGAACAGCAAGCTGGACACCGCCTTTGGCACAGGCAATGCAGAGGCGTCCTTCACCGCCGATAACAAGCTTGTCATCACCAACACGCTGACAGGCACTGGCAGCACGGTCGGCGCGATTACGGGAAGCGCATCGACTGCGCTTGGCCTCGGCTCGGCAGCGGTACAGCAAGGACATAATGCCAACCACACGGGCACGTTGACCATTGACGGCATTGATGTGGATATCGAGCTGGCCGTAGGCAACTATACTGCAGGCGCTCTGGCTTCCGACTTGCAGACCCAGATCCGAGCGGCTGACCCTGCTCTGGCCAATGCAACGGTAAGCCTGGCGGATGGCAAATTCGTGATCTCCTCCGGAACGCAAGGCGCTGCCGGAACAGTATCCATCGGTGCGGACGAGCTAGCAAAAACATTGAAATTGACCGCTTCCGAGGGAGCTCAATCGACAGTCGGAGCCGACGCAGTAGATCAAGGTCTGAAAATGCAAATTGGCGCCAATAACGGACAAACGCTGACCGTGGACATCGGCGACATGCGTTCGCTGGCACTGGGCATCTCTGGCACAAGCGCAGGCGCCGCACATGGCACAGTAGCCGGCGCAGCGTTCTCCGCCTTCCAAGCCGTAACGAACGGAACAAACAACACTGGCGTGGAGTACAGTCTGGACGTTACGACATCAGAGAAAGCAACCGCTGCAATCGAAGTACTGGACAATGGGATCCGCGCGGTCTCCAATGAACGTTCCAAGCTGGGAGCGTTCCAGAACCGTCTGGAGCACACCATCAACAACCTGGGCGCATCCGCAGAGAACCTGACGGCGGCCGAGTCCCGGATTCGCGATGTCGATATGGCCAAAGAGATGATGGAATTCACCAAAAACAATATCCTCACCCAAGCGGCGCAAGCGATGCTGGCGCAAGCCAACCAACAGCCGCAAGGCGTACTGCAACTGCTCCGTTAATCGCTTGTATAGAAACAACACCCCCGTGCGCATGGCGTACGGGGGATTTCTATATTCCGGCAGCATATTCTAAGGGCACTGCCGTGCCGCCGCCTGCGCCCTTGAATATATTATACTGCCAATCAACGACAAAGGTGGTAGCGTGATATGAAAAAACCTGTGAAAAAGCCAAGCGCGCTCAAGCGTCGGCTCAAAAGCCTCATCAAACGTCCCGTCTCGAGCAAGCAAACCGTGCTCCGCTTCTCTGTTATCGGCGACAGCCATGTCGGGTACGGCAACAGCGAGGCTATCTTCCGACAGCTGCTGCCCCGAGCGATCCGCAGCGGCACGCGATACGTCATCTTCGGCGGCGACAATGCGCATGCCGGGGCCGATCATGGACAGTTCGCGCAAGCGCGGTACACGACCTTCCGCGATACAGCCAACGCCGTGCTTGGACCGCGCAGCATCCCGTACAAAGCCTCCATCGGCAACTGGGAGACAACGACGCGCAGCCTGTTCCGCAACTACCTCGGCACCGAATACGGCTTCCGCAGCTTCCCCGGCACCGGGGGTCGGGTGCGACATGTGTGGCTGGACAACGCCACTGGCCGCTTCAGCACCGAGAGCATCAACCTGCTGCGCAGCCTTGACGACAGCCGCTACTACTACATCTTCGACTTCCATTGGCCGCTTAATATTACTGGGCTGACCGTCGACCCTTCCCATGTGCTGAGTCCAGCCGAGACGCGGCGTTTCTTTGACGCGGTGCCGGCCTCGATCCGCAGCAATGTGCTGGCCATCTTCACCCACCATGCCCACTTATTCTTCCAGAAAACCTCCAATGTCTATCCCGGCTTCCCCAACACCAAGTTCTATGTGACCGGCTGCTCCGGCGCTTATGCATGCAGGGATCGGGACCGGGGCTATTACGACGCTGCACTCCTCATCGATAACAACCGCTATTCTGTACGGGCCAGAGCTGTTAATGCCTGAGCTGCGGTTCGCCCCAGAACGCCCAGTCGTAGCCGTAATCGCCGAGCGCATCCGTAATTAAACTAATGACGACAGCCTGGCCGGCGTAATCGTCCAGCGACACGTCAAACGGCATCCAGGCTCCGCCTGGCAGTAGGTCCTCTGACCACAGCTCTTTGCCATTCACTGCGATACGGAACCCGACCCCGTTGGAGTCGTCCGCGCCGTCCTTGATCCCTGCCAGCCCGGTCAGCCTCGCATCCGCTGTCGGCAGCTGCACCACATAATCGATCTGCGTCTGCCCGCGCTGAGGCGGATGGGCGTCAAGCCCTTGCTTCTGCACGCCACTGACTGTCCCCGTGCCCGCGTACCCGCCGAACGGGCTCTGCGGCAAGGACTCCGTCCCGTTGTCAAACCATAAGCTCGCGTCGAACGGCGTCGTATCCAGCGCAAGCGGCAACGTCGGAACGGCCCCTGCATCATGAAGCAAGTACAACTGGTCGGTCGCCGGCGTCGTGATCTCGTACCGATCATTGCCGAGCGAGACTACGTCCGCCGCGCCCGAGCGCGAAACGACTGCTTCGACCGGCTCGGGACTGACCAGATGCAAGACGACGCTGCGCGACTGCCCAGCCTGCTGTTCATGCGCCACGCGAGGCGTCACCCAGACCGCCGAGTCATTGTCTACCGTAGCTCCCGGATGCGTCTCGAGCCGCAAGGTCACTTCCTTGCCCTTCCACTGCGACAAGTCCAGCTCCATGGCGATCGGCGAAGCGGTGGCATTAAATTGCTCCGCCTCCAGCACCGGGCGGGTCGCTGCCGGAGCGGCCTTCTCCCACGCCAGGATGTTGAACGTCACGCCGTCGCTGGACTGGGCATTCTGAGCGCTCCCCAGCTGTACAGCCGTGCGGAAGAAGGAATCCCGATCCGATGGCAGCGTGACGTCGAATTCCAGCCACGTCTGTCCGCCCTGCCATGATCCAGTATACGGCGGATGCGCAAGTATCCGATCCCCCCAGTGCTGCACGGTTCCGCCCTGGGCGAACGTATGGGAGAATCCGCCTACCGACGAGAACGGCGCGGCGGTCTGATTCACTGTACCATCCCCCAGCCGCTCGCCTGCCCGGATCGGCCCGGCATAGTCCAGCAGGTCTGTCGCATCGGCCTGCTGCTCGTCCTGGAGGGCAAGCACGGTATGACGGCTCTTCAAGGACAACCGCTTCACCGCAACCTCCGCCGGAAGATCGTCGATATGGAAGGCATCCAGGTCCCGCAGCTCATCGGAATAGATATACGTGCGATCCGGATTCAGTCCGAACAGCCGCGTATCATCGTACAGATGCCAGCCCGGGATCTGTCCCGGCAGCTCGACGCTGCTCTGCCCGTATAGATAGCGCAGCACATCCGTCTCGCCAGGGGCGCCGGCTGCCGCCATCGACAGCTTCTCCCCGTAGGCATCGCGTTTGTATTCGGCGCTCCCGCCGCCCTCTGTCTTGAAGGCAAACAGGGTATTGTCGGACCAGGAGGACAAGTCTGCGGTTGGCCGATGCTGCTGATACCAGTTCACTTCATCGAGGAACTGCTCCATGAGCGGAGACGCGCCGGACACCTGCGCATGATTGGGACGTGTCAGCACGGGAATCGAGCCCAAGCGGTTTTGCACGACCTTATGCCAGGCGAGGAAATAGTCCTCCGTCATCGGATTGGCATGATCCGGGTGCCCGTAGATCTTCGTGTACGGGGCAAAGATCGCCGAGCTGGCCGGCACCACCTGATCGATCCTTCGTTGGTCCCATGTTCCGCTCGGGGCGAAGACGCCATAGGCATGCCGCTGGGCAAACGCTTCGTAGCGAGTCGTAATTTCATTCAGACTCTCGCCGCCCAGTGCGACATTATCCGGCAGCTGCTCGCGCAGCTCGCGGTGGAGCGCGATGTTGCCTTCCATCATATTCATACCATCGATCTCGCCATTCGCATCATTATACATGAGCAGCGACTGATCGAGATGGAGCGCGTCCGGCTGGACCGTCTGGACCAGCTCGACCATCCTGTCCGCGAACAGCTCGCGCCAGTCCTCCGAGGCCGGGTTGATCTGGGCGAACTTGATCTGCTCCGAGCCTGCCGTATACTCCGAATAGACGGGCTGCAGCGTATACGGATCGATAACCTGATACTGCTGCATGGACGTATACGCAGGGTTGTCCGGCGAGACGCCAAAGATATTGACATAGAGCATCACTCGGTACCCGAGCGCCTGGGCGGCCTGGATGCGGGTCGCCATATCGGGCTTGGGCGTATAATCCGGGAAGTTGACATCGTAGGGGTCCAGACGCCAGCCCGGCACGACCAGCAGCGTCTGCTCGGCCTCGACCTGCTGCGCCAGCGCCTCCAGCATCGGCTGATCCTCCAGATCGGTCACGACAGCGAACTGGATGTCCTCCGTCCACGCCGGCTGCTCGGCCAGCAAGGCGGACAATCCGAACTCCTGATCCGCCCATCCCCGATACAGCTCGGCTCCCTCGACCCACTCCCCGGCATAAGCCTGCAAGCGCCAGTCGGTGGAGACGGCTTCCGTAATCGCGGCGAAGGGCGCCGGACTATGGGTCTCCATGCCGATGTAGAACTGGCCGTTCTCATGCTTGACATGCAGCGTCTTAAAAAACTGAGCGTCGTCATCGGCATGGACGAGCATGCCGCCGTCCTCCCCCTGGATGAGGAACATCTGCGCCTCCCAGATGTTCGGATAATCGAACTGCTGGAACCCGTAGGCCGCGTCCGGCGACTCGGCTGTCAGCCGGATGCCGCCCAATACCGGGAGGATCAGGTCATACGAATCGGGTACGATCATCCCCCATTGCACGCCGCTGATGCCCGGCGCTTGCGTCATCGCATCCTGGCTGACCGTCAGCGTCCCGTTATATTTTTTCCGCACGGTCGTCTCCAGGTCGGCCTTGCTCTGGCCGCTGCCCCAGCTATGCTCCACGGTCGTATGCCCCCGCTTGATGTCGGTGCTGGCGATCGCGACGTTATTCCACAGGTTCGTTAATGAGGTATGACGGATGCCGGTCAGTTGACCGCTGCTCCCCGTACCCAACGTCACGCTGCCATAGGTAAAGTCGATGAGGCCTGTAGTCGGATGGTAGACAACGCCGGGCTGGTTAGCCGCAGCCATCGATCCGAATATGGAAAACACGAGGATAATAGCTATACTGAACGACAAGGCTGATCTGGCCTTTCTCTTCATTGTGAGCCCCTCCTGTATTGGTTTCCTTCCGAAGCCTATCTGCCGAATAATGCCGCCTGGAAGCTCGCGCTCCCTTCGCTCACGAATACCCCCCATCCGCCTTCCGTGTGATCGTACAGCCTCGCGCTCATCGCGATCGTGCGATTGACATAGACCTCGCATACCGTGCCGTCGAGCAAGATGCATACCTCGTACCGCGTATCCGGCTGCAGCTCGAGCGGACGCTCCAGCCCTACGGCATGCGGGATGTCGCCCGGTCTTGGCCACTGGTCGAAGACGACCCGGCGCCGACCCGGCTCGAACCGGATCTGGTATCCGTATTCCAGCTGTTCACCCCCTCTCAGGATGATGCCGCAGCTCCGCGTATCGGCTGCGAAGCTGAGGCTCAGCTCCAGCTTGCAGCTCTCCGGCAAGCGGCCAGCCATGGCGCAAGCGAAGGCATCGCCCGCATCGACGGCCGCGCGCCCTGGCCCTGTCTGCCAGTCGCCCAATACCTGGGCAAACGCAAACGGAAGCTCCGCAGGAAGGGCCGCTCTGACGGAGTCGGGAACCGTGACGGACAAGACGCCGTCGGCTTGCTGAATGATCTCATGGACGACGAGATGACCGCCCCACTGCCACGTCCCCTGATCGTGCTCACCCTCTCGCGTCGGATTCCAGCCGAAGGCGTAGCGGCGCTTGCCGTCCGTCCAGGTCTTCGCCGCGTAGAATGCGCGATTGTCCAGGCTGTCGTTATCCGGCGCCAGCCACGGCCCCTGCAGCGACTGGCTCATCCGGTAGTGGGTCACGGTACGATCCGAGAAGGTGGAGTAGATCAGGTACCACCACTCCCCGATGCGGAACAAATCCGGGCACTCATGCGTCGTATACAGATAGGGCGCCCAGAAGGGATCTCGAACCTCCCAGCGCTTCAGATCGCTGGAGGCGCACAAGGCGACGCAGCCCCGCCGATTGGCCGGACCTTCCTTCAAGCGCGCAGCCAGCAGCATCCAGTACTCGCCCGCCTCCTCGTTCCAGAAGACGAACGGATCGCGCCAGTCATGCTCCTCGTACTGGTCGGAGGGCGCGTAGAAGGCGTCCTCCGGCAGCTTTTCCCAATGCACCATATCCCGACTGACGGCATGCATTACTGCCTGCTGCTGCTTGCCCTGCGCCGGGAAATGAAAATTATTGCCCGTATAAAAAATATGGTACAGGTCGTCTGCCTTCAAGATACAGCCGGTGTAAATATACAAATCCTGCTCATCCTCGCGGCCTCGCGGCAGCACTTCCCCATATTCGGTAAAGCGAACAAAATCCTGCGTGCCCAGCAAAAACCATGGCGTGCCTTCGCCGTAGGCTTCCTTATCCCGCCAGTCCTTCAGATACAACAGCTTGAACTCGCCTTCGTCATAGAAGGGGATGACATCCGCCAGCCAGCCATCTGTCGGCTTGTAAAAAAGAGAACTCATGTTATTCCTTCACGCTCCCCAATACGATTCCTTTGACAAAATACTTCTGCAAAAACGGGTACACCAGCAAAATCGGCAACGAACCGACAATGATCTGCGCGGCCTTGGAGGTGCGCGTCGAAATCTGCGACAGCTTGTGAATATCCTCCTGCTTGACCTGCGAGAAATCGAAGTTGATAATAATCGTCTGCAAATAGGAGGACAGCGGATAATGCTCCGGCTTGTTCATCAGAATGAGGCCGTCAAACCAGGCGTTCCAATGCCCGACGATCGTGAACAGGCCCACCGTAGCTAGCCCGGGCAACGATAGCGGCACATAGATGCTCCATAACGTCCGGATATGTCCAGCGCCGTCCATAAAGCAGGATTCCTCCAGCTCCTTGGGCAGTCCGCGGAAGAAGTTGAGCAGCAGGATGACATTAAAGACGGGCACGGCTCCCGGCAGCACAAGCGCCCAGATCGAATCGAGCAAGCCTGTGTAGCGGATCGTCATATACCAGGGGACCAGCCCGCCGCTGAACAGGATCGTAAATACAAAGATCCACACATACACGGTGCGGAGACGAAAGGCCTTCACTTCCTTGGATAGCGGATAAGCGACCATCACCGTCAGCAGCATGTTGATCGCCGTCCCCAGGACGACACGCTCAAGCGTAATGCCCAGCGAGCGCAAAAACTCGGGGCGACTCACGATGAAATCATACGACTTGAGGGTAAAATCGACCGGCCAGAAGGTCACCTGACCCGCTGCTACCGCCGCGCTCTCGCTGAAGGATACGGCCATGACATGAATCAGGGGCAAGAAACAGAGCACGGCCAGAAACGCCAAAAACAACGTATTGAAACGGAGGAACAAACGTCTGCTCCAGGAGACATGATGCACGCATATCCCGCTCCTTTCCTAAAAAATCCGGTAGTTCGCAAATCGGTAAGCCAGCAAATACGATATGGAAATGAGCAGGAACGACACGACTGATTTAAATAGCCCTACTGCGGTCGCCAGGCCGTACTGCGCATCGTTAAACGCGATCCGGTAGATCATTGTGTCGAGGATATCGCCGCTCTCGTACACAAGCGGATTGGCCAGATTAAACACCTGATCAAATCCCGCATTAAGCACATTGCCCAGACTGAGCGTCGCCATCAGGACGATGATCGGCATCATGCCCGGCAAGGTGATGTGCAGCGTCTGCCTCCAGCGATTGGCGCCGTCCATCACGGCCGCTTCGTACAGCGTCGGATTGACGCTCGTGATCGCCGCCAGATAGACGATCGTGCTGAAGCCGAACTCCTTCCAGACATCGGAGACGATCAGGACGGCCGGGAACCAGCGGTTATCAGCCAGGAAGAAGATTGGCTCGATGCTGATCCACGCGAGGAAAGCGTTCACCAGCCCTTCGGAGGGCGACAGCAAGTCGATCAGGATGCCGCTCAAGATAACCCAGGACAAAAAGTGGGGCAGATAGATGAGCGTCTGGACGCTTCTCTTGACGAAGGCGCGCGACACTTCATTGAGCAGAATCGCAATTACGATCGGTACGATCAGACCCGCAACGATCTTCATACTGGCGATAAACAGCGTGTTCCAGATGACCCGTCCGGTATCCGGCAAATCCAGCACATACTTGAAGTTGTCGAGTCCCACCCATGGGGAGCCAAACCAGCCGCTGAAGATCGTAAATTTCTGAAACGCGATCACCACCCCAAGCATCGGCACGTAACTGTAGATCAGCACAAGCGCCAGACCGGGCAGCAGCAGCAGATGCAGCGGCAACTCGCGTATCCATTTTGCAGCTTTCACAGGCTTTCTCACCGCCTCATTGATCGATAGATAGGCAGGACGAAGAAGGGGAGGAATGATGCCATCTCCCCTTGCCCTGTCTTTATCATGCAATTAGTTACGTTTATTGCGAAGCGATCCAGTCGTTGATTTCCGCGAGGATCGTTTCTCCGCCCAGCTTGTTCCAGTCGGCGACGAACTTGTCGAACTCATCCACCGGCGCAGCGCCCATAATGATTTTGGTGAACGTCTCCTTCTCCAGCTTGTCGAGGGTCGCCCATTTGTCTGCCATCGTCGGCGTCTGCCCGCCGAACGCCGTCATGAGCAGCCGATCTTCCGTATAATTGTCCATCGTCACTTCGAAGCCGAAATATTGATGCGCGACAGCCCAGTTGTCCATATTGCCGGTTTTCAGATAATCAACGGTCGGACCATACTTATCCGTCTCGGTGAGCGCATCCGCGAGCAGACTCTCGTCCTCGTTGTTGATCGCTTCCCGCAGCAGCTTCAGCGACTCGAGCACGCCGTCATTGGACACCCCGGATTGTACGATCGACAGTCTCGAGGTGTTGATGCGCTCGCCGTTTTCCTCCACGGTAATGAATTGCTCCTCATCCCTTCTGGAGCCGTGTACGACTTCCTCATGCAGATTAAGCATCTTCACGACCGCCTCCGGATGCTTGACGCCCTTGCGGACGACGACATAGCCGCTCGCCGAGAAGCCTACGCTCGCTTTGGACGGGGCGCCGTCTACCGAAGGGACAGCGAACGGCTTCCATTCCATGCCCGGGTTTTTCTTCACCGCATCGAGGAATACATAAGGATTCCAGTTGGCTCCGAAGGCCATGCCGAACTTGCCGGCGGCGATGTCCTCTGCAACCTTGTTGCCATCCTTGACGCCAAACTCACGATCCAGTTGACCCGCCTTGTACATCTCCTGAAGCTTCCCCAACGCAAGCTTCATCTCGGGCTGTGCCGAGCCGTAGACCACCTTGCCGGCCTCATCCTTCACCCAGGTTTGCGGGTAGGCGTGGAACGCATTGGCGAAGCCGGTAAGCGACGTGATCGGCCCATACAGGTAGTTGTTCACCGCCAGTCCGTAGGTATCGGGCTTGCCGTTGCCATCCGGGTCCTGCTGCGTGAACGCCTCGGAGATACGCAGCACATCCTCGAACGACTCAGGCTCAGGCAAGCCCAGCTTCTCCAGCCAGTCTGTGCGCACCCATAACAGATTAGGCTCGTAGATCGGGGCATTCACTACCGGGATCGCCAGCAGCTGGCCGTTGAAGGTCGCGGAGGCCAGCGCCGCGCCGCCATCGCCCATCTGCAGCTTTTTGGTATGATCGGAAGCGTATCGCTCGTATACGTCCGTCAGATCCTCGAGCTGTCCGGCATCGGCCAGTTGCTTCAATTGGCTGGCCGATACCGCGAATACTTCGGGCAGACTGCCGGAAGCGATCGAGACATTCAGCTTGCGGTTGTACTCGTTGGCCAGCGCAGTCCAGTCATGCACGATTTTGATGCCCAGCAGCTCCTCATATTCGCGGTACCACACATTATTGTCTATACTGTCGCCTTGCGGATACGTCCAGTTCTGTTCGACCGCGCGCGCCACATGGAGCTCGATCGGAGGATCGAACTTGCCGAATGGGTCTGCGGGCTCGGACGGGCTATCGCCTGACGTTTCCTCTGCCGTCTCTCCGGTTTGCGGCGTTGGCTCATTCGTATTGACGTTGCTGTTCTGTCCATTGCTGCATGCCGCTGCGATGCACGAGAATGCCAGCACGAGGGTTACCATGAAGAGCAGACTTCTCTTTTTCAATTTCCCTTCCCCCTTGGATGTGATGCAGGCTGCGATCCGCGCCTTGCTTAGCCTTAGTATAAAGCGGGGCCTGACGCCCGCTCTACTCGCCGATTTTCACTTTTCATTATCCGTTTTGGATAACATGGATCGCTCCCTGTATTCCTGGGGAGTACAGCCAGCAGCCTTTTTGAAGAAGCGGTAAAAGGACTGCTCCGTCATAAAGCCGACCGCTCTGGAAATGTCTTGTACGATCATCTGCCCCTCTGTCAGCAGCCTCTGCGCCTTGGCCAAGCGGCAGCGAATAATGTATTCGGTCAGCCCTTCGTTCGTCCTCTGCTTGTACAAGCGCGTCAAGTAATAAGGGTTGTAGCCGACAACCTCGCCGATCCGGGTCAGTGACAGATCGCCGGCCAAGTTATGCTCCACATAGAGTTGGACATGCCGGATCAGATGGCCCTCGCTGCTATGCTGGTCGAGCTGCTTTTGCTCGAAGAGACGGTCTGCGAGGCTGGAGAAATAAGCCTCCACCTCATGCCAATGGCGATCGGCGTCGAGGCTGGCCAATCGCCCCAGATCAAACGTCTGGCCGATCTCGGCATGCAGACCCCAACGGTTCATATAAGAGAGGAAGATAGCGACCAGCGAAGCGTAGATCTCCAGCCTGAGATACGTATCCGGCCGGTCGAGACTCGCGGCCATATCCATCAGCTTGGCATACTCCGTCTCGAAATGCTGTCGCTGACCGTTCTCCAGATAGGCCGACATCGCGCCGAGCTTCTCCAGCTGACTGCGCATCGCCTGCGTCTGGATGGGCGGCTCCTGGACTTGTCCTCCCTGGGATGACTTGTCCAGCAGGATGAACTCCTTGCCCAGGCCGAGACCTCGGCCGAACAGGCGCTTCAAGGCATGGAACTGCTCCGGCGCGTCCTCCCAGGCACGCATCCTGTCCGCTGCCGCAAAGGACAACGACAGCTTCAGGTACTGCTTGCACGCATATTGGACCGTCTCGATAGTGCCGTGAATAAACCGGATGAGCTGGCTGTGCGATGCTTTGGTCGACAGTTCGCTGTCCGCCGCTCCATCCCCCGCAGGCTGAATGAGCCAGAGCAGCTTGTTCCGCTCGAAGCTGACCGATACGCAGCGGGAAGCCTTGGCGAAGTACTCGTCTGCTATATTCGCTATCGCATACAACAGCAGCTGCCTGTCCGAGTTGCTCAGACTATCCCCCCAGTCATCGACGCGTCCGATCGCCAGCAGCACCTGATCCGCGCTCCCTAGCGGGAGGCTCAGCTCGGCGAACCGCACCGCTCTCCGGCGATGGGCATCCGCGTCCCCCTGGACCAGCTCCATCACATACTCTTGGAGCAGCAGCGGTCTGGCCAGTTGCAGCTGTCGCTTCGCATGCTCGAGCAATTGCCGGGACGCCACCGCCTCATAGAGCTCCGCAGCCGCCTTCTCTACTGCTCGCACAATCGCTTCGTTGCCCTCCATCTTGAGCAGATAATCGATGCCGCCATTGCGCACCGCCTGATGAATATATTCGAAGTCGTCATAGCCCGTCAGGAAAATCACCTTGCACCACGGCCATTCCTTGACGATCTCCCGCTGCAGCTCCAGCCCGTCCATCCCGGGCATGCGGATATCCGAGAGCACAATATCGATCCGCGTCCGCCGCAGCAGCTCGAGCGCCTCCAGCGAGGAGTAAGCCCCGTGGACCTCCAGCTCGATCCGCTCGTTGCGTTCGAACAGATCGAGCAGGCTCTCCACGATAATCCGCTCATTATCGACGATCAACAGCTTCAACATGCCTCTCTCCCCCTTCGCTTGTGAGCCGGATCTGCACGTTCATCCCGCCCCATGCGCCTCTTGCCACGGTCAGGCCGTATTCGCGTCCGAATCGGAGCTGCAATCGGCGATGCGTATTCAAGATGCCTGTCATCTCCATCGCCTGCTCCGATCGCTCCAGCTCTCGCGCCAGCTGCGCCAATCGTTCGTCGCCCAGCTCGGCGCCGTTATCCTCGACTTCTATGGTCAGGACACGCCCCTCGTCTTGCTCGGCGAAGCCGATGCGCAGCCTCCCGCCCGTCACTTTATGCTCGAGGGCGTGCTTGTAGGCATTTTCGATCAACGGCTGCACGATCAGCCTCGGGACCTCGACCATCCGCCAGGAGGCCGGCAGGCTATCCATCTCGACATCGATGGCGTCCCCGAACCGCAGCTTCTGAATCTCGACATAGGAGACCGCATGGCTGATCTCCATGTCCAAGGGGACGAATTCCTTGCCGCTGCGGGTGATGAAGTGAAAGTAGCTGCCCAGATGATGCAGCATCCGATCCGCCAGCTCCGTCTGCCCCATGCGGACGAGGCCTTGCAGAATAAAAAAGCAGTTATAGAAGAAATGCGGATTAATCTGGGACTGCAGCTGCTTCAGCTCCGATTGCTGAGAGCGGATCTGCTGCTCATACACTTCCCCGATCAACCGCTCGATCCGGCTGAGCATCGTATTGAACTGAGTGTACAGATAATGGAACTCGTCCTGGGTATCCGGCTGCACGCGGACCCGAAGGTCGCCCTTCTCCACCTTGCGGAACGAGACGACGAGCCGCCTCAGCGGCCGATGAATCAGTCGATAGATCCAGTAGGCGAATAATGCGACCAACACGACGGCAATGAACGACAACAACCAGAGCCAGTCCCGGTGCTCGCTCAGCGGCTGCAGTACCTGCTCGACCGGGACGAATACGGCAAGCGTTGCATCCAGCAACGGCGAGTACGCATACGCGATAAAATAATTCTTGCCGCTCATCGTCAGCGTCATCTGACCGGCTGTCGCCTGATGCGCCCCATCGTCCAACCCCGTCTGCTGCTGCAACTGCTGCGTGAATTCCGTCAAGGAAGCCTCATCGATGCCCGAGGAGAGGCTCCAGCTCCGATCCCTGTTGATGAGCGCAGCGCCCCCTTGCTCTCTGGTAACGATATTGGATAGGGTACGAACCATCTCCTTGCGGGAGAGCTCGATCCCGATCGCCAGGATCGGCTGTCGGTTCAGATAGACGGCATCCGGATAGACGCCGCTCATCAGCAAGGCATCGTTCATGCTGAAGATGGGCGTCCTCATATTGTCCGGATTGAGGATGGCGTCAAGCTCCGCCTGCGCGATCGTATCCTCATAGTCATTGGCCGTAATACTGCGACCGAGCGCCGGGACGAACAGCTTTACATTGTTCACGAACGGGCTGGAGCTCTTCAGTAGATAGAGCTTGCTCTTGACGGCCAGGATAAGCTCGGTTCGTTCATAATCGTTCAGCAGCTGCGAAGCTGCCGCAAGATCCATGAGATCGTCGTCGGTCATATACTCTGCTTTGAGCCGGATCAGTCGAGCAAACTCGGTGTCCAGAGAGGAGAGGTAAAAGTGGATCCGGGAAGACAACGATTCCGCGATCTGGTCCTTGACGTAGTCTTGTCCGGATTGATTCATCATGAGGCTGGTAATATAGATGGGCAGGATAATGAGCAGAAAAGACAATACAAGCTTGGGATATATTGTTAGCGCTTTCAGTCTGGAAAACATGGGGTTGTTCCCTCCTGCTGCAAAGACTGGGGGTGTCGTCTGAAGCCTATCATAGCATATGCGCAAAGAGCTGTCTCCGGCCCTTCTCAGCGCTCTCGGAGCGCTTATCCAGGGGAGACAGCGGTTGGGGAAGGCCTACGTATCCGCATGTTGCTGACGCATACCCAGCATAAAGGAGATCGTCTTGTCCTCGAACCCCGGCAATCGCTCATGCCCGTAGTCCGGGTAGAGCTCCAGATGCTTGGGAGAGGCGATCTTGTTGTAGATGGCGAACTGCGTCGAGGGCGGACAGACCGTATCCAACAAGCCGACGCCAAGCATCACCTCACCGCGAATCCGCCCTGCCAGGTGCTGGGTATCAATATAGCCCAGCCTCTCGAAAATCTCGTCCTCGCGCGCATGCTGCGGATCATGATGACGGAAAAAGACGCGCAGCTCCTCATACGAATCTCTGGCCAGGTCCATCTCCCATACGCGCTTGTAATCGCTCAGGAACGGCACGCTGGCAGCGACCCGGTTGATGCGCGGCTCGAGCGCCGCACAGGCGATCGCCAGACCGCCGCCCTGCGAGCCGCCCATGACGCCGACACGCGTCCCGTCCACCTCAGGCAGATCGATGACGATGCCGGCGAGCTGCGCGGCATCGAGGAAGATCTGCCGGAACAACAGCCGGTCGGGGTCATCCTCGAGGCCACGGATGATATGTCCCTTGTGGGTCGTTCCCCTCACGCCGCCGGGGTCCTCGGATAGTCCGCCTTGTCCCCGGCAATCCATCGTGAGTACAGAGAAGCCTGCCAACGCATAACTGAGCTTATCCGCCCAGTCGCCGGAATGATGCGCGTACCCGTGGAACAACAGTACCGCCGGGTGCGGAGCCGGCGCATGCTTCGGGCGGACATACTTGGCATGAATCCGGGCTCCCCCGACTCCGGTATAGTAGAGATGGAAGCACTCGGCATAGGGTACCTGGAACTCGCTGGCCACCAGCTCCACCTGACTGTCCAGACGCCGCATCTCCTGGATCGCACGATCCCAATACGCTTCGAAATCCGCCGGCCGCGGATTGGTGCCCGGATACGTCTGCAACTGCGCGAGCGGCATATCCACCATTGGCATTTCGACTCACTCCTATGTTCGGTATTTGAGTACAAGATGATATATAGTACAATATTTTCGTATATAAAATGCTGGCATCCCCAATTTAATGGAGAATAGATTACATTTCAATAGGATTATTAGAGCAAGGAGGTAGTATTATTTTGCTCAGAACCAATTATGGCTTTCGCTACAGAGACGATTCAGACCCGTTGATGGTCATCCGCACCGTAGGCTGGGAGAGCGCCGTCAATGCAAGCTACCGCTGGGACGGCCGGACGCGCGGCGACAAGTTCGTGCTGTTCCAATATACGCTCTCGGGCGAAGGCCATCTGGAGATCGGCGGCAAGCATTATACCGTACCCAAAAACCATGGCTTTTTCGTCCGCATACCGGACGACCACCGCTACTATTATCCTGCCGATGCAGCCGAGCCGTGGGAGTTCGTCTTCCTGACCGCCGAAGGCGACCATGTCCACTCCTACTGGAACGAGATCATCGAGAAAAACGGACCGGTGATCGCCTTAAAGCCGAATGCCCAACCGATCGCGATGCTGTGGGAGATGATGCAGGACGCTCACAATCAAGCGCTGCAGGACAAATACGATATCTCCGTCCGGCTTTATCAGTGGATTATTAGTTGCCTGCGCTGCGTGGAGGGCAAATCCGAGTCGCCGCAACATATGCCCGAAGCGGTTATCGCCGCTCAGAAGTTTATGCGGGAGCAATTTCATCGCGCGTTGACGCTCGAGGAGATTGCCGCCTCATCAGGGATGTCCAAGTATCATTTCTGCCGATTGTACGTCAAACATACCGGCCTAACGCCGATTCAGCATCTGACCAATATCCGGATCGGCGAAGCGTCGCGGCTGCTCCGCCAGACGAGTCTTGCCGTTGCGTCGATTGCCGCCGCCACCGGCTTTGACAACAGCAGCTACTTTGGCAAGGTATTCCGAAGGATGCTGGGCGCTTCGCCCCAGCAATTCCGCGAGAGCGCAGAGGACATCCCCGCCCACCATATTTTTGTGGATTAAGAGATGAGCAATATTGTACTACCCTATCGATAATAAGTTCCTATTTACGCCATCCCCCCTCGGATCTATGCTTAATGGGAAAAGTGTAAGGGAGCAATTATTTTATACGGGGGTGCAGATAGAACATGATAAAGATCGCAATGATCGGAGCAGGCAGCATTAATTTTACACGCAGATTGATCATGGATGTAATGGCGGTGCCGGAGCTGCGCGACACGGAGTTCCGACTGATGGACATCGATGAGGATAATCTGACGATGGTGACCAAGCTGAGCCAGCATATGCTCGACATCAACGGACTGGATCAGGCGACGATCCGCTCCACTATGGATCAGAGAGAGGCAATCGCCGGGGCGGACTATGTCATCTGTCTGGCGCGCGTCGGCGGACTGGAGGCCTACAAGCACGACATCGAGATCCCGCTGAAGTACGGCGTCGAGCAATGTGTCGGCGACACGCTGGGCCCTGGCGGCGTATTCTTCGCGCTGCGTACGATCCCGGTCCTGCTCGATATCGCCCGCGATATGCGCGAGCTGGCCCCGGACGCGCTGCTGCTCAATTACTCGAATCCGATGGCCATGAACACTTGGGCGGTGCGCCGGGCCGGGGGCATCCGGGTCGTCGGTCTGTGCCATGGCGTGCAGCACGGCCACGAGCAGATCGCCGAGGCGCTTGGCCTGCCGCAGGATGAGCTGGACCAGATCTGCGCCGGCATCAACCACCAGACGTGGTTTGTCAAAGTATCGCACCAGGGCAAGGATATGCTGCCCGGGCTGCTGGAGGCCTTCGAGAACCATCCGACGCTGCCGCAGACGGAGCCTTGCCGGATCGATGTGCTGCGCAGGTTCGGTTATTATTCGACCGAATCCAACGGACACCTGAGCGAATACCTGCCTTGGTACCGCAAAAAATCCGCCGATATGGACCGCTGGATCAATGATAAAGAGTGGATCGGCGGCGTCACGGCGGGCTATCTCGAGCATTGCCTGACCCGGTATGAGGACTATAAGGCGATGTATCCGAAATGGCTCAGCGGAGAGCTCGATTCGATCCCGCTCGGACAACGCTCGGAGGAGCACGGCTCTTACATCATCGAAGCGCTCGAGACAGGCAAGGTGTACCGCGGCAACTTCAACATCGCCAATCAGGGCCATATCACGAACCTGCCGGACGGCGCCACCATCGAGATCCCTTGTTATGTAGACCGGAACGGGATCGCGCCGACCTGGATCGGCGATTTGCCGCTCGCTTGCGCAGCAACCTGCCGGGCCAGCATCAACGTCCAGGAGATGGCTGTGGAGGCGGCATTGACGGGCAACCGCGAGCTAGTCAAGCAGGCGATCCTGCATGACCCGCTGACCGCGGCGATCTGCAGCACCGAGCAGGTATGGAGCATGTGCGACGAGATGTTCGAGGCGCTGACGCCTTGGCTGCCCCAGTTCAATGGAGAGGGCCGCACCTGGGCGGACATCCCGCAGCCTGCGGACGCCTTGTACCACTTTACTCGCTAGACGGACGTCGCCACGCGAGGCGATGTACCAAGAAGAGGCCACCCTCCCGTCGATATCTCGGCTGGGAGGGTGGCCTCGCTTTTTTGAGAGCATGAATATAAGCTCGTCAGTGTGTTCGTCCCGACCGCCGTCATGCCGCCAGACCACGCGTCGACTACGCGCAGACGCTGCGCAAGGGCTCTGCCCGAGCTACCGCAGCTCCAAGCGTATCAGGTCCGCGCCGCCATCTGCACAGGTATCCAGACCTCCGAGCGATAGTCGGCCGAGGCCGGGTCGCCTGGCGGGTAGAACTCGAAATCCGGCCCGCCCGTGTGCTCGTAGCCGGTCGCTGGGAACCATTCCTGGTAGATGCGCTGCCACACAGCCTGGATCGCGCCTGGCATCGGACCGACAGATGTAAATACGGCCCATGTCGCAGCGGGAATAACCCGCGTCGACAGTCCCGCTTCGTCGGGGCGGTCGGCCTCTACCGCGATCCAGTACGAGAAGGAATCTCCCTCCGGGCTCATGTCGGCACAGATGCCGAGCAGGTCATGCTGGCCGCCGCCCAGTTCCACCAAGCGGTCCGAGGTGCCGTCTGCATGGCACTGCTGCCAGAAGGCAGGAATTTGACGAAGGTTCTCGCCATCCACATGGGTGCAGACAATCTTCTTTCCTGTGACTGTAAAGGCCTCTCTGTTCACAATACGATAATCCATATCTTGGTCTCCTTTCAAGGACAGGTGGAAGGTGAGGCGAGGATAAGCCTTGAGCCGCGCATCCTGCTCGCGCGCCGCCGACGGCGCGATGCCGTGCGCTTTGCGGAACGCCTTGGCAAACGCCTCCGGCGACTCGTACCCGTACTTCAACGCCACATCGAGCACCCTCGCCTGTTGAACGGCAAGCTCCTGCGCAGCCAGCGTCAGCCGACGGCGACGGACATACTCCCCCACCGAGACGCCGGTCAGCATACGGAACATCCGCTGGAAGTGAAATGGCGACGCATAGGCTGCGCGGGCCACCTCTTCGATACCGAACGGCTCCGTCATATGGTCCTCGATATAGGTTAGGGCATCCTGCATTCGTGTCAGCCACTCCATAGCCTCACTCTCCTTGCTTCTCATCCTACCACTCGATCCCTGCCTCGTCCTGTCTTTCTGTGCTCTTTGCGGCAAGCTGCCTTATCGGGAGGACGTGCCTTTAGACTCTGGTCCCGCATGAACCGACGGCGGTAAAATAAGGGCATTGTTAGACTCGATCAAATGCCCCGAAGGGAGATGTCGTTGGATGAAAGCGGATTTGCTCAAGAAGCTAAACGTGTGGTATGGCAAGCAAAAACATGAGGCCATCGTCGCTGAGCTGACAACCTTGCCGGAGGAAGAGCTGGATGCCGAGTTGATCGGTCATCTGGCGCGCGCGCACAACAACATCGGCAACTATGACGAAGCGATTCGTCTGTTGCTCACGGTCCAGGAGCAAGGAGCAACGGATGCGCTGTGGCAATTCCGCCTGGGCTATGCGTATTATTATTCGGATCGTTATCAGGAAGCGTTGCCCTGCTTCGAGGAGGCCTGCCGTCTGGAGCCCAAGGATGCGCTCAACCGGCAATTCCTCGACATGACTCGCGAACACCTCAACCTCCGCGACATAGGAAAGTCCGCAAGCAAGCCGAAGACCAAGAAAGTGTCTGTCAGCGGCTTGAGTCGCACTGCAGAAACTGCTGCTCCAATCGACAAGAACCAGTTCGCCCCTTTCAAATGGATCGTCCACGACCGGTCGGTGTCGCTGATCCTCACGGCAGGGAGCTACAAGCAAGAGGTGTTCGCCGAGCGGGAGGACGAGGGCTTCGAGGGCAACGGCTATGACTGGGGGTCGCTGGCGGCGGTGTTCATCAAGGAGCGTATGCCGAAGATAGAGAGCGTCGTACATTTCGACCCCGAGGCGGATATGTTCTGCGCTTATTCCGAGGACAGCCAGGCGCTCGCACGATTCGCCGCAGGGTTCCTGGAGGCCTGTGAGGATGATGCCGTCATCCGAGACCTGTTCTCGCGAGCGGAGTTGGACTAGTAGATAGCTCATAAGTAACGTTTTCTATCCCGCGCTTTTGCTCAAACAAAGGCCAGCCGGATAGCGATAAATGCAAAAGTACCTTTATTTCCGGCGAAACAGGGTTAAAACAGGTAAATAAATGCAAAAGTGCACTTAATCGGATTGAAATTCCCCCATCATGCGCCGTTTCCCAAAAATAACTGCACTTTTGCATTAAAATTCCCATTGCACGCACATTGGAGCATAATTAGAGGTATTTTTGCAGTTAAGCGAGTACAGGTATCCCATCAGGATCGCTCATACGCAGGTCATGCGCGTATGGAAACGCTTGTTGGCCGAAAGGGCGCCCACTGTAACGCTCACCATGGCGCTTATTGGCGGCGATTGGCTCCGATTCGGAGTCTAATGCTTACCACGGCGCTTATGGGTATGAAAAAGCCGATTTTGGAGACAGAATTGCAAAAATAAGCGCCTCCGCGAGCGTTAGACTGGGCGTCGTACGTTTTTCGAGCAAATACGGCCGAGGGCAAGCGTTAGCGTAACTGCCATCCTAACATCGCATATCGCACGGCTCAGGATACCAGCAGCCCCCATACGCTTCCGGTACAGCGTACTAACCGTCCCCTCCGGACTACCCGACCCCAGCCAAGAGGAAGGGCTGCCACTTTAGCGGCAGCCCTTCTTCGATGCTTATTCGGTGCTTATTCGGTGCTTATTCGGTGCTTATTCGAGACTTAGTCGATGCTTATTCGAGACTTATATGAGACTTATTCGCGTTCCAGTTAATAGCTTACGACTTCACATTCTCCGCCACCCAAGCGTCGAGCTGGCGTTGCAGCTCATCGCGCACCTTTTCGGCGCCGGCGTTGCGCAGCTTGGTCAGATACTCGGGCAGATACGTCTCGGGATCGACGGTGCCGGTCATCAGCAGCGGCTCATACTCCGCCTTGACGGCCATCACATTGGCATACTCCGCCTTGACCGCCGTATCGTCAAAGGAAAAGCCGAAGGTTGGCTGGACAAATGCCGATTCGTTGAGCGCCTTGGTCTTCTCCCACGTATCCGGGGCTTGCCCTTCAACCAGATAGCCGTTGAAGACGTTGCCGAACACCCAGTTTTGGGCCCGGTAGCTGGCGTTTGGATCGATGCGGACGGTGTTCTCGTCCAGCTTTTCGTAGTGCGTGCCCTCGATGCCAAAGCTGAGCAGATTGTACAGCTCCGGATCGGTATTGACCAGCTCGATGAGCATGACCGCCCGCTCCGGGTTAGCCGAAGTACGGCTCACTGCCGTCAGCGTCGTAATGTTGGATGTGCGGCGCGTCGTCGCCTCGGTGAGCGGGATGCCGATCACGTCATAGCCGCCGTTGGACGCTTTTTTCTCCGCCTCGTAGCCCGGCTTCATTGCGCTCTCCAGACCGGAGGCATACTTGCCGTTGTAGAGGGCGTCGATTTGTTTGACCGTCGAGGCATCGTCGTTGATGTAGCCTTTCTCGAACCAGCTGTGCATCAGCTCGACGAAGCTCTTGTACTCCGGCGTCTCCTCCAGGATCTGCGTCTTGAACGTGTCGTCGCCGATGCGGATGCCATTGTCGTCGAAGCCGTACATGAACGGCTCGAACTTGGTGCCCGGCCCCGTCAGCATGAGCGGAGTGATGCTCGGGTCGTTCTCTTTGACCAGCGCCAGGAACGGCTCCAGATCCTCCAGCGTCTCTACCGTCGAAGCGTCAAAGCCGTATTTGTCGGCGAGATCCTTGCGGATGCTGGCTCCGTAACGCGAGGTGATCGTCTGATAGTTGGGCACCGCATAGATCTCGCCCTGGTATTTGGTCGCATCCCATGTGAACGACGGGATCGCCTTCAGCGTCTCTGGCGCATGCTGCTCCAGCAGCTCGTCGAGCGGGATAAACGCGCCTTTTTTGACATTCTCGTCATAGTTGAACGCCCAGTTGGCAGTCCAGACGAGGTCGAACTTCTCTCCGGCTGCGCTGGCGGTGTTGAGCTTGGTCGTATAGCTGCCGAAATCGATCGGGCGCAGCTTCACCGTCGCATTCAGCTTCTCTTCCACGATGCGGTTCACCTCAGCCTCGATCTTCTGCTGATCCGGCGACACCTGGGACACGCCGTAGTACCAGATCAGCTCCACATGCGGCAGCTCGCCGTCTGTCTCCGCATTCACCGGCGTCTCTCCGCTATTGCCCGGCGCTGCTGGCTCCGCGTTCGACCCGCCTGGATTGTTATTGCCGCCGCTGCAAGCCGCCAGGAAGACCAGACAACCTAGCCAGACGAGCAGCGCCCGTTGCATTTTTTTCATTCGAACCCCTCCATCTACTATTTACTTCACTGAACGATCCCGTGACCGTAGGCTTGATTTTTCAACAGTTACCCCTTCAGGGAGCCTACGGTCATCCCCTGCACAAAATACTTCTGAAAGAACGGAAACACAAACATCATCGGCCCCGCCACCATGACGACCAGCGCCATCCGCACCGATTCGTTGGGGAACTGGCTCATATCGAGGCCAAGCGACTGGATATACTCGCTGTTGTTGCGCAGGAAATCAAGCGTATTCATAATCCGCACCAGCAGCAGCTGCAGCGGCACCCGTCGATCCTCGTCGATGAACAGCAGGGCGTTGAACCACTCGTTCCAATAGTTGAAGGCAATAAACAGCCCCAGGGTTGCCAATGCCGGCGTCGAGAGCGGCAGGATGATGCGGAAGAAAATCCGCCATTCGCCAGCGCCGTCCATTTTGGCCGACTCGATGATCTCGAACGGTATCTTGCCCATAAACCCCTTCATGATCAGCACGTAGAAGGGAGAGAGCAGCCCCGGCAGGATAATCGCCCACAGGGAGTTTTTCAGATGCAGATACTGCGTCATCAGGATGTAGAACGGCACGAGCCCGCCGGAGAACATCATCGGAATAAACACATAGATCGTCACCCAGGAACGGAACGAATAATCGCGCCGCGAAATCGTGTAGCCGATGATGCTCGTCAGCAGGATGCTGAGCAGCGTCCCCACCACGGTTATAAACGCCGTATTGCCATAAGCCCGCAGGATAACCTTCGGGGTCTGCAACAGGTACTCATACGCCAGCGAGCTGAACTGACTGGGAATAAACGAATAGCCGTAGGTCGTCAAAGCGCGCTCATCAGTTAGCGAAACGGCGACGATCAGGATGAACGGCGCGATAATGACGAGCGACAACACGATAAAAAAAGTATTCAGCAGGGCATTGACGATGCCGCTGCGCCGCATAGCATAGGTTTCCATCGGTCAATCCCCTACCATAATGAATTTTCTTCGCTGAATCTGCGGACGGTGTAGTTGGCAGCTACCACGAGCACCAGCCCGACCGCCGACTGATACAGGCCCACTGCCGTCGCCATCGGGATATCGCCGCTGACGCTGAGCGCCCGGTAGACGAAGGTGTCGATAATATCCGTCGTATTGTACAGGAGCGGCGAGTTGTTCGGGACAAAAAAGTGCAGGCCGAAATCGCCGCGGAACATGTTGCCGATCGCCATAATCATCAGGATAATGATGAGCGGCGCCAGCATCGGAATCGTAATCTTGCGGGCCATCTGGAAGCGGGATGCGCCGTCCATACGCGCCGCCTCGTAATACGATGGATCGATCGCGACGATGCCTGCATAATAGACCAGCGCCGAGAAGCCGATCGACTTCCACAGATGCGCCGATGTCAGGATCGCGGGCCAGTAGGAGGCTTCCAAATACCAGCGGACGCGATCCAGACCGAGCGACTCGGAAAACCGGTTCAGGAACCCGTAGTCGTGGCTCAGGAACATCTGCACCAGGAACATGACGACGACCCACGAGACGAACGTCGGCAGGAACATGATCGTCTGGTAATACTTGCTCCAGCGACGCGATATCTCGTTGAGCAGGATCGCGACCAACAGCGCAGCAAACGTCGTAATGACCCAGAACCAGAGACTGTACAGGATCGTATTGCGGGTGACGATGAACGCTTTCTCCGAGATGAAGAAGAAGCGGAAGTTGCTGAAGCCGACCCACTCGCTGCCCAGAATGCCGAGATCGTACCGGTAGTTCTTGAAGGCGATGATGACGCCGAACATCGTCAGGTAGCTAAAGACGAAGATATACAGGAGGGAAGGCAGCGCCAGCAGCGTCAGCTCGCGGTCGCTCTTCCCCATGCGGAACAGCTTCTTCAAGGTTGTTCACCCCCTTACCCTCATTAGTGGGGGAAAAGCCTTCACGAACGGATCAGAACTGTCCGCTTCGGCAATTCCCCCTATGGTGCCTTCATCATGGCATGGGGGCTGAGGCAAAATAAATCCTAAAAAGCGGATAAAGTATTAAATCGCGTATTAAAACGGCGCTTTTGTTGCAGACTGGAGCGCTTGCAGCAGGTTGTAGATCGTCTGCGCCGTCTCATCGCGGCGCGCCGTCTGCTTGGGCTCGAAGGCGCCGCCCGGATAGCCCTGCATCAGGCCGAGGCCGATCGCCTCGGCGATGGCGTCACGGGACCAGGCAGCGGCTGCCGCCAGATCGGTCAGCGCCGTTGGTGCAGCTCCAGCACTCGAAGCGCCTTGGCCAGCAACGTAAGTATACGCTCTCAGCAGCATCACAGCCATCTCCTCGCGAGTGATCGTCCGCGACGGGGCGAAGCTGCCGTCTTCGCTGCCGAGGACCAGCCCTGCCGCCTCGGCAGCGGCGACAGCGCCAGCGTACCAATCCGCCGGGCGCACATCTGTGAAGGCAGACGCGGCGACGGCGTCCGGCACGCGCAAGGCGCGGACTAGCAAGGCGGCGAACTCGGCGCGCGTCGTCGATGCGGCAGGGTCGAAGCGGTCGACGCTGCGGCCGGTCACGATATGCCGCGCGGCCAGCGTCTGCACAGCCTCGGACGCCCAATGCGCGGCTGGCAGGTCGGCGTAGCTCGCCTCGTACGCCAGCACGGCGAAGGTGCCGGGAGCAGTCAGCTCCGCGATAAACTGACGACCGTCAGCCGATGCGCCGCCCCCTTGATAGGCCCATGAGCCATCCACTGCAGGCAGATACAGTCCCAGCCAAGCTGCTGTTCCTGCGAACTCCGCCAGCGACAAGGTCAATTGCACAGGCTCCGGCAACTCGCCTTCGTAAGCGGCGCGCAAGCCATCGCGGATCGTAAACAACGCCAGCTCATAAGGAGCTCCAGCAGCGTGATACCGGTGTCCGTCTCCTCCCGGCTGCGACAGGGCAACCGCCCTTTCGCTGATGACCAGGAGCAGATCAGCAGCGTCAGCTTCAGTGTTGCCAGACTCCTGCACCGCCGTTGCCGTGTCCTGGCTTGCGCTTGCGCCTGAGGCGCCCTCCGTCCGGGCGGCTGCAGCCGACTGTGCAGACTCCGACTCCCGCGACGCCGCTTCCGCCATCGCGTTCAGCGCCTCCAGCGGGAAGGTCAGCGTCAGCGGACCGCTGCGAACAGCCAGCGGACCCTTCAGCTGAGCCAGCATCCCCGCAGGAATGTGCAGCTTCGTCTCGCCCGGCTCCAGCGGAACAGCCACGGTGCCATCCTCATCCGCTGCCGTAACATCATCGGCCGTTAGGACGCGCAGACCGTCTTCCGTCTCAGGCTCCGGCTCTGGCTGCTGAGGCTCCGTCGTCACCGGCGGCATGTAGATCGGTCCGCCTGTGCTTGGCGCGGTTACGCGCACCTCTGCCTCGACTGTCAGCCCGCCATACGTCGCCGTCAGCTTGGTCGTGCCCGCTGCTACTGCGGTCAGCTTGCCTTCAGGCGTCACCGTTGCTACGGCTGGATTGCCCGTCGCATAGACTACGCCCTCAGAGACCTCCGCTGTGTCCCCATTGCTATAGACGGCCTGGACAGTCGCTTGCGCCTGGCCGCCGGTTGTCAGGTTATACTGCGATTGATCCAGGCGCAGCTCGCTCAGCGCCAGCGCTGGCTTCAGCTCCAGCGTGTTGTCTGCGCCGGTGTAGTGATAGACATTCAGATAGCCCTCGTCGGCGATTGGATTGTCCGCATCTTCATCCAGAATGTTCAGCGCGGTTACGCCGTCCACCCGCAGGATGAAGCGGACACCGTCTTCCTCGTCGATTGCTCCGATCTCGATCTCGTGTTCCTGATTCGGAAGGATCGTCGTATTAGGCACGATCTCGACCATCGTCTGCCCCGGCTTCCAGGTCTGGAATTCGATCTGATCCGCCTTGATAACGACCAGATAGCCTTTGTTGGCGCCTACCCAGGTCGGGTCTGCCGTGCGGTCGGAGCGCAGCGCAAAGCCGTACCACCCCGTGCCGAAGGCACCGAAGTCCGCCCGGAAACGCAGAAGGCCGCTGCCGAAGCGCTCGCCCTCATAGCCGAATACGCCCTCTCCATTCAAGCGCACCGTGCCCTCGCCGAATGTCAGCCCTTCTCCGCCGACCCAATCCTCGCTGCGGCCCAGATGCTCGCCCAGATCGATGAAAGGATAGTCCTGCTGCGCGCCTACCGTCACCTCCAGCTCGGCCGTAATCTCCGGATAGGCTGCGGCTGCAGCCGTCAGTACCGCCGTTCCGGGGCCGACTGCCCGTACAGTGCCGCTTCCTTCCACCACGGCGACAGCGGGATCGCTGGACTGCCACACCAGCCGCTTATCCGTCGCGTCGATCGGCGTCACGATCGCTTCGACCCGCCGCCGCTCTCCCGGCGACAAGGCCAGCGACTCGCTGCTCAGCGACAGTCCGGTCACCGGGATACGGACGATAGAGACGGTCACGTTATCAAACATAAGATTGGCGAAGCCCTCGACATAGAATCCGATTTTGCCCGATGGACTATGTCCCGGATTTTCGCCCTCGAGGACCAGCTCGCCATCCACGAATACACGGATGGACGGACCCTGCGCGATCACGCGCACATCATAGTCCGTATTGGCTGCCAGACCCGCTCTAGGCAGGATAACCTCCTCCAGCGTCCGCCACTGGGCGTCGTACAGGATCCAGGAGGAGCCGCTCTCCGAGTGACGGTAACGGATATGGCCGCTGCCGTTGTCCCCATTGCGGTCGTACAGGATGAGCACCCCGCCCTCCGGCATCGCAGCCGGCGTACGGAGCCTGAAGCTCAGCTCGTAGTCTGCGAACAGCCGAGGATGCTGGCTATTCGCCCCGTTCACGATGCTGTACCAATGATTGCCCGTCTCATCTGCGGTAATGCTATGGTTGGCATCGACCAGCCAGCCATTGCCGCCCGATTCGAAGTCGGTGAAGTGCAGGACGCCTCCCCCTTCGGTGACGGTCACCACCGCCTCTGCGGTGAGGGCGGGGTTAGCCGCAGAGACGACCGTAATAACCGCCGTCCCCGGGAGCAGCCCCGTGACGCTGCCGTCCGCATCGACCTCGGCGATCGTCGGCTCGCTGCTGCTGTACGTCACGGCCGTCTCTGTCGCATTCCACGGCACGATCTCGGCCCGCAGCGAGACGCTCTGGCCGATCGCCATCGTCACTTCCTCCGCAGGCAGATGCACGCCGGTCACCTCGATGGTATCCGGATTGCTCGAGACGCCCACCTTACCCTGGGTGCCGATCTGCTCGAACGGAATCTCCACGAAGCCCGGGATTCGCGTGAACACCTCCGCATCCTCAGTCAGCCGGAAGTCGCCCGCCGCCGGGTCCACGAAGCCGGGATTGCTGGTGGCGATCCAGTTGTTTTCATAGTTCATTAGATTATGGATGTCCCGCGCTCCGTTCGTATTGGTCTGATTCGAGCGAGTGAGCGTCGGGTTGTAGATGACATTGTTTTTGAAGTGATTGGTCGTCGGGAAGTACCGATCCTCCTCGAAGAACGTCAGCAGCTCCGGATACTTCTCTGCATAGATCGAGCCCTCGAAGTTGTTGTAGCGCTCGAACAGCTCCAGCCACTTCGGCATGTAGTCGCGGTCCACCCGGTTGTCCGGCTCGCGGCTCATGAACATCTCGTAATTGTCATACGGCACGTAAGTGTCGATGAACATATTGTTGGCTGCGTAGATGTACGAGCCCGTACCGCTCTTGATGGCGCTGTTGCCCATTTTGTAAAAAATATTTTCCTCAATCGTGATGTCCATCGTCATATTGTCCGGGTAGACGCCCTCCACGCCGTGAAGGTTCTCCCCGATATGATGAAAATAGTTGCGCCGGATCACCGTGCCGCGTTCATCCGGCATCATCCCGGCGTTCATGTAGATCGCGCCAAGATCCTGGAAATCCTTGCAAATGTCGTAGATGTTGTTGTACTCGATCAGGTGATCGTTGCCGTACAGGATGATGCCGGGATGCGGCGCGTCATGGATCTCATTGCCGATCGCCTGATTGCCGACACCAGAGAACAGCACGCCGGGGTTATAGGCCTTGTGGTAATAGGCAAAGTCGTGGATATGCGAATTTTCCACCCGATTGTTGCCCGGCTCCAGCGTCTCCTTGTCGCCGCCATTGAGCGTCACCGCTGTACCGCCGACATGGCGAATATGCGAGGAGATGACGGCATGGTTACTACCGTTGCGGTCGTTCTCCACACCGTCGTAGCCGTAGCGGCCCGGAGCGTTGATGCGCACGCCGCCGTTGGCAAAGTTGCTAATATCGCAGTTCACGATCTCGACATGGCTGCCGCCGAGGATGATGGCTGCGACATCTCTTCCATACTCTAACCCTAGCTCCTCGAAGCGGATATGCGAGGCTCCCGTCGTGCGCAGCATCGGCTCCTTCAGCATGGTCACCGTCGCTTTTGCCTCACCGCTGCGGAAGGCTGCGTTAGGCATCAGATACAGCAGACCCGCATCGCGATCAATGTAATACTCGCCCGGCGCATCCAGCTCCTCGAGCAGATTTTCCGCAAAGTGGAAGTCGGGGTACCAATTCTTCAGTAGACCCGACATCTCGCCATACTGCAGCGTGATCGTCTTGTTGTCGAGATCGATGCTCTCCACCTTGTTGTAGGACCACTCCCAGCTGTAGCCGAAGATGCCGTCCAGCCAAATATCCTCGGCCTGTGTCCAGTAGCGGGGCCGGTCGTACGTATACGAGAAGGTGCCGCCGCGCTCATGCAGGTCCGCATCGTTGACCGTCGGTCCCGGATCGAGGATCTCGTTCATCTGTACCGTGCCTTCGTTGGGCCAGCGAGCCAGCGTCATGCCCTGACCGCCAATATACAGCTCCATCGGCGGGACCAGACTAAGATCGTTGGCCTTCCAGTAGCCATGCCGGCTGATCTGCCCATAATCCGTAATCCCGGCTGCGGACAGGTCAAATTGCAGCACCTTGCCGCGGGCACTCGGCTCGATGATGCGCGTCAATACGTCGGAATCGGTGACGGGCTGGAAGCCGGTCGTGTCCAGCTCCTGTCCTCCGGTCAGCCGCACCGTCTCGCCAGGATACGACCGGTACACGATCGGCGCATCAGCCGTGCCGGAGTCTTCCTCTCCCAGCTCGAACGTAGCCGTACGCGTATAGGTGCCTTCCCGCAAATAGACGGTGATGCCGCCCTCCGGCAGCCCCTCCTCGCTCTTCAGCTCGCGGACCGCGTCCCGCGCCCCCTCCAGCGTCAGCAGCGGCTCTGCCGCCGTTCCGCTATTGGAATCGCTTCCATTTGGCGATACATAAATCGCCGTCTCTGCTGTCGCAACCGGCTCCGCCTGCGCGCCCGGGACGGGCAATCCCGTCCAGGCCACTGTGACGGCCAACAACCCCACCAACCAACGTTTCTCTCTTGCCACTGCATTCATCCTTTCCCTGAATCTGAAATGGATTGCCCCTGTATTGTGGCAAGAGGAGGCGCTGGAGGATATCCCAAAATTCGCGAATCATGCGCAGGCGGGTTTTAATTTTGGGCTTTTATATGAATATCGCGCGAAAAATTATTGTCCCAGCGCAGCATTCAGGCGATACTCCTTCGGAGTCATGCCGTATTTTTTCTTGAACAGGGTGATGAAGTAGCTGGCGTTGTTGAAGCCGAGACAGTCGGCGACCTCCTTGACGTTGTAGCTGCTGCCGACCAGCAGCTCGCACGCTTTCTCCAGCCGGTAGCTATTCAGATAATCCCCCACCGAGCACTGCTCATACTGCTTGAAGAGTCGTCCGACGTAGGCCGGGGACATCTTCAGATGCTCGGCGATCGACTGCAGGCTCAGGTTAATGTCGGCGTAATGGATCTCGATGAACTCCTTCATCGTATCGACGATCAGCTTGTTGCGGTCTTCCTTGAGTGGCGAGTGGTCCGCTTGGCAGATCTGGGCGAGGTACCCGCCGAGCAGCTCCTGCATGCCTGTCAGCGATTCGGCCTGCAGCACCTTGCGATTCAGATGCTGCAGCTCGACCGAGCCTGCATGCGCCGCGAAGGCCGGCTCGCGGAGAATCTGCTTGATGACCAGAATCACCTGCATGACCGCATACGTCATGTAATCGTAATGAATGGCCCGGATCAGCCCGAATATCCGTCCCAGCACCGCCTGCACGGCGTCTGCATTTTTGGCCCGCAGACCCTCCGCCAGCTTGTGCTCCAGCTCTGCCGGGATCGCGAAGTCCTGGCGTGTCAGGTTGCCCTCGATCGCGTCTGACGTGATGATCGCGTCCGGGCCGAGCGCCAGCCGGTACATGAGCTGCTGCACGGCGGCTTCGTAGGTTGCGGTCAGCTCGCTGTAGGCGACGGCCGCCTGGTTCAGCGCCGCTGCGAAGGTGCGGCCCCGGTAGAAGCGCTTGTACGTCTGCTGCGCCTCGCCGAGCAGGCCCGCCAGCCCGCTCATGTCTACCTCCCCGGTCTCTACTTGCAGGATGGCGACCAGATACTCGCCGTTCATATCCACCACCCGGTTGGGGTAACGTCTGGCTAGCGTCTCCTCGATAATATTGCAGGCTGCGAACCGGTAGAGCTTCTCCTGACGCGCCTCCGCCTGCGACATCACGCCGCCGGGAGCGTGCGGCTGATCGAGCGCGACGACAGCGATCGCCCAGCGCGGCTCCAGCTCGGACTCGGTCGTCTCCGCAGGCGCGAATAGCTGCGGGCTTGCCTCCGCAGATACGAACAGCTGCGGACTCGCCTCGGCAGATGCGAAGAGCTGCGGGCTCGCCTCGGCACAATGCTGCAGCTCCTCCGGCGTCATCGTTGCGCTGTCCGCGATCCAGCGGCGCAGGTAATAGTCGCCGACAATCTTGCGGCTGCGGCTCCCCTCCTGATCGACCTCGCGCAGCTTCTCCAGCGTCGATTGATACACATCCGTGATGAAGCGCATCTCGTCCTCGCTGGCAGCGACCGCCGTCGCCGCCCCCGTGTCGCCGCCTGGCAAGCCGGTCCGCTTGAACAGCTCGAACAGCTTGCCCACCGGGCGATACAGCCGGTTGGAGATGACGAGCGACAGGACGAAGCTGGCGACGAGGAACGCGCCGATCAGCAGCAGCATCGCATTGCGCAGCGTCTCGGCTCGGCCCATCACCTGCTCGTAGGGCAGGATATTGAGCACCTTCCACTGGCTGACGCCGACACTAAGCTCAGAGATGACGTACCTGTCCCCTCCGATCGGACGGATCGAGAAATCGGCCGTGGCCTCGGCTTCCGATGTCGCGTGCGTCGCAGACAGATACGCCTGAACAGCCGGCGGCTGCAGCGCTTCCATCCCTTCCGATTGCAGCAGGCGGCCGCGCTCGTCGACCAGCACCATGCCGCTCCGCGTGTCCGTCATATTGTCCAGCTGCATAATATTCTCGAAGATCCACTCCGGCCGGATGTTGACAACGACGGCGTTGGGCGTCGCGCCCTGACCGGGATAATGATCCACCACGATATAGGAGAACAAGTCGACATAAGCTCCACTCTCGTCCAGCTTGAGCGGCAGGAGCTGCGCCAGCAGTCCTACATCGGAGGGACCCAGCCGCGCCAGCAGCCGCTGCTGCAGCTCCGGCCAGTGCTGGCGCGACCAGACCCCGGAGCCGGCGCTGTAGAACTGGTCGGCAGCTCCGCTGTAGACGACGATGGATTCGACAAAGGACGTGGAGTCCGCCAGAATATCCAGCTTGCGCAGCGTCTGGAATTTCATGACCGGGTCGGGCTGCGCTGCATTCATCAGGTAGATGATGCTCGGATCGAGCGTGGCCACCATACCGAGATTGCGCACGATATCATGAATGTAATTGATGTTGTGCTTGATCTGCGTCAGCACCTTCTGATTGGCTTCCTGCTGGGTCTGCAGGATCGTATCGCGGGAGAAGAGATAGAAGGACAGAGCCGTTATGAGCAGCAGCCCGGCCATGGAGAGGTTGAAATAAAAGAGGATGCGCTGCAAAAATTTCCTGCCGGCGATATGCCCCATCAGTTTCATCGGCTGACCACTCCACTCCGTAAGATGGCCTGCCCGGCCGTACGACCTCCTTAAGCAAGTCTAAGGAGGCTTACGCGCGCGGGCAGGCGTACATTATGTCAGAGTGTACCGCCCTCCGGCAAGGACGGTCAAGGCTAATCGCAGGTATTTATAACAATCTGCGGATTTTGATATCCATAGGAGCTACACCAGCGGCACATCATTCATCTTGATGCCATCCACGATCGTATCGCTCCACTCCGGGAGGCTGTCCGTAGCGCCAATGAACCGACTCCCGTAGAAGGAGCCGCCCCCCAGTACGCTGCCCTCGAAGCTGCAGTCTTCAAACACACAATGCATAAGCATCGCCCCGCGAAGCTTTGCGGCATCGAATCGGCACCGCACGAACGACACATCCCTGGCGATCGCCTTGCTCAGATTGCTGCTTGTAAAGTCACAATCCACAAACCGCTCGCCTAACCTGGCCTGGCTGAGATTGGACTGGCGGAAGGAACAATGCTCGAAATGGCGCGTCACGAATCGGTTAGTCAACTTAATGCCTTGGAGCAGGCAATGGGACAGAGTCGATGAGCGCAGCGTAGCAGCGTCCAGAAACTGGGCATAGGACAAATCGACCCGTTCCAGCGTAAGATATTCCATGGCTTCGGTCAGGGCGACCCCTCTGAAGTCCGCGTAGCCCTCCTCCGTCAGCCCGAAGGGAGAGGATGGGAGGGCACGCTCTTTTTTGTGTATATTGCGTTTGCCTGTTATGGCAGCCAGCTCCTCCTGGAACCCGGCTATCTGTTCGGGTGACCATCGGGCGGCAGCTTGTTTTTTGTTCACGGCGACTCACTCCTTATTATTCGGTTAGGGCTGCACGCCCCCCCAGCGGCTATATTGTCGGGATGGATATCCGCCCGCTCATCCGCATGGTGCATACGAAGCAAGAGCTGTTCGACCTCGGCCAAAGGCAGGTCCAGTTGCCTACTAATCTCATGCAGTCCTATATCCTGACCGAGCAGCTCGCGTGCCCGCTGTAGCCTGCCGTTCAGCCAGTCGTTCGCCTCCATCCACTCCCTCACTTGCGTCAACAGCGCCTCCCGGGCCGATTTGTCGGCGTGCTTGGGGTACTTGGCCAGCGACTCGGACAGATACTGGTCCAGTTGCAAGCCTAACGCTTCCCGCTGCTCATGCTTGGACATGCGCAGATACTGCTCATAGCTGATGCTGATATCCAGATACAGCACCTGCTCCCGGCTGTCGAACCGACGGAACGTCTTGCGGCCATAGCTCTCCGGCAGGACGCGCAGTGCGATGACGATGCCGTAGGAGAAGCTCCAGCCCTGGGCCAGCTCCTCCAGCGGCACCAGCTCATCCCTCAACTGATGCACACAGGTCCCATGCGTATCCAACACAAAAGCAAATTCCATCATAACCTCCTCCATCATTTCGATGCTTACTCCTATCCTACCATGAGATTCGGGCATGGGACAGGCGGGGCCGCAAGCGGTAGTTCAGAATAGTGCTACTAACGGTTGATGATAGCAATTCGGTATGGTATGGTCATAAAAATTGGAAAATCAGGTGTGCGGGTAACAAAAGGAGGAGAGGCACGGATGAGACAGAGGATATGGCTCCTATCCATCCTGGCAGTTTGCGTAGTGGCTGGCATCTTCGCTGCAACCTACTTCATGGGCAATCGAATGAGCCCGACGGCGGTGGCTCAGGTAAAAGAAGTTACAGTAGAGCAAGAGGAATTCGTGGAAATAAAACAAAATCGCGCCTTGCTCCGCTCATTGGGGCATGAGGTGCCGGAAGCCAGCGACGAACAACTCATCGAACGTCTGCTGACGCCAAAGCTGATCGCACAAGAAGCCGAACGTCGAGGCCTCTCCGTGCCCGAGGCGGATATCGATGAGCAGATCGCTTCTCAACGAGATGCGCTAGAACAGATCGATCCCGATGACGAGCAAGAGGCGTGGATACTGCCGCTGATGGCCAAAACCTACGAGATGAAGGGTGTAAGCGAGGAGCAGCACTGGCAGTCGGAAAGGACAAGAGAAGGATACCGCCACGGGCTCTATCTCGTCGCCCTGCGCGATGACATGGTAGAGAAGGAAGAGATTACGAGCGAGGAGCAATTCGATGCTTATAAGCAGAGCCTCTATGATAAGATTCGGGACGAGATCGTCTATAACTATACTCTACTGGATCAGATCAACGTTTCTATCGAAGAGCCATCGCCCCTATGACAAGCACGGTTAACGATGTCGTTCTCATTCACACGCCAAAAGGACTGCCGCAGATCGAACCTGAGCAGCCCTTTTTGTCTTATCGAGTTGGAGCATTACGACCCTATGTCCTCCCCGTACTCAGCAAAAATCGCCTGATACTTCCCTTCAAAGTACGACCACCGATTCTCTTCTCCGTGCTTGTCCCGCAAAGCCGCCACATAAGCTCTGGCCGCGTCCGGCTCGCCGGAGCGGATCAGCAAGCGCATCCCTTCCTCGCCCAGATGCAGCGCCGGAATGGCGCGATAATAGTCCACGATCGATCGGGCATCGGGCATCTGAGCGTAATAGTCTAACACCTGCTCGAGACCGCTGCGCAGCGACTGCCGAACCGAATCGATATCCGTCGCTTCCGTCAGTTCATAGCGAGCGGGCACCCCTTGGGCGATGTGCTCGATGCGCTCGCGGAAGTGGCACTCCACTTCTGCGGGGGCTTCGTTGACGGACTTTCCTTGAATCTCGGCCAGCTCGGCGCTATAGATGCCACAGTTCACATAGAACATCAGCTGATCCGCGCTATTGCCCGCAGACTTCTGGAAGCTGATAATATAAGTCATCGCATCAGTCGCCTTGCTGAAGTGCAATCCTTTTTTGGCGTATCCATGCTCCTTCAACAACGGCTTGATATCCTGCTTGATCAGATCGTTAAACACCTGCTTCATTTATCTCCACCTCCACGGGCTTTTGGACCTTATGATGCCATGGAGGCACGGAAATGTCTATGAATCGCAAGATGCATTTAGTCTGACTATCCTCAAAAAAGCGTGCAGGCACGACCAAAGGATCGATGCTTAAGTGCTCCAGCAGTTAAAATAGGGAATGCTTATGCGTTCGAGGCTCACCACGTCCAGCGAAACTTGTGCCATAGTTGGCACAGCTCCGGGCACGGGGCGATGCCTCGCCGATACTTGTGCCATATTTGGCACAACTTCAAGCACGGGGCGCTCCTTCGCCGATACTTGTGCCATAGTTGGCACAACTTCGAACCCGGGGCGCTACTTCGCCGATACTTGTGCCATAGTTGGCACAACTCCGGGCACGGGGGGATGCTTCGCCGGTACTTGTGCCATATTTGGCACAACTTCGGGCACGGGGCGCTCCTTCGCCGATACTTGTGCCATAGTTGGCACAACTTCGGACCCGGGGCGCTCCTTCGCCGATACTTGTGCCATATTTGGCACAACTTCGAACCCGGGGCGCTGATTCACCGGTACTTGTGCCATAGTTGGCACAACTCCGGGCACGGGCCTCCCTGGCATTTTGAGGGCTGTCTAGTTTAGAGCTTGCCGTCGAGCCGAATCTCGCGTCCCTCGGCGGCGGATTGATAGATTGCGGAGAGGATCTTGATCATGTCGACGCCATGCTCCGGCAGATTGATTGGCTCTGCCCGCTGCTGCACCACGTCGATGAAGTGCTTGAGATGCTCGCCGTGCGCAGGCGGCGCCTCGCCTCGGAACGCCGGCTTTAGATTCGTCAGTTGGCCAGCCGTCTCGGTGAATACCTCCAGCTCGCCGCGCTTCAGGCTAAAGCCCGACTTGGTGCCGCGCAGCTCGACGAAGTTCATCTCCTCGGCAACATTCGAGGCCCAGCTGAACTCGAGCTGCAGCGTCGCCCCATTCTCGAAGCGGATAAAGCCGGTCGCCAGATCCTCCACGTCAAACACGGCCTCGCTGCCGCTCACTTTATCCCCGAAGCTGCTATGCGCGGAGTCGCTCAGCTCGTCGTCGGCAAACTTGGTATAGGTCGCCCCCGACACCGCCACAGGCTTCGGATTGCCCATCAGCCACACCGCGAGGTCGATGAAGTGGACGCCCAGGTCGATCAGCGGCCCGCCGCCCGACAGCTCCTTGGTCGTGAACCAGCCACCCTTGCCCGGGATGCCGCGCCGCCGCAGCCAGCCGCAGCGTCCGGTGTAGATCTCGCCCATCAGGCCGTTTTCGATGTAGCGCTTGATATATTTGGCTGCCGGCGTGAAGCGGTTGTTGCGCATCGTCATCAGCACCTTGCCGCTTGCCTGGGCCGCATCGGCCATCGCCTGCGCCTCGTCCGGATTGATCGCATCCGGCTTCTCGCAGAATACATGCAGGCCCGCTTGCAGCGCTGCGACAGCGACCTTGGAATGGTACAGGTTCGAGGTGCAGATGTCGACGGCGTCGAGCTGCTCCTTGGCCAGCATCTCCTTATAATCCTCATAATAAGCAGGGATGCCGTTAGCTGTCGCCACCTCCTCGGCGCGTCCCGGCTTGATGTCGCAGACGGCGACGATCTCCACCTCGGGATGCTCGAGCAGCGGCTGCAGATGCGCGGCCTTGAAGATGCCCCCGGTTCCTACGATGCCTAATCTGAGCTTTTTGTCCATACCTGTTGCCTCCTAGTACTATTTGATGTATCCGCCAATCCTTCATATCCGGACCGCAGCTGCCGATTACACCTCAACAACCCTTAACGGGCGGAATGCTAACTATAATCAAGTTTCAGTATACGACTGAAGCGCTCTCATTGTCGTTAGCGTGGATTCCGATTTTATTGACGTATCTTCCGATCTTCTGTACTTCATACGTCTTCTGCGAGTACAATGGAGCCAAGTCAGAGGGAGGTAAAGGAGGCGGGCTTGTGCTGGAGGTCGTCAGTGCCGGTTATTCGCGACATACGAAGCCTTTTCAGTCGAGCAACGTGCAACAGGTATATCTGCTGCGCTTGCAGGTGGAAGGAGAATGTTATGCTATCGTCAATGAGACGCAGTACGATCTCGGCCCTGGCGACTTGCTGTTCTGCAAGCCGGGGGATCGCTACCAGCTCTATATCCTGCATGAACCTTCGTCTCACGGGGCAAGCGGGGATTATTACTTCGGCCTCCGGCCGGAGGATGGCTGGATGGCGGCTTATCGGGCCGCATTAGGGGAGCAGACCTTGCTACATGCGGGAACAGACCCGACGAGCATCGCGCTATGCAGGTCGCTAGTCGGGGAGCGTCGGCGGGTAAATGACGCCCACCCGGCGATCCTCGACGGGCTGGCGCGCAGCCTGTTGCTGCACTGGCAACGGCAGGCGGGCGATGGACAAAGCGGCGATGTGTACCAGCGGCAGG
>NZ_BFBX01000045.1:0-523 GCF_003851045.1 Paenibacillus sp. 598K | reverse complement strand
TCAAGCTGCAGGACGCCGCGCGCGCAGCCGACCTCGGCATCTCCCGCGCCTCGCAGCTGTTCCGCCACATCTACGGCCAATCGATCATGGACTATGCCATCGACGTGCGTCTGGGCATCGCCAAGGAGCAGATGCTGATCAGCGGCTCGAGTCTGCAGGAGATTGCCGAGCAGTGCGGCTTTGTCCATTATACGCACTTCAACCGCTTGTTCCGGTCGCGCTGCGGCATCTCGCCGAGCGGCTATCGCAAGCGCCTGCTGCGTCAGGACTAGTAGAGCGCTCCTGAATAACGTTCCGATCTGTGTTACGAGGAGAGGCGGCTTATGATCGCTGTTGTCCTAGACCTTCCTTGCCTTCAAATAAAAATCAAATAATCCGGCTTCCTTGGCGGAGCGGAAGGCCATAAACACGAACGGGCCGAGGATAAGGCCGGTCATGCCGTAGAAAATATAGCCGATGTACATCGAGATGACAGTCGGCAGCGCGTTGAGACCAATCGAATGGCCCAGCACCTTGGGCTCGA
>NZ_BFBX01000044.1:12166-12662 GCF_003851045.1 Paenibacillus sp. 598K | reverse complement strand
ATGCGGTAGCCGTGCAGCTTGATCTGATCGTCGAGCCGCCCGGCGTACTCGATCGTGCCGTCCGGCAGCCAGCGTCCGATATCGCCGGTGCGATACAGCCGCACGCCGGGGCGACCCGCGAGACGATCCTCGCCGAAGGCCAGCCGGGTCCGCTCGGCATCATGCAGATACCCTCGTCCGACGGCAAGTCCGCTGACGCAGATCTCGCCCTTGACGCCGATCGGGCACGGCTGCTGCCGCTCGTCCAGGATATAGATCGTCACATTGCGGATCGGTCGGCCGACCGGGATCTGCTGCGCATCGGGCATGCCGCGCAGTACATGCAGCGTCACGTCGTCGGACGCCTCCGTCGGGCCGTACGCATTGACGAGCGGGATCGCCGGAAATTGGGCAAACCAACGGCGCGCCAGCGCCGTCGTCAGCTTCTCCCCGGTGACGCTGACCGTCCGCATCGCCGGCAGCCGCGTCCCGTTCAGCTCGGCCGTCTCCAGCAGGA
>NZ_BFBX01000044.1:11580-11987 GCF_003851045.1 Paenibacillus sp. 598K | reverse complement strand
CTCGGCCGTCTCCAGCAGGATCGACAGATAGGCGGGCACCGCCTGCAGCACCGTGATCTCGCTCTCGACGAGCCGCGCGAGCAGCGCCTCCGGTTGCATGATCAGCTCGTTCGGGAAAATATGCGTCTCCCCGCCTGCCGCCAGCGCCGTCACGAACTGCCACACCGAGATGTCAAAGCATTGCGAAGCGTTCTGAACGATCCGGCTCGTCTCGTCGATCGCCAGCTCCTCGATCATCGCCAGCATATGGTTGAGCATGCCGAGATGCTCCAGCATCGCCCCCTTGGGCTTGCCGGTGGAGCCCGAGGTGTAGATGACGTAGCTGAGATCGCTTAGCTCGCGCGTCAGCTCGGGGGTCTCTGCCGGATAGCCGTCGCTCGCGCCGTCATCGAGCCGCAGCGCCTCGC
>NZ_BFBX01000044.1:6581-11465 GCF_003851045.1 Paenibacillus sp. 598K | reverse complement strand
GCCTCGCAGCGCTGCGGCACGGCCTCCAGCAGCCGATCCAGCAGCTCGGAGCCTGATGCAACCTCGCCGTTCGTCAGCACCAGCGTCGCCCCCGAGTCGCCCAGGATCGTCCGCAGCCGCTCCTCGGGATAGTCCGGATCGAGCGGCACATAAGCGCCCCCTGCCTTCCACACGCCGAGTATGCCGACGAGGAAGTCGATCGAGCGAGGGCATAGGATCGCCACCAGATCCTCGCGGCCGACACCCTTCTCCCGCAGCAGATGGGCGAGCCGGCTGCTCGCCTCGGCCAGCTCGCGATAGCTCATCCGCCGCTCGCCGCAGACAACCGCCGTGCGGTGCGGCGTCTGCGCAGCATGCGTATCCAGCAGCTCATGGACGAAGCGATAATCATATGGCGCATCGGCCCGACTGTTGAAGCGCTCCAGCATGCGCTGCATATCCTGCTCGCTCAGCAGACCGATCTCCGGCAGCGGACGCGTCGGCTCCGTCAGCATCTCCGCAGCCAGTCGGCTCCAGTGGGCGGCGATGCGCGCCGCCGTCTCCGACTCGTAGTAGCGCTGGTTGTACCGCAGCTCGCCGTACAGCTCCGAGCCTTCGCGATGGAAGACGAACAGCAGCTCCCAGCCCTCCGGCGGCAGATCGGCGGTCGACTGCACATTGTCTAGCAGCACCGCCACCTCCGTCAGCAGTCCCAGGTCGGCGTCGCCGGCCAGCTCGTCCGCCAGCACCTCGAGCGGATAGTTCGCATGCGCGCCCGCTTCCCGCATCCGCTCGCGCAGCTGCAGCACGAGCGCCTTCAGATGATCCGCCGACTCCAGATCGGCGCGCAGCAGCAGTGTCGTATTCATGTACGCTCCCGCCTGCGCTTGCCGGTAGATCGGCGTCTGCAGCAGGATATCCCGCAGCCCGCTGTACTTGGCTACGAGCGCGGCGGTAACGGCGCCGAGCAGCACGTGGAGCGCCGGGTCGGAGCCTCTGCTCACCGCCAGCAGCCGCTCGCAGAGCGTCTCCGACAGCTCCAGAGGCTGGGTCGCCAGCTCTCGCTGCGCGCCTGACGCCTGCAGATGATCATGCGGCAACGCCGTCCGCGTCAGCTCGCCCGACAGCCGCTCCCGCCAATATCGCCCCTCCGTCTCGCGCTGTGCAGCGGCGATCGTCTTGCGCGTCCATTCCTCCGCAGCGGCAGTCGCGCCGTCTTGGGTTGCCGTAACATGCGGCTGTGTCATCGCTGTCCCCTCCCGTTCGATTCAAAAGTCAAATTCCATCTCGTAGTCCTCGGTCTGCGCCTCCAGCAAGTCGCTGCGCAGCCTGATATCCGCCAGCCTCAGCTCCGGCTCTGCCGCCAGGCGGGCAATCGTCTCGCGGTAAAATGCCGCCGCATCGTCGATAATCGCGCGGTCGTAGACCGCCGTGTCGATCTTCAGATCGAGCCGTCCGAGCGATACGTCGACGTTGAAGTCGAGCCAGGTGTTGTTAGCGTTGACCTTGGACTCGACTAGCGGCTCCTCTGCCGCGCCGACGCTCTGCTCCTCTACCGAGCCGCTCTCGCGGAAGTCCGTAAAGTTAAACAGCGTGTCGGAGATCGGATTGCCTGCGTCCTGCGCATCGCCGATCGCCCGCGCGATCTCGGACAAGCCCATCTTGTCGTAGGCCGACAGCTCCACCATATGGGCATGGAAGCGCCGGATGTAGTCCGCCCAGCTCTCCTCGCCCGCGAAGCGGGTCCGCACCGGCAGCATGTTGAGGAAAAACCCGATCATCGCGTCGCCGTCCTCGCAGGCCGGACGATTATGCGTCAGGATCCCGACGACTGCGTCGTCCTGGTTGGTCAGACGGCTCATCAGCCGCGCGTAGATGGCAAACAGCAGATGGCGAAGCGTAACGCCCAGTCGTGTCGCCAGCTCGGCTGCCTGCGACAGCAGCTCCGGCTCCAGACGATAGCGATACGTCTGGCGCTCCGTGAAGCCATCCGCACCCACCCCCTCCGGCAGCGCCAGCCGCCGATAGCCGCGCAGCTCCTCGCGCCAGTAATCCCGCAGGCTGTCGTCGTGCTTGATGAGGTACTGCTCGAGCACAAACTGCTTATACGAATGGCTAAGCGGCTGCGGCCGGTAATCGGGATCGGCCAACAGAGCGAAATAGGCGTCGCTCAGTTCCTTCATAAGTATCGCGTTGCTCCAGCCATCCATAATCGACTGATGATAGATAAACAGAAACAAGTAACGCGAATCGCCGAGCCGGAACACGCGGGTGCGCCACAACGGCGCTTGCCCAAACGCGAAGGGCTTGCCGTTCTCCTCCGCCATCACAGCCTCGATGCGGCTGCGCTGCTGCGCCTCCGCAAGGCCCTCCAGATCGATCAGCGAGACGTCCAGCTGCGCGCCCGCATGCACCACCTTGATCGGCTCTGCCGGATGCTCCAGATGGAAGCTGGCCCGCAGATTGGGATGCTTGCCCGCCATCAAGGCAAAGGCTCGCAGAAATATCGCCTCTTCAAACTGCTCGTAGCGCGCGCTGTACACATACTGGATCATATGAGCAGAGGTGCCGGGATTGGCGACCGAGTGGAACACGAGCCCCTTCTCGATGTCGCTCATCGGATAGGCGTCCTCGGGACGTGCCGGGTCCGTCGCTTCGCTCTGCCACGCGCCAACTACCGTATCCCGCAGCTTCTCCATGCGCTGAAGCATCGCCTCCTCCAGCTCGCGGGCGCGCGCCGCTGCGGTCTCGTCCTGGGCCGAGCCGGAGGCGGCGATATGCGCTGCCATCTCTGCTACGGTCGGATACAGGAACAGATCCTTCAGCTCGATCGCGTAGCCCAGCTTTTTGAGCCGGATCGACGCTCGCAGCGCCTTGATCGAGTCGCCTCCCTGCTCGAAGTAATGATCCTGGCGGCCGATCCGCTGGACACCCAGCGTCTCGCGCCATACGTGCGTCAGCGTCTCCTCCAGCGCGTGGTCCGCGCCAGGCGCAGCCGGGCCGCCGCTCGTCGGCCGTTCGGCCAGACGGGCTGCCGCGTCGCGGACCAGCGCCTGCTCGTCGAGCGCGCCCGCTGTTGTCAGCGGCATCCGTTCCATGCGCACATAGTAATCCGGCACTGCATAAGCTGGGGTCGCCGCCTTTAGACGGCCCTTCAGCCAGTCGCTGTCGAGCTCTCGCTCTGCCGTGTAGATCAAGGTCAGGCGGGAGGGCTCCCCCTCCCCCGCAGACAGCATCGCCGCCCGCGCCTGACGGAGTGCGCCGAGCGTCAGCGCGTACCGTTCCACGCTGTCCAGCCGCACCTCGAAGCCCTTGACCCGGACGATCCGCTGTCGCTCGCCGTCGTAGCGATAGCTGCCGTCCTGCTCGCGGCGACCGAGCCAGCCGGTCGGCTCCCAGTCGTCCGCAGTAGCGGTCGCGTCCTCGTCAGCCGCCCTCCGCCAGAAGATGTCTCCGCTCACACCTGTCGGGAGCGGACGGCCGTCGGCATCGCGTACGATCAGCTCGACGCCAGAGAGCGGACGACCGAGCGACGAGACCTGCTCGCCAGCCTTCGCAGCCAGCGTCGATGCGCTGGTCAACAAGCCCGACTGCTGCGAGCCGCACAGCCGGATCAGCTCGCAGCCCGCATCCAGCTCCGCGAGCTGGCGAGCCAGCAGCTCGGCCTGCGCCAGCTCGTCCGGCTGCGTCAGCAGACCGATCCGTCGCACGCGCTGCAAGCTCGCAGTCGCTGACGGCGAGGCCAGCAGCTCGGCGAGCTGCCAGACGGTGACGACCAGCGTCTCGGCCTGCGATACGCTCAGCCTGCTGCCGAGCTGCACGGCGGTGAGCGGCGTCGCCGCAGCCGCGCTGCCCGCGGCCTCGACCTGCTCCGCTACCTCAGCTACACTGCCGGCGGCCGCGACTTGCTCCGCTGCCTCGCTGCGCAGCCCGAATCCGCCAGCGAGGATCAGCGTGCTGCCGTCCTGCAGCGTCGGCGGCCATGACCAGCCGTCGATTGCAGCGTCGACAGCGAAGCCGCCGTCTACAGGGCCAGGAACATTACCAACAGAACCATCGTCCTCCAAACCAGATCGAGCGGGCTCAGCTACCATTGGCTTGACATGGTCCGCATCCTCGCGATCAGGCTGCGCCACGCCGCCTGCCTGATCTGCCCGCAACAGCCGATGCTCCGTAAACGCAACAGCAGCGGTTGGCCGCTCGGCCAGCTCGACGGCCTGGACAGGCAGCTCCGGCGTCTTCGCCAGCGCCTCCAGCGCCTGCAACAAATGTCCAGCCAGCCCCTCCATCGTCTCGCGATGGAACAGGTCGGTGTTGTAGGTCAATGCGCCCTGTAGTCCATCCCCGTCTGGGACGAACTCGAGATGCAGGTCGAACAGGCTGGTGACGCCCCGATCCTCAATCTCTCGCAGCGTCAGTCCCTGCAGCGGGCTCGCGCCGTTGGTCGCCAGATCGGTATTTTGCAGCACCAGCATGACATTAAACAGCGGCGAGCGGCTCATATCGCGCTTGATCTCCAGCTCCTCCACCAGCCGATCGAACGGATACAGCTGATGCTGATACGCCCCCAGCGTCGTCTGGCGGGCGCGATCCAGCAAGCCGCCGAGCGGCTGGGCCGGATCGATCTGCGAGCGCAGCACGATCGTGTTGGCGTAGAAGCCGAGCTGCTCCTCCAGCTCGACGCGGCTGCGACCGGCGATCGGCGAGCCGATCAGCAGATCGGTCTGGCTGGTATATTTGTACAGCACGAGATTAGTCGCCGCCAGCAAAGCCATGTACAGCGTCGCGCCGCTCTCGCGACAGCGCGCCTGAAGCTGCGCCAGCTCGTCCGGCGACAGTGAGAACCGTACCCGTGCGCCCGCATATGTCTGCATCGGCGGACGCGGCCGGTCGAGCGGCAGCTCC
>NZ_BFBX01000044.1:0-6536 GCF_003851045.1 Paenibacillus sp. 598K | reverse complement strand
TCGAGCGGCAGCTCCAGCGTCGGCAGCTCGCCGCCCAGCGTCTCGCGCCAGTAAGCGCCCATCGCCTTGTAGCTGCCGTCCTCGATCGACTGCGCCTGCCATTGCGCGTAGTCCTTGTATTGCATACGGAGCGGTGGCAACGGATCGGGCAGCCCTTGCCTCCGGGCATTGTACAGCGCCGCCAGATCGCGCAGCAGCACTCGCGAGGACCAACCGTCGCTAATGATGTGGTGCATGTTCACATACAGCAGATGACGCCGGGGCGCAACGGCGAACAGCACCGCCTTGATGAGCGGTCCGGCAGCCAGATCAAACGGCTGCATGCGATCCGTCTCCATCCATGCCTCTGCCTCCGCTTGCCCGCCATCTCCCCTGGCATCGCGCAGCTCCAGTCCGATCCCCAGCGACTGACGGTCCCGGATGAGCTGCACCGGCTCGCCCTGATCATCGCCGAACACCGTCCGCAGCACCTCGTGCCGGTCGACGACAGCGTCGAACGCTGCCGCCAGCGCCGCCTCGTCCAGCTCGCCCTCCAGCACCATCGAGAACGGCGAATTGTAGGCGATCAGACTCTCGGGGAACTGGCTCAGCATCCACATCCGCTTCTGCGCCGCCGACACCGGATAGCTCTCCTGAGGCGGCGCGAGCGGGCAACGCAGACAAAGCCCGCCGCCATAAGCGCTGGAGCCTGACTGCGCTGCCTGGCTGTCTGCGCCGGGCTTTGTCTGCGTTGCCTCTCCGGATGCGGCGTTCCCGGGATGCGCTGCTTTGCCGTATGCATCGGACCGAGGCTGCGCTGCGCTGGAGCCTGTCAACGCTATCGCGCCGCCAAGCGCTGCGTCCTTCGATGACGTCGTCGATCCCAACGACGATGTCTGCGTCAATACGCCATGTGGCACAACGCCGTCCCCCGTCGACGTGCGTGTGTCGCCCGGAGGCGACTGCGCCAGCCGGTCGCCGATGTAGCGGCTCAGCTCGGCAGGCGTCGGGTGTCCGAAGATCTCCTCGAAGTTCAGCTCGACGCCGAACGTGGCGCGCACTCGCAACAGCACCTGGTTGGCCATCAGCGAGTGGCCGCCCAGCTCGAAGAAGCTGTCATGCGGACCGAGCTGCGGCTGCTTCAGCACCTCGCGGAAGATCGCCGCCACCTTGTCCTCCGGACCGGTCAGACTATCGATATAGGCAGCGAAGCCGCGCAGCGTCGGATAGTCGAACAGATCCTCGAAGTCCAGCTTGACCGCCAGCTCCTCGCGGATCCGCCGGATGACGCGGGTCGCCAGCAGCGAATCGCCGCCCAGCTCGAAGAAATGATCGTCGCGCCCCAGCTCGTCCAGCTCCAGCGCCTCGCTCCAGTATGAGGCAATCCGCCGCTCCAGCGCGGTCGCCTCGGGATCGCGCAGCGCTCCCGCTTGCTCAAGCTGCTGCTCCGCGCCGCTCTCGTCCATCACATCCGCCATCGACAGCTGCGGCGTCTCGCGTACCCAGCAGCGGATCGGCTCGAACGGATAACCGGGCAGCTCGACGCGCAGCGCCGGCCCGCCCGCATACGCCGCCCGCCAGTCCGGCGTGTGCCCTTGCGCATACAGGTCGCACAGCAGCTCCGCTACCGGGTCGCCGCTTGCTGCCGACAGCAGCCCGCTCACCCGGAATCGACGATTGCCGGATGCCTCGCCAGATACGCGATTCGTTGAACCGGCAGGTGAAGCATTCGATACGCCCTCGTGCGAGCTGTCCGCCGAGCTGCTGCTTGCACTGCCGGATGAACCGCCAAGCGAACGACCGAGCAAGCTGCCTGATCGTTCGTCACGCTCGCTCGTACGAAGCGCCTCGCCCAGCTCGCCGCCCGGGGCCAGCTCGACGAACAGTACCTCGCCGCCTTCCGTCTCGGCGGCGATCAGCTTTGCGACGCGCTCCGCCAGCCCTTGCAGCGGCTCCGACACATACGTCTGTGCCGCTGTCGCCGCCTCCGCCAACGTACGGCGGCCGGCGATCGCATCGGCCGCCAGCCTGCCGATGCCGACCGGCAGCAGCTGGCCGACCGGCATCTGCCATGCCTCCAGCAGGCGATACATCGCGATCAGATGCGCCAGGGCGCGCACGCCCTCGGAGCGGCTATCTGCGCTGTTATCTGCACTGCTATCTGCGCTACTCTCATTACTGGCATCTGCACTGCCATACATTCTGCCATTGAAGCCGCTATCTATGCTGCCGCACACCTCCGCATAAGTCTGGCGGTACACCGGATGGCGCGTCTGAAGCGCCGCGACGACCGACTCCGGCAGCGGCGCATGATCGGTCAGCAGCAGGATCGCTTTGGCTCGATCGCTGCCCTGCTCAGGCAGCGTCAGCCGCCAGCTCGCACCCGCTGCAGACGCGCTCCCCTCCTGCGACAGGGTGAGCAGCCCCGCTCGCAGCTGCTCGCGCAGCCCAGCGACCGTGTCCGCCGTCGCTGCGAAGCGGCAGCGATAATGCTTGCGGCCGCGCGCCAGCGTCCAACTGACCGCTGCCAGCTCCTGCTCGCTCATCGCCTCCAGCCGTTCATCCAGTTGGCTCAGTCGGCGCTGCAATGCCTCCGGGGTGCGAGCGGAGACGACGAACGGCAGCGGTCCCGTCGCGCTGCGATCCGCCAGTGCCGCCGCAGTCGGCTCCGGCGCTTCCTGCAGCAGCACATGACAGTTGGTGCCGCTCGCGCCCAGCGAGGTGACCCCGGCATAGCGGGGATGTCCGTCAGGCTGCGGCCACTCGCGCAGCTCCTTGTTGACGTAGACGGCCGACTGCTCGAAGTCGATCAGCGAGCTGGGCCGCTCGAAGTGAAGCGTCGGGAAATACACGCGGTGCTTGAGCGCCATGATGGCACGAACCAGTCCAGCGATGCCCGATGCATTGTAGCCGTGGCCGAGGCTCGACTTGATCGTCGAGATCGGCACGATGCCGCGCGCCTCCGTGACGTCGCGAAAAGCGGCGCTCAGCCCCTCGATCTCCAGCGAATCGCCAAGCTTGGTGCCGGAGCCGTGGGCTTCGATATAGCCGATCTGACGCGGGTCGACGCCAGCCTTGCGCCAGGCGTCGCGGACGACGCCCGCTTGCGAGATGCTGTCCGGCGCGGTCGGGCTCGCGGAGCGGCGGGCGTTGTTGTTGACCGCTGTGCTTTTGATGATCGCATGGATCGTATCGCCGTCGCGCTGCGCGTCAGCCAGCGGTTTCAGGAGCACCGAAGCGACCAGCTCGCCGCACGACATCCCGGCGGCATCCTCGGAGAACGCTCGCGATTTGCAATCGGGCGACCAGATATTGAACTCGAACTGCTTGTCCCGGTAGGGCTGCAGGTTCAGATTAACGCCGCAGACGATGGCACTGTCGGCCTCGCCGAGCAGCAGCTCGCTCACTGCCATATGGACAGCGACCAGACTGGAGGAGCAAGCGGTGTCGATGACGGCGGCATTGCCCGTCAGGTTGAACTGGCGGCTGATCCGCGTCGCCGCGAAGGCAGGCGAGTTGCCCGCCACCATCGTATCGGGGAATTCCTCGGCGAGTCGGTAATACTCGGGATTGATATCCGAGACGAACACCGCCGTCCGCGACCCATCGAAGTCGTCCGGGCTGTATCCCGCATGCTCGAACAAATGATAGACGCTCTCCAGCATGAGCCGATGATGCGGGTCCATCACCTGCGCTTCGGCCAGCGATAGCTCGAACAGCGGATGATCGAACTTGTCGATATCCTCCAGATAGCCGATCGGCCGCAGCGGCCGATCCGGGTTCAACGTCGCCTCCTTGATCCGCTTGGGCGACAGCTCCCTCACCAGATCGGGGCTGCGCTTGAACAGCTCAGGCACCTGCTCGATCCCGGGCGCTTCCGGGAATCGAGCCGCCATGCCGATAATCGCGATGTCTCGGTTCATCTTCAGCTCACTCCTTGCATGTCTTCGGCTTGCGCCTGCTGCTCCAGCCCCATAGCCAGCTTGCTCTCCCGCTCATAGAGGACGCCCTCCGACCAGACATAATTGACGCCATCCCACGCGGTCGCCGACGCTACATCCGGGAAAAATCCCATGCCCTTGTGGTTGGCGCTCGTGTTGCACAACACGGGAATGCCGCTAAGCCGCTTGTAGGCGGCGAGCAGCTCGGCAAGCCACGGGTTGTCCTGCGGATCGACCGTCTGCAGGCGCGCCGTGCCGTCGAGGTGGATAACGGCCGGGATGCGCTCCAGCCAGGCGGGCTTGACGCGATGGTCGAACAGCATATACGGATCGCGGATGCCCGGCTCGAACAGCTCCGGCGCGTCGTCCTCCAGACAGATCGGCGACACCGGCCGGTACGGCTCGCGGTCCTTGATCCGGTTCAGCGCATCCTTCATCGCCGGCGAGACGGCGGGCGCGATGATGCTGCGATTGCCGAGCGCGCGGGGGCCCAGCTCGGCCCGGCCGTGCAAGACAACCACCGGCTCGCCGCGCTCATGCAGCAGCGTCGCCAGCTCCGCTGCGCCGCAGTCGCGGCTCAGCCAGCCTGCCGCTGGCTCGGAGGCGCGAACCTCGGGACCGCTATACACCGTCCAGTCGAGCGCAGCCCCGCCTCCGCTCGTCAGCATGGCGCAGCAGGCGACGCCGATGGCGCTGCCCGAGTCGTTCGGGAAGGGCGGCACGTACACCTCGTCGATGATGCCGCTCTCGCGGATCGCCGAGTTCCACTTGATGTTGAGCGCACAGCCGCCAGCGAGCGCCAGCTTGCGCGATTTGCCGCCGTGGCGGCGGATTTTTTTGGCCAGCTTGTCCAGCAGCATCTGTCCCAGATAGTCGTGGAAGGTCCGCAGCACATCGGCGTCCTCGTACGACTGCCCGGCCATCCGCTCCTTGAACAGACGCGCCAGCTTGTTGCCGAACCCCATCGGATGATCGTACGCATCGAGGTAGATCTCGTCCCAGATGTCGTACCATTGCGGCTGCGACTGGCCGAGCGCGATATACGCCATCACCTTGCCTGCGACCGACAGGCTGTCCTTGGCGAAGCCGCCGCTCACCTGAAACGGGCCGAAGTGCTGGGCGAACAGGCTGTACATATTGCCGATCAGCAGGAAGATCGGACCCAGATTTTCGAATTCGCCCCGGTCTGCATCGTAGTAATACAGCCTCGGATACATGCCGCCGTCCCAGACGAGCACGTAGGCGCTCTCGCCGCGGCGCGCGAACGGGCTGCTGCAATACGCTCCCGCCACATGCGCCGCCGCATGATAGTAGCTCACATATGGGAGCTGACGGCCGCCGATCCGCAGTCCTTCGAAAGACCATTGCCTGAGCAGCGGGTCGCTCGCGCCCTGCTCCTCGTACTGTCCTACCGCCAGCCGGTACGGCTCGCCCCTGTCGGCGGCATCGAGCCAGTTATGACCCTCGCCGATCGTCAGCCTCGGTTGAATCGCCAGCGCGTCCTCGTCGTCGCCGCCCCAGCCGTCCACTGCAAAGCAGTCGATATCCTCGATCCGGTAGCCTTCGGCGGCCAGTATCTCCTCGATGAGCGCCGTATCCTCGATCTGGGCGTAACGCTCCTGGTTGCACAGCTTTTCTACCTCGATGCTGAATACCAAACGTCCATTGTCGATGAGCGCCACCGCTCCATCATGCGTCAGCTTCAATCCGCATACGATCATCTCTCGCGCCTCCTTTATCTCTCGTCAGAATTCGATCTCGCGCAGCGTCGTCGCCGTCTCCTCTTGCTGCTGATCCGCCTGTGTCAGCTTGGCGGCAAACGCCTCTATCGTCCGATAATCAAACAGATCCTGCACTGTCGATCGACCCGGGTAGGCCTTGCCAAGCAACGAATGGATCCGAATCAATCGATGCGAGTCGCCGCCAATCGCAAAAAAGTCGTCCGTCACGCCGAAATCGTCACGTCCGAGCACGTCCGCCCAAATCTGCCACACCGCGCGCTCTGCCTCGGTACGCGGCGGAACGCCGCTGCCTGCGGGGGCTCGGCTGATCAGCGCTTCCTGCGCATGCTGGCGCAGCTGCCGACGATCGATCTTGCCGGTACGCGTCAGCGGCAAGGCCGTCAACGAGTGAACCCGCGCAGGCAGCATGTACGTGGGCAGCAAAGCGGCCAACCGCTCACGAATCCCCGCCAGTCGCAAGGCCTCACGCTCGGAATCAACGGCGTTCGTCGACTCGACCGCACCGAGGGACACAGCCTTCGTCCCTTCTTCGCTGCCCGATACCGACGTGACCTGACGCTCCCCGCGCAGCGTCACAAAGCCGTGCAGCTCTGTCCGCTCTCCATCCCGCACGGCTACGACCGCTGCTGTCATAACCTCCGGGTCTGTGCCGAGCGCAGCCTCGAGCTCGCCCGGCTCCACCCGGTAGCCGCGAAGCTTGATCTGCTCGTCCCGCCGTCCGGCGTAGCGCAATCGGCCCTCACGGTCGCGTCGGACCAGATCGCCAGTGCGGAATATGCGCTCGCCCGGCCGCTGCGAGTCCTCGCCGAACCGCTCGGCGGTGCGTGCCGTGTCGCCCAGATAGCCCCGGGCGACGCCAGCGCCTGCCAGCCAC
>NZ_BFBX01000043.1:94559-109757 GCF_003851045.1 Paenibacillus sp. 598K | reverse complement strand
GCAGTCGGAACTTCCGGTGCTCACGTAGCCTCCACTACGCTCCGCTCCTCATTTCCTCCTGCCTCCAAGCTTCTCGGTGCTGAAAACCGACCTTTTTGAACACGCACTTATAGGCAAGCTCACTGCCAAAATCCACGCACGATGAGAGGGGTACGTACTATGGTCTATCAAGCAAGCGAGTCGAGATATCGCGAGATGCTCTACAGACGGAGCGGTCGCAGCGGATTGAAGCTGCCGGCGATCTCGCTCGGCCTGTGGCATAACTTCGGCGACGAGACGTCGTTCGAGACAGGGCGGAGCATGATCCGCCACGCCTTCGATCTGGGGATTACGCACTTCGATCTGGCGAACAACTACGGTCCTCCGCCGGGCTCGGCCGAGGAGAACTTCGGGCGTATCCTGGAGCTGGATATGGCCCCGTACCGCGATGAGATCGTCATCTCCACCAAGGCCGGCTACAAGATGTGGGAGGGACCGTACAACGAGTGGGGCTCGCGCAAATACCTCGTCTCCAGCCTCGATCGCAGCCTGCAGCGGATGGGACTGGACTATGTCGATATCTTTTACCATCATCGTCCCGATCCGGATACGCCGCTCGAGGAGACGATGGGCGCGCTTGATCACGTCGTGCGTCAGGGCAAGGCGCTCTATGTCGGCATCTCCAACTACTCGGCCGAGCAGACACGCGAGGCGGCTGCCATCCTGAAGCAGCTAGGCACACCGTGTCTCATCCACCAGCCGAGCTACTCGATGATGAATCGTCGGCCGGAGGAGTCGGGACTGCTCGATACGCTGGGCGAGCTGGGGATCGGCTCGATCGTCTTCTCGCCGCTGCAGAAGGGCATCCTGACCGACCGTTACCTGAACGGTATCCCGGCCGACTCTCGAGCGGCTGGCCCGAGCGTCTTCATGAGTCCGTCCGAGCTGACGGAGGCGGTGTTGACCAAGGTCCGCAAGCTGCAGCAGCTCGCCGATGAGCGCGGTCAGAAGCTGTCCCAGATGGCGCTCGCCTGGGTACTCCGCAAGGAGACGGTCACCTCGGCCTTGATCGGCGCCAGCAAGACGAGCCAGATCGATGACGCCGTTGGCGCGCTGGCCAAGCTCGCCTTCACGGAGGAAGAGCTGTCGCGGATCGACGCGATCCTCGCTGGATAGTAGGAAGCGAGCGGAGTGATGGGTCGATGCGATCCTCGCAGGACATTAGGAATTTAGCGGAGTGATCCGCAAGGACAAAGGACCGTTGCCGGAGCTGATCCGGGACGGTCCTTTGTCACATTCTCCGATAGTGCTCCTCACGTTGTTAAAGGACGGCGAGGCCGTTTCGTCTTGTCGTCGCTGATCATTTCTTGGCACTCTTATCATCCGAACGACAGGGCAGTAACTCCGTCACAACTCTAATGCTCGCTTCCCGTTCCGGCTGCCGCTTCCCTCCACATTCCAGCCTTTGGTATACTGGTATCAATCGATCCACAATGCCAAGGGAGTGTTGCTTACGTGGCTGTTCATCCGCTAAGAGTCGTATACAAGAAACGAAACGGCATCGAGCTGGAGCTGCTCGTCGTCCGGCCGCCGGACTGGGACGCGAGTGACCGGATGCCGGCGCTCGTCTGGATCCACGGCGGCGGCTGGCGTGGCGGTCACCCGGAGATGTTCCTGCCGCATGCCGAGTACTTCTCCAGACGGGGAGCCGTCGCGATCTCCGTTGCCTACCGTCTCATCGAGCCGGAGCCAGTCATCGATGGCGAGGTGACGGTCGAGACTTGTCTGGAGGACTGCAAATCGGCGATACGCTACATCCGCGAGCATGCCGGCGAGCTCGGCATCGATCCGAGGAGAATCGCGGCGATCGGCGACTCGGCGGGCGGTCATCTGGCGACGAGCACGGCGATGGTGGCCGACTGCGACAACCCGCACGAGGATGAGAGTATCTCGTCTGCGCCCGATGCTGTCGTCAATCTGAACGGCGTCACCGATCTGACGATCTGCTTCCCCAATATTCCGATTCGTTACGACCAGGGGGCGGGGGACGAGGCGCAGCGTTACTTGAACCGGTATCAGCAGGCGCGATGCCTCTCGCCAGTCTTTCAAGTGCGTGCCGGTCTGCCGCCGATGCTGCATCTGCACGGCTTGCTCGACCGGACCGTGGAGCCGCATCAGTCGATCCGGCTGCATGAGGCGCTGCTGGCGAGCGGCAATCACTCGGAACTGGTGCTCTACCCGGACACCAAGCATGCTTTTATACTCTACGATTACACGGCTACCGACGCCGAGATCGAGCGGGCGATCCTGGATATCGACCAGTTCTTCATCCGGCTTGGCTGGCTTGACGTCGTCTATTAACCTTCGCTTGATCGCGGACAGGAGGCACATGATGCGTCAGAACAAATACGACGATCCGTCCTTCTATCAACTTTCGCCGAGAGGACTCTCACTTCTCCAAGTGGTGAGGTGAATCGGCGACTTCTCGTTTAGCCTACAAAATCTTCTTTCCTTTTCTCCTTTGTGACGGTATAATGAATAGGAACATACATTCGCTTTTTGAGTGAAAAGGGAGGTGACATCATGTCCGCGCAAAAATCCGACTATCGAACGTTTCAAGTGTGGATCAAGCCAGGGCATCCGTTATTTTCTTTCCTCGATGAAACGTGCCAACAGGCGAAGAATTTGTACAATACGGCGACCTTTTTTATCCGCCAAGTGTTTACCGCCAAGGGACAGTCGACTGCTTGCCAACCGTTGCAACGGCAAGTGATGGATACCCTCTCGGCACATCTGGGTGCGATGAATGAGCGAAGAAGCGCGAAAAACCGGGATCATCCCTTTGTGCTGCCTTCGCCGGAGCGGCCCTTCCTCTCGTATGCCTTCCTGGATGCCTTGTTCAAAGTGATGAACCAGCCCGATTACCGTGCGCTACCTGCCCAGAGCAGCCAAGGCATTCTAAAGGTTGTGTTCCAGAACTGGGCTTCCTTTTTTGCCAGCATGAAGGCGTACCGTCAACGTCCAGAGCGATTCACGGGCAGGCCGAAGATGCCGGGCTATGCTCGAAGCAAGGGGAAGGAAGTGGTGTTCTCGAATCAAGACTGCATCATCAAAGAAGGAAAGTATCTTAAACTCCCCCGAACTAAACGGCGACTGAACATCGGCAAGCTGGGCGGTACGAACGGCAAGCTCAGGCAGGTGCGTGTGGTTCCTCGTCATGGGCAGTATGTGGTTGAACTGATCTTCGCTCGCCCTCTGAACGAGCCGAAACCGGTAGCGGACGCCGCTTCATCTGCAGGTTGCATGGCGATTGATTTGGGCGTGAACAATCTCGCAACCCTCGTCACGACAACCGGCGCGCAGCCGATGCTCGTGAAGGGCGGGATCGTCAAAGCGATCAATCAATACTACAACAAAATGAAAGCGCACTACTTGAGTATTCTTCGGCAGGGGAAGAACCCGCGAGAAGGCCCGCATACGTCCAAACGATTGGAACGGTTGCACCTGCAGCGTTATCGCCGAATAAAAGACCTGTTTCACAAGGTCAGTCATCACCTGGTCCGGTTGGCCGTACAGGCGGGAATAAGCACCCTCGTGATCGGTCATAACCCAGGCTGGAAGCAAGGTACCGCCATGGGACGGCGAAACAATCAATCGTTCTGTCACCTCCCGCACGGGCTGCTCATTGGGATGATCCGGTATAAGGCGGCCGAGCAAGGGATCACGGTGATCCTGACCGAAGAAGCATATACCTCCAAAGCAAGCTTCCTGGATCACGATCCGTTACCGTGCTTTGATAAAGCGGTGACGACGTGTACCTTCTCCGGCAAGCGAATCCACCGTGGGCTGTATGTGAGCCCGCTCGGGAGGATTCATGCGGATGTGAATGGAGCAGCCAACATTCTGCGCAAAGTATTCCCAAACGTACGTGCCAAACGTAGGGATGGGATAGAGGAGTTGGACGGTAACCAGTCCGTCAACGTGTCAACTCCACAGGTGTTAAGCATCCTGAGAACATCAGGTTGAGACATCTGAAACCCCCACTTCAGCCAGCGTTAGCATTGGCAAGTGGTGGGAGTATTCATACGAAATACAGTCAGATGGGTCGGTCTCAACAAGGACTGGCCGGGGCTGGCGAGTGGCATGTGCTGAGGCGGATGCTGCCGGAGCTGGCAGGGAAGCGGGTGCTGGACCTGGGCTGCGGTTACGGCTGGCACTGTCGTTATGCAAGAGAGCAGGGCGCGCGCGCCGTCGTCGGCATCGATCTCTCGGAGCGGATGCTGGAGAGGGCACGCGAGCTGACGACGGATGAGGGGATCGACTATCGGCAGATGGCGATCGAGGACATCGACTTCGCAGCGAGCAGCTTCGATGTGGTGATCAGCTCGCTGGCCATCCATTATGTGGAGCGATTCGATCAGCTCTGCCGACGCGTCCGCGAGACGCTCACGCCGGGCGGCAGCTTCGTCCTCTCGGTCGAGCATCCGATCTTCACTGCGCGGGCTGAGCAAGACTGGCACTACGATGACGCCGGTCGGCGGCTGCACTGGCCGGTCGACGATTACCAGCAGGAGGGGCTGCGGCAGACGCGCTTCCTCGGCGAGGAGGTGACCAAGGTGCACCGGACGTTGTCCACGTACCTAGGCACCCTGCTGGCATCGGGGTTCGCGCTCCAGCAGGTAGCGGAGCCGGAGCCTGCGCCCGAGCTGGCGGATGCGCCAGGCTACGAGGACGAGCTGCGTCGTCCGATGTTCCTCATCCTGGCTGCAGTCGCGATCTAGCGACGTTCGACATGTCACGGACCAATGAGCAGATGTCCCGCTCCTGGTCGTGGTTGTTGTCTAGCAGGATGAGTCGAGTCCTCATCAGCCCTGCGACAGCACCCTTCGCTTGATCGCCCGCTTGTCGAGCTTGCCTGCGGGGGTGCGGTCGAGAGCGGCCACGAGCTCGAGGCGCGTCGGGAGCTTGTACGAGGCCAGATAGGGAGCGCAGAAGCGGCTCAGCTCCTCCAGCTCAAGCTGCGCATGCTCGCGAAGCGCGACGACGGCGACGACCTGCTCGCTGTCATCCGGCAAGGATGCTCCGACGACGGCCGCCTCCTGCACGGCAGGATGCATAGCCAGCACCGCCTCCACCTGGGCGCAATATACATTCGAGCCGCCCACGAGGAGGAAGTCTTTTTTGCGATCGTACACATACAAGTAACCCTCTTCATCCATCGTCCCCAGATCCCCGGTGTACAGCCAGCCCTCGCGCAACGCTTTGCGCGTCTCCTCCGGATTGTTCCAGTAGCCTAGCATGACTTGAGCGCTTTTGCATATGATTTCGCCGACCTCGCCAGGCCGCACTGGCTTGCCTGCTTCATCGACGATTTGCACCTCAAAAGGCGTCTGGCCCCATTGGTCCAGATGCGACGGATGGCCGACCGATGACAAGCGATGCCGCTTGCCCTCTGCAAAGCACTGGTCGACGGACAAGAAGCTGATGAACTGGCCGCTCTCGGTCTGGGAATAGACGAAGGTTAGTCGGGCATGGGGGAGAACCGCTCGCGCTTTGTTGTACGTGGCTTCGCTGATCGGCATGCCGCCGCAAGAGATACTCTCAATCGACCGCAGCTGCCGGATGCGCTCCTCGTCCAGATGGACGAGATCGTGCAGCAGGAGGCCGACGGTGCCGAGCAGCTTCAACTGCTCGCGCTCGATGATGTCTGCGACTTCCTCGGCCCGCAGCGGGTATGAGCTTGCGTAAATGAGGCATCCGCCCTCATACAAGGTCGTCCATAGGATGAATTGTCCGGTCAGGTGAGCCTGGTTCGGGACGAGCGCTTTTTTGGCCGGGTAGTGTCCGCCGCCGCGCGAGGGGCTCATGAACGCCCACAGGCTAATGGCGCGATGCGAATGCATGACGCCCTTGGAGCGTCCGGTCGTACCCCCGGTGTAGATGATGATCGCCAGATCGTCGGGATCGGCGGTGTGCCAGTCTGTCAGCTCGGGCGAGGCGGCGATGAATTGCTCAAGCGAAGGGCCGTCTGTCCGCGTTGAACAGCTGATAAGGCAAGGGACGGTGAGCGTGGATGCGATGGATCGCAGCCTGGGCTCGCCTGTATCGTAGATGACGGCGTACGGAGCGGCATCGTCGAGGATGAGCGTCAGCTCGAGCGGCGCCAGCTCGGGGAAGATCGCGACGGGCACGGCCCCGACCGCGATTGCAGCGCATTCGGCGATCGCCAGGAGCGGGCTGGGATGACCGAGCAGCGCGACGCGATCGCCAGGCTGCAGCCCGAGGACGCGATAGCTATAGGCGACACGGTTGACGGCACGGCACAGCTGCTCGTAGGTGAGACTGTCGTCGCCGCGCTTCATGGCGACACGCTGCGGCTGCAGCTTGGCCACGTGGGGCAGGATAGGAGAGAGCAACATAGGGTCAACTCCTTCGCGAGGTTATATCCATCTATTCGCATATTCTTTATATGCTATAACACATGTCACTTCATTGTAGCCTTATCTCTTGCAGACCTCCAATAACAATTCCTTATGACAAGGCGGGACTTGAGCTTATTTATCCAGCCATTCCCCGCGCGTATCGTTTGCCACTCCCCGCTATCGGTTTTATAATGGAGGAACTTGCGCTGCACGAATGGTTAAGCGCTTACGAGAAGGGGAAGGATGCGTGTGCTCAGGAGAAGTCTGCTCATCAAGATGATTTTGTTCGGTTGTATACTCAGTGTGCTGCCCGTCGCCATCGTCGGGTCTTTCTCATATGTCCGATCTGCCAAGCAGGTACAGGAGCATGTCCAGCAGGGCGAGGTGGAGCTGCTGCGACAGATCAACGCCAACGTCGAGCAGGTGCTTAAGACGGTCGATCATACGCTGGGCAAGCTCGCCGACACCCAGGTGATGGACGATGCGCTCTACAGCGAGCTGGGGCCGTACCAGTTCCAGCTGTACAACAAGCTGCGCGGCGAGATCTTGCATCTGCAGTCGTTCGACACCAAGGTCGAGGAGGTCATCCTCGTCAATGCGCGTCAGGGCTGGATGGTCCGCAACTCCGGCATCAAGCGGCTCGCCGAGCATCCCGACCGGGAGCAATATCTGTCATATCTGGAGCTGGAGCATCCGGTCTCCTGGGTCCTATTGCAGAAATCCAGCTTCGCCGACACGCTTTCCAGCCGCAGCTGTCCGTACATGGTCAGCCTTGTCCGCAAGCTGCCGACGATCCCAGCGGACAAGTACGGGCTGGCGATGGCCAACATCCCCGCTTGCAGCCTCGCCGAGATGATCTCGGGCGGGGAGGAGCCGGGCGAGGTGCTCGTCGTCGACAAGAGCGGGCAGATCGTCGCGCATCCCGACAAGACGCGGATCGGCAGCCGCCTGTTCGCGCATGAGGTGCTCGGCGAGCGCGAGCTGACCTTCGACGAGTCGTCGGGGCAGCAGCAGATCGAGCATGACGGCCGGGGCTATACGCTCACCTACTACAAGTCCGGCTTCAACGACTGGGTCTATCTGTCGCTTGTCTCCATCGAGCAGCTGACGCGCGAGTCGCGCCAGATCGGCTGGCTCACCCTGATGGTCTGCCTGGGCATCATCGGCCTGTCGATCGTCAGCGTCGGCCTGGTCAGCCGCAATCTGTATACGCCGCTGCACCGGCTCGTCCAGACGATCCAGCGTCTGCCGCAGACGCGGGCCGAGCGGCCGCGCAGCGAGGTACAGCTCATCGAGGAGCATATCCGCCAGCTGTTCCAGTCCAACTCGCAGCTGCAGCATGAGGTGCAGGACCATGCCGAGCAGGTCAGCAGCCTCTTCCTGCACCGGCTGTTCAGCGGCGAGCTGCGGCAGACCGAGATCGGCGAGAAGCTGGCGTACTTCGGCTTCGCCGAGCAAGTCGCTGCCTGGAGGACCATGCGGGTGCTGGCGATCCAGGTCGACACGCTCGGCAATACCGGATACGAGCCCAAGGATATGGAACTGCTCGTATATGCGACACGCAACATTACCGAGGAAGTAATCGCGCCGGAGCAACGTCTGCCCGCCGTCCTGCTCGGCCGCTCGCTTGTCGTCCTGACCGGACTGCAGGCCGAGGACGAGCGGGAGGCGGAGGAGGCGCTGCATGAGATGACGAGCCGACTCCAGCGGCTGGTGAGCGATTATCTGAAGCTGACGGTCAGCATCGGCATCAGCTTGCCGCTGCGCGAGGTGCATCAGGCAGCGCGCGCCTATCGCGAGGCCCAGGAGGCGCTCAAGCATCGGATCCGGCTCGGCAAGGGCGTCATCATCCCGTATAGCAGCCTGGGTGCGGGCAAGCCATCGATGCTCTACGAATACCCGGTACGCACCGAGCATGAGCTGATCGACGCGATCAAGAGCGCCGACGAGCCGGAGGCGCTCAGAGGGCTGGAGCGCTGGATGGAGGAGGCGCTGCCGCCTGCCCGCGCACCTGAGGAATACCAGATCTCGCTCGTCCGCTTGCTCAATCGGCTGCTCATCACCGGCCACGAGGCCGGCGTCACGCTGCGCGCGCCAGGCGCTGGCCAGCCAGCGCTCTACGAAGAACTGCTGGCGCTCCATGTGAGCGAGGAGATCGCCGAGTGGCTCCGCTCGATGCTCGTCCTGCCGCTGCTCCGCCACTTCGGCGAGCGTAGCCGCTCGCAGGATCACAAGCTGTCGGAGCGGATTATCGATCTAATCCAGCATCATTACGATGCCGAGTTTACGCTCGAGGATTGTGCGGCGAGACTTCATTATAATGCCAGCTACCTGAGCAGCGTCTTCAAAAAAGAGACCGGCTATGCCTTCAGCGACTATCTGGCGAGCTACCGGCTGCAGATGGCCAAGCAATGGCTTACCGAGACGGAGATGACGGTCAAGGAGATTGCCGAGCGGCTGCGCTACACCAATTCGCATAACTTCATTCGCGCCTTCCGCAAGCAGGAGGGCATGACGCCGGGCCAATATCGCAGCCAATACTCGTCATGGCAGGGATAATCATTTCATGGGAAAGCCGCGCGGGGCAAGGGTTCCAGCCAAATGAGTATGGCCGATACGGCGCTGCCCGGGCTATGATGAGGCCGCAAGACATTACCGAATCGAAGGAGTTGGGGGCAAGTGAAGCGTACCTGGACGATCGGTGTGCTGGCGGCGGCGATGCTGCTTGGCGCATGCAGCAATGGCGGGGGCGGCACGACAGGCACGACTGGAGGGAGTGGCGGCAGTCCTGCAGAGACCGGAGGAGAGACGAAGACGCCGGCCAAGATCAGTATGATGACGCCGCTCCATGTGGCGGAGATACCCGATGCGCGCATCGAGGAGATGATTGAGGAGAAGCTGGGTGTCGATCTGGACATCCAATGGATTCCCGCCTCGACATTCCCGGATCGGATGAACGCCGCCTTCGCGACTGGCTCGCTGACCGACGTCGTTAATATTTCGATGACCGGAGCCAACCGCGAGGCGATCCGCGACGGGCAATTTTGGGAGATCGAGCCTTACCTGGGCGACTACCCGAATCTGCAGAAGCTGAACGCCGATGTGCTGAACAATACCCGGATCGACGGCAAGCTGTATGCGTTGTATCAGGGACGGCCGCTGTCGAGGCAAGGACTCATCTACCGTAAGGACTGGGCGGATAAGCTGGGACTGTCGGCGCCGACGACGATGGATGAGCTGTTCGAGATGATGAAGCAATTTTCCGAGAACGATCCGGACGGCAACGGCGAGCGCGATACGTTCGGCCTGGCGGACCGCGGCGACCTCGGCTCCGGCGCCTTCAAGACCGTCGCCTCCTGGAACGGCGTCCCTAACGAATGGGGCGAGCTCGACGGACAGCTGGCTCCGGCATTTATGTTCCCCGCTTATGTGGAGACGATGAACTTCTTCCGCGATCTGCGCGAGCAGGGCTATATCAACACCGACTTCCCGGTGACGAGCAAGACCGATCAGCAGAATCTGATGATCAACGGCAAGGCGGGCGTCTATATCGGCTGTATGTGCGACGTTCAGTCGATCCATTCGTCGGCAGCGCAGCTTAATCCCGATGTCGTGTTCGACGTGCATAACCAGGTGAAGGGGCCGAGCGGGGAGTTTACCGTATTCTCCGGGCCGGGCTTCAACCACCCGTACCTCTTCCCCAAATCATCGATCAAGACCGAGGAGCATCTGAAGGACGTCTTGGCGCTGATGGATGGCATGATGGCCCCCGAGATCGCCAACCTGCTGTTTTGGGGCATCGAGGGCGAGCATTACAATGTCGTCGATGGGCGGGCAGTGCCGATCAATGATCAGGGCAAGCTCGACCGCGAGGTGAAGCCTTACAATTCTATCGAGCTGGGCGATGCGGCGACGAGCGGACGGCTGGACGGTACCTACGAATATGCGCCGATGCAGAAGGCCGTCGAGCTGTTCGCGGACAATGCCAACTATGTCGTGTCCGATCCGACGCTGACGCTGGACTCGCCGACCTTCACGCAGCAAAAGGATCGTCTGGCCCAGATCATCAATGACGCCACGTACAACTATATGCTCGGCGAGCTGGACGAAGCAGGCTTCAACCAGGCGATCGAGCGTTGGAAGTCAGAGGGCGGCGCGGACGTGATCGCCGAGTTCAATGCGGCGAACCAGACGGCCGGTTAATCGGTGAATACCCGACAACAACGGGAGGAGCGGCCTGGATGCGGGATAGCGGCATCCGGGACTGCGTCCTGCCGATGGGAGGCGATACGATGCACAAGCGGGAGATAACCGGCCGGGCAGGCGTGCTGCGCACGCTGCAACGCCACAAGTGGATCTATCTGATGATCGCGCCGGGGCTGCTGTATATTCTCATCTACAAGTATATTCCGATGTATGGATTGATCATTTCCTTCAAAAACTACAAGCCGTATCAGGGCATCATGGGGAGCGAATGGGTCGGACTGGCGCACTTCGAGCGGCTGTTCAGCTCGCCGGACTTTGCGATGATCCTGACGAACACGCTGGTGCTGTTCACCTTGCAACTAGTCGTCTTCTTCCCGATCCCGATCATCCTGGCGCTCATGCTCAACGAGCTGCGCTCAAGCGGCCTCAAGCGGACGATCCAGACGCTCATCTACCTGCCGCACTTCATGTCCTGGGTCATCGTCGTCTCGATCAGCTTCGTTATCCTGACAGTAGACGGCGGTGTGGTGAATGGTCTGCTGGAGAGCATGGGGCTGCAGAAGATCAACTTCTTGCTCAAGTCGGATTGGTTCCGCCCGATCTACATCCTGCAGATCATCTGGCGCGAGGCGGGCTGGGGCACGATCATCTTCCTAGCAGCGATCGCCTCCGTCGATCCTCAGCTATACGAGGCGGCCAAGATGGACGGCGCTGGCAGACTGCGCCAGATGTGGAGCATCACGCTGCCTTCGATCAAGTCGGTCATCGTCGTCCTGCTCATCCTGAAGATCGGCGATGTGCTGGAGCTGGGCTTCGAGCATGTGTATCTGCTGCTCAACTCGGCCAATCGGCAGGTTGCGGAGATCTTCGATACGTATGTGTATGTTGCAGGCTTGCAGCAGGGGCAATTCAGCTATTCGACTGCGGTCGGTTTCTTCAAGGGACTGGTCGGACTTGTCCTGGTCGTCGGCGCCAACTGGCTGGCCAAACGCTACGGAGAGGAAGGCGTGTATTAATGATGCGGAGTGTTAGCGGTAAAGGAGGGAGAAGCGATGGTCGGCGATAAAACGATCGGCAGCCGCGTTTTTGGCCTCATCAACGGCTTGGCGCTGGTGGCCTTCGCGCTCATTACGGTGTTGCCGTTTATCCATGTATTCAGCAGCTCGTTTGCGACCTCGGCGGAGATTGCGTCCAAGCGGTTCCTGCTGTTCCCGACGACCTTTACGCTTGATGCGTATCGGTACATCTTCTCGACGGATGCGGTGCTGCGGGCGATGGGGGTGTCGATAGGCATCACGGCAGCAGGCACGCTCTGGAGTATGCTGATCTCGGTGCTCACCGCTTACGGATTATCTCGCAAGCTGTTGCCCGGCCGTCAGACGATCATGTTCCTGTTCGTGTTCACGATGCTGTTCAACGGCGGCATGATCCCGACCTTCCTGGTCGTCAAAGAGACAGGGCTGCTGAATTCGCTGCTCGCGCTCATCATCCCTGCCTCGATTAATGTGTTTAATATGATCATTCTGAAGACGTTCTTCCAGGGGCTGCCGGACGGTCTCGAGGAATCCGCCAAGATCGACGGGTGCAACGATGTCGGCATCCTGTTCCGCATCGTCATCCCGTGCTCGATGCCGGCGATCGCCACGATCTCGCTGTTCTACGCAGTCACCTACTGGAACACGTACATGCATGCAATCATGTATCTCAATGACGCCTCCAAATGGCCGGTGCAGGTGCTGCTGCGGCAGATCATCGTACTCGCCAGCGGACTTAACTACGACAATGCCGTCTACACGGACGTGCCGCCGCCGGCCCAATCGGTGAAGATGGCGGTCATCGTCGTCGCGACGATTCCGGTACTGATGGTCTATCCGTTCCTGCAAAAGCACTTCGCCAAAGGGGCGTTGCTCGGTTCGATCAAATCCTAGATCGCGGCGAGCCTGTCGCAGCGAGTGCGACTCGCAAGCGATGTCGCAAGGCGCTGTACGCGCAAGCGATGTATCCTAAATGCGCTATACGCCGACGCTGACTGGCGTCAGGACGTCGTTGCGCTCGACGGAGACGACGTGCAGATCGATTTCCTCGACCTTTTTGAGCAGCTCGTTGACGATCGAGCCTTGCATAATTTCCTGCCACCGCGTCTGGCCGCATTGGCCGATGATCAATTGGGTGATGCCGTGATCCTTCGCGGTCTTGGCGATCAAGTCGGGTATCTTAAGATGGTCGGGCTGCTTCACCAGCAGCGTCGCCCCTTGCTCCGAGCACTTCGCCTGCCAGGAGGCGATGCGAGGCTGCAGCTCGATATCGGACTTGCCCGATGGGATGACCGCCAAGACGTAGAGCGGAGACTCCAGGACTTCTGCGAGTTGGCCGCCGCGTTCAATCAGCTTTTCCCCGTTCGGTCCACAAGAGATGCATACCATCAGTTTTTCGTCGTTTGTCATTTTCATTGGCTCCTTTTAGATTGTCTGACCTTAGTTGAGATACGTGATGATTTTCATTTGGTTTCATCATAAAAAACCCTGAGAGCAGAGAATTCTGCTCCCAGGGTTCGTTGAATAACGCACAGGGAGTGCTTCTCTCTCAATAACGCTTACGAGGTTAGCTGTCGGATTCGGGTTTGAGAGTACCCGTCCTTTGTTCTTAAGGATTCACCCCTGAAGCCCGTACGCGGCTTCGTTTGGTTCCCCCGTTCCCTGAGATCATCAGGGATTCAGCGTGCAAACTATGCAATTGGAAAACATCTTACTCTTGGCATCTTACTCCTGTTTGCACACATTGTAAAACTCATTTTTAGTGATTTAAAGTTAAAATTCGCTCATTCCAGACGATGTAAGCGCATTAATCGATTCAAGCCGCAGGCGTAAGGCCAAAAATCTGCGCCAAGCTCACTATCTATAACATAGCCTTTTTTCGGTGTCTGTAATCAGGTTGGAAACAAAAAAATGCAGCCCATCCCGCTCGGAAAAGAGCAAGATAAGCCGCATGAAGCCGATCTGTCGCTATTGCAAACGAAAGCCCTGAGCGGTCAGCACCTCATACAGATCGGGCCGCAGACGCTCGGGCCGAAGCCTGGCCGTCAGCTCGCCGGACCAGTTGGTCTGCTTGCCCCCGCCCGTACGGGAGGCATAATACTGGACCAAGGTCTCGTCATAGGCGCGGATGCCCTCCGCTTGTTCGCGCGCGCTGTAACACTCCGAGTGATAGATGGCGCTGCGGGGCAGCCGCGGACGGGGCGTCGGCGCTTGATCCGGCTCGCCGAGGCACATGCCGAATACAGGGTATACCAGCTGTGGCAGCTGCAGCAGCTCAATGACGCGTCGCAGATCGTTGCGTATGCCGCCGATGAATACGGTACCCAGTCCAAGCGCCTCCGCCGCAACAGCCGCATTCTGCGCAGCCAGCGCTGCGTCGACCGTGGCGACGAGGAACGTCTCGACGTTCTGCGGGATCTCCAGCGCATCGTCCTCCTGGTGCAACTGAACGGCTGTCTGCGCGCGATGCAGATCCGCGCACCAGACGAGGAACAAGGGGCACTCCTCCACATGTCGCTGATTGCCGGCCAGCTCCGCCAGCTGCCGCTTCGTCGACGCGTCGCGGATGCCGATAACGCTGTAAGCTTGCAGATTGGAGGAGGTAGAGGCGGACTGGGCGCTGGCGATGATCTGCGCCACTTGCTCCTCTGTGATTGCCGTGGATTTGAACTGCCGGATCGAACGATGGGCTTGCAGATGCCGGATGATGTCGCTCATCTGTGCTCCTCCTTGGGTGGAATAGACTGCTTAATGAGTCCTCTGTCTTAGTCCTCTGTCTGGAGTGCCTTAAGGGCCAGCTCTTTCAGGACGAGGTCGTCGATCGGCGGGTTGTGGACACCCGCCCGGATATCTCTGAAGATCCGCTCGAGCGGATGGGCGCGGAACAGACTGGAGCCGCCGACTACCCGCATCGCACGGTCGGCGATCTGGAGCGCACCGTTGACAGCCATGTACTTGGCTAGCGCAAAGTCAGGCTTCAGCAAGCCGCGTTGCTCGGGCTCTTCGTCCCATCTGCGCGCCATCGTGTACAGATAGGTGCGGATCGAGAGCAGCTCCGCCTCATTCAGACCGAGCTGCTGCTGGATGAGCGGCAGCTCGCCGATCGGCGTGCCCAGACTGTCAGGGCGGTAAGAGCGGGCAAACGCCACGGCGTAGTCCCGCGCCGCTGCCGCCAACCCGGTGTAGCAGGCGGCGATGAACATGAGATAGCCGATGCCGTCGTTGGGTCGCTGGCGTTTTTGTCCGTCCGGCGTGATGGCGATCAGCGCCGACTGAGGCACGAAGACTTGATCGAGCAGCAGATCATGGCTTCCGGTGGAGCGCATCCCCAGCGTATCCCAGGTTTCCTCCATCCCGACACCTGCCGAGCGCTCGACGTAGAACTCGCCTGTCGCCGCCTCGCCCTCGATCGCGGCGCTGACGCTGAAATAATTAATGACCGGGAGCAGGGTACTGTAGGTTTTGCGTCCGCTCAGCAACCAGCCGCCCGCAGTCGGTACAGCTGTTGTTCGCGGCTTGACGCCGCGGCTCGGGCTGCCGATCCCCGGCTCGCTGAC
>NZ_BFBX01000043.1:88859-94443 GCF_003851045.1 Paenibacillus sp. 598K | reverse complement strand
GACATACCCGTTGTACAGCTCCCCGCGCTCGACAGCCAGTCGGCATAGCCTGGCGAAGATCGGCTCCGGCCAATGGCGCGTCGTGCGCAGATGCAGGATCGAGCCCAGATGCCAGCCCAGAGACAGAGCCGTCGAGCCGTCGCCCTTGGCGAGCTGTTCGAGGAACAGGACCAGTTCATGAAGTGTGATCTCGTCCCCGCCGTATTCACTGGGCACCGTCAGCTTGATGCAGCCCGCTTGCTTCAGCTCCTCGAAATTCTCGAAGGGAAAGGAGCCCTCCCGGTCATGCCGGGGGGCCCGCTCCGCAAACCGTGCAGCCAGTCTTTGACCCAGAGCGACGATAGCCGCTTCTCTCTCCTTTCCGGTGAGGGACGCTGCTGTGAAGGTTTCGGGCATCGTCATTACCTGCTTCGATAGTCGGCCAGACTGGCTTGAATCTGCTCCTGATGACCGTCAAGATGTCCGATCTGCCCGTTAATAACCTGAGCGAGCGTGATCAGCCCCGCCTCGGGATGGGTGGCTGTGCGCTGCCATGCTTCGTCGTCGATGCGCGAGAGCAGCTCGCCGTTGGCCGCCCGCAGCAGGCGAAATCGCTCCAGCGCCGCCGCGAGGTCAAGGTTTTCGTAATCGAGCGCTTCTGTCCAGTTATCCTGCTCGAACGGCTGAATGATCGGCGCTTGCTCGGACAGAATATTGCGTACGCGAAACGACACGGCCAGCTCTGCGTCTGCCAGGTGGATGGCGATTTGCTTGATCGACCACTTCTCGGGCAACCGGTGATGGAGCAATTCGGCTTCGCTCAGCCCTTCCACCGATCGGGCCAGCGCTTCCCCGCCTGCCGTATAGTCCGCGATGAGTGCTTTGCTGTTGATGTCTGTCATAATTCAAGTTCCTCCTCCAAATTAAGTACAAGTGTATAAAGGGAAAGCTACAGCCGTTTATCCAGCTTGCTCACCAGATAGTTGCCAGCGAACTGAAACAGTTGCACGCAGACGACGATGACGACGATCGTGAAGGCCATCGTATACGTCTCATAACGTTGATAGCCATAGCGGAGAGCGAAATCGCCCAGACCGCCTCCGCCTACAAGCCCTGCGACGGAGGAATAGTTCAGGAAGCTCACCAGGATGATGATGATCGAGTTGGCGATCCCCGCCCTGGCCTCTACATACAGGACGCTCCAGATGATCCGAGGCCAACTGGCGCCCATCGACTCGGCCGCTTCGATCAGGCCGCGATTGATCTCCAGCAGACTTTGCTCGACAAACCGGGCGAAGTACGGGGTAGAGGCTACGACCAGCGGCACGATGACCGCCGTCGTCCCCAGCGCCGTGCCGACGATCAGCCTGGTGATCGGTATGATGGCTACGAGAAGGACGATGAACGGGAAGGAACGGACGATGTTTACGATGCCGTTCAACACAATATACGTTCTTGGCGCCTTGACCCGGGAGCCGGGACGAATAAAGTACAGGATGGTGCCCAACGGCACGCCAAGCGCGACAGTGATTGGAATCGAGATGAGCAGCATGTACCAGGACTCGCCAAAGGCGACCCAAAAGTCGGGCAACGCGCGCGAGATCTCTGCGATGGCCTCATCCATGCAGGCTCACCCCCACTTCATCGGCATAGAAATTATCGCGCTTGAACAAAAAGCTGGCGATTTTGGATTTGGGCACATAGGAGCGGTTGTTCATGGCAAAATCCTCGACGATCACACCATGCTCCATCACCGCGACCTTGTTGCATATGGCCCGGACTACATCCATCTCATGCGTAACGATAATGATGGTGATGCCCAGTTGGCGATTGATCTGCGCCAGGTACTTCAAGATATCGCCCGTCGTCTGCGGATCGACGGAAGAGGTTGGCTCGTCGCACAGCAGTACGCCGGGGCGATTGGCTATCGAACGTGCGATCGCGACGCGTTGCTTTTGGCCGCCGCTCAGCTTGGAAGGATAGCTGTTAATCTTGTCGGCGATGTCCATGATGCCCAGACATTCCTCGACGCGTGCGCGGCGCTCGGACTTGGGCACGCCTGCTACCTTCAGAGGGAAGGCGACATTGTCGAACACCGTAAGATTGTCTAACAGATGAAAGTGCTGGAAGATCATGCCTATCGACTGTCGCGCCTTGCGCAGCTGGCGCTTGCCAAGCTCGGCAAGCGGCTGGCCGTCTACGAGCACCGTTCCGCTGTCCGGACGCTCCAGCAGATTGACGGTGCGCAGCAGCGTAGACTTGCCGGCGCCGCTAAAACCGATGATGCCGTAGATATCTCCCTTCTGTACCTCCAGCGAAACATTGTTGACCGCAGCGAGCGGGCCGGACGGCGTATCGAAGCTTTTGCAAATGTTGCGAAGCGAAATCATATGCGGCTCTCCTCCAATCTGTATGCGGGGTCCGGCTATCGGTTATCGACTCGAGGCGCGGCTGAAACGGTTGGCAGGGAAGGGCAATCCGAGATGGTCGCGCAGTGTCGCCGACGTATACTCCGTCCGGTACAGTCCGCGCTGCTGCAACAATGGGAGCACATGGTCGACAAAGCGATGGATGCCCTCAGGCACGATCGGGCCGGAGCTGACGATAAATCCGTCCGCAGCCTCCGAATTGAACCAGTGCTGGATCGTATCAGCCACATGCTCCGGCGTTCCTACAAACGGATTGCGTCCGGAGCGTGACGCGAGTCGGAGGGCCAACTGGCGCAGCGTCAGATGGTCGGCCCGCACCAGGCGGGCGATGCGGGCAGTTTCGGCCTGGAAGCCGTCGGTGAGCAGCTTGTCCAGGAACGGCAGCAATGGTTCGTCCAGCGGAATCCCGTTTAGTGCCGACGGCTGGAAATATTTCTCCACGCCCTTGAGCGCTTCGTCGATATCGGCCAAGCCGTCGATCTCCGCTTGCCGGGCGTGGGCTTCCTCGCTGCTGGCGGCCGTAATGACGTTGATGCCAGGCAGCACCAGCAGACTCTGCGGATCGCGTCCCAGACTAACGGCTCGGGCTTTGAGCTCGCGATAGAACTGTCTTGCTTCCTCGACGCTGTGCTGATGGGTAAACACAATCTCGGCATGTCGAGCGGCAAACGCCTGTCCCGCCTCCGAGGCCCCGGCCTGGACGATGACCGGCCAGCCTTGAGGCGGTCGCTCCATGCTGAGCGGGCCGCGCACCGAGAAGTAGTTTCCCTTGTAGTTCAGCGTATGGAGCTTCTCAGGTTGGAAGTAGACGCCGCTGCTCTTGTCCCGGAGGAAGGCCCCCTCCTCCCAGGAATCCCATAAGCCCTTGACGATCTCCAGGAACTCGTCAGCGACCTTGTAGCGCTGATCATGCTCGGGATGGCTGTCGCGGCTGAAGTTGGCTGCCGATCCCGGCAAGGCGGTTGTGACGACATTCCAGCCAGCTCGGCCACGGCTGATATGATCCAGCGAGCCGAACAGGCGGGCGGTATGGTAAGGCTCATGATAAGTGGTGGACAGCGTACCCACCAGACCGATGCGGGAGGTTGCGGCGGCGACGGCAGAGAGCAGGGTTAGCGGCTCCAGGCGATTGATCAGTTGCGGCGCCGAATGCTCGTCGACGAACAGGGTGTCGCCGACAAAGACGAAATCCAGCTTGCCCTCCTCCGCCTTGCGGGCGGAGGAAGTAAAATAATCGATATCGATCGACGCATTCGCCCAGTAGCGGGGATGCCTCCACAGGCCGGCGTGATTGCCTCCGACACTAAGCGAGGAGGCCAGGATCAGACGTCTTGCTGCACTCATGCGCATACACTCCCTTCGTTACCAGGCATAAAAGATGCTGCCTTCGTCATAACGAGTCTTGTAAAATTCCTTGACCGCATCCGAATAATAAGCTTGCTTTAAGGCTTCGAGTTTGGGCGTGCCTACAAGCTCCGGACGGGTCGCGGCGATGATGTAAAAGTCCTTGTATTCATTGGACTCCAATCCGAGTGCGTCCTCAAGCGCCAGACCGCCTTTGACGCGCTGGCTCTGGTAGAGAAATCCGGCATCCAGATCGTCAAGCGCCCGCAGCAATACAGCGGTATCGAGCGTCTTGAACTTGAACTGGCGAGGATTGTCGATGATATCCGAGGGCGTCAGCTTGGTCAGGTCGACCCCTTCCTTGAGCTTGATCAGCCCGGCATCTTGCAAAATAATGAGCGGCCGTCCGCCATTGGCTTGATCGCCAGGGATGCTGATTGTCGCTCCATCGGGCAGCTCGTCGAAGGAAGCGTATTTTTTGGAGTAGATGCCGTTGGGGGCGAAGGTCGTCAGGAAGGCAGGCACCAAGTTGCCATTGTTGGCTTCGTTGAAGGCATTGAGGGCAGCTGTATGGTTGCCGATCGCCACATCGTAGAAGCCCTCCAGCACCTCTTTGTTGGCGATAATGCTGTCTGTCGGAACTTCGAACTCCAACGTGTAGCCCAGCTTTTCCAATTCTGTAGCGAGAATAGGCGCGACCTCGTCATTATGGTTGGGCGTATTGGCAAGCAGCTTGATGATGCGATCCTTCGGGTCTTCCGTTGCCGATTCCGCCGGCTCTTCGGCGGTCGTGTCAGCTTCGGGAGTTGTGGAGGCGGCGTTAGAGGCTGCCCCGCTGTCGGCTGGGCTGTTCTTGGCAGGGGAAGACGAGCAGGCTGCAAGCAGGACGAGCAGAACAGCAACTGCAAGGCTTGCCAGGACGTTTTGTTTCATCGATTGTTCTCTCCTTAGGAAGGGGGATGTGTTGAAGCACTGAGATGCGAACCTCTCCTTCGAGGAGTACGTTCAAACCTGATATAATACCAAGTTATCCGCTGCGAATATTCATAGTATAGCAGAATCTTATTCATCATATAACCCTATGCTTCGTAATGAACATCATTATATTTTTTAATGATTGCGAACCTGCAGCCCGGCAGCGGCGATCAGTAAGCTTAGCAGCACCAAGCCATAGAAGAGTGGAGTAAAGGCGGCTCCGGAGAGCTCCGACAGCTTGTCCGCCAGCGCGAAGCCGCATACGGCTGCGCATGCCGCGCCGCCGATGAACTGGCATAGCTGCTGCAAGCCGAGCGCCGCGCCCAGACGGGTCTCCGGGATCTGGCGCGGCAGCGCATCGGCCACGCAAGCGTTGACGGCGGTGCAGCCGACGATCGTCAGCAGATAGGCGGGCGCAGCGATCCAGGGAACGCTCAGGCCGAGCCATGCCAACAGCAGGTTGCCGGCTACTATGCACCACGGCGATAGGGCAAGCAGGCGACGAGTGCCCGAACGCTTGAGCGCGCGGCCAAGCGGCCGGGCCAGAAGTACGGATAGCAGCGCCCCGGGAAAGATCATAAGCCCTGTCTCCAACAGACTGAGCGCATGGACGGCGACGAGAAGCTGCGGGAGCAGGAACAGCAAGGTAAAGTTGATCATATGGGCGGCCATAGCGAGGCCGTTCAGCAGCATAAAAGGGCGGTCCCTGAGCAGGGATGGCTCAACGAAGGGATGCGGGGTGCGCATCATTCGGCGGGCCGCCCAGACGAGCAAGAGGACAGATGCTGCCGCCGCCGGCAAGGAGCCTGACGAGAGGGCCAGCATGAAGAGGGAGCTGCCGCCGCCGATCAGCAGCG
>NZ_BFBX01000043.1:66277-88797 GCF_003851045.1 Paenibacillus sp. 598K | reverse complement strand
GCCGCCGCCGATCAGCAGCGCCCCGAGCCCATCGAATCGCCCGGGGCGCGTCGGCTCATGAGGAAGAAGGCGAAGCAAGGCCGGGATCAGGACCAGGACGATAGCCGTCATGAAGAAGAGGGTGCGCCAGCCGCCGAACTGGGCAAAGATCCCGCCCGCAAGCGGCCCGAGTCCGAAGGCCAGGGAGGTAGAGGCGACGATCAGGGCAATCGCCCGTCCGCGCTGGGCAGCAGGGAGATGTCTGGCGATGAGCAAGAGCGCGAGGCCTTTCACGCCTCCCGCTCCGGCGCCTTGCAGCAGCCGGGCGCCGAGCAGCATGGCGGCGCCTCCGCTCAGGCTGCCGAGGATGGAGCCGATGCCGAAGCACGCCAGGCAGATCGCCAGCAGCGTGCGTGGCGATCGGAAATCGGCGAGTCGACTATAGGTGATGGATGCGATCGCATAGATGATCGAATAACCGCTGACAATCCAGGACAGCGAGGCGCCGGACATATGGAACGCTTGCGCGATTTGGGGCAGTGCGACGTTGAACATCGTCGTATTCATAATCGCCAGCAGTACCGTAAGCGCCAGTACCGGGACGACGATCGAGGTGCGCATAGGGGATGAGGATTCGTCTGGGTAACTCATGATGTCTCCTTCCGCGTTCGGAATCAATTGCCCTCCCGGCTCGTTCATGTCATACTATAACTTAAAGTTATCTGATAGGAATACCTACACTTTGTAATGCAGTTCATTATACTTTTTAATACATTTAAAGCGAGGCCAACGATGGATATTCAATATTTTATAACGTTTCGGGAGGTCGCGCGTTGTCAAAATCTGACGCGAGCGGCAATCAAGCTCGGCTATGCCCAACCGACGGTAAGTGTGCAGATTCAGCGGCTGGAGCACCATTTTGGCACCAAGCTGTTCGAGCGGAGCAGCAAGCGGCTCAAGCTGACGGCCAGCGGCGTGCAGATGCTCTCGTATGCCGACCAGATTGTCGAGGGCTATCATCATGCCCTGGAGCGATTCAGCACAGGAGCCAATGTGAATCTGGCGATCGGCACAACGGAGACGCTGGCGTCCTTTTTTCTACCGCCTTATTTCCAGGCGTTTCGCAGCCGGTACCCGGAAGCCAATGTCGTCTTTTTTCCAACTTCGGATCATGAGATCAGTCGCAAGATCAAAAGCGGCGAGCTGGACATCGGCATCGTCCTCGATATGCCCGTCATCGATCCTGAGCTCAAGGCGATATCCGTTCGGAATGAGGAGATGATCTTCATCTGCGCCAAGGATCATCCGTTGCACGGCAGGCAGGATATGGGCATGAATGAGCTGCAGAACAGCTCATTTATCCTGACGGAGAAGGGCTGCTGCTATCGGAGCGCGCTGGAGCGATCGATGCATGACAAGGGAATCACCTATCAGATCGTGTCGGAGATGGGAAGTCTGGAGGGGATCAAGCAATGTGTGTTGTACGGCATGGGAATCGCGATGATCCCCAAGATCGCGGCTAACGAAATGCTGGCGAAGCAGCAGATCTCCGCCTTCTCGATCCGGGAGGAGACGTTATCCTCGTTTTACACGCAGATCATCATCCATAAGAACAAGCATCTGTCGGCGCCGCTCCGCTATCTGATCGAGCTGATCACCTCGCAGGCGGCGGGCGCAAGGGGATGAAGTCTGTCTCAGCTAATGAGGCAGCTTTTGAATAAGATCGGGATAAAGATGTACATTTGTTTTTAACTCGACCCTTTTCTCGTTGTCATCGTTATAGATAGCCGTTGCTGTCCCATCCGTATTCTCCCAAAACAAGACATTCCCATTATGGTAGGCTTCAAATAAGGGATCAGTATCAGGAATAAAATTAGGAGCAATTGCGCCCGCCGTTTTTGATAAATCGTAGCCATCATACTGACCGACACCTGTTGCTTTCCCATCTTTAATTTTGACTAACGTTCTGTATCGACCGTCAGAAAAGATATACACATCAGATCTTCCCACTGGGAAAGAATACTCGTGATATGCGCTAGCTAATCCAAGCGATTTAAAATCATGCGTGATTGGCAAAGAAATGGCTGCTATACGTGCTGCTTGTAAATCTTCTTGTGCAATTTGCCCCATGTCATATGTATAATCTTTGGCGTTCACAAAAACCATCTTTCGAAGAGAATCATATGTCACATCAAAATTCAGGGCTTCACTTACAAAACGAATTGGTACGAGTACGCGCCCATTTAGATTTTTTGCTGCTTGATCCATGTTTAGCTTTTGGTTCCCTTTATAGGCAATCTTACTGCCTACAGTAATTTTCAGGTATTCGCTCTTTGCATTTTTTAACGTCACTACATTAGAAGAATAGCTGTAATGAATACCCAAAGATGCTAAGGAGCGAATAGGAATAAATAAGCGGTCATTATCAAGTGTGGGATGCACATCCATCGCAATAAACTGTCCGTTAACAACCACCTCTACAGGCCGATTCGTATAACTCTCGTTTGCGGCTTGCGTTGAAGCTACCCCCATGAAACATAGACTAACAAAAGCAAGGAACAGTATAAATTTTTTCAAAGTCAAGCCTCCTTCCAAGATTCAAAGCCTGTCATCCTGAAAATGGATGTTATACATTTAGACGATGAAAATATAAAAAGGTCTCTGGGATTCAGGGGAATTTCAAGAAAATTTTGATTTGACAGGTTCTTCTGCCAGCGGTCTAAACGTTCATAGCACTGCGGGAAACCCCGCAGTGCTATGAACCGTTCTTTTAAGGCGCTCGGGTGAGCGTTACTTCATCGATATGGAGCGTCGTGTAGCCCGGCGAGTCGACGTAGAAGCCGACATCGACGCTGCCGCTGGTGACGTTGATGTTGTCGATGACGATCGTCTTCCAGACGCCGTCGTTGCTGATGTTGGCATAGATCGGCGATCCGCCGTGACCTTGCACCTCGGCTCGCGCGGTCGTCGGCGTCGTGTTCTTCATTCGCACCTTGGCCTCCAGGCGGTACGTCGCGTTGTTCACCGGCACATCGACGACCTGGTGGATGCTCTGTTGATAGGCGTTGTCGCTATGGAAGTACGCCCGCTGGTTGCGCCGGGCCGGGCCCTCCGGCGGGTGCAGGGCGTTGCCGCTGTCGATGCCGAAGGCGGAAGGCTGGCCGCTTGGCTGCCATTGCGTCCAGTTGCTGTTGTAGGTCGTATCGCGCTCGAAGTCGCCGTTGTCGAGCAGATTGCGCTCGCTCGCCAGCGTCGTGATCGCGCTGGCCGAGACGGCGAGCCGGTCGAGGTTGACGTTGCCGCTATTGCCGCTATTTCTGCGGAAGCTGATCGTGTTCCGGCCGGCCGTCAGTGTCGCCGTCATCGTGTGCTCATTCCACAGGTTCCAGTTCATGCCGGGACTGGTCAACGTGACTGTGGAAGCCGCGCCGCCGTTTACGATCGCGCTTAGCGTCTTCGTCGAGCCGGTGCCGTTGGCATAGCGGAGCGACAGATTGTACGTGCCGGCGCTCGGGGCGTAGACGTCGAAGCTCGCCTCTGCGCCGACCCCGGTCAGGTTGTCGACGAAGGCTGCGCCCTTGTAGAACCAATGGTCCTGGCTAGTGCCCGCGCCGCCCCACAGCTTGGCGCTCTCCGCCGCGTATTCGGCTTGCGTCGGCGCGAATGGCACGCGGATATAGTCGAGATTGACGCCGCCAGTGTCGCCGGCGTCGCTGTCGTATTTGTACGTGATGATATTCTGTCCGGCAGTCAGCGGCAGTGTTGTCGTCTGCGTGCCCCACTGGCTCCACGCGCCGGTATCTGCGAGCGAGAGCTGCTGGACGCGGGCGGCGTTGACATAGACGCTGAGCGTCTTGGCTGAGCCGGAGCCGTTGGCATAGCGGAGCTCGACAGGATAGTCGCCGCTGACCGGCGCATTGGCGTAGACGGTGACTGCTGCGCCCGGCACATCAAGCTTGTCGACGAAGCCGCTGCCGGAGTAGCCGGAATGGTTCGTATTGATGCCCGCCCGGGTGGTCGGCGTCGCGCCGGAGCGCGAGGCGTCCTCGACCTCGTAGATGGCGTGCGTCGCGGCCGATGGCGCCGAGCCGCTTACTTCGACGACGGTGGCAGAGCCGCTGGCGGCAGGCAGCTTGACATAGGTGACATCGCCGTAGATGTCGCGTCCGCTCGCCCAGCCGCTGCCGGATGCCGCCTGCAGCGCCTGCAGATCGCCGTAGCCGGTCAGCGCGCTGCCGCCAGCCGTGACGGCGGACCCTGCGCGGCCATGGATCTTCAGCACATAGTGCTGGACATCCGGCGTATAGCTGCCGCTGCCTGCGCCGACCTCGACGCGCACACTGCTGCTCAGATCCTGGGCGGCGAGCCGCTGCTCGAAGCTGCTGCCGCTCTCATAATCGTAGCTGCTGCCGTCGTCCTCGTAGTAGGTGAAGCTTGTCTCGCTCGCGCTCGGGAAGATGTCGACGTTGACCGTCGTCACCGACTGCTGGTCGACATAGTCGAGCACCTGCTGATTCGGGATGATCGCGCCTTGCTTCACGAAGAGCGGCACGTCGGTCCATGTATCAGCATTGACCGGATAGTGGATCGTCTGACCGCCGCTATAGGTCTGGCCGCGATGGTAGTCGATCCAGGTGCCGGCAGGCAGGTAGATCTGCTTGCTGTGCTGCGCCTCGCCCAGGACAGGGGAGACGAGCAGCCAGTCGCCGAACATCCACGCCTCCGTATAGTCGGCTGCCTGCGGATCGTTCGGATAGTCGAAGAGCAGCGGCTTGATCAGGCCGAGACCTGTCTCGCTCGCTTCGCGCTCATAGGCGTACATGTACGGCAGGAGCGAGTAGCGGGTATGCATGACTGCCTTGGACGCTTCCTCCGCCGTCGCGCCGTACAGCCAGGGTTGGCGCTGCTGGTTGTAGTTGCCGTGTACCCGGAACACCGGCGTGAAGGCGCCGAACTGCATCCAGCGCGTGTATAGCTCCGGACTCGGGTTCGGTCCGCTCGCGCCGCCGAGGCTGTTGAAGCCGCCGGTGTCCATGCCCCATTTGGGCTGACCGAGGTTGGCCGAGGAGAGCATGATGCGCGGCTGCTCCTGCATGCCCGGGGCCCAGTTGAACAGCTCGCCTTTGTAAAATTGGGTGCCGATATCGCCCGACCAGAGCGTCGTCGCATAACGCTGCGCGCCGGGGTAGTAGCTGCGCGCCGTCTGCCAGACGCGTACGCCGTCGTTTGTATAGTCGCGCTGACCGTCATACATCGCCTGCGAGGTGAAGCCGGTCGAGAAGTTGCCGAACCAGTATTGCGCTGATCCGGAGTCGACCTTGTCCGTCTCGTCATTCCACCAGCCGACGATGCCTTTGTCGAAGGCGTCGATCGAATGCTGCCACCACCAGTCGCGCGAGGCCTGCTGGTACGGGTCGAAGCTGCGGACCGTGACCGGGATGAAGTAGTCGGTGTATTCGTTGTGCCCGGGGTAAAAATAGCCGTTGCTGTCGGCGTCGTAATATTGCTGCGTCCGCTGGTTGGCGAAGTCGCGCGTAATGATGCGCGGCTTGCGGATGCCGATCAGCCGGATGCCCTCCGCCTCCATGTCTTCCTTGAGCTGCGTCGTGGCCGCATCCGGGAAGTTGTCCGTATTCCAGCGGAACTCGCCGTAGTTGTCTTCCCCATAATCCATCCAGTCGTAATCGAGGGCAAAGGCGTCGATCGGGATATTGCGGGCCCGATAGCCGTCGACATGAGCCTCCAGCTCGTCCTGGTCGATGCCCCACTCGAAGTTCATGAAGCCAAGCGACCACTTCGGCAGCATCGGCGCCGTGCCGGTCACCTGAGCGTAGGAGGCCATGATCTCCTTCGGCTCGCCGACCATAATATAGTACTCGACATTGGTCTTCGTATAGCGGCGGCCCTCCGTCGGCGTGCCGCCGTAGTAGAACTCCAGCTTGCCGGTCGTGTCGGTGTACGGGTAGCCGCCGTCGCTGTCGACGAGCACGCCGTAGCCTGCCGTCGACCACATGAACGGGCCGCCAGCGTCGCCCTGCTGCCCGGCATGGGCAGGGTGGTCCGAGCTGTTACGGAGCAGGCCGCCGACATCCTCCTGCGCGTTGAAGCTGCGGATGCCGTAGATATTGTCGGTGCTGCCGCGCTGGAAGCGGACGCCGTCCTCGAAGACGCCGCCAGATGCAGGCTCCCAGAGCAGCGTCGTGCCGTCGGCCTTCTTGATGGTCATGCGCGCTGGCGTACGCGCGATCTCGATGCGCATGCGCGGCGTCGTTACGACGATCGGATCGCCGGACGTATCGATCGTCGCCCCGACGGCGTCCCATGACGCATCCGGGTCGATCATCGGCGTGCTGGGCGAGGGGGCTGCGCCTGAGGGACGATAGTCGACCCGCAGCAGCTCCTCGCTCAGCACGTCCAGCTCGAGGATATCGCTGGCGCTCGTGCCGTTGTCGAGCGTCAGGGTGAGGCTGTCGCCGCTGGCGACCGCGCCGGTGACATTGCCGAGCCCGGCGGCGGACGCCTCCTGCCAGGGCGGGACGATCGGCAGGATGAGCGCCAGCGCCAGCAGGATGGCGAGCATGCGCCGCAGCAGCGGCTGGTGGACAGGTATGGACATAGGTATACCTCCCATATTTGTGGTTGATGCGAGTAGAGCTTCGCGTATGGCGATCTAACCTAATCGATCCCAATCTCGAAGTCCGTGCCTTCCCAGCGGTCGACGCTTGGCTCGAGGATGCCGTTGTTGTTGTCGTCCCAGAGGAAGGTGAAGTCGACGGTGTCGCCGGTCGCGAACGGCCCTACCGATATCTCGTAGTCGAGATCGCCGGTGCTTGAGCCGTTAGGAGCGAGAGCCGTGTCTGTGACGCCCGTCCAGCCATTGGCGCCCCAGTGCACCCACCCTGGCAGACCGGCGCGGAAGGTGATGCGGTAGCCCTCCGGCACCGAGGCGATCTGGCGGTCGAACTGCCAGATGTACGTCTTGGCGAGCTGCATATGGTCGAGGTTGATCGCCCCGTAGCTGGCGTCGCCATGCCAGAGCACGATGCTGCGATAGCCCGGCGGCAGCGAGACGCTCAGCTCGGCGTAGCGCCATTGATCCCAGCCGCCGGTGCTCGGGAAGTGGACGGTCCCGGCATAGTGGCCATCGACGAAGACGCGCTTGCTCGCAGCGGTGCCGCCATTGCTGTAGCGGAAGCGCAGCGCGTAGTCCTCGCCGTCCGAGGGGACGATGAACGAGACGCCGTCATTGAGCGAGCTGAACTGGTCGACGAAGCCGCTGCCCGTATAGCCGCTATGGTTGTTGTTAGCGGCGGTCGCCGACTTGATCGCCAGCTCGGCCTCGTAGATGTCGTCCGTCGGCCCATCGAACGCTCGCTTCATGTAGACCATGCTCCAGTACTCCAGCGACGGCAGCGTGAAGGCGACATAATCGCCGTGGATGTCCGTGCCGGTCGTATAGGCGAGCGACTGGGTACGATTGTCGTCATGGTCCGGCGAGGCGAGATAGACGCCCGAGATCGTCTCGTCGGGGCTGACGTACACCTTGGTCGCGATATTGGTGTGCAAGGTCGGCGGGTTGGCGCTGTTGCGCCACTGGTTGTCATTGTTAGCCAGGTTAATGAAATGGACGATATTGTACTCCGGCGTCCGCTTCACCTGATGCCAGACCGTGTTGGGCGAGGCATCGCCGCTGGCCGATACCATATCCAGATTGACGAACTGGCTGCCGGAGTCGTTATCCACGACATCGGGATCGAACAGCAGATTCTCGTAGGCGGTGATAAAGTTGTAATGCTGCTTCAGCGCCTCCTTGAGCTCGCTGCGCATGCTCTTGCTGCGGTTCGGATAGTACTCGTGCGCCAGCATCTGGCTGTCCTCGCCGAGCTCGATATGGGTCGCGCCGCTGGCTGCCATCATCGCGTTGGCGAGCCGGATCGAGTGCGGGTCAAAGGTGCCGAGCGTCAGGCTGTCGAGGTTGATCGCGCCGACATTGCCCGCATCGTAGGCGAGCTTGATCGTGTGCGTGCCTGGCGTCAGATACACCTGATGCCACGTCTCGTGCGACCAGGCGCTCCAGCTCGGCTGATTTTGGAACGGCAGCTCGATCTCGAATGCGCTGTCCACGTACAGGTTGCGGGTGGCCGTGAAGCCGGAGTTGTTCGCGAAGCGGAAGACAAGCGAATAGTAGCCCTCCTCCGGTACGGTGATGGAGAACGTGACGGCGTCGCCGGGATCGGCGAACTGATCGACGAAGCCGGAGCCGGTGTAGCCGCTATGGTTGTTGTTGGTCGCTGTGTTCGTGAGCGCGGCGCTCTCGGCCTCGTAGCGGTCGCCGATATTCTCGCGATAGTTCATGTAGGCGGCGAGCACGACGGCTTTGTTGCCGCTGTTCGCCTTGAGGCTGTCGATGTAGTCCTTGAGCTGGATGTAGCTGTCCGAGAGATGCCAGATCTCGCTGTAGAGGAAGTCGACGTCGGCGCCGCCGCTCACCTCGTTGGCCGCCCAGCCGTCCACGGTGCCGTCGACGATGTTGTAGGTGATGCGGTCCTTGTCGCTGTTGTTGGCGGTGAGCGTCGACTTGGCTTCGTTGATGAAGGGGGTGAAGGTCGCCGGGAAGTTAAGCGGATTGCCCCAATAGTCGTAGACGTTGTTGCGCTGGCCCATCTGGTCGACGTGGATGCCATCGAAGCCGGCGGTGTTGATCGCGTCGAGGTACTGGGCGTGGATGAAGCTCTGCCAGTCCGTGTTGGCGGGATTGAAGAGGTACATGTAGGTCGAGTTGTTGCCGAAGTCAACGTCGAGCTGCTGCAGATGGTTCGGGTCCTGGTAGATGCCCCACTCCGAATCGACGCCGTAGCTCTCGTAATCCTCGCGGGCGGCATAGATCATCGCATAGGCCATCGCCGCGCCGTTCTGGTCATGGACCGCGTCGATCTGATTCTGTATCGTCTGCCACGAAATCTCGCGGTTGAACAGGTCGATCCAGGTCGAATCGATGGCGCTGCCGGTCCGCTTGATCATCGTCTCATGCCGCCACATCCAGTCGTAGAACTGCCAGGCGTTGATCTTGTAATCCTGGGCCAGCTCGTCGATCTTGGCGGCGCTCTCGGCGGCCGTCTCGTCCGGGTGGAACTCGCTCACATAACCGTAGCGCGGATACCGGGCAAAGTCGCTGGAGACGTCGATCGCGGTCGTGCCGCTGCCGAGCGCGCCGGCGTCGATGTCGGCCAGATAGCCCTTGAAGTCGGTCGCAGGGCTGGTCCATGTGAACTGGACGTCCTCGGTCTGTCCGCCGCCGATCGTCACCGTCTGCGAGGCGGTGTGGACCTGGTCCTCCAGATGCGCGATGCGCAGCTGCACTGTACCCGTCCAGGCGATGCTGTCCGTGTTGCGGACCTGGGCGGTAATCGTCACCGGATCGCCGGGATCGTAGCGGGATTTGTCGGTATAGACGCGTTCGACGTCGCCGCTCGCGGCATGCGCCGTCTGCTCCAGCGCCGCCGGCTGCCAGGGCGGCAGGGCGAGCAGCAGCGCCAGGACGAGGAGGAGCCAGCCTTTGTTTCGGATTGCCATAACTGTCACCTGCTTTCTCATGATATACTTTCCGTAACCGCTTACAAATTTGAATTCCGTTGCCTCTCCTTTCCCTTTGATATGAAGCGGGCCGCTCCCTATCTGCTCATGTTAGGGCTGAAGCTTGTCCCCTATGTGGGAGCTTATTCCATTATAGCGCGGCGGCGGAGCGGCCGAGGAGGCAGTTTATTCCGATTTGGTATGCTATTTTCGTCATTTTGGATGAACCCTTTGCTTTTGCTTTACTTGCGGCGGTCACATGCAGGACAATAGGCGGAGAAGCATCCCAAGCGTACGGAATATCGCGACATGTGGAGGGGAAGCGTATGCTGCGCAACTGGTTAAGCCGACGTCTGTCAACCAAGCTGGTCACGACGATGCTGCTCATGCTCGGCGTGTCGATCACCTTCACGAGCCTGCTCTATTACCGCGACTCCACCGGCATCATCGCCGATCAGGTGCGCGAGTCGAGCCGCCAGTCGGCGAAGCAATCGGCCGATTATATGTCGCTGATCCTCACCGTAGCTAGCGATATGAGTCTGCAGATTTCGCGGGATGCGACGATCCAGCGCGTGCTCCAGGAGGAGGCGCGGGGCTCGCTGACGGTCGACGACCGCTTCCAGATCAAGGAGACGGTCGATCAGTTGCTTAACAACCTCGTCTACACCAACTCCTTTATCCGCAGCATCTATCTGTTGCAGGAGGAGGGCAGCAACTGGGGCAGCGGCCTCTTCAACATCTCCAAGGTGCGGCGCTATACGCTGAGCGACCATGACTGGTACACCGATGTCGCGCAAGGCCGGGCGGACGACCGCTGGCTGCCCTTGCAGTATGATCCGTTCAGCGGCGGCTCCAACACTGAGCTGGTGCTCACCTATGTGAAGCCGCTGCGCAATCTGCAGACCCGGCAAGCGATCGGCGCGATCGTCATCAACCTCGACGGCCATGTCGTGCTGCAGGCGATCGACCGCATTCGGCTCGGCAAGACGGGCAAGTTTTTCATCGTCGATCCCGAGGGTCGGCTGATGATCGATCCCGATGAGCAGAGCTGGAGCGGCGAGCTGCTGGCGAGCGAGGCGTGGCAGTCGATGCGGCAGCGCAGCAGCCTGCCTCAGGAGTTCGAGCTGGAGCTTGGCGGCATCCGCTACTATGCCGTCACCTCGCCGATGGCGAGCGGCTGGGCGGTCATCGGCGGCGTGCCGATCGGCGAGATCGTCGGCGACATTCAGAATATCCAGTACAAAATCTGGCTCTACTCAGGCATCCTGCTGCTGCTCGGCTCGCTCGTCAGCTGGCTGCTCTCCCGCCGCATCACCTCGCCGCTCAAGCAGCTGATGCGCCAGATGGCGCAGCTGGAGCGCAGCAACTTCCGGGCGATGACCGAGGTGACGTCGCAGGACGAGGTCGGCCAGCTGAGCCGGCAGTTCAACCGGATGCTGCGCCAGATCGAACAGCTCATCACCCAGGTCAACGAGGTGGAGTCCAAAAAGCGCGAGGCCGAGATGCGCGCGCTGCGCCATCAGATCAACCCCCATTTTCTGTACAATACGCTCTCGACGATCCGTTGGATGGTCAAGTTCAAGCGTTATGACGGCGTCTATGACGGCATCTCGGCGCTCGTGCAGCTGATGGAGGCGAGCATGGAGAAGCGCGGTCCGTTCCTGACGATCGGCGACGAGCTCAGTCTGATCGAGCGCTACATGGTCATCCAGCGCTTCCGCTACGACGCCCGGCTCGAGCTGACTGTCGATTGCGATCCGGCGCTGCTGGATGTCTCGATCCCGCGCATGCTGCTGCAGCCGATCGTCGAGAATGCGATCTTCCACGGCATCGCGCCCAAGGAGACCGGCGGCCTCATCTCCCTATCGATCCGCGAGGAGGCGGCAGGCAGCAGACGTCAGCTCGTGCTGCGGATCGCCGACGACGGCGTCGGCATCGCGCCGGAGCGGCTCGGGGAGCTGCTAGTGCCTGGCGAGCGCTCGCGGGCAGGGATGCTCGGCATCGGGCTGAGTCATGTGCATGAGACGATCCAGCTCTACTACGGCGAGCAGAGCGGGCTGCGCATCCGCAGCGAGCTGGGAGCGGGGACCGAGGTAGAGCTGCGGCTGCTCAGGAAGGAGGAGATGGACGATGCCGTATAACGTATTGATCGCCGATGACGAGCCGATGATCCGCTATGGCCTCGTCTCCTGCATCGATTGGGAGCAGGAGGGGCTGCGGCTGCTCGGCGAGGCTGCCAACGGAGCGGCAGCGCTCAGGAAGCTGCAGGAGGAGCCGGCGGACATCCTGATCACCGACATCAAGATGCCGCTCATGGACGGCCTTGAGCTGGTGCGCCATGCCAAGGCGCTCAACCCTCGGGTACAGGCGATCCTAGTGTCGAGCTACAACGACTTTGACTATGCTCGCGAGGCCGTCAAGCTCGGCGTCGTCGTCGACTATCTGCTGAAGCCGACGATGGAGCCGGAGGATCTGCTGGCGATCGTCCGCATCTGCAAGGCCAAGCTCGATGAGGAGGCGGAGCGTCGCCGCGACGAGGAGCGGGCGGCCGAGGTCGAGCAGGGCAGTCGGCTGCGGCGGCTCGAGGGCGAGCTGCGCGGACTGCTGGCCGGGCATCGGACGACGCCGGGCTGGATGCCGGAATGGATGAAAGGACCGCTGGTCGCCTCGATCTGGAGGCATGTCCCGCAGGCTGGGGAGGCGGAGGGCGCGATCGACCATCTGCTGACGCTGGAGACGGCGACGGCCCGGCTGTCGCAACTGCTGCCGCGCAGCGTTGCGCTCATCATCGGCGAGCAGGCTTTCCTGGCGCTGCTCCCGGATCGCGAGAGCGACGGCTTCCCGGCGATCGAGGGCGCGCAGCGGCGGCTGCAGCAGGAGAACGGGCTGCTGTTCACGGTCGGCGTCTCGCCGGTCTTCCACCATTGGCGGACGCTGCCGGAGGCGTGCCGCTGGGCTCAAGCGGCGAGCGAGGAGTCGTTTTTTGGCGGGGAGGGGCGCTGCTACGCCGGCAAGATCGCGCCCGCCCAGCCGCCCGAGCCCGCCGTGCCGCTGGACGACTGGCACGGCCCGTTCCATGCGCAGCGCGAGCAGTTCTCCCGCGCCTGCGCAGATGCCGATGAGACGGCGGGGCGAGTGGCGCTCGCAGCCGTCTGCGCGATCTGGCAGGCACGCGAGTATACGCGCCAGGAGGTGCTGGCGCAAGCGCAGAGCCTGCTCACGATCCTCTGGTCGCGCGGGCACAAGGTCAAGTCCGAGCAGATGATGCTGCAGATCCTGGAGCGGCTGCAGCATATCCGCTCGATCCGCACGCTGCAGGAACTGACGGCGCGCGTCGAGCGGGAGTACGACCGCCACTGGACGCAGGACAGCGTGGAGCTGCTGTCCGGGGGCGACAGCGGCAGCGCCCATATGATCCAGCTCGCGCTGGCGTATATCCAGGAGCATTATCGCCGCGAGCTGTCGCTGCAGAAGGTAGCGGACCATGTGCACATGAGCAAAAACTACTTTAGCGAGCAATTCAAGCGTCGCACCGGGCTCAACTATATCGACTTCGTCATCCGGCTGCGGGTCCACTATGCCAAGCAGTTGCTGACGGACACGAGCCTGAGGATCCACGATATCGGCCTCATGTCGGGCTTCAACTCGCCCAAGCACTTCCTGAAGCTGTTCAAGCGCGAGGTCGGCTGCACGCCGGCCGAATATCGCGGGCAAGCGGCGGGCCGGGCGGAGACGGCGGCGGATGAGCGGCTGCAGGGCGGGAGCAAAGGAGAGACAGGCAATGACTAGGGCACAGCTTCCTCACGCGCGTCACAATTGGACTCTTCGTATCTGGTTCTGTCGTATCTGGTCCCGCCGTAACGGGCTTCGCCGTATCTGGAGCAGCCCGATCGGGTTACTGGTCCTGCTCGCATGCGTCCTGCTGCTCGCGGCCTGCGCGCCGCGCTCCCTCGTGCCCGAGAGCGGTCCGGTCGAGGAGCGCGAGCCTGCCGCCGAGACCCCTCGGATGACGCTGATGTTCTGGCATACGTACAGCGAGCTGGAGGAGCGCGTCTTCCGCGAGGAGGTGCTGCCGCTGTTCGAGGCGGAACATCCGGATATCCGCATCGAGGCGGTGCGCAAGGATTATACCGAGCAGTTGAAGGCCAATGTGATGGCTTCCGCTGCCGACAGCCAGCAGCCGGATGTGATGCGGATGGACATCATCTGGGTGCCGGAGTTCGCCCGGCAGGGGCTGTTGACGGAGCTGTCGGCGCTGGAGGGCTTCGAGGCGCTGCAGGGGCAGTTCGTCGGCGCGCTGCTGGAGACCAACCGCTACGGCGATGGTTACTACGGCTTGCCGGTCAATGCCAATACGAAGGCTGCCATCTTCAACATGCGGCTGCTGCGCGAGGCAGGTCTCAGCGAGCCGCCTGCGACCTTTGCCGAGCTGATCGATGCACAGCAGCGTCTGAGCGTGAGCGATCCGGCGCTATCTAGCATCGGCATCTGCTGCGCCGCGTCGTGGGGGACGCTGCCGTACTTCTGGACGTTCGGCGGCGAGCTGACGGACGAGGGCTACACGCGCGCCACCGGATATCTTGACAGCCCGCACAGTCTGAGGGCGCTCGCTCAGCTCCGCGACTGGTTCGAGCAGGGCATCATCAGCCGCTCGATTCTGACCGGCGACCCCGGCACCTGGGACGGCATCCTCAAGGGCGATCTGCTCATGATCGACGAGGCGCACTGGTTTTACTCTGCGAACCGGGAGGGCGAGCATGCCGAAGCGTTGTCCGATATGGTCGTAGCCCCGTTCCCGGATGATGTGCGGACAGGAACCTCAATTATCGGGGGCGAGAACCTGGTATTATTCGATAATACTCGGTATCCCGAGGAGGCTTGGACGTTTATCCGATGGATGATGCAGCCGCAGCCGCAGCTGCTGATGGCGCGCACCGGGCTCATCCCGACGATCCGCGATGTCCAGCCGGAGGGCGGCGAGGCGTGGTTCACGCCCTATGCGGACCAGCTCGATCATGCCCGGCCGCGGCCGCCCGTGCCGGCCTGGACGCAGATCGACGACGAGTTCGCGCGGATGATCGAGCGCATCCTCACCGGCGAGCAGCCGCTCGAGGATGCGGTGCGGGCCTCGGCGGCGCGAATCGACGAGCTGCTGGCGGACGGATGAGCGGGGAGGCGGGCCTCATTGCGTCGGAGCGTCCTCGATCAGCGTCAGCAGCTCGCGCACCGGGGTGCGCGGTCTGGCGCGGCGCGCCTTGTCTTCCTCAAAGTAGCCCATATGGAGCGTGCCGACGACTTTCTGGCCCGGCTTCACGCCGACGGCCTCGCGGAAGCGAGGGTCCCAGTTGTACTCGTTCGTCTTCCAGACGACGCCGAGCTTGCGCTCCCAGGCGAGCAACTGTAAATTCTGGATGAGCGCGCTGGCCGCAGAGAAGGCTTCCTCCCATTCCTTGGGTCGCGGCTCCTCATCGATCAACACGACGAGATGGATCGGCACCCCCTTGCAGTAAGCCTCGGCGACCTTTTCTCCATACTGCTTCAGCTTGTCCGCAGGGTAGGTTGCGAGGACCGCGTCCGAGAATTGCCGACGGCCCTCGCCTGCGAACAACAGGAAGCGCCACGGCTCGCGCCGGGAGTGGAAGGGGGCCCAGACGGCCTCCTCCAGCAGCTCGAGAATGAGCGGCACCGGGACCGGGTCTGCGGTGAATTGGTTGACCGTGCGACGCTTGCGGATCGTCTGACGGATCGCTTCGTAAGGTTCCATAGCATGCATGCTTCCTTTCATTCATTCTTTTGGTTGCGTGGAAGGGAAATTCAGCCCGTCTGCTGACCCCGGAGTGTGCAGACACACCCCAGGGCAGCAGCCTTACTTCGCCAGCGCGGCGAGCAGGTCGTCGACCTTCTGGTTGTAGGCAAGCGGGCCGAAGGTCATCCAGTGGTCCATGGCGACCTCGTACACCTGTCCCTTCTGCACAGCGGGGATCGATTGCCATAGCGTGCTGGCCATCATCTCCTCGGCGCGCTCCTTGCCGCCTTCATCGTAAGTGACGAATAGATGGTCGACCTTCAGGTCGGAGATGATCTCCTGCGAGACGACGACCATACTCTTCTCTCCCCAGGCCAGCTCCTTGACGATATCCGGCGGTGTCAGGCCAAGATCGGTATACATGACATTGCCGACGTAGCCGCCTGGACCGCCGTACAGCCGCAGCTCCTTGTCGCTGCGCATCCGGATCATCGCCACCGTCTCCTCGCCGATCGCGGCCTTGAGCGTCGCGCGCGCCTGCTCGACCTTGGCGGTATAGTCGGCCAGCACTTGCTCCGCTTCCTTCTCTTTGCCTAGCAGCTTGCCCATCGTCAGCAGCGATTCGCGCCACTGATTGGGTGCATCCTCGCCGAAGACATACGTTGGCGCGATGGCGGAGAAGCTCTCGTATTTGCCCTCGGAGGCGTAGTTGGGGAAGCCTAGCACGATCAAGTCGGGCTGCGCTGCGAGCGCCGCCTCGAAGCTGATCGCGCTTGTGTCGATCGGCGGCAGGTCGCCGATGTACGGGCTGAGGTATTGGAGGGAGAACGTACCGATGACGGTCTGCATTACCGGCTTTACGCCGAGCGCCGCCAGATAGTCTTCCATATAGACCGCGATGACCCGCTGGGGCTCGGCCGGCGCCTCGATAGAGCCCATGACATGCTCGAATGTCCGGGTAGCCGTCGCGCTCTCTTGGGCGGCTGTCTCGGTGCCCGATGGAGCGTTCTCCGAGGCTAGGGCGCCGTTGCCGGCTTGCGAGCCCGGGGTTTCGGCCGACGCAGTGTTTTCGTTGTTCGTATGCGCGGCGCCGCATGCGCTCAGGACGAGAGTGGCGAGCAGGATAAGAGCGGTCATGGTGCGGATTTTTCTGGTATTCATTGATGCATCCCCTTCTTCGATAAAGATAATCATTTTCATTTACATTGTATAGGGATGACTTGGCCTATTGCCATAGTGGATTGTTTGATTTCTTTTATACGATTGTCAGCCCTCGTCGTCGCCGTCAAGAGATGATCGATCGAGCGTCGGAGCCAGCGCGCCGAGCAGCGCCTCGATCTTGCGCGTGTGCGCGAGCAAGCCGAAGGACATCCACACATCGGTCGTCTGGAGGTAGACGCGGCGATGCCGGACTGCCGCCAGACGGCGCCATGCGGGGGACGCCATCAGCGACTCGGCCTGGCCGGCCTGGCCGTCATCTATGACGAGGATGAGGTGGTCGGCCTCCAGCAAGGCCAGCGCCTCCGGGGCGATGGGGATGACCGGCGTCTGGTGCTTGGCGATCCACTCTTGGAGCAGCGGCGGCATAGACAGACGGAGATCCTCATAGAGCACCGGACCGACATAGCCGCCGGCGGCGCCATACAGACATAGCCCCTGCTTGAGGTGGATGCGCAAAAAAGCGACCGTCTGCCGTCCGATCGCCCTGGCGAGCTGCTCCCTGGCTGCGCGTGCTGCACGCTCGTAGCTTGCCAGCGCCTGCTCGGCCGCTTCTGCTCGTCCCACCAGCTCCCCGACCAGCCGCAACGTCGCGCGCCAGTCCGCCTCGGGCTGCTGGAAGACATAGGTGGGAGCAATCGCGGCGAACTGCTCGTAACGACCGTCTGCCGCGAAGCTGGAGAAGCCGAGCAGAATCCGATCAGGTCGCACTTGCCGGAGCCGCTCGAAGTCGGGATGAGCCACATCCCACCGTTCGACGTCGCCGAGCGCGGACGCCAGATAGCGTTGATAATAGCCTGATCTGGCGTATTGCACGGGCGGAGTGATGCCCAGTGCAGCCAGATGATCCTCGAGGAACAGGCCGACGACAGAGCCCGGTGCGGGAGCTTCCGCAGGCCGCAGCTTCGGCAGCAGGTGCTGCGTATAGAGCTCGGAGCTGGCCACCTTGCGCGAGCGGCTGCGCTTCGCGTAGGCACTCGGCGGCAGCCCGGTGAACTGCTTGAAACGGCTGCTGAAATAAAACTCGCTGCTGTAGCCGACCGCCTGGGCAATCTCGCGCAGCGGCGCATCGGAGGTCAGCAGCAGCTCCTTGGCATGACGGACGCGAATTTCCGCCAGCATGTCCATCGGGCTTTTGCCGGTCCGCTTGCGGAAGGCGGACGAGAAATAACCCGGGCTCATCTGGGCACGCTCCGCGAGCAGCTCGCGCGTCAGATCCTGTTCGTACGCTTGCTCCATATAGTCGATCGCGCGCTGAAGCGCGTTGGCTGTATCCGGCTTGGCAGGAGCCTGCTCGATCTGACGCCATACCTGCTCCAGGGCGTCGAGGAACGTCCGCTGACGCCGAAATTGCTGCAGCGGTCCGCTTTGGCCTCTCGTCTCATAGAGCTCCGCGAGACTGGCCGCTATAGCGGGCGGCTCGTACCAGTAGACCTCGCCGCAGTAGCCGAAGCTGGCCCCCTCTCGGCGCAACGCAGGCTCATTGGCCGCGAATCCGCTGATCCGTACTGCATCGAAGGCAAGCGCGTAGCCTTGCAGCGGTATCTGGGGATCGTGACTGATGCTGTACGGTCGGTCGGGCGCAATCATATAACAGCTGTCGCGATGCAGCGGCGTCCGTTCGCCATCCGTCTCGAGCGCGCCGTTCCCGTCGGTAATATAGAGCAGCAGATGCGTCCGGGATAGCTGGCTGCCAGCATCCAGCGGCCCCAGCTGGCGCACATCCAGCAAGATGAACATGAGCGGGGCCTCCAGGGGCGAGGGCGTATGCATGGTTTGATCTCTCCTTCTTGGTATGACAAACGAGCGGATACGGATCTGGCATTGCCCGGCGCGACCGTTGCTATTCGAATTCCTCCAGCACCTTGGAGCGATCCCCGTACACCTTGTCCAGATGCCGCTCTCCCCAATGGCACAGATGGTCCAGCGCAGGCTTCAACTCCCAACCATAGGGGGTGAGTTCATATTCGACTTTCGGCGGAATTTCATTGTACACCTTACGCGCGATAATCTCGTCTTTTTCCAGGCCCCTGAGTTGCGTGGTGAGCATTTTTTGCGTAATGTCGGGAATGAGCCGTCGAAGCTCGGATGTCCGTTTCCGCCCTGTCATCAGATGGTAGAGGATCAAGGGCTTCCATTTGCCTCCCATCACCTCGAGTGCCGCTTCCACGCCTACGTTGTACTTTTTTTGAGCGTCGCTTTTCCTTCCCTCGGTCATGGCTTAGCCCTCCGCTTCATCGCTTCTATGTTAAGGAACTTTCAGGTTCCTATCGTACGTTCAGCTTCCTATCGCACTTGAAAGTGCGTACTTTTTCATTCGTCGATTCCTGCTTATAATAGCATTCAGACGCACGGGATGGCTACTTATCAACGAGGAGAAAGGCGTGAAGCTACGACATGAATGTATTGATCATTGTATCGCATCCCAGAAGGGATTCCTTGACGTTCCAAGCGGCGGAGCGCTTCGCCCAAGGTCTGACCGATGCCGGTCATCGCTATGAAATGCTGGATCTGCATGGGATCGGCTTTGACCCGCTGCTGCGAGGCGTGGATGAGCCGGATCTGACGGTGGACGAGCAGCGATTTTCGCCTGAGGTGGAGCGGGAGATCGAGCGGATGAAGGCGCATGATGCGCTGGCCTTCGTATTCCCGGTCTGGTGGTGGCATCTGCCGGCGATGCTGAAGGGCTACGTCGATCGCGTGTTGAATAACGGATTCGCCTACGGCGCGAATCAGCTGCATCATCGGCATGCGCTATGGCTTGGTCTTGCTGGCGTCTCGGAGGCGCAGATGAAGAAACGCAACTATGATCAGACGATCGCTCATCTGTTGAACATCGGCATTGCTGATTATTGCGGCATCTCCAACTCGCAGGTGGAGTTTTTGTACGAGACGCAAGATGTACCGCCCGAGCATTATGAGCGCTTGCTGCATCAGGCCTACACCGCAGGCTTGCACTATGCCAAGGAGCTGCCGAGCGAGGCGTTGAAGGGAGACAGCGGCAGCCCGCTCTCTTCGTAACGGACCCAAAGCTCGAGAGATGCATGTGCGTGGTCTACAATGGAGGGCGCTGCGATAGCGACCGCCTGACGAATTACTACAAGTGGACAGCGCCCGCCCATGAATGGGCAGCACCACCCGCACGTATCTTTTTTTCCGCTGGCCGTTAATTAACGCACCTCTCCGCTAGCCGCTGCCCGCCTGACTCGCCGAAGTCATGAATAAAGCGCACCAAACCCGAATGTAAGGCCATCCTCCGGATGGCCTGTTCGTGTCTATACTGGAGATGCGTCAAACATCGAAGCATAGGGGGACATGAACATATGAAAGCGCGCACATCCTGGATGACCAAAAGCTCGGCGGCTCTGCTCGTCGCCGTCATGCTGGGCACGGCCTGCTCTAGCGGTCCGGCCAACACGCCGCCGCCCGCCAATACCGGAGGAGAGCAAGGCACCAATAAAGGCACCAACACAGGGGCAGAGACGCCGCCGCCTGAGGTCAAGGAGGCGACCATCGAGTTCTGGCACGCCTACGGCGAGGGAGAGGAGAAGGTGCTGCTGGAGGAGGTGCTGCCGAAGTTCAAGGAGCAATACCCGCATCTGACGGTCAATCCGACCCGGATGCCGACCGAGAATCTGGAGCAGCAGGTCATCACTGCCGTCGCGGGCAATGTCGCGCCGGATATTATGCGGATGGACAATACATGGATCCCGAAGTTCGCCCGCGAGCAGGCGCTGCTGCCCGTCGACGGCTTCCCGGATTTCGCTGCGCTCAAGGACGCTTCCTTCGAAGCGCCGATGTCGACCAACTATTACGACGGCCAATACTACGGTGTGCCGCTCGATACCAATACGAAGATCGCGATCTATAACAAGGAGCTGCTGGCGGAGGCCGGCGCGACCGAGCCGCCGCAGACGATGGAGGAGCTGGCCGAGCTGGCGCGGGCGCTCAAGCAGAAGGACCCCGGCAAGTTCGGCATTACGATCGGCGGCGTCGACGCCTGGAATATGCCGCCGTGGTTCTGGTCGCTGGGCGGCCGCATCACCGACGACGAATACACGAAGGCCACCGGCTATCTGAACAGCCCCGAGAGCGTGCAGGCGCTTGAGACGATCATCGGCTGGCATGAAGAGGGGCTGCTGGCGCCGCCGATCCTGGCCGGACAGCCGGGCACGTGGGAGGGACTGCGCGGCGAGGAGGGCACGCCCGCGACCTATATGATGATCAATGACGGGCCGTGGTTTTTCAGCATCCTGGGCGACGCCGTTACCGAGACGATGATTCCCGCCAAGATGCCAAGCGGGCCGGACGGCAAGAGCCACTCGGTCATCGGCGGGCAGAACCTTGTCCTCTTCCGCGGAGCCAAGGAGCCGGACGCCGCCTGGCAGTTCGCCCAATTTATGTCGAGCGAGGAGATCCAGGTGTTGATGGCGGTCAAGACCGGTGCGATCCCGACCAACCGGACAGCCGCGCAAGCGGAGGAGCTGAAGGCGATCCCTTATCTGCAAGCGTACGTCGACGAGCTGGAGACAGCGCTGGCGCGCACGCCAAGCGCCGAGTGGGATAAGATCAGCCAAGCGTTCCAGGCGGCCTTCGAGGCGGCGCTGCGCGGGCAGGCGACGCCGCAGGATGCGCTTGATGCCGCTGCCGCCGAGATTGACGGCTACCTGTCGCGCTAATGAGGAGAGCTATCCGGCAATACGTGCAAGTCGCGCCTTATCTGACGTTGGGCGTGCTGCTGACCGCCGTGTTTGTGCTGTACCCGCTGGTCAAGGGGATCTACATCAGCTTTTTCGAGTACAAGGTGCTAGCGCCGGAGCTGAGTCTGTTCGTCGGCTTCGACAACTACGCGCGCGCGATTCAGGACCCCAAGGTGCTGATCGCGCTGCGCAACACGGTGTTGTTCGCCCTCGTCACCGTACCTGGCCAATGGCTGCTCGGCGTCATCGTTGCGATGATGGTCAATTTGCGGACGATCCGCTTCAAGCTGTTTTTCCGCTTCGTCTACTATCTGCCGGTCATCAGCTCGTGGATCGTCGTCTCGTATCTGTTCAAGTATCTGTTCTCCGACAGTGCCAGCGGCATGGTCAACTATCTGCTCGTCGAGCTGATCCCCGTGCTGCCTGCGCCGGTCAACTGGCTGCAGAACACATGGACGGCCAATCTCGTCGTCTGGATCGTGAGCATCTGGAAGGGGATCGGCTGGGTAATGATCATGTACCTGGCGGCGCTGCAGTCGGTGCCCAAGTCGCTCTACGAGGCGGCGTCGATCGACGGCGCCAAGGGCGTGCGCACCTTCATCCATATCACGCTGCCGCTCATGAAGCCGATGACGACGTACGTGCTGATCAATCTGATCATCGGCTCGTTCCAGGCGTTCATCCAGGTGTTCCTCATCACCGAGGGCGGGCCGATGGACTCGACGCATCTGCTGAGCACGTATATGTTCCGGCATGCGTTCCAGTTTTTCGACTTTGGCTATGCCTCGGCGATCAGCGTCATGATGGGGCTGATGATCTTCGTCCTGACCTACAGCCAGCAGCGGACATTCGGCAAGGATCGTATCGAATATTAGACCCCGGCCCGTCCGAGCGTGCGGAGGAGGCGAGCGGACGGGCGGGGCTCTCCCGGAAGGAGCAAGTCACGATGGCCAAATGGTCCACAGGGATCGTCCATGCGCTGTTGGTGCTGGGTATCTTCGTCGTCATCGGCCCATTCATCTATATGGTCATGACCTCGCTGACGACCGACAACTTCAGCTTGCCCAGTCCGACCAAGCTGCTGCATGCCGACAAGACGCTGGTCAACTACTCGGATGCATGGTCCAAAAACAACTTTTCGCGTTATTTCCTGAACAGCATGCTCGTCTCGACGGTGACGATGGTCCTGTCGCTTTCGCTGGCGGCCTCGACGGCTTACGCCTTCGCCAGGTTCCAGTTCCCGGGCAAGGAATTTCTGTTCAAGCTGTTCCTGTTCACGATGTTCGTGCCGGCGATCCTCAACA
>NZ_BFBX01000043.1:0-66233 GCF_003851045.1 Paenibacillus sp. 598K | reverse complement strand
CGTGCCGGCGATCCTCAACATCATCCCGCAGTTCATCGTCATCCAGGCGGTCAATCTCGTCGACACGTACCCGGGACTGATCCTGCTCTACATCGGCTCGGGCGTTGTGGGAAGCACGTTTTTCCTGCGGGGCTTCTTCGAGCGTATCCCGATCGAGCTGGAGGAGTCGATCGTCATCGACGGCGGCAGCCGCTGGACGATGTTCTACACGATCTATATCCCGCTGTCGCTGCCGGCGATCGGCACGCTTGGCATCTTCGCGTTCTCCGGGACGTGGGATGAGTTTATCGTCGCGCTGACGATCATCAAGACCGAGATCAATCGGACGCTGCCGATCGCGCTGCAGCTGTTCCGGGGGCAGTACGCGACCTACTACGGCCTGTTCTTCGCGGCGTCGATCATCGCGCTGCTGCCGATCCTGATCATCTTCACGGTGTTCCAACGGCAATTCGTCAATCCCAATGTTACCGAAGGCGGTGTCAAAGGCTAATGAGCAGCATCCAACTACAAACCGACAAGGCGATGTACCGCCCTGGAGAAAAGATACAGATCGAGATGGCGTTGCCCTCGTCGCTCAAGGGCGCGTGGCGCGGCGAGTGGGTCGTCATGGACCTCGAGCAGCCGGTGCGGCGCGGCGAGCTGACAGGAGGGGAGGCAGGAGAAGGAGGAGCTGGTCTGCCTGCGTCGCAAGCCGCGCAAGTCGCGGAGCTGCCGCAGGTCGCAAAGGCCCCGCAGGTCGCGCAAACGTCGCAATCCCTGCAAGCCCCGTCGTCCGCTACACGGTCGGAGGCAGCTGAGCTTGTCAGCGCGGCCAAGCAGCCGATGACGCAGACGCTGGTACTGGAGCCGATCCCGGAGGGGAGCGGCGCTTACGGCTTCTTCGTCACGGTGCGGGACGAGGCGGGAGGGGAGCGGCGCGGCGAGATCGCCTTTGACGTCGCCGAGCACTGGCGCGAAGCGCCGCGCTACGGCTTCCTGAGCGACTTCGCGCCCGGCGATGCCGACGACAGCGACCTCGCCTTCCTGCGGCGGCATCATATCAACATCGTCCAGTTCTACGACTGGATGTATCGGCATGACCAGCTCATGCCGGACGCCGAGGACGAGTTCACCGAGCCGCTCGGCCGCCGCATCTCGCTGTCCGTCGTCAGCCGCAAGATCCGGGGGCTTGCGGCTGGCGGCATGGCGGCGATGGCCTATGCGGCTGTCTATGCGAGCTTGTCCGACTACGCCGAGGCGCACCCGGAGCAGCTCCTGTACAACAACGGCGGCGAGCCGTACAAGCTGGGCGACTACTATCACATCATGGATATCTCGCCGGATTCGGCATGGACGCCGCATATCCTCTCCGAGTTCGCCAAGGTGATCGACTATGGCTTCCACGGCCTGCATCTCGATCAGTACGGCTTCCCCAAGCAGGCGATCCGCCGGATGGGCGGCCGCGAGGAGGTCGTGCGGCTGCGGGAGAGCTATCCGTCCTTTATCGCCCAGACGCGGGAGGCGCTGCCTTCAGCGGGGTTAATCTTTAACAACGTGAGCAGTTATCCGGTGCATACGACGGCAGACGCGCCGCAGGATGCGATGTATATCGAGGTGTGGGACCCGGTGGCGACGCTCGAGCAGCTGAAGGAGAATATCGACCGCGCCCGCGAGCTGTCTGGCAAGCAGGTCATCCTGGCCGCCTATCTGCCGTGCTTCCAGCCGGATAGCGGCGTGCCGCAGCAGGAGGCCGAGATCGGGGCGACGGTGGCGATGGCGTCGATCTTCGCCAGCGGCGGCTACCATCTGCTGCTGGGCGAGCAGGGCAATGTGCTGGCCGACTCGTATTATCCGAACTACGGGCAGGTGTCCGAGGCGTTCGCGGCGACGCTTACCCGCTACTACGACTTCATCGTCATGTACCGCAGCCTGCTGTTCGATCTGCGGCTGGAGGATATCTCGATGACCTTTGCCGGCGGCATTAACACCGAGATCGTGTTCGCCGCCGAGGGCGTCCGCTTCGCGCCCGACCTGACCACGGACTCGGTCTGGAATATCGTCAAGGAGCGACCGGGGTATACGGTCATTCACCTCATCAATGTGCGCGGGCTGGATAATCTGACCTGGCATGCGGGCAAGTCGCAGCCGCCGACCCGCACCGAGGCGATCGAAGTCAAGGTCGAGCAGCTGGAGGAGGTCGAGGGCGTCTACTGGACGTCGCCGGACGGCGAGACGATGCAGGCACAGCCGCTCGCCTGGGACTGGGTGCCCAAGGACGCGCACCAGGGCCATTATCTCCGCTTCGTCGTGCCGCGACTCGACTACTGGACGATGGTGTATATCAAGACGAGGCCGGGCGTGGCGGCGAGAGTGACGAGTCCCCCATCAGGCGGACATTAGGCATACGCTCTGGTAACGAAGCATCAGACGCAGAGCGCTGAGGCGATGACGGCTGGCCAAGTCCAGAACGATACCGTTAGAGCGGGGTTTGCAGACACGCCCTGGGGCTATAGGGTAGCCGCGCCCGGGACAACCGCTAGGGCTGGAGAGGAGCCGCGCCCCGGCGGTATCGCGCAGGCGACTGGCCGCGCTCCCTGGTGAAGGCACGGGTGAAGGCATGCACGGAGCCAAAGCCGCAGCGCTCGGCGATCTCCGGGATCGGCTGCTCGCTCTGCCGCAGCAGACGCGCGGCGACTCCGACGCGCTCCCGTCGCAGGAAGCGGCCGAACGACTCATGGATGCCCTCGCCGAACAGGCGGGACAGGTGTCGCGGCGAGACATGGAGGTAGTCCGCTACCTCCTGCAAGGTCAAGCCGGTATCCAGATTGTCCCGGATGTACCGCTTGGCCCGCTCCAGCAGATGTACCGAACCGCTGCGTACGCGGGGCGGCGGCGGGGCGGCGTCTGGACTGAAGAGATGGACCAGCGCCGCGATCAGCAGGCCCGCAGCCTGAGCCAGCTGCTCGACAGGCAGCGTCTGTCGCGTCTCCTCGTGCAGGAGCAGGGCGCGCCATAGCGCTGCGGCGGCGGAGGCGTCGGCATCGGACACGCAGATCGTCGACGTCTCTGCGAGCCGGCGGTAGCGCTCGATGCCCTCTGGCAGCGAGCGGCGCTCATCCAGCTCCAGGGAGAGATGGAGCAGCGTCAGTCCCGAGCGGCTGCGGATCTGATGCGTCGCCCCCGGTCTGGAGCAGAACAGCGTGCCCGCCTCGAGCGGATAATCCGTCCCTTGATCGGTATAGCTGCCCTCGCCCGCCATCACGTAGCAGATCTCGACAAAGGAGTGCTTGTGCACCGGGTTATCGTAATGAGGCGCATCGACGCCCCAGCCGTGGATGCGCAGCGCCATCCCCGCCGTCTGCACCTCCGCCACCTGCCCGTTCAGCAAGGCAGCGCTTTCCTTCCATCGATACATCTTCCTCTGATCTCCTCTCCGCCATGTCCTGTACGGTTAAATTGCTGTCCGTCTGGAGCAAATACAACCCCATCGTAATGCATTACACTGACCTTGTAAACGTATCGCGCAAGTGACGCGACAACAGATAGAGGAGGCTTGTAACAATCATGATTGGCGAGGCGGAAAAGGCATTTTATGAGGACAACGGCTATCTGCTGGTCAAGGGAGTATTCGATGCTTCCGAGGTCGAGGCGATGAGAGCGGGCGTAGAGGGGATCGTCGAGCGGGCGATTGCCGCCAAGCGGGAGAGCAATCATGCCTGGCAGGGCGACTTTATGCCGGAGGAGCAGCTGAAGCGGGTCGTGCTGCGCGGCTTCCACGATGTGCAATACCATGATGCATCCTTCCTACGGGCGATGGTCCATCCGCGTATGACAGCGGTGCTGGCGGCGCTGATCGGTCCCGATGTGCAGCTCCATCATTCCAAGATGCTGGTCAAGCCGCCGGAGAATGGAGCCGCCTTCCCGATGCATCAGGATTATCCGTACTTCCCGTACAAGCATCACACGATGCTGGCCGCGAGCGTTCACCTCGACGATGCAGACGAGCAGAACGGCTGCCTGCGCGTCATCCCGGGCTCTCACAAGCAAGGTCCGCTGCCCCATGTCGGGCGGCACTATCTGGACGCCAAGCAGTATCCGATAGCCGAGGGGACGCCTTGTCCGGCGGAAGCGGGAGATGTGTTGTTCTTTAATTACTTGACGATCCACGGCTCCGATTGCAACCGCAGCGACCGCACCCGGCGCAATGTGCTGTACCAGTATCGCTCGGCGCATGACGAAGCGGCGGATGACAGCCATGTAAATTGGGGGGCGGGGCTGATGGTATGCGGCCAGCAGCCTGATTTCGACCGCGCCCAGCCCCGTTTTACGCTCGTTGCGCCCGAGCAGGCGTGAGAGATTCGATGGATGGTTAGGGATTTGATTGATGGTTTGACCAGGACGTCCGCGATCGATTCGCGGGCGTTTTTTCTCTGGAATGAAACGCGGAAGGAGGACCGAGAAGAAGCAGGGGATTGATTATTTTGGCATCCTATTCTACACTCCATATTACAACTAGGCTTCCATATTATTCTTTCTAATCGAAACGAGAGGGAGTTGTTGAAATGGAAAAAAAGTTGCCGATGACCGAGCCGATGATTAAGGGCTACCCGAAAGATGCCAATGCCGTTGCGATCCTTAGTCATCATGAAGAGAATCTTGCATTGCTATTCAGCTACTTTATTCAACTGCTTTCGCATCGAGAGGTGGCAGACCCGGCCAAATTCAACATTGGCTTTAGTGATGGCTTTGAATTCTATAAAAACTGCTCGCTTCTGGATGTGCAGCGCCTTAAAAAACATTACGTGAATGACAAATGGAACGATATCCATCATTTTATTCAAGAGGCCATCGACCACGGGTATTACGCTTACTTGATCATCAATTGCTTGCATATCCCTGCTTATGAAGAGAAGGAGAACAGACCTCACGATCTATTGGTCTATGGTTACAACCGAAGTACCGAACAATATGATATTGCGGATTGCTTCCGAAATGGAAAATATGCCTTCAAGCAATGCTCGTTTCAGGAACTGGAAAAGGCGTACGTAAGTTTGCCTGAGGCGGAGGAAGATTTTTGCCATTTTAATGGCGCCGTTCAACTGATCAGTTATTTACCCCAAGAGGTATGTTTTCAAAGCCACAAAGTAAAATACTCGCTGGAAGCCTATCTCCAAGGCTTGCCCCTGGACAATAGGTCCCATGATCCCGATCATGTTTACGGCATTGACGGGTTTGATATTTTTCGAGACTACATGACGCTGCTGCGGGAGAACCCTGAGTTATCGCTTGATATAAGGCCCATCTATAACTTTTGGGAGCATAAGCGGGTGATGAGCCTCCGCATTCAGTATATGCATGATTCCGGGTGGATAAGGAACGGTCAACAGCGAATCCAAGATTACGCTTATGTCGAACAGCAAGTGATGAACCATCGCAATCTATCGATCAAGTACTCGGTGAACAAGGATGCCAGAATATTGGACAAAATAAGAGGCGAAGTCTTCTCCTTGAAAGAAAAGGAACGCGACATTTTATCGGAAATTTTGCATGAGTTGCAAATCTAATTCCAAAAAAAGAAAAATCTATTAATTCGACCCTGTTCGACATACTTTTTCTTTTTATTGCGCTATAGTTGTTATAGACGCTTTTTTATAAAAGGTTGCGACAACTAAGGGATGGAAGCTAATCGTTGCTTAGGCACGTTAGAAGTCCTCTTTTAGAAATCATTTAACTGTAGTGCAGTGTTTTCCTTGCATGACAGGGCGAAGCCATGTTTACAAGCTGAAGCATTGAAGCCATTATTCTGTTAAGGTGGAGTGCGGATGAGATGGTACGCAATATTTGTTAAGACTGGTAAGGAAGAAGAGGTCAAGCAAGCGCTTGAGCGTCAAATCACGTCTTGTTTCTGCTGCATCCCTAAACGAATGGTGCCCGAAAAGCGAAACGGACGATTCGTTCATGTCGTTAAAAAGATGTTCCCAAGCTATGTTTTTATTCGAGTCCATATGAATTTTAACCTCTACTACCAAATTATGAACACTTCAAACGCTCTGTATTTTCTGAATTTTTTGAATAAAAGAGATCGAAGTTTTATGAAAAACAGTTGGGACGATATGCGGGAAGGCGACTTTTTCAAATGGATCCCGGATGAGGAAATGGATCCGATAATGGAGCTGATTAATTTAAAAAATGACACGATGGAATACTCCACGTTTTGCTTGAAGCAAGATCATCTGGCGATCGTTGATGGACCGTTAATGGGGATGGAAAGTAAAATTAAAAAGATTAACAAGCGAAGCATGCGCGCCAAGCTTGCAATACATTTTATGGGCGTCGAAAACTTGGTCGATATCGGGTTCCGTTTCCCTGATTCTAACGCTGCAGAAGAAAAGGATTGGCGGAATGGAATCGGAATTTGGCATCCAAGTTACCGATCATGACAAGTTACCGATCATGATGAACCTTAATTAGGAAAGAAGGAATAGGATGCTTACCGTAAAAGATCAGCTCCTGTCTGTCGCAGAACAACTGGATCCTGCAAGGTGGAAGGGAACAGATATGTGGCAGGTCAACCTGCAAGATATCGGCATCGACTCGATCGCTTATATCCATTTTATCGTGGCGGTTGAGCAACAACTGCAGATCGAAATGCCGGATGAGTTGCTGGATTTCGGCAAGTTTCAGACTCTGGAAGAGATCGGGAATTATATCGAACGATTAACCGCTTAAAGGAGGGGCTTATTTATGTACTCGTCGTCGCTCTACGAGCTGACGCATGCCCAAAAAAGGATCTGGTACGAGCAATTGCTGCTTCCGTCCACTTCGATCTACAATATTGGAGGCACTGTCATTATTGATGGACGTGTGGAGCTCGCAATCATGGAACAAGCGATTCAATGGGCCATTCGGTTCAATGAAGGGTTGAGACTGCGGTTCGTTATGGCGGACGAACAAGTGAAACAATACGTGGAGGCGTATCGGCCGGAAGCCTTGCCGACTTTTCATTTTGGACAGGCGGGGAGCGCCGACCAAGAGCTGGAGCAATTTGTGAGTTCCGAATCAAAAAAGCCGTTCTCTTTGGAGGACAGGCTTTTTTATTTTGCTATGTTTACGACGGAGGACGGAAGATCCGGTTATTTCGTTAAGCTGCATCATAGTATAGCCGATGGCTGGTCTATCGATCTTTTGACGCGTCAGATTGCCGACTACTATTCGAGACTGGTCCAACAGCTCCCTATCGACGAGGCGGCCGACAATCGTTATACGGAATATGTGCAACTGGAACAAGATTATTTGCAATCCAACCGAGGCCTGCGGGATAAAACGTTCTGGAACGATAAGCTGGCGCAATTGCCTTCGCCGTTGCCGCCTAAAAATTTCGATCGGCTTGAAGGCAAAAGGAAAACGTTTTTGATGGAGGAATCGTTGTTCTCTGGCGTAAAGCAATGGGCCTTGGACATGAGAGTTTCTATTAATTCCTTGTATATGGGGTTATTGGCGATTCATGTGAACAAGACGACGTTTCAGACGGATATGATCATTGGGTCGCCGACATTAAACAGAGTAGGCCGCCGGGAGAAGCGTATGTTCGGTATATTTACCAATACATTGCCGATTCGTATCCGCTTAGATAGCGAAGCGACAGCGAATGCCTTCATCAAGCGGGTGCATGACGAGCTGACAAGTTGCTATAAGCATCAGAAGTACCCGGTCGATCTGCTGCTACAGGATATTCATTTTGCACGCAATCATGGGGAGAGCCGTTTATTTGATCGTTGTGTCAATTATTATCGGACAAGGCTTACACGGGACTTTGACGGGATGAGCGTCGACAACATGGAGTTTTATAATGGTCAACAGCCCTATGCGTTGCAGATTATTATCCGGGAGTGGGGGGAAGGCGATACTGCAACTATCGAATACGATTACCAACAGCAATCATATCACGCATCGGACATCGAGGACCTGCACGACCAACTGACTCATCTGCTCGAGCAAATCATGGAAGACCCGGACAAGCCAGTCTGCAAGCTGTCCCTGTTATCCAAACTGGAGTGGAATCGGCTGCTGGAAAACAGTCGACATGCCAAGAGAGCAATTGCCCCGGATACGACGGTCATCCAGTTATTCGAAGCGCAGGCGGTAGCGACGCCTGACCGCAAGGCAGTGTTCCTTCAGGAGCAGGGCCTGACGTACAGCCAATTAAATGTAGCCGCCAACCGCTTGGCAGCATACTTGGCAAAGCGCAACGTTGCACCGCAGCATTTGGTTGGAATCTTGACCGAGCACTCGATGGAGACGCTCATCGCTATCCTTGCCATATTGAAAGCCGGAGCCGCTTATGTACCGCTCGATACCGGCCTGCCCCGGGAGCGAATCCATACGATTGTTGAGGATTCGGGGCTTTCCGTCATACTCGTCAATGAAGATCGTTTTTTGGATGCATCGTTGAATGTCCAGACGGTCATTGATGTTCGCGATCAGCGACTGTGGTCCCGGGAGTCTGCTAGCAACCCGTCCGTAGCGATCGATCCATCGGAAAGCGTAGCTTATGTCATCTATACTTCGGGCTCGACGGGCAAGCCTAAAGGTGTCGTAATCAATCACCAAGGCCTGTTCAATTATATCCAATGGGCGAGACGAATGTACGTCAAGCAGGATATCGAAGTGTACCCCTTGTTTTCATCCTTGGCGTTTGATCTTACCGTGACGTCTATTTTTACTCCCCTGGTGAGCGGGGGCCAGATTGCCGTATACCCTGGATCGCCGCAGGAGCACCCCTTAGTGACAGTGCTGCGGGATAATTATTGTACAACCATCAAGCTTACCCCGTCTCATCTAGCTATGATTGCGACACATCACGATCCGAATGCCAAGGTACGACGATTCATTGTCGGCGGCGAGCAATTAAAGGTGAGTGTTGCGCGCAACATTATGCAATCTTTCGGGTCGGAGACGGAAATTTACAACGAGTACGGTCCTACAGAAGCTACCGTAGGCTGTATGATTCATAAGTTTGATCCCGAGCGCGATGACGGAGTCGCCGTTCCGATCGGCCTGCCGATCGCCGAGACTCGGATCTACATTCTGGACCCTCATCTGTCGCCAGTGCCGCGCGGCGTAACCGGCGAGATCTATATTGCGGGCCGAGGATTGGCCAAGCGCTATTTGAATCGGCCGGATTTGACAGCGGGGGCTTTTATAGAGCATCCCGAGCTTGACGAGCGGTTGTACAAGACGGGCGATCTGGCTTATGTGAGGCCGGATGGAGTCGTCGTCTATGAGGGCCGGGTTGATCGGATGGTCAAAATAAGAGGGTATCGCGTCGACCTGGAGGAGATCGAATACCATCTACTAAGCAACCCTTATGTTCGAGAGGCGGTCGTAGTGCCGATCCAGGGCATCCGTGACGCCTCTCGCTTGTGCGCCTATATCGTCGCCGCAGGCCCGTGGTCGGCCAGCGAGTGCAAGCATGATCTGTCGACAAAGCTCCCCGCATATATGATACCGGACGATTATGTGCAGATGGACGAGATTCCGCTGACGCGCAATGGCAAGGTCGATATCGGGCAATTGCCCAAGCCTGAAATGCCGTCGGCGCCTTCGAGTCCTGTCGGCGGGCGCAATGAAAAAGAGAAACTGCTCATTCGCGTGATCGAAGAAACGTTAGGCGTTACGGATGTCGGCGTGCATAGTCATTTCTTTCATCTGGGCGGGGACTCGATCAGCGCGATTCAAGTCTCGACAAGAATGAAGGCGCTGGGACGCTCCATAGCCGCAAGCGATATTCTTAAGCATCCCGTTATCGAAGAGATGAGCGCGGCTGTGCATGAATCGACCCAAGCCATAGAAGCCCGGGAGGAGGTCGCCGGGCAGCTGACGAAGACGCCGGCTATTTTATGGTTCCTGTCGCTGACGCTAAGCAAGCCGGAGTACTACCATCAGACGATTGTTGTCGACATCTCGCCGACAATTTCATTGCAAGAACTTAACAGATGTTATAACGCGATGATACTCCACCATGACGCATTGCGACTAAACCTGGATGACCAGGGCGAGCTTTATTTTAACCCGCTTCATCTGCGCCGGGAGCACCGGGTCGATTATCTCGACCTGGCCGCTATAGCCCCGAGCGAGCAGGACGAGCGGATCGCGGACACCGCCATTACAAGGAAAAGCAACACACGGCTAGGGAGCGATCTGTTGATCCAGGCCGTACTATTTGCACTTGGCGAGCGAGGTCAACGTCTCCTGCTGACAGCGCATCACCTCGTAGTGGACGGAGTGTCCTGGCGCATCCTCCTGGATCATCTGTATCTCTTGCTCAAGCAGGCCCGGCAAGGGCGACCGTTGGCATTGCCGTCGAAGACCGATTCCTATAAGGCCTGGGCGGAGGAGGTGCGCGCGCAGAGCTATTCGTTGCCGGAAGCGGAGCTGGACTATTGGCAAGAGATAAGCCGTCGACCGTTCCGATATCCGCAAGCGTTGCCGGCGACAGACTTGGCTCACGCGCCGATGAGCGCATACCGGGAGTTGACGGAGCCAGTGACCGTCAGCCTCTTATCCGATGCCAATCGGGCCTATAACACGGAGACAAGACATATCCTGCTGCTCGCTTTGGTCCGCGCGATCAGACAGAACACGAGTGTGGGAGGCATTGCTCTCGAGCTGGAGGGCCACGGCAGGGAGGCAGGCGGGCGACTCGATGTAAGCGAGACGGTGGGGTGGTTTACCAGCTTCTTCCCGCTCTATGTCGAGCTGAGCAGCGAGATGCCAGGCGAGCAGTTGAAGCAAGTAAAGGAGCTCGTCAAGGGCATTCCCCAGGATGGGCGCAACTACAGCCGTTATAAGTACATGTGCGGCGCCATTCATGAGCAGGAGCGAGATATTATTCGCTTCAATTATTTGGGGGAGTTTTCAAATGCGGTTGACAATGAATTTTTTCAATTGCGCCTTGCGGAGACAGGACCGGAGTCCAGTGCAGCGAATCGGCTTAGCAGTCTGTTCGAGGTGAACGCCATGATCGTGTCGGATCGCTTGGTCCTTCAGGCATTGTACGATGGCACAAGAATCAGCGCGGCGCATATGGAAGCCTTGCTTGAAGCACTCGAATACAACATCGTGCTGCTCGTCGAGCATTGCGTTGCCAAAGACGAGCCCGAATTCACGTCCTCGGATTTTGAGCTGGCAGGCTTGTCGACCGCAGAGCTGAATCATCTGTTTAAGTAACTCAGGATCGGAGTGATGACATGGGGCTGGACTTGTTGGGCTGGAGACCAGGTTTTGAACCGTATTATCTGCCGTATCGACTGCAAGGGCTGCAAGTCGGGCGAGTAGTAGAAGAGCATCGTTATGTCTATACGATCATGACCGGGGCTAAGCGTGCGTTGCAGGCTGCGGTGTCCGGCAAATTCCGTTATGCGTCTGAGCACAAACGGGATTACCCGGTCGTCGGAGACTGGGTCGTCTTTCGCCAGGCCGAGGATATGGCGCAAGGGACAATTCATGCCGTCATCCCTAGGTTCAGCCAGGTTTCGCGGAAAGCGGCAGGCAACGTAACGGAGGAGCAGGTGCTGGTCGCGAATATCGATACGTTATTTCTGGTGAACTCCTGCACGCACGATTTTAATCTCCGCCGATTGGAACGGTACCTGGTCATGGCGCAAGAGAGCGGCGCAGCTCCCGTCATCATCCTGAACAAGGCCGATCAATGCGAGGACACGGAGCAAAAAATAAGCCAGGTGCAGCAAATAGCCGCCAATGTCCCCGTCCATGCCATTAGCGCGGCGCAGCAAACAGGCATTGATGCACTGGCTGCTTATTGCAGACCGGGGCAAACCATCGCCATGCTCGGGTCATCGGGTGTCGGTAAATCAACACTGGCCAATACGCTGAGCGAGCAAGAGAGGATGTCCGTGGGCGCTGTGCGAGCGCATGACGGCTTGGGCCAGCATACGACAACCCATCGCCAATTGATCATGCTGCCTCGGGGCGGCATGATCATCGATACGCCAGGGCTGCGGGAATTACAGATGTGGAAGAGCACGCAGATGGACTATAGCTTCCAGGATATCCAGGACTTTGCGGTCGAGTGCAAGTATCGCGACTGCCTTCATCAGGGAGAGCCTGGGTGCGCGGTGCAAAAGGCGATTCAGACCGGCGAACTGAGCAGCGAACGGTTCAGCAGCTATGTCAAGCTTACGAAGGAATTGCAGCATCTGGAGCTGAAGGACAACAAACGGGAGCAGCTTGTACAGAAGGAAAAGCGGAAAAAGCTGTTCCAGGCGATCGATCGAAGAAAAAGGAGCTAATAACGTCGATATTCCATGAGGAGAGGATGAGAATGATGAAAATTGAGCTGCTAGCAGGGAAAAAGGGTTTTGAGGCGTTTGCCCGGATCGTCGGGTTTAGCGAGGAGGAGATGGAGGAGCGGCGCGCGCTGCTGGAGCAATCGTACATGCCGTTTAAGGTGACGGAGTATTATGCTCGCCTGATCGCAGAGCAGACGGAGCCCTATCGCACACAGATGATCAATGTCGTGCTTCCTCCGCCAGGCGCTAAGCCATTCCAGGGAAGGTTCGACCCGTATGGCAACCGATCCTACAGGCAAGACGATACTTCGTTCCTGCAGCACAAATATAAGAAAACGCTCTTGCTCCATATCGACGACTACTGCATCGCCAACTGCCAATTTTGTTACAAAGTGAACGAGATCCGGCATGAAGAACATGAGCACAAAAAAATAAACGACAAGCTCCAAATGGCGCTCCAGTATTTGGAGAAGCATCCGCATGTCGACAACATCCTCCTTACCGGCGGAGATCCCGCATCGTTCCGCAAAACCGCCGAGCTGAATGAATTGCTTGGCGCCTTGCTCGATGTGCCGACGGTGCGATTGGTGAGGTTTGCTACGAAGGGCCTGGCCTACTACCCGGAGCGGTTTTTGGACGAGGAATTGCTGGCTTTTTTCCGTCAGGTGAAGGATAGAGAAGGCAAGCAGGTGAGCGTCATTTCGCAGTTTAATCATCCGGGCGAATTCAGCGAGATCGCCGTCAAGGCTACCCGGGCTTTGCAAGAGGCAGGGGTGCAGGTCAGAGGCCAACCGGCTATCATTCGGGGTGTCAATGAAACGGTCGATACGCTGGTCGAGCTGCAACGGAAGTTTTTGGATCATCAAATCATCTCCTACTATATGACGGTGTTTATGCCTGTCCGCGGCGTGGAGCAATACGCCTTGACCCTGGATGAAGCGTTCCGCAATGTCGCGGAGTCCAAGCGCAACCTTGGCGGACTGGAGAAAAAGGGCGTGCTGCTCACCTCGCATGATTTTGGCAAGTTTGAGATTTGCGGATTTTACCCTAACAGCCGACAGCCCGAGAAGATCGTCTTGAAGTGGCATCAGGCCGTAGCGCCGCAATATTTGCCCGATCGGTTGAAAGAGCTGGTGCCTACCTTGCCGGAAGATATTTTGTTGCTCGACTACAAGCCGGGCGAGATGTATTGTCTGGACCATGTATTCAAGCATAATGGGTTGCCCTATATTGATGAACGCGGCGAGGCGGCCGATCCCGTCAGCGAGCATCATATCATGTCGCTGTAGAGTACGGATGACGAGGAGTGAATGATGAAAACAAGTAACGTTGCCGATATACTCCCGCTCAGCCCGAGTCAAGAGAGCATGCTGTATCACTATCGTCTGGACCGCACTGCGACCATGTATCATGGCCAGCATGTGCTGTACCTTGTTGGCCCGCTTGATCTCGATGCCTTCCGCCAGGCGATCGACAGGACAGTGGAGGCCAACGAGATGCTGCGCGCTGTCTTCCGCTGGGAGGATATCCAATCGCCGGTCCAGATTATCGCCAGGCAAAAGCGAATGGAAACGGCTTACGAGGATTGGTCTACGCTTGGCGAGGAGTTGCAAGCTGCAAGACTGGAGCAACTGCTAGGCGAGGACAAGAAGAGGCCGTTTCAGCTCGATTCCGGCGATACGATGCGGATTTGTACGGTGAAGACCGCGCAGGACAAGTATAAGGTGGTCTGGTCGTTTCACCACATCATCATGGACGGCTGGAGCTCTGGTGTGATGCTGCATGAGCTTTTCGCCAACTATGGTGAGGCGGTCAAGGGTCAGGAGACGCGTCTTTGGCCAAAAGCGAAGTATAAAAGCTATTTGATGTACCTCAAGGCAGCGAGAGAAAACCCAGGGATTGCATCGTATTGGAAAAAATACTTGCATGATTTTACTGCACCGACCGCGCTTCCCTTCCATACGGAGCAAGCTAAGGCAAGCTTTTATCGCTCTTTGCGAACACGTCTCTCTACAGAGACTACGGAAGCACTCGAGCGCCTTGCCCGCACATGCGAGGTGACGCTGGGCATCGTATTGCAGCTCGGTTGGTCGGCGCTGATCAGTAATTATAGCGGGTTGAAGGATGTCTTGTTCGAGGTGGCGCATACGGGTAGAGCTGTGGCGGTGGACGGAATAGAGGACATGATCGGCTTATTTGTCTCGACTTACCCGCAGCGGACCAGATTCGATGCGACGACTACGATAGCCCAACTGCTTCGCAGCATGAGCCGGGAGCAGTACGAGCGAAGTCCATTCCTTGTCGCATCGGGCGCCGAGTTCAAGCAGTATTCGGGTGTCGACGCTCGGAGCGTGCTTGCTCACAGCTTGTTTTTATTTCAAAATTATCCGCTCGACAAAGCGCTTGGCGGTTTGAACCTCGACCTTGCAGTGGAGAAGATAGATTCCTATGAGTCGGCCAACTATCCGCTCATCGTAGAGATCAAGCAGGATGAGGAAGGCCTGGATATCCATTATAATTATGACGCTTCGTTGCTGCAGGAGACGACGATGAATCGCATGCTGCAGCAGTACAAGCATGTATTGACGGGTATGATAGATCAGCCGGATCGACGGATGATCGATCTGCCCTTATTTACGATGGAGGAGGAGCCGCGATTGTTCGCAGGTTATCGGGACATCGTCCGTGTACCGGCGGATCGTTGCGTGCATCAGTTGTTTGATGAGACGGCGGACCGGTTGCCGGATGCTGTCGCGCTCATCGACAGCTCCCATCAGTTGTCCTATGCGGAGCTGAAGCAGCGGGCGGACCGATTGGCGCACGTCATCACAGGCCGCGTTAGCGGCAGGCATCAGCCGATCGCCGTGTTATGCGGGCGGTCGACGGAGATGATCGTCGTGCTGCTCGGGATTATGAAGAGCGGTTCCTTTTATATCCCGTTGGACCCTGTCATGCCAATCGCGCGGATGCAGCAGATTATCGCACAGATGCAGCCTGCCTTGCTCATAACGGATGATATGAACTACGAGCGGGCCGGTGAGCTCGGGATTCCGCGACTGAATGTGCAGCAATCAAGCTTGTCGGAGCAAGAGGCGGGCCACGCGATAAAGACGGTGTCCTCCTCGTCCGCTGCGCCTGCCTACGCGATGTTCACCTCAGGCTCCACCGGCGTGCCCAAAGGCGTCGTCGTCCATCATGATCAGCTAGTCAATTCCTTGTGGTGGCACAATGAGTTCGTGGGCATCGATGCCGCTACGCGAACGCTGCAATGCGCCACATTAACCTTTGATGCGTCGGTTGTGGAAATTTTTTGTACGCTGCTCGGCGGCGGGACGTTGGTCCTCCCGCAAGATGACGACAACAAATCACCGGAGAGGCTGGTCGACCTGATCCGGCGCCATCATCTGAATCTCATCCTTGTCGTACCGACGATGTATCGGGCGCTGCTCGAGCATGTGGAGCAGGAGGCGAGAGGGGCGTTGGCCTCCGTTACGAGAGTGATCTGCACCGGCGAGATGATGACGGCTAGCCTGGTCCGGCAGCATGACGCCTCTCTGCCGCAGGCCACGCTCTACAACCTGTACGGTCCCACAGAGAACAGCATCTCGGCTTCCGGCTATCGCGTCCCAAGGAAGGCTGACCTTGCCGGACCGGTCCCTATAGGCAAACCGAGCTATAATGTGAGCGTGTATCTACTCGACGAGGACATGCGATTGCTGCCCAGAGGCAGTACAGGAGAGCTGTACGTCGGCGGGATGGGGGTAACGGAAGGCTACATCGGGGATGAGGCCAGGACCGCGGCTGCTTACTTGCAGACGCCTTATGGCCGCTTGTACCGTACAGGAGATCTGGCGCGCTGGCTGGAGGACGGCAACCTGCAATACTATGGTCGGAAAGACTATCAAGTGAAAATCCGTGGCAACCGTGTCGAGCTCGAGGAGATCGAAGCTGTCGTACGAGGTTTTCCTGCGGTCAGGGAAGCGGCAGCGCTAGCGGTCGCGGGAGCGGGGGAGGAGCAGATGCTCGCGCTCTGTTATGTGGCCAGCGCATCTCTCCATGTCCAGCAGTTACGGGAGCATATGGCCGCGCAGTTGCCCGATTATATGATCCCCTCGTTGTATAAGCGACTGGACAGCTTGCCGTATACGACCAGCGGCAAGGTCGACAAAACCCAGCTGCGGCAGCTCGCGTACACGTCAAAGGAGCCGCGACAATCGGAGCTTGCCGATGACCCGATTGAGGCGGCGCTGTCGATGATCTGGCGCAAGCTGCTAGGTGTAGACTCGGTGGATCGAGAGGCTCACTTCTATACGATCGGAGGGCATTCGCTGAAGGCGGCGCAGTTGATTACGCGAATCCAAATCGAGCTGTCGGTGAAACTGACGCTGCAGGATATTGGGCGATACCCGACGCTCCGCGAGCAGGCTGCCCTTGTTGCGCAGCGAAGCGAGCATCGGCAGCCTGCGCTTGAGCCGATCCCCCAGGCAGAGGCTCAGACCTATTACCGGGCCTCGCCGGCACAGACAAAAATGTATATTCTGCGGCAGCTTGAAGGTGAAAACACGAGCTACAACATGTCGGGGATTTTAGCCGTTGCGGGCGCGTTTGATCCAGAGAAGGCGACAACTGCCATCCGGCGGCTCATCGACCGTCACGAGGCGCTGAGGACCTCGTTTTTCCTCGAGGGCGAAGAGGTGTATCAACAGGTGCATGATACGGTCGTATTCGAGTCCGATCCGATCGCTATGAAGGGGAGGACAGTCGAGCAGGCGATGCAAGCGTACATTCGTCCCTTTGATCTGTCGCAGGCGCCGCTGATTCGGGTGGCGATCGTCGAGGCAGGCCCTGAAGAGCATTATTTGCTGTTCGACTCGCATCATATCGTATTGGACGGGATCTCGCTGAACTTGCTGATGGAGCAATTTAGGCAGATGTATGAAGGAAGGGAGTTGCCGCCTGCACACCTGCAATACAAGGACTACACCTCCTGGTTTTGGCAGCGGGAGGGCGACGAGAGGTGGCTGGCGCAGCAAAGCTATTGGCGCAAGCAGTTCGAAGATCGGCTGCCGCTTCTTTCCTTCCCGACAGATTATGCCCGGCCGTCTGTCAAGACCTTCGAGGGCGACCATCATGTCTTCCGGATTGGGGGCGATCTGGCGGAACGGCTGACACGCTTCGCAAGCCAGCGAGGCAGTACCGTCCATATCATCTTGTTAGCTGCGTATTACGTGCTGTTGCGCAGCTATACAACGCAAGAGGATCTTGTTGTAGGCTCGCTGGTAACGGGTAGAGATCATCCGGATTTGGATACGATCGTCGGCGTATTCGTCAACTTTTTGCCGATTCGCTGTTATCCCGAAGGCTCGACCACGATCCACGACTTCCTCGACGCTGTCGAGCAGTGCGTATGGCAGGCCTATGATCATGCTTCATATCCGTTCGAGAACATCGTCGAGCCGTATGGCAAGGCGATCCCGCCCGGGAGAAATCCGTTGTTCGACACGATGCTGATCTACCATAATCAGCGGGAGCAAGTGGACGAGCCGATGTCAGGCGAGGTGCAGCTGATGCAGATGCCATACGAATCTGCTACGTCAAAGCTCGATTTCAAGATCGATATTACGCCTGCCCAAGGGGCTTACCGGTGCGCGCTGGAGTATAACACTCAACTGTTCGCACGGAAGACCATGGAGGCATTCGCAGAGCATTTCCTGTATGTATTGGACGAGGTCCTGACGCATCCGGAGCAGCGGCTGCAGGAGGTCGAGCTTCCTCGGGCAGAGACGTGGCGGCTGAAGCGTGCGGAAGAGCTGACGAGTCTGCATCATATCGGGGTTGCCGTACCGGATATTGAGGCCGGGAGCGATCCCTACCGGGCCCTCGGCATCGATATGGGCGCCCCGCTCATAGACCCGTTGCAGCATGTTCGACTGGCGATCGGGGGCATGGAGAGAGGGATTCCGATCGAGCTGGTCGCGCCTGTAGATTCGACATCCCCGGTGTATAGCCTACTGACCGAGCGCGGGCCGGGACCGTATCATTTATGCTTCGCAGTCGCGGACAACGACGCTGCTTGTCAATGGCTGCAACGTGATGGGATTGCTTACGAGGCGATAAGCGACAAGCAGCCGGCCGTGTTGTTTGACGGCGCGGCGGTCGCCTTTTTGTACATGCAAGGACTAGGACTGATCGAGTTGGTGGAGACCGGCTCAGCCGCCATCGCTGGGCCGAGTGAGGATACAGATGTCGCCCCGAGCGTTCGTGTACGAACGGAGGCGCCGGAGGCGGCCGTGCGAGGCTTGCAGTCGTTGGGCTATACCGTCGCCGAATATTACGTATGCATGCGCAGCCACGAGACGCGGGCGGTGCTGCGTCATCGGCGAGGGATGTTGATCGAACTGTTCATGTCTCGGGGCGAAGCAGCCAAGCAATTGTTGAAGACGCAGGGCAACGGTGTTGCAGAAGTGATCTATCCGGTGCCGGACCTGATGCTTAGCATCGATCAACTTGCGGCAGCGAAGATCGGCTATCGCTTTGCAGACCGACAGGGCAGCGGGATACGACCGGTCGGCGCCGACTATCTGCTGCTCGTGGATGGGGCGGAGGCGGCGCATCGTCGCCCGCTGACAAGCTGGGATGAGAGCGGCACACTCGAGCCGGAGCGATCCTGCCAGCAAGAGCACTGGCTGCTGCAGGAGCAACAGGAAGCCGCGGCAGCCAACGTTGTTTTTGGAGTCGACTGCAGCCAGACGCTCGATCCTGGCAGGCTAGAGTCGGCGTTGCGGAGCGTGCTTGGACGACACCCCCTGTTATGGCCATCTGAAGCGTTGGCGGAGTTTGGTCTTGCGCGATGGGATCTGCGGGAGCTCGATGAAGGCCGGCGCCGCGAGCGGCTGGCTGTACTGATGGAAGAGGAGGGAAGCCGGCCGCTGCCTGTCGCAGCAGGGCGTAGCGCCCGCTTTAGCCTGGTTAGAGGAGGGGGAAGCTCCCGACTGATCGGATGCTTGCATGCTTCCGTGTGCGATGCAACTAGCGTAAGGCAGCTGCTGCAGGAGACGGTAGCGGCTTATGCTGGCGGGTCCGCCTCCTCTGGGTCCGCCTCTTCCGAGTCTGCGTCGGCGCGCAGCATCGGGTATTCGGCTTTTGCGCACAAGCAGAGACAGCAGGTCAAGTACGGGTTGCTAGAGCGCGAGCGCCAGCGCGTGCTGGAGCGCTCCCGGGCGTGGAGCTACCCGTTTGGCATGGGTGGCAAGGCGGGAGCAACGGCGCAATGGATCTTGAGCGGCGCCGGCTTCCATGCGTTGCAGCAGGTGGCGTCGGCTGCCAAGCAGACCGTCGACGCGATTCTGTTAACATCCTATGTTTTGCTGCTCCGGCAAATGACGCAAGACGTCGTCGTGACGGCTGGCGTCATCGTGGATGGGAGAGATGCGGAGCACGGCGAAACGATCGGCAACTTCAGCCAGATTGCCCCCCTTTGCGTGGATACTGGCGGTGCTGCCTCCTTCGTCCAATTGCTGGATCGCACTTCAGAAGCATGGACCGCAGCTGCAGCGTTGGCCGCCTACCCGTCCATGCTTCTGGAGGCACAAGACGGCCTGTCCTGGCCTAGTCTAATCAGGATCGAGAGCTTGACGCCGATTCGCCAGACGGAGGCGTGGAGCGGGACGATCCTGCATTATCGCCAACCGGTGATGGCTGGCTGTCCGCTTGTCGTTCACTGTACGGTGTACAGCAGCTCGCTTCAGGTTGGATTGCATTACGATCCTGCGCGGATCGCTGAGGCGAAGGCCGAGATGCTGGTCGGCCGTTACGGGGCCATCGTCGACAAGCTTGCCGCGTCTCCCAAAAACTAATCGATGAAGGGAAATAACGGGATGTCCACAATTATTAGAGCGCCTATCGACTTTCATAATGAAAGATTTCTGATGTTTGTACTGGATCAGATGGCTAACGAACTGGAGCAAAAGGGCGGGAAGGCGATTCGAATGACGCTGGGAAAATCGGAGCTCCCGCTGCATCCGGACATTATCGGCTCGATGCAAGGAGCGTTGGATTCCTTCGAGAAATATACGCTGGTCTACCCGGGAGGCCTGCCGGAATTAAAAGCGAAGCTGGCGGACCATTACATGCAGAAATACAAAGTGGCCATCCAGCCCTCTAATTTTGTCATCAGCGTCGGGACGAGCTCATTGTTTCGGAATTTATTTTATTTGTTGTTAAAAGAAGGCGACGAGGTGTTGCTGCCGTCCCCCTATTATTCGCTCTATCATTTCTGTGCGCTGCTGGTCGGAGCCAAGGTGAGCTACTACAATATCAATCTGGATACGCTCGCGCTTGATGTCCGGTCATTTGAGCAGAACTTTACCGACAAGACAAGAGTCGTCGTCATTAATACGCCAGGCAACCCGCTCGGCAACATCCTGACCCGCGACGAGCTGTACGCCATCGATCGCATCGTCGATGGACGAGCTACCGTGATCAACGATGAAATTTATGCCAATACGTATTTCGATGACGAGTGCGAGTCGGTGATGCAACTGCAGGATACCCGATCAAGATTTGTAACGACCGATGCTTTTTCCAAGGGCTATCGCATGTATAGCAGACGCGTCGGCTATGCGATCGTACCTGACGAGCTGGTGCAGCCGTTGACCGTAATTCAGCATCATACCTTGCTGACCGCAGACCCGGTCGTGCAGTTCGGCGCGATGGCTGCGCTCGATCACCAGCAGGAAGTAGAGCATCTGATCGACACCTACAAGGGTCGGAGAGATTATACACTGAGAGCGTTGCGGACCGTCGACGGGGTACGAGCGCTGCCCTCCCGAGGGGGATTTTATCTGACGATCGATTGCGATCGGTTCATGCGGCAGCATCGGGTGAGTACTTCGCTCGACTTGGCCTCCAGGCTTTTTGAAGCCACGCATGTCGCTACTGTGCCCGGATCGGATTTTGGCCTTCCCACGATGTTGCGACTGTCGTACTCCACAGCAGACTATGAGGAAGGCATTGATCGCTTGGTTCGATTTTTCAGATCAGAATGGTAGGTGATCCGTATGGATGATAGGCTGGAGTTTGATATTGGACTGGAGCATTTTGACTTGCTGTCTGCTGACGAATCGGACCGACTGCGCCAGTTTAACGATACAGACAAGTCCTACCGCGCCAACGTGACGGTCGCAGACTTGTTTGCTGAGCGCGTATCGCTCCATCCCGAGCGAGTCGCCGTCATCGACGGGGAACAGAGGATCACATACAGGGAGCTGGATGCCAGGTCCGATCAGATCGCCTGGCTCTTGCAGCGTCGGATTGGCGAAGCCCGAGGGAGACTGGCTGCCGTCATGATGGATCGCAGCGTCGATTTTGTAGCTGCGCTCCTGGCCATCTTCAAGAACGGCATGGGATACGTGCCGATCGATCCGCATTATCCCCGGTCACGCATCGAGTACCTGCTGCAGGACAGCGCATGTCCTGTGTTGATCACGGAAGAGACGCATCTCGCATCGTGGACAGGGGCGCCGCCCATCGGCGCGGCATCGATGATCTGCCTGGATCAGGCAGAGATACGGGAAGAGGCGGGACGACTGCCGACAGCGGCATTCGTATCGCTGGGCCAGGAGGACGATATCGCCTATGTTATTTATACTTCCGGCTCTACCGGACAACCGAAGGGGGTTACGATTACACACAAGCAGCTGTTGAACACGCTGTTTTGGCTTGGGGACCAGTTTCCTTTGACTGAGACGGACATTATCGCGCAGAAGACGTCCATTTCCTTTACCGACTCGGTGTGGGAGCTGTTTTGGCCTCTCATCTCCGGAGCCAGCCTGTCGGTTATGGAGGAGCGGGTTGGTAAAAGCCCTGCCTTATTGTTCGAATGGCTGGGACGTGAGCGGATTACGTTTACGCAATTTGTGCCTGCGATGATGAGGCAGTTCCTGTCCTATGTCGAGTCGAACGATGAGGTTGACCCGTTGCCGGCGCTTCAGTGGGTATTTAATGGCGGCGAGGCGATATCCGCGGATCTGGTGCAGGATTGGAACCGACTGTTCGGGCGGGCTCGCATAGCCAATATCTACGGGATGACCGAATCGGCGATCTACGCTTCGGTTTATCTGTGTCGGGACGCGCCACTGGACCGGGGGGACAATATCCCCGTCGGCGTACCGATATCCAATACGCGCATCTATGTGCTTGGCCAGTCCGGGGAGGTCTGTCCTCCCGGCGTCAAGGGCGAGCTCTGTATCGGAGGCACGGGCATTACAGAGGGTTACTTGGGCAAGCCCGATTTGACAGAGAGGGCCTTCACCGTGCATCCGGCGACGGGGGAACGTTTGTATCGCACTGGCGATATCGGCTGTCTCGACGAGCAGTACAGACTGGAATATTGGGGGCGCAAGGATGATCAGGTGCAGATTCGCGGCTATCGCGTTGAGCTCAAGGAAGTGGAGCGAGCGATCCTGCAGCATCCCGAGGTTCGTCAAACGGCTGTTCTGACGATCTCTGTAGGCGAGATGACGGAGCTTGTCTCCTATTATATCTGCGACAACCTGCCGGTCGCGCCGGTGGAGCTGCGTGCGCACCTCGAGGCCGTGTTGCCTGCCTATATGGTGCCGGGCTTTTTTGTCGAGCTGTCGGAGATGCCTCTGACCCCGCATGGCAAGATCGATCGCAGAGCGCTGCCCGAGCCAGGCGCTGTCCGCCACGCGAGCAGCAGCTATACCGCCCCGCGCGACGAACGGGAGCGGCGGCTTGCCCAGATCTGGTCTGAAGTGCTGCAGGTCTCATCGCCTGGCATAGACGACAATTTCATCGAATATGGAGGTCATTCGCTGCAGGCCGTTCGGTTCGCAGCGGCTGTCGAGCGCCAGTTGGGCATCAAGCTGGGGGTGCAATCGCTACTGGAGCATCAGACGATACGCGCACTATCCGAATCTATGGCCTCAGGCACCGAGCAGCCGAGGTTGCCTGATCCGAAGCTGCTTGCATGGGCATCAGATTACGCGGTATCGCCCTTCCAAGAGCAAATCTACATGCTGCGAGAGCTGGAGGGGGAGGAGACGAGCTCCAACTCGCCAGGCGCACTGCGATTGGAGGGGCCGCTCGACACTGACAAGCTGGACCGAGTGCTCCAAGAGCTGGTGAGTCGTCATGAGAGTCTGCGCTCTTCCTTCCACAAGATACATGGCGAGGTGCGACAAGTCCTACACCAGGAGGCGCTGTTGCACATCGAGACGATCGAGCTGGAGGGGCGCCAGCCCGATCAAGCCATTCATGCGTTCATCCGTCCATTCGCTCTCGATCAGGCGCCCCTGTTCCGTGCGGGCATACTCAGGCTGGATGCAGATGACCATCTGTTGCTCATCGACATGCATCATATCATATCGGATGCGCTATCGAAGGCGACGCTGCTCCGGGAGTTCGCCCAATTGTACGATGGCGCGCGACTGCCGGCCGTGACGATGCAGCCCAAGGAGTACGCGGCATGGATACGAGAGTATGAGCAATCGACATCCTGGAAGCGGGAAGAGAGCTATTGGCTGGATGTGTACAAGCAACTGCCGCAGCCCCTTGGTCTGCCGACCGATCATGAGCGCGGGAGTACCCGGGCGGATACGGGGCGCGAGCTGCAAGCCTGGATGGCTGAAGATCTCGTCTCGCGATTGCGCCAGTTCAATCGGGAGCATAAGCTGACGCTATATATGTCGCTACTAGCGGCCTACTCCATTCTGCTGAGCAAATACGCCAACCAGGACGATCTGGTCATCGGCTGCGATCTCGACCGGCGTGTCCGTCCAGAGTTCTATGGCAGTATCGGCGCATTTACGAATCTCGTCGCTCTGCGGATGAAGCCGAGCAAGCAGATGACAGTGATCGAGTATCTGACCCGCATCAAGTCGCATGTAAGTCTGGCATTGGAGCACGGGGACTATCCGTTCGAACGCTTGCTTCAGCGCCTCTATGAACGACACAACCTTTCGATGCCCATCGTGGAGACGATGCTGACACTCCATCAACCGGAGCCGATAGAGAGCAGCAGCGCCAGTCTGCACCTATCAAGTTATCCGTTGGAGCGGCAATCTGCCATGGTGGGACTGGCGCTGGAAGCGCTGGATACGGAGCAGGGCCTGCTGCTTAACTGGTTGTACCATGCCCGGCTATTCGAGGCGCCGACGATAGGCAGGATGAATGATGACTTGGCTGCGGTGATCGTCCAAATGATGGACCGTCCGGATGCACAGATCAGCCAACTGGAGCTGCGGCATGGCCTGGCTCTGGCTACAACCGAATGGGAGGCCGGAGGCTTCGCCCTTTAGAAGCCCTGGCCGTCTGAAGAGGAGAGGACTCGTAATGAAGGATTCCCTGTCGCGCAATATTTTGCTGGCTAGCAGTCAACTGGAGGAGGCCGAGCAATTTTGGAAGGATCAACTGGCTGAAGCGCATCACCCTCTCGACCTCCCGGTGCAACGGCTCATCGGACGCACGGGTCCAGGGGATGGCGTACGAATGTTGAAGTTCCCTATCGAGGTTAGTCGACGCATCCTGCAGATCAGCAACGGGTCTGAGCAGCGCATCCTCACCGTGCTGATGGCCGCGCTAGGCTTGGTGCTGCACAAGTATACTCGTCATGACGATATCTATATCGGCATGCCGATCCTGAGACAGGAGCAGACGAAGGCGTACCTGAATACAATGTTGCCGATCCGGATGAACATTCAAGGCAGCGACACGCTGCGCACCTTGCTGGCGCATACCCAGAAACAAATCGCTGCGGCGATCAAGCATCAAAATTGCGATGTGCGCGCCCTGATTGGCGATTTGTATGGGGACAAGGATGCGGCTCCCCTTCGTTTTTTCGAAGCAACATGCTTGTATCGCAGCGTGCAAGACGAGTCCTACTTGCAATCCGTAACGAGCGAGCTGCGGGTTGTCTTTTCCCGAGACGGGGAGGAGGTTGTCGGAGAGCTCCGCTTTGACAGCGACAAATATGCTCCCAAGCTGATCGAGCGGTTCGGCTCGCACCTCTGTACGAGCCTTGCGCAGATGATCGCTGCTCCCGATCAAGCGCTGTCAGAGATCGAGCTGGTATCCGGGGACGAGCTGCGCGCCGTTCTTTCCTTCAATGACACCAAGGCAGCGTTTCCCGAGCAGCTGCCTTACAACCTGCTATTCGAGGAGCAGGCGAAGCGTACGCCGGAGAGGATCGCTATCGTCGATGGCAGGCAGTCGCTCACCTATCGGGACTTGAACGAACAGGCCAATCGGCTGGCTCGCTATTTGCAGGATCGGCAAATGAAGCCGGGGGATCGAGTCGGCCTGTGTATGAAACGCAGCGCCGAGACGCTGGTTGCCATGCTTGCGGTCTTCAAAGCGGGCTGCGCCTATGTGCCAATCGATCCGAACGATCCGATCCAGCGAATCCATCATATGATTGGCAAAAGCGAGCTGTCGGGCCTGATTATTAACCGGGACGGCGACGGGCAGGAGCGTTTGGCGGGCCGCTATACGTTTTGCTTTGGAGAGGACGAGGCGAGGCTGCTCGCGTATCCTGCTGACAACCCAGAGCGGCAAGGCACGGGAGCCGATCTGGCCTATATCATCTTCACCTCCGGCACAACAGGCGAGCCGAAGGGGGCGATGGTGCATCACCGAGGGATGGTCAATCACATTTATGCCAAGATTGACGCGCTGAAGCTGCAAGAGCGGGATATTGTCGCGCAGACGGCTTCGTTAAGCTTTGATATCTCGGTCTGGCAATACCTGGCGGTATTGCTGGTCGGCGGGGCTGTGCATGTCATCGATACCGATATCGTCATGGATGCGGATGCCTTGTTCGACAGGCTGCGGGATAGCGCGGCGTCCATAGCGGAGAGCGTGCCGTCGTTGCTGCGAGAGCTGTTGCGCAATATAGAGACGAGACGTCCGGAGGGGCGGGAGCTCCCGGCCTTGCGCTGGATGATGGTGACGGGCGAAGCGCTGCCAGCCAGACTGGCGAACCGTTGGTTCGAGCATTATCCGACGATCCCGATCGTCAATGCGTATGGACCAACCGAAGCTTCAGACGATATTGCGCACCACTTCCTATACGGGCCGGTAGATGCAGAGACGAGCATGCCGATCGGCAGGCCGGTTCAGAATACAGCCATCTACATCATGGATGCGGCTCTGCGACTATGTCCGTCAGGCGTCAAAGGGGAGATCTGCGTAGCGGGTCCCGGCGTGGGCTATGGTTATTATGGCGATGAGGAGCGAACAAGCCGGGTATTCGTCCCGAATCCATACGCACACCTGCATCCAGACCCGCACTATGCCATGCTGTATCGCACCGGGGATCTGGGCATGGTCAATGAGGAGGGCTATCTCGAGTTCTATGGACGGATGGATGATCAGGTCAAAATTCGCGGCTATCGGATCGAGCTGGCCGAGATCGAGCATGTATTGGCGGGCTACCCCGAGGTGCGCGAAGCTGCGCTGACCACTCACCAAGACGAGGAGGGAGCATCGTACCTTTGCGGCTACCTCGTCTCGGACCGGGAGCTGGACCGCAGCGCGATCCGTCAGTATATGTTGGCCCTGTTGCCGGAATATATGGTGCCTGGCCATCTGGTTCAGCTGGATGCCTTGCCGCTTAACAGCAATGGCAAGCTGAATCGACAGGCGCTCCCCCGCCCGCAGCATGCCGACCTGGCGACGGATAGGCATGAGGGGCAGTCCAGACCCTTGGCGGCGAACGAACAGGCGGTAGCCGAGTTATGGGGTTCGGTATTGGGGATGAATGCGGCGACTATGCAGGCGACCGATCATTTTTTTGGTCTCGGCGGGCATTCCTTGAAGCTGAACCAACTGCAGATGCTGATCGCCCGGCGATTCGGCGTAGAGCTCACAGTGGGCGAGCTGTTCCGTCATCCGACGATCGAAGCGACGGTCGGGTTAATCGAGAGAGCCGAGCGAGCCCGCGCGGCGGTATTGGACAAAGCGCCGAGCCAGCCATACTATCCCGTGCTGCCGGTACAGGAGAAGATGTTCATACGCCAGCAGCTCTACCCCGACGATACCAGCTTCCATATCAGCGGCGCGCGCATGATCGATGGCGCATTGGATGGCAGCAGGCTCGAGCGGGCTTTTCAGCAGTTGGCTGCGCGACATGAGGCTTTTCATACCTGCTTTGCCTTCCAGGAGGGCCAAGTCGTGCAGAGGCTAGCCTCGACCACTGGATTCACAATCGAACGGCTGGAGGCATCGCAGGAGCAGTTGGACGCTGCGATTCAAGCGTTTATCCGTCCATTCGACCTGACGCAGAGTCCTCTGATACGCGTAGGACTGATCGAGCTGTCACAGGGGCGACATGGCTTGCTGATCGACATGCACCATATTATTGCAGACGGGACCTCAATCGAGATATTGATCGAGGAGCTGGACCGACTGTACATGGGCGACGCGTTGCCCCCTGTGCAGGCGCAAGCCAAAGACTATGCCGTCTGGCAAGCGGGACAACTGGATGCGCATGCCTTGGACCAGCATCGAATCTACTGGGAGGAGCAGCTGCGTACGCCCGCGCCGGCGCTCGTCATCCCTGGCGATGAGGCATGCCTGGAAAAAGCAGCGTACGATGCGGCGACGATCGATTACGCATTCTCCCCCGAGCAATCCATGCGGCTGGAGCGATTTGCAGCGGAGTGTCAGACGACGCCGTTTGCCGTATTATTATCTATATACTATGTGCTGCTGCACAAATACAGCGGGCAAACCGACATCGTTGTAGGCACCCCTGTATCGGTACGCCGATTCCGCGAGCTCCAGCAGACGATGGGACTATTTATTAATACGTTGCCGATACGCGCCCATGTGACCGACGAATTATCGTTCGAAACCTTAGTGACTGAGGTGGGGGTCCGCATCGGTGCGGCCCTGGAGAGGTCGGATTATCCGCTGGAGCTGTTGCCTTACGGTCCGCCTCAAGCAGCGGCCGCTTTATTTAACGCGATGTTCGTGCTCCATCAAGGGGTTGCCCATGCATCCGTCATCGAGCTGGGAGGGCTGCAGTTGACCAGCTATCCCCTGCAAGCTCGCACGACCAAGGTAGACTGGCATGTGGAGGCATATCTGTCTCCCGAGCAGTTGACGCTGCGAATGGATTATAACAGCGAGCGTTATCGCTCGGAGACAGCCATGCAGCTTGTCGAGGATTATGCATTTTGCATGACGCGATTGTTAGCAGATCCGCACCTGCCGCTACGCGACCTGCGGATAGCGTTTCAGGCCGAGGAACGTTTTTGGCGGGATAAGCTGAGCGGGATCGACTGGACCTTATCTCCGATTCGGGATGATCGCGCTCCTTTCGTGCAGAAGGGGCGCTTCTCGTTTGAGGATGTGACGTTTCAAGTTCCGGAGCAGACAGCGCAAGCCATCGCGGATCGCTTTCCTGACCCTACCAAGCTTTTTTTGTTTTTGCTGTCCAACTTTGTCGTGCTGATCCGACGGTATAAACGAGTGGAGCATCTGGTGGTGCTCACGCCGGTTTTTCAGGTCCCTATGCCGCCCAATGCCCGGAATTGCGCCTTGCCGCTGGCTGTACAGCTCGACGAAGAAATCGACCTGAAGGCTCTGATGCGGCAGATAGGGGGGCTGGTAAAGGAAGCGACAGACCATCACAATTATCCGCTCGCCCGGATAGGCGAGTTTTTGGAGGTGGAGCGGGACCAGCTCGCCTCCGTGCTGGATACCGCTTTTATGATGGAGGGCATGCAGGATGAAGCCGTGTTGCCGCTGCTGCTGTCCTCATTGTCATTTATATTGAAGGCATCCGAAAGCGCAATTACCGGTCGCGTGCGATTCGACTCGGGAGCGTATACTCCGGCATTCATCGATCGGGCGATCGGCCATTACTTGCGCTTGCTGGAGCAAAGCGCGACAGATGTGAGCCAGCCCATCCGGGAGATGGAGCTGCTGACGATACGGGAGCGGGAACAATTGCTGCTCACCCTTAACGCAACGGATCGTCACTATGAGCTATCCGAACCGATCTATCGACAGATAGAACGGCAAGTGCGATTAACGCCGCGTCATACGGCCTTCGAATATGGCGATCAGGTCCTGTCCTATGCGGCGTTGCTCGAGAAGGCCAATGCGCTGGCATGGCTGCTGCATAAGCGGGGGATCGGCCGCGGCTCTTACGTACCGGTGATGATTAATCATGGCTTCAATCAGCCGCTCGCGATGCTGGCGGTCATGCTGTGCGGAGCCGCCTTCGTCCCGCTCGATGCGACGGCTCCGGCTGAGCGTCTCCGGGCGATCTGCGAGGAGCTGGGGACGGGGATCGCGCTGACAAGCGCCGAGCAGACCATGAGCGCGGTGCTTCCCCTTGAGGCGATTGTCGTGGATTATGAGCGGCTCGCGCCCATCCAGGAGTCTATCGCACATACGGCCTCGCCTCACGATCCGATCTATGTCATCTATACATCGGGCTCGACAGGGCGACCGAAGGGCGCGATTATTCCGCATATCGGGATTGCCAACCGCTTTCGTTGGATGGACGACTACTTTGGCTGCAGCCCTCAGGATGCGATATTGCAGACGACGCCGCATATTTACGACAGCGCGGTCTGGCAGCTGTTTTGGCCGCTGATGCACGGCGCGCGCAGCATCCTGCCGACGCCAGAGTTTGAGATGACGCTTGCCGACGTGCTCCATATTGTCGCCAGCAAGCGGATTACGATCACGGATTTTGTGCCATCCATCTTTAATTTGCTCGTCGATCAAATGGCTGCCAAGGAAAATCTGGATGAGCGGATGAGCAGTTTGCGGCATCTTATCATCGGCGGCGAGGAGATGACGTCTCGCACCGTCAATATCTTTCAAGAGCGCTTTCCCGCCATACGATTGACGAATTTGTACGGGCCGACGGAGACGTCGATTGGCGTCATTCATCATGAGGTCAGGCCACATCATGATGGCGCTTTTCCTATTGGCCGGCCCATCCACAACGTCAAGATTTTATTGCTCGATGAGTATCGCAACCTGGTGCCTTTCGGACAACAAGGCGAAATTTACGTGACCGGCCATTGCCTGGGTTTAGGTTATTTGCATGATCCGGACAAAACAGCCGCCCATTTCGTGGATAATCCCTACCCCGAAGTGGGGTATGCCAAGCTGTACCGAACAGGCGACCTGGGGCGCTACGATGCGCAGGGGCAGATCATGTTCGAGGGGCGGGTCGACCATCAGATCAAAATTAGCGGCCACCGTGTCGAAACAGGCGAAATCGAAGCCGTGCTGCTCGCTCATCCGCAAATAAAGGAAGCGGCGGTTGTGTTCGAACCGCGAAGGCATATTCTGATCGGTTGTTATGTACCGCGTATCGAGCTGACCGCATGGGAGCTTAATGCCTATCTGCAGGAGCGTCTGCCGCGTCACATGATCCCTTCGTTGCTGGTGCGGATCGACCGCATGCCTCTTATGAAGAGCGGAAAAATCGATCGCAAGGGGCTTAACGTCCTGGCGGACAAAGCGCCTCCGGCAACAGACGACTCGGCTCCTCGCACAGAGCTGGAGCGGCAGCTCGCGCACATCTGGGAAGAGGTGCTTGGCGTGAAGCGGGTGGGCATACATGATAGCTTCTTGCAGATTGGCGGGACCTCGCTGCTCATGTTGAAGCTGCATGCGCTAATCGTCGAACGAATAAACAGCGCGGTCACGGTCGCACAGCTCTTCAGCTTGCATACCATTGCGGCGTTCGCTCAATATCTGGAGCAGCAAACGGGAGCAGCCCGGCCTGCGGCGTCCGATGAGGGGACTAAGCGCGTGGAGCTCGCGGGGGCACGCAGCGCCGATATCGCGATTATCGGAATGGCGTGCCGGCTCCCGGATGCCGACAGCTTGCAGCAATTTTGGGACAATCTGTGCGCCGGCAAGGAGTCGATCGGCTTGCCGCCGGAAGGACGCATCCCGGACATCGCGAGGCTGGCCGACCGAGTGCTCGGACCGGAGGCATACAGCTTCGCACAAATGGGCTTCCTTCGCCAAGTCGATCTTTTCGACCATGCCTTCTTTCAGCTCGCCCCGGCCGAGGCCCGAACGATGGACCCGTATCAGCGGCTGTTCCTGGAGCTCGTCTGGGAAGCGATCGAGCACGCAGGCTACAGCTCGGCCCGGATGCGGGGCAGCGATACCTCGGTCTTCGTCGGGTACTGCGATAACGAGTCGCAATACCAGCGTTATCTCGGAGAGGTCGACGCCTCGTCCATGGCGGGTAATGTGGCGGCGATTATAGCCTCGCGCATCGCTTATCAGCTGGACTTGCGCGGCTCGAGTCAACTGATCAATACGTCCTGTTCTTCATCTCTCACCGCGTTGCATCAGGCCTGCCATGCCATCCTCGCTCGCGACTGCGATCAGGCGCTGGTCGGGGGCGTCAATCTGTCGTTGTTTCCGATTGAGCGGCATACCGATTTTGGCATTTTATCGCCGGACCGTCGGACCCGGGCGTTCGATGACGCTGCGGACGGTACGGTGACGGGCGAAGGGCTGGGCGTCATTTTTATCAAGTCGTATGATCAGGCGGTTCGGGATGGGGACTACATCCATGCGGTCATCAAGGGATCGGCCATCAACGCCGACGGAAGATCCGGCGGCATCACGGCGCCCAACGCGATCGCGCAAAGCGAGGTCATCCGACGCGCGTGGCAGCGTGCGCGGATCGACCCGGAGACGGTATCCTACATCGAGGCGCATGGGACAGGCACGCGTCTGGGCGATCCGATCGAGATCGAAGGGCTGCAGCACGCGTTTCGGTCGTATACGGACAAAAAGCAGTTTTGCGCGATCGGTTCGGTGAAGAGCAACATCGGCCACACAATTGCGGCGTCGGGCATAGCGGGAGTGATCAAGGTGGCCTTGATGCTGCAGCATCGCAAGCTCCCGCCGACGCTCCATGTGAGCAAGCCGAATACGCTAATTCCGTTTATCGAATCGCCCGTGTACATCAATGAAAGCTTGCTGCCCTGGGAGACCAGCTCTGCCCAGCCGGTTCGGCGCGCAGGGATAAGCTCTTTTGGTCTCAGCGGCACAAATGTGCATATCGTCGTGGAGGAGGCGCAGCCCGGGGAGCAGCCGTTGCCGCATGGGTCGGTAGAGGGAGTGCTCGCGCTGTCTGCCAAAACGCTCCCCTCCCTGTCTGCGTATGTGCGCCGATTCGCGGACTATATGGCAGGTACTGACCATCGGCTGGTGGACATCTGCGCAACCTCGGGCTGTGGGAGAGATGCTTATCCGTACCGTGCGGCGATTGTCGCAGCGAATATAGATGAGCTAAGAGACAGGCTGGCTCAGCTGGCCGAGCAGTGGTCTTTGGCAGACGAATGGCCAACGGCTGCGGGGCAGGGCGTTTTTCTCGGCCACAGCGGAGGTCAAGACGCATCAGAGGCTGCGCGCAAGCGGACAGCGGGGGAAAACGCCGCTAGAGCTTTTGCCGGAGGCGCCGAGGTGGATTGGACGGCTTTTTATGAAGAAGCGGGCTGGCGACGCGTCCCGCTGCCGACGTATCCTTTTGCGGGGACCCGACATTGGGTATCCGACGCCGGGAGGGCTGCCGAGCCTGCTGAGCCTGAGACGACTGTTGTGTCGGCCGGCGTTGCTGTTCGTGAACAGGCGGACCTCCGCGAGATCGCTAGAGCCACTTTTGCTTTTGGCGAAGACTTGCTGTCTCAGGCCGGGTTCGCGTCCTCGTCGGAGAGGTTCGGCGAGCTCTGCGGATCAATGGCGACCGAGTCGATCGCCCGATATATTCGTACGCTTCCTGGTACCGTCCGCATACTTGAGATCGCCGGCGGCGAGGGCAGCTTGGCCCGGTCGCTCCTGACGAAAGTGACAGACGCTCGGCTCGCCTACACCGTAGCGTCTTGGGAGAGCTCCAGTCTCGGCCTTCTCCAGCAGCAGCTCGAGCCTGAATTTCCGGGCGTGCGCTACCTGCAGCTGGATCTGGGGAAGCGGTGGAGCGAGCAAGGCTTTGCGCTTCATAGCTTTGATATCCTTGTTGCGACCGATGCTTGGCATGCAGCGTCGGATGTTCGGGTAGTATTGCATCGTCTCCAACTGCTGCTTGCGCAGGACGGGGTCCTATGCTTGCTGGAGACAGCCGATGAGGAGGCGTCGATGGATAGCCGGTATTGGGAGAAGGCGCTCAAGGATACCAATTACAAGGGAATTGACGTCTATCCGGCCGCAAAGCAACAGCAAGCAGACATAAAGGCAAGGTTTGTGACAGGGAAAACCGCTTACCGTCCTCAGCCCTATCAAGATTGGCTCTACGACCTCGCGTGGAGAGAGGCGCCGCTTAATCCGAGTCACACTGTGATCTCTTCAGCCGGGTCATGGCTGGTTTTTGTGGACGATACAGGCGTCGGAGCAGCATTGGCTCGGACGTTGCTCTCTCAGGGGCATAGCGTCTGCACGGTCAGTCCGGGGGAGGCGTTCGCGCGGCAGCAGAGCCGTCACTTCACCATAGACGTCAGTGAAGCCGAGCATTACTTGCGATTGTTGCAGACGCTGCAAGAAGAGGGCTTCCAGCTCGGCAGGATCGTCCATCTATGGTCGCTCGACATCGAGCCTCGACAAGCGGCGCTGTCAGCGATAGACCATCTGCGGCAGGCGCAGCAGATTGGGGCGTATAGCTTGTTTCATCTGACCAAGGCGATTATCGCTCTGGATGGGGAGTCCTCGATAGAGCTTCGCGTCGCCACGCACCGCTCGCAAGCCGTGTACGACGATGAGCCGATCCATCCGGAGCAGGCGCCGATCGTCGGACTCGCCAAAGTGGTGACGCAAGAGCATCCAAGGCTTCAATGCTTCGTCATGGATCTGACGCTCGGACAATCGAGCGCCGAGGAGCAGGCGCAGCATGTGATTGACGAAGCGCTGGGCAATCAGACGGAAGCTTTGGTTGCTTATCGCAAGGGTAGATTCGTACCGGAGATGGGCAAAAGCAAGATTGATGCGCTGGCCGATCATTCGACGCCTATCGGCATTCGCGAGGGCGGCGTCTACCTCATCGCAGGCGGCGCAGGCAAGCTCGGACTTCGGCTCGCACAGCATCTGGCAAGCAAAGCAAAGGTGACGATTGCCCTCGTCAACCGTACGCTGCTGCCGCCCAAGTCCGAGTGGAGCGACTGGCTGGCCCGTCCGGATTGCGACCCTGACGAAGCGCAAAAGCTGGGAGCGATGCTGGACATCGAACGAATGGGCTCGACCGTGCTCTATTACGCAGCCAATATAGCCGATGCCGTGCAGATGGACGAGATTGCGCAAGAAGTGACCGACCGTTACGGCCCTGTCCATGGCGTTGTCCAGGCTGTCATGCAACCCTCGTATGAGCCGATCCGCACCCAATCGTTTGACAGCTTCTGCGAGGGGCTGCGGGCGAAGCTGGAGGGGACTGTCGTCCTGGATGCATTGGCTGGATTGGACCAGTTGGACTTTTTTGTCCTGTTCTCGTCGCTGGCCTCGATATGGGGCGGGGCGACGGGCAGCGATTATGTCGCAGCGAACAGCTACCTGGACGCATACAGCGCATACCGCCGTTATCGCGGGCGCCCTGCGTTGGCCTTGAACTGGTATGCGTTTGAGGAGGTGACGGGGCCGGGCTTTATGGGCTATATGCCGATCGCTGGCGCGATGCAGGCCTTCGACGCGCTGTTGTCCAAGGATGTCGGACAGATGATCATCGGACAGTTTGATCTGGAGACGTTGCAGGCGTGGAGGCCATCTATGAGGATCAGACTCGCGGAGTCGATCTTCACGGACGAAGGGAAGCCAGGCGCGGCCGCTCCGTCCGGATCGACAGGAGCGCCAGCCCCTTCCTTCGTGTTGGGCGGTCGGGACGACGACACGCCGACAACCGATCAATATCTGGTCGGACAGATCTGGGCCGAGGTGCTCGGCTACGAGAGGCTGAGCCTGGATGATAATTACTTCAACCTGGGCGGAGACTCGCTGCTGGCGATCGGGATCGTGAACCGGCTGACGCAGCAGGCCGGCAGACCAGTTACGATCCAAGAGCTGTTCGCCAATCCGACGATCCGTCAGCTCGCAGCCGCGATGGCGCCGACCGCGCAAGAGGAACGGTCGAGGACGATCCCCATTGCGCCGCCGGCAGCGTCCTATCCCGCTTCCTCCTCGCAGCAAAGGATCTATGTGCTAGAGCAGATGCAGGATGGCGCGGTCGCTTATAACATGCCGACCGTGTTGCAACTGGAGGGCGAAGTCAATCGCGGACAGTTTGAAGCAGCGTTTCGTTCGCTGATCGACCGGCATGCTTCGTTCCGTACGGCATTCGTTATCGAGGAAGGCCAGCTTATCCAGCGCATTGCAGAGAGCGTTGCATTTGACCTTGAATATAGCGAGCTGTCGGAGGAGCTTGTGCCGGAGGAGATTAACCGGTGCATTCGGCCGTTTGATCTCGCGCAAGCGCCGCTGCTGCAGGGCAAACTGCTGCGTCTGGGGCCGAGCAAGCATGTCCTGGTGCTGGATATGCACCATATTGTCGCTGACGGCGTGACGATCAACTTGCTCATCGCGGAGTTTCTTCAGCTCTATCGCGGAGAGACGCTGCCGGAATTGCCGCTGCAGTACAAGGATTACAGCGTATGGCAGACGGAGCGACTGGAGCAAGGTCGCTTCAAGGCGCAAGAGGATTATTGGCTCGCGGCCATGGCCGGCGCATTGCCGACGTCAGGCTTGCCGATCGACTTCCCTCGTCCAGCCCGGAAGCGCTATACGGGGGAGGCATTAACCTTTGAGATTGACGCCGAGTTGACGGAACGTCTGATCCGCTTTGGCCGTCAGCGAGGGGCGACCTTGTACATGACCTTGCTCGCAGCCCTCAACATTTTGCTGTCCAAGTATAGCGGCGACGAGGACATCGTCATCGGTTCGCCGGTCGCAGGAAGGCACGTTGTCGAGCTGGAAATGGTAGCCGGCCTTTTCCTCAATACGCTGGCGATGCGGAACTTCCCGAGAAGCGACAGAAGCGTCGATGATTTCGTGGAGGAGCTCAAGCAGACGACGCTGGCGGCGTTATCGCATGCCGAATACCCTTTCGAGCTACTGGTGGAACGGCTGAAGCTCGAGCGGGATACGTCTCGCAATCCCTTGTTCGATGTCATGTTCATCCTGCAAAATACCGGCGACGCCAAGGAAGGGCTGAACAAGCAGGGCGGCGATCTTCGCATAACTCCGTATCCCTTCCAGCAGCGCTCTTCGCAGTTTGACCTGACCTTTGACATTATCGAGCGCAACAATCGGCTTATTGTGGACGTGGAATACTCCGATGAACTGTTCCGGAGATCGACGATCGAGGTGATGGCCGGCCAGTTCCAGACTGTATTGCGGGCGCTCGTCGACCGTCCACAGGCGTCGATCAGCGAGGTGACCACGCTATCTGCTGTGGAATATACGCAAGTGATGGGCGAATGGAGCGATAACAGTCTATCCTATGCCCGCGATAAGACAGTAGTCCAATGGGTGGAGGAGCAGGTCAGACTCCAGCCTCGTCATCTGGCCGTACAGGACGGGCGGCGTACCCTCACCTTCGAAGAGCTGAATCGCAGGGCTGACCGCCTGGCGGATACGCTGGTCAAGCACGGCGCGGGTCCGGATCGTTGTGTCGCGTTGTTCGTCAGCAGATCTGTCGATATCGTCATCGGCATGCTCGGAATTTTGAAGTCAGGGGCCGCCTTTGTACCGATCGATCCCGATTATCCTGAGGAGCGGGTGAGTTACGTCCTGGAGGATAGTCAGGCCCAGTGGACAGTGACGGACCGTGCCTTGAGCCATAAGATGAACGGGAGGACAGCCATTGTTCATGTGGACGATGCTGAGGGGGATACGGACAGATCTTCTGCCCCGTTCCCGGCGGCGGATCCGGAGCATCTTGCGTATATGATCTACACTTCAGGCTCCACGGGCAGACCCAAGGGAGTCATGGTCGAGCATCGCAATCTTGCTGCATTCAAGGCAGGGGTAACAGCTGCAGTCGGCTTCATCCAGGGCGGAACCTGGCTCGCGCTGACGACCATCAGCTTTGATATCTTTATCCTCGAGACCTTGATCCCGCTGGCGAGCGGCTCGTCGGTAGTGATCGCCTCAGAGGAAGTGCAGGCGAATCCGCAAGCCATCAAGCGCTTGATCCTCGATTACCAAGTGGACATGATCCAGCTGACGCCGTCCCGTCTACAGCTACTGCTCGAGGACAGCAGTCAGCCGGAGGCTCTCAGGCGATTGGGAATGATCTGCGTCGGCGGGGAGTCGCTGCCGCTCAAGCTACTGCAGCGATTGCAAGCGCAGACCGATGCGCGGATCTACAACATGTATGGACCAACAGAGACGACGATCTGGTCTACCGTGCAGGAGCTGACCCGCGCAGATCAGGTCACGATTGGTCGGCCGATCCCGAACACGCAGGCTTACATCCTTGATCGCCATCTGTTGCCTGTCGGCATCCATATGGTAGGCGATCTTTATATTGCCGGGGAGCCTGTAGCGCGGGGGTATCATGGCCGAGACGACCTCACAGTCGAGCGGTTCGTCCCCTGCCCGTATGGCCCCGGTTATCGTATGTACCGAACTGGCGACAGGGCGAGGTGGCTGCCGGACGGCAGTATGGAGTATGTCGGACGCAGCGACTACCAAGTGAAGCTGCACGGGCATCGCATCGAGCTGGGCGAGATCGAACAAACGCTCTGCAAGCATCCCGGCATCGAGGAGGCCGTCGTAACCTTGGCGGAGACGGCGGGCGACACGCCATGCCTGGCCGCCTATTACATCGGCGCTGCCGAGCTGGATGCGGCACAGCTGCAAGGACTGATGCGTCAGACGCTGCCTGCGTATATGGTGCCGCTCTCGTACACCTATCTGGAGCGCTGGCCCTTGACCCCAAACGGCAAGCTGGACCGCCTAGGGTTGCCGGAAGCGAGGATACGATTGACAGTGTCCGCAACGCAACGTTCAAGCCCGGATTCTCCGATCGAACAGCAGCTGTGGACGATCTGGCAAGAGTTGCTGCAGTTCGAGGAGCACGGCGTGGACTATAACTTCTTTGAGATCGGCGGCAATTCGCTGACGATCGTACAGCTGCATGAGAGGCTGGAAGTCACGTATCCCGGCGCGACTCGCATCGCCGATCTGTTTGCTCACCCGACGATTGCGACGCTGGCTCGGCTGATCGAAGAGCGTCTCCCCACTTCGACGACAGCCGATCCGTCGGATGAAGAAGAGTATTGGCTGCGGGAGATGGAGGGAGAGCTGCTGCGACTGCCGCCGTCCTATATGAGGCAGGATAGCGGAGCGTCTCCGGTGTGGAGCGAGCGGCACATACGGATCGAAGGCGAGCCATACGCCCGTCTGCAGCGCGCCGCTGAGCAGGAGGCGGTGGACGAGGCCGATATTTTACTTGCCCTCTATGTCCATTTGTGGTCGCAGCTGACGGGAAGCCAGGATATTTATCTGGAGCAAGCGACGGACGGGACGCAGGGATCGAAGATTTTGCCGCTTCGCCTGGACATTTTTACTTGTGCTGATTTTTCGGAGCTGTTCCAGCTCGTTCATCGCAAGCGGCATTATGCCAGGGCGAGCCGATGGCAGGATCGTTTTTGGCAGCAGCAGCGCTGGGAGCGTCTCCAAGCCGATGAAGTGATCCCGCTGTTCGACTGGCTTTCCAAAGACGGAGCTGGTGAGGCGTCAAGGCATGATCTGGTTCATCTCATGGAAGCGACGGACGAGGGCATGGTGTTTCGAACCCTATACAACAGCACGCTTTTGACTGACCTTAGCATACAGGAATGGCTGGACGACTATCAGCGACTCTTGACGATGTTGCTGGAGGAGTACGCGATATCGCAGAAGGAGGTTGACATCGATGGCTAACCTGACCCTATGGTTTCCCGGACAGGGCTCCCAATATATCGGGATGGGACGCGCTCTTTACGATCGCTTCGCGGTGGCCCGGCACACCCTGGATGAAGCGGAGGATACGCTGGGCTATGCTTTCAAAGAGCTGATCTTCAACGGCAAAGCGGCCGAGCTCGCGAGGACGGAGTATGCCCAGCCGGCAATTTTGGCGGTCGGCATGGCCGCATTCCGAGTATTCCAACAACAGTTTGAGCTTGAGCCAGCCCTCGCTGCAGGTCATAGCTTGGGAGAGATTACGGCGCTTGCCAGCTCCGGAGCGATCCGTTATGCGGATGCGCTGCAGATCGTCCGCAGCAGGGGGCAGCTCATGCAGCAGGCTGTTGCCGCCGGAGCAGGCGCGATGTCTGCGATTATCGGCCTGGAGGCCGGCGTCATCGAATCGTTGTGCTCCGAATGCTCGGTTGATGGACGGGTCGTCGTCATCGCCAATTATAATACGGCGCATCAGCTCGTCATCTCGGGTCATGCGGAGCAGGTGCGGAAGGTCGGCGAAGCGAGTCTGCAGCTCGGCGCAGAGTCGGTCGTTCCGCTTCGCGTCAGCGCGCCCTTCCACTCCCCGCTCATGGAGCCAGCTGTTAATGGCATGCGTCAAGTGCTATCGCAATATCGCTTCCATGAGCCCAAGTGGCCAGTATTGTCGAGCGTGACGGGGCGGCTGTATACAGGGGCAGAAGCCATTGCGGATGCATTGGCCGAGCAGCTTGTCTTGCCGGTCCTCTGGCATACGGTCATGGCTTACATGGCCGCATGTCGCACGACGGCGATCGAGATGGGGCCGCGCAATGTGTTGAAGAATATGGCCCGCGACATGTCGTTTGCCGTCTACGGTCTGGACAAGCCTGAGGATCTGGAGCCTTTGGCTACAGGCATCGCAGCGGAGCGGGAGCGGTATCTGGGCTCGGTGATCCATCTGGTGGATCGAGCGCTTGCCATTATGATCTGCACCAAAAATCGCAATCCGTCGGCGGAGGAATACAAGCGAGGCGTATTGGAGCCTTATGCCGAGCTGACCGCATTGCGCAGCAGTCTGGAAGAGGGGGGCATACCGGTCACGGCCCTCCAAGTGCGCCACGCCTATTCCTTGCTGATCCGCATGATGCAGGCCAAGCATGTTCCGAGCGAGGAGCAGGAGATGCGGTATGAGCAGCTGTTCCTGGAGACGGGACACCGGAATCCGGTGTCGATGCGCGAGACGCAGCATGCCTAATCGATCGAACATGAGGAGGACAAGATGTGAGCAAGAATCTGAGGCTGGATCGTTTTAGGCTGGAGGGCGGCGAGGCAGCTTCTCATGCAGGAGACCGGGACATCTCGACAAGCGGCAGCATCGCTGTCATCGGGATGGCTTGTCGGTTTGGCGGAGCGAGCAATCCGACGGAGTTTTGGCATCGACTGCAAAACGGCGAGGACAGCATCCGCGACTTGCCTGCCGACAGGAAGCGGGATCTGCTGCCGCTGTTGCATAAAAACGGTCTGAGCGAAGCAAAGATGCGGTTTCGGAAAGCAGCGTACCTGGATGAGATCGACAAATTCGATCCTGCTTTTTTTCGGCTGTCGCCCAAAGAGGCCGGGCTGATGGATCCAAATCAGCGCTTGTTCCTGGAATGCAGCTGGGAGGCTATAGAGGATGCGGGCTATGGCGGGGACAGCATCTTGGGCAGTCGAACGGGTGTCTTCGTTGGCTTTAGCAGCGATTTTGGCGAAGAGTACAAGCGGATGATCAAGGAAATCGATCCAGAGCTGATGTCCTCGGCTACAGTCGGCAATATCAAATCGGTCATCGCCTCGCGGATCGCTTATTTGTTGAACTTGAGAGGCCCCAGTCTGTTAGTCGACACTGCGTGCTCCTCCTCCCTGATGGCCGTCCATCTGGCATGTCAGGCGATCCGCAGGCAGGAGTGCGACATGGCGCTTGCCGGCGGGGTGAAGCTCATCCTGATGACGCTCGACGATGGCAGCAATGAGCTGGGGATCTTCTCCTCCGATGGCAGGACGAAAGCGTTCGACAACCGCTCCGATGGAACCGGCATGGGCGAAGGCGTAGGCGCCGTCCTCTTAAAACCGCTCGAGCGGGCATTGGCGGACGGCGACTCGATCCATGGCGTGATCAAGGGAGGCGCAGTTAATCAGGATGGCGCCTCGGCGGGTCTGACGGCTCCGAACTCAATCGCGCAGCAGGAGTGCATCACGCAAGCCTGGAAAGCCGCGCAAATCGATCCTGCAACGATTAGCTATATGGAGGCTCATGGGACGGGCACGAAGCTGGGCGATCCGGTGGAGATAGACGGACTGGAGCGAGCCTTCCGCCAGTTTACGGAGCGTCCGCAGTTCTGCGCCATCGGCTCGGTAAAATCCAATATCGGGCATACCGACCATGTCGCAGGCATTGCCGGGATGATGAAGGTGCTGTTGTCGATGAAGCAAAAACAACTGCCGCCGCACCTTCACTTCATCCGGCCCAACCAGAACATCCGCTTCGAAACCTCGCCGGTATACGTCAACGATACCTTGGCGCGCTGGGATACAGGAACTTCAGCCCGCCGGGCAGGCATCAGCTCATTTGGCTTGAGCGGGACAAACGTGCATCTCGTGTTGGAGGAGGCGCCTGCTCCAAGGGAGGACCGGCAGCCTGCAGCGGCAATCGGAGTCCTGACCTTGTCGGCGATGACGCCCGCTAGCCTGCGAAGCTTGCTCAAGCGTTATCAGTCCTGGCTCGCTAACGAAGAGATGCAGCATTCGATTCATGCTATCTGTTATACGGCGAATGTGGGGAGAGCGCATCACAGCTATCGTTTGGCGATCGTCTGCGAAGGGCTGGAGGATCTGAGGGTCAAATTAAATACGGCCTGTGCAAGCGACCTCGAATCGCTGGCTCATCCCGATATTCGCTACGGCTGGCATAAGCGAGCCTCGATGGCTACAGCGGAAAGCGTCGCAGCGGATCGACAGGCGGAGCGACTGGTGCAAGAGATGGTGAGGGAGCTGGCTGTAGAGGGCCTTCGCGAGCTGGCGGGTGTTTATGTGCAAGGCGTGGAGGTGTCATGGAAAAACCTCTACCGATTCACCGCGAAAAAACGCGTGCATCTGCCGGTATACCCCTTCGAACGGAAGCGATGCTGGCCCGATACGAGCGGGCTTGACAAGGGCCGGCATCGCGCCTTGGATGCTCGTACTCACGGCTATGCCGAGCCCTTGGCGCATCCGCTCCTGCACGCCAAGGTGTGGGATTCCGTCGATCTGTCCTTATTCGTCTCTACGATCGATACGGACAACTGGATCGTAGCCGAGCACAAGCTGTTTGGACAGTATGTCCTGCCAGGCACCGCCTACCTTGAGATGGCGATCCAGGCTGGGCGAGCCTACCGGAGTCTCCCGGTTACCCGATTGTATGACTTCGTCTTCCTGGAGCCTGTCATCCTGGCAGAGCGCGAGGCGTGTCAACTGCAGAGTGTCATCCGCAGAGAAGGCGAGACGATTCACTTCAAGGTCATGAGCAAGAGGGCGGGGGATCGCCAGTGGCGTGACCATGCGCAAGGGAAGCTGGGGTTTGTGCATGACCTGCCAGCCGCCGCTCCTGTCCATGTGGCTGGCTTGCAGCAGGATGCCCACAGCATCTTGACATCGACGGACATCTACAATGGAAATCTTGACCAGAGCTATGGGCCGCGCTTCAAAAATGTAAAGCGGGCCTGGCTTCATGGCGACGTTGTATTGAGTCAGCTGGAGCTAGCCGAGACGGAAGCGTTGCATCATTACGCCCTTCATCCGGGACTATTGGATAGCGCGGTAGGGAGCATGGTGTACTGCGGGCTGCTGGGGAATGAGCTGTATCTCCCGTTTTCGTACAAAAATGTGATCCTGCATCATCCACTGCCGAGCGAGCTGTATTGCGTATGCCGGTTCCTCGAGGGCAACCACGCGCAAGGAGAAATTGTGAAATTCCAGTTGAACATCACAGATCTCGACGGCAAGCTCCTCGCGTCTATCGATGAGTATGCCGTCAAACGAGTAAGCGATCAATCTGCGCAGCGACTGCTGGAGCGACCGACTGTCGCAGCCCATCTCTTATGGGAGATGAACTGGGAGCAAGAGGAGCAGACGGTGCACGCGTCCGAGCCGTCGTCAGGAGCTATAGCGATATTGAGCTACGACAAGGATTACCCGTGCCTCTCTAGCGAGAGTCAGATTGCCCGTCCTGCCGTTGAGCTTGTCATGAGCAGTCATCAGACCCAGGCCTCCTTTGACGACATGATGGACAGATTGCGGGACGAGCGCTTCCAAACGGTCATCTTCATGGCTCCGGCGCTCTGGCATCATTCCGATGAAGAGCTGATCACCGACCTGTATCGACTGCTCCGGGCCTTGTTGCGCGCGAAGCTGCATGAACGGCTTACATTGGCGATTGTGACGCAACGCGCATATCAGGTCGCTGCTGACGATGCCGCCGTAGTTCCCCGGAATCGTGCCTTGCTGGCATTGGCCAACGTCATCAATCAAGAACATCAGACGATTCGTTGTATAGGAATCGATAGCGATGGCAGCGTCGATGTGGTGGAGCAGATTGTGCGGGATACGGGTAAAGATGGGCGGTCTCCGATTGTCTATCGCGGGGGTCTCCGCTATAGTCTGACGTTGCATCACGCGACCGCGCCTCCTCCTGCCGGACATGCAGCCATTAAGGAGCAAGGCGTATATATGATTACAGGTGGGCTGGGAGGCATCGGAGTTGAAGTCGCCTCCATGCTGGCAGAGATGAATCCGAAGGTGACGATCGCCCTGGTGGGCAGGACGGCACTGCCGCCCGGGGAGGACTGGAGCGACAGGCGGGTAGCTTCGCCAGATGCTGCGCGGGCCACCCGGATGGAGAGGCTCCGTGATCTGGAGGCCGCAGGAGCGCGGATCGTCTACTGCAAGGCAGACATCGCAGATGACGATGCTGTCGCATCGTTATGCATCGGACTGCGCCAACGCTTCGGGAGCATTAACGGCGTGATTCATGCAGCCGGTGTGGCAGGAGGCGGGTTTTTATTTCAGAAGCCCGAGTCTGTATTCAAGGATGTGCTGTCGCCCAAGGTGCGCGGAGCAGCGATACTGGATCGTTGCACCGAGGAGGACAAGCTTGATTTTTTTGTCGTGTTCTCTTCGATTACCGGCTGGCTCGGCGGGGTTGGCCAGGGCGATTATGCGGCGGCCAATGCGTACCTGGATGCCTTCGCGCAAGCGAGGGCTTCGCAAGGCAAGCCGACGGTGGCCATCGCTTGGAGCGCCTGGAGGGAGACCGGGATGGCCGTCGATTTTGGAGCTGTCTCCGAGGACGCGATCTTCAAGCCGCTGCCGACCGCGCTGGCGCTGGATGTACTCAGACAACAACTGATGGCTCCGCAAGGCCAACTGCTCGTCGGCGAGCTGAATTATGGACGACTGCAGGCGATCGATGGACAACTGCCGATAAGGCTCTCTTCTGCCATTCGCATCGAAGTGGATAAGCAAGCCCAAACGGCCGATCATTCGACTCCTGCACAGGCTGCGAAGCTGAGACGCGTAAGACTGCTCGGTCGATCAAATGAAGCCTATACGGGTATGGAACAACAGCTGGCCGATATTTGGGGGGATATTTTAGGTCACGAGGAATTGAATATCCATGACAACTTTTATGAACTGGGCGGGGACTCGATCATTGCGGTCCGATTATCGAGCCACATCGCCAATCATCTTCAACGAGAGGTCGATGTCACAGATATTTTTAACTACCTGACGATCGCCGAGCTTGCTCGATTTCTGGACACAACGGCGGAGGCGCCGACAGAACAGAGTGAGCGCCGTGCCGTCGAGCCGGAGGTTCAAATACATGCTGCGTCCCCGTCAGAGTTTGCAGAGCGGACGCACGCAGCAGGACAGGGGCCGGCCAAGCAGGACAGGTATGACTATGCCAACAACTTGTCCTGGCGCCAATTCAATTGTTATGACCGGGGTCTGGCATTGATGATGTCAGACGCAGAGGTGGGGCTTATTCAGCATTTCAAGCTGATGCTTGGCATGAAACGCGGCTTTGAGCTGCAGGACGACCGATTTTTATTTCGCTACCATGATCAACAAAAGGTGATCGGATATCCGTCGGACAACGAATTGCTCCAACAATTCGGCTACCGGGTACGCCTTGAGCAGGTCGAGGATCCAAACCTTCTGCATGTCAAGCTGGCCGGTTATTTGGACCAACATCTACCGGTGATGGTTGCCTTTGATGAGTATTTTACGTTCTATACGCCGTTCTATCGGAAGGAACATACGGATCACTTGACGATTTTGACCGGATATGATGACGACAAACAGTTATACACGATTATGAATCATAATCATCTGACTCGTCATACGCAACACAAAATATCCTATGCTCCGTTCACCACGACATACCAGACTATCGAAGAAATCTATCATTCTTTGATGGAGGAAGCGCGATGTTTTTTAATATTGGAACGCTTGCCGGATGAGGAATCGCCCTTCCGTTACAGCTATGAGCAGCAGTTCGCTCAACTGATGTCGATGCTCGAGCAGAGACAACAGACAGGGAGAGCATGCGATGCGATTCTCGCCTTGGCGGAACAGAGCCATCTGGAAGCCGAGTCATTGGACCAAGCGCTGAACGAAATTTATGTCCATCTTGGAGGGATGGAGCTATGGATACAGACGGTGCTTGATTGCTATGCGTCTGTGAACGCGACAGAGCTGCATCAATTAGGGGATGCGGTCCTGGCTAGGTCCAGCCGCCTTGTCAATGAGTTTGTCGCTAGTATTTATCGCAAACGCCCGATGAAGCCTAGTGATGTAGCTGCAGCGCGGGAATCGCTGAAGCCGGTCCTTGCGAAATTCATCCGTGAAATTTCTCTTGAGATGAGACGCAAGGCTGGACACGAATGAGCAATGGAGGTCGACGAGGATGTTGACTGGACAATCCCTACGATGGCAAGAATGGACTTTAAATAAGCTGGAGGCTTTGTCAGACAGCGTGGGTCAGACGCCATTGATTCAGCTCCATCATACGCATATCAACCTGTTTTGCAAACTGGAGTTTTTGAATTTGACTGGCAGTATCAAAGTCAGACCGGCCTTATACGTGCTTAGCGAGGCCATCAAGCGAGGAGATATTACAGAGCATACGATTGTGGTGGAATCCTCTTCAGGCAATTTTGCCATTGCGCTGGCGACCATTTGCAAAATGGTCGCCATTCGATTTATTGCCGTGATCGATCCCAACATTTCCTCTATGACAGAAAAACTGCTGAAGCATATGGCTTACGAGGTGGTGAAGGTGTCGCAACGTGATGAAACGGGCGGCTACCTGTTAAACCGGCTTGAGAGGGTGAGACAATTGCAAAGCAGGATAAGCGACTGCTACTGGACTAATCAGTACGGGAACTTTGATTGCTTCCGCGCCTATTATGTTGGATTGGGACCGGAGCTGGCCGATAGGTTCGATAGTCTGGACTATGCATTTGTAGGGGTTGGCTCTGGCGGCACCGTAACGGGACTCTCCAAGCTGTTGCGCGAACGGTACCCCGCCATTAAAATCATCGGCATCGATACGGTGGGATCGGTTATCTTCGATCAGCCGCCACGGAAGCGCTACATCCCGGGGATAGGCTCAAGCATCAAGCCGGGCCTGCTGGCCGAGGCCAGCATCGACGAAGTCATTCATGTATCGGAGCCGGATGCGGCGATCACATGTCGCGAAATATTCGAACGGCATGGCTTGTTTGTAGGAGGGTCTACCGGGAGCGTTTACTATGCGATCCAGCAATATTTTGCAGTCAGCGACCGGAGCATCAGGCCTACGGTCGTTTTTTTGGGTACAGATGGCGGCACGCCGTACCTGGATACGATCTATAATCCCGAGTGGGTGGACTGGCTGCACTCGCAAGAGGCCGATTTCGAAAGCTCGATCCCTTGCCATCGGGGTGCAGCTCCATGACGATTAGCATCGACAAGGATCGTTCGTCGACTCGATCCAAAGAGGCGAAACGTATAGTCGTCATCATGGTCTTGTTACTAATCATGCCTATTGTCTTCTCATTTGGAGGGAGGAACGCGACAGCGTCGCCTGTCAGCTACGAGAACCAGGTGGAGACGATTACGCAATATGTTACAAAACAAATGAACAAGGGGAACCTACCAGGGCTCGGGCTTATCGTCGTAAGGGATAATCAAGTTTTAATTAACCGGGGCTTCGGAGAGGCGGATCAGGAGCACTCTGCCAAGGTGACCTCAGATACGTTATTCGAAATCGGCTCCAATAGTAAAGCCTTCACCGCCGCAGGCATCTATTGGTTGGAGAAGCAAGGGCTGCTCAATACCGCAGATCCCGTTAGCCAATATATACCGTGGTTCTCTGATAACTACGCAGACATTACCATTGAGCAATTGCTGCATCATACCAGCGGCATCTCTCCAAGAACGATAGGTTATATCCCCGCTTCGGTGCGAGACGATGCGTTGGAGCAAACCGTCAGGATGCTGCTGGAGCATGAGCTGGAATTTAATCCAGGAGAGCAATTCAATTATGCGACCATCAATTATGATGTGTTGGCGCTTATTATGGAGCGCGTTACCGGACAGTCATACGAGCAGTTTATGAGGGAGACGGTATTGGCGCCGTTAGGCCTGAAAGATACTCACTTTGGAGTAGAAAAGCCTCAATTGAATACCATGGCTACAGGCTATAAAATGAGCTTTTTTCGACCGACAGCCTACGATGCGCCTATGTACCGTGGAAATACCGCAGCAGGGTATATCATTATGAGCGCGAATGACCTGGGCAAATGGATGCAAATCCAGCTGGGCGGGGATCAGGCTTCCACAGACGGTGTGCTTGTGGAGGCTATCCGTCAGAGCCATTTGCCGAATCGTCAAGTACCGCCCGATGCTGAAGGGGCTTCTTACGCGGGAGGGTGGGAGGTTGTTCAGAGTGGAGGGGGCGAGCTGCATCATGGCGGCAGCAACCCGAACTATTCCTCCTACATTCTCCTTCGTCCGGAATCAGGGCTAGGGATAGGCGTCATGGCGAACATCAATTCCTCCTTTACTAAAGGCATTGCCTTGGGCATCGAAAGTATACTGGATGATAAACCGATTGCCAAAATCAGTTCAGACCGGATGGCGGATCTCGATCAACTGCTTAGTATAGTGATCCTTTTTTTGATGCTCATGATGGCGACCAGCGCAGGGGCCATAGGTCAGGTTATATACCAGCTGTATCAGGGGAAAAGAAAGTTCCGGCATAACGGCTGGAAAAGTATTCGGTTGGCCGTTTATGTGCTGCTTTTTCTGGTTGGTTTTGCGGCTGTGTTGTACCGGATGCCTCATGTATTCTTTGAACAAATGCCTTGGTCCGCGGTGAAGGTTTGGGGTCCGGCGACGATTATTCCCGGCATTCTTTCTATATTTGGCGGCGGCCTGGTGTTTTGCGCTTACATTTTGCTGACGCGTCTTTTCCCGGACGAGGGGGAGAAGTTATACTTTCAGCTGACGGTAGTCGGGATTGTTACGGGACTCGGCAACGCTTCGATTATTTTCATCATTAACGAGAAGCTGAATCAGTCCAATGAGAACACCTCATGGGATTGGTTTTTGTATTTTGTTACAGCGGTAGTGGTGTATGTGATCGGCTCGAAGCTGGTACAGACCCACCTCATCGCGCTGACAAGCAACATCGTCTTCGACAAGAGGCGGCGACTGATTGACAAAGTGCTTCATGCGTCTTATGAAAGGCTGGAGCAATTGGACCGGGGCCAAATTCATACCGCGCTGAATAATGACACAACGGCCATTAGCGAACTGCCGCGAATGCTGCTGCAAGGCGTCACGAGTCTGGTTACGGTCGTGTTTTGTTTTGTCTATTTAGGAGCCAAAAATGTCTTTGGGCTGCTTCTTGCGATCGGCGTCATCGTGCTTGCTGCCGCACTGTACCGATCGATTGGACAACAAGCCCATGTGTTCTGGAATAAAAATCGCGATACGCAGGAAGCATTCTTTGGATTCATCAATGACCTGGTCCAGGGCTTGAAGGAGCTGAATCTGCATCGCTCCAAACGTGAAGCGTTCAGGCAGGATATGATGAAAAGCTGCGAGCAAAATCGGGAAACGAACGTGCAAGGCTCGTTGAAAATGGTCAATGTTTTTGTTGTCGGAGAACTGCTTTTTACTTTTGTGCTTGGAGCTATTGTGTTTGGCGCACCGCTGCTCCTGGCCGATGTAACGAATGAATTGTTGCAGAACTATGTGCTGGTGATTTTGTATATGATCGGGCCGGTGCATGGCATATTGAATTTTATCCCTAACGTTATGCAGTTGCAGGTCATATGGAAAAGGTTGAATCTGTTCGAGGGGAAGCTTGATTCGATGCATGATGAGGAGAGGACGACTATCGCTGCTGAAGAAAAGGCCGTCGCCCCTGACGAATCGGCGGTTCCCGGACCGATATGCATCGAGTTAAAGCATGTCACTTACAGGTATCAGGACGAACGGGGAGAGACCTTCGAGTTGGGGCCGATTAATTTTACGTTTCGTGCCGGCGAGCTGATCTTTATTACTGGCGGCAACGGGAGCGGGAAGTCCACCTTGGTGAAAATTTTGACGGGTCTGTATGTTCCTGCGGAGGGCGAGGTGCTTGTCAACGGAAAGCGCTTATCCAAAGACAAATTAGGGGAGGCGTTTTCGGTCATTTTCAGCGACTATTATTTATTCGATACACTGTATGGCGTGGAAACCGCCGCTGCAGAAGAAAAGATCACGCGAAATATGAAGCTGCTGCAGATCGATGACAAGGTGATGGTAGCAGAGGGGCGCTTCTCGACGACCAAGCTGTCAACCGGACAAAAAAAACGTTTGGCCATGCTGGTGAGCTTGTTGGAGGACAAACCGGTCTCGCTGTTCGACGAGTGGGCTGCCGAGCAGGACCCTGAGTTCCGCGAGTTCTTCTATCAACAATTGCTGATGCAGTTAAAGTCTGCAGGAAAGTGTATTATTGTGGTAACGCATGACGACCGCTTCTTCCCCTTGGCGGACAAGACATTGAAGCTGGAAAGAGGTCAAATGGTGAGGGAGCTGGTCTCCTCCTGAACGGGGATAAGGGAGGCCAGCTGCGGCCTTCCTCTATCGCGCATACGAACCGCTCAGGGAGGCCGCGTAGCGTCCTGCCCCGTCTACACGACACTTCCCAAGCCCTCGCTACTCCTATGCCCGGCCATTCTGGCTACTTGATCCACACCGGCCGGTGTTCCCGCGCGCTCGAATAAGCGGCCTCCACCATCTGAAGCGTGATCAGATTGTCCTCGCCGCTCGTCTGAAAGGGGGCGCCTGTGATCAGGCAGTCCACAAAATGACGCTGTAGCCGGAAGTGGCTCTCGCCATGGTCCAGCTCGGTGGTCTCCGCCATGGTCGCTTCTGAGCGTCCGTCGCGGGACACCACCGTGATTCGCCCGCTGTCATAGAGCTTCAAGGTGCCGTCGTCGCCGTCGATCGTCAGCCGTTCGACGTGGTTCGCCCGTACTTCCGGGCCAGGAGGCTCGCTTAGATGCTGGCGTGTGGCCCAACTGGCATCGAGCAGCCCGTAAAAGCCGTCTTCGTACCCCATCATCACCGTGCCGGTATCCTCGCCCTGAATATGCGGACTGATGCGCAGCATCTCGGCGTAGACGCGCTGCGGGGTCCCGAAGAGGTAACGCCACGTATCGTACCAGTGCACGCCCATCTCGTAGAACAGCAGCTGCGGCATCGTGCGGAAGACCGGCTGCGGCAGCTCGACCCCCTCGGCCATTCTCGGCGTGTAGAAGTCCGTGTGGATATAGCGGGCGACCCTTGGCGTGCCGATCCGCCCTTCGGCCAGCACGGCCTTGATGAGCTGGAATGGCTGCAGCCACCGCCAGTTCTCGGTCACCATCAGGCGCACGCCCGCAGCCTGCGCTTGCTCCACCATGCCGCGAGCCTCCTCGGTTGCCCGGGCAAACGGCTTCTGACACATGATGTGCTTGCCTGCCGCCGCAGCCTGCGAGACAAGCTCCAGATGCGTATCCGGCCCTGTGACGATATCGACGATATCGATGTCCGCGTCAGCCAGCATCTCTGCTAGCGTCCCGTAGCAGCGGGAAGCGGGTACGCCGAACTGGCTGGCCCGCCGCTGCAGAGCGGCGGGATCGACATCGCATAATGTCGCGATCTCGACCTCCGGCAGCCGCTGCCAGGCGGTCAGATGTTGCTCGGACCAGTACCCTGCCCCGATCAGCCCGACCTTCCATGTCTTCATGCCTCTGCACCGCCCGGCAGCTTATAGATCTGCTGCGCGGCCCGGCCCAGCACCCACGCTTGCTCTTCCTCGGTCAATCCGCAGGTGCGCACCTTGGCCAGCTCGGTGCCGCAATTGTCCGCATGATCGGTGCCGAACATGAAGCGGTGGGCACCCAGCTCGCGTACCCAATTGCGGATCAGGAAGCCGCCGGTCCAGGTAATGTCGGCGTATAGGTTGTCATGCTGCTTCATGGCCATGTACGTCTCGCCCGCCAGCACCATCATCCCGCAATGGGCGATGACGATCGGAAGGCCAGGTTGCTCCGCGGCGATAGGCATTAGATTGCAGGGATTGGCAAAAGGGATGCCCGCCCCGGTATGAACCATGACCGGCACGCCCAGCGTCTCGGCCAGGCGGAAAACCCGTCGTCCGTCCCGGCTGGCGGGATTGACGCCATGGGCGGAGGTGTGGATCTTGATGCCGACGAAGCCCAGCTCCTCGATGCATCGCCGGATTTCGCCTTCATATTGCGCATCGGGCAGATGGGGGTTGGGGTTGGCCATCCCCACAAAATGGCGCGGATGCTGACGGCACAGCTCCGCAATGGCGTCATGCTGCTGCCGCGCCTCCTCCAGCGTATGCACGCTTGCAGGCTGAAGGATGGTCAGATCTACGCCGTGATCGCGCATTTTGTCCCATTGCTCCTGCTCCGTGAAGTGCTCATCGAATACGCGGTCCTCGCCCAGATGGGCATGCACATCAATGATCATCGCTAACGCTCCTTGTTGGCTTATTTTTCGACCGCCTGTTCCAGCTTGCCTGGATTCAGCATCAGGTCGATGTTGTGACGCAGAGACTCCGGCTCGAATACTTGCTTCCAATCCGGCCGCAGCATCTGCTGCTTGCCGTATTCGATGGCGACCAGCGCGGCATCGGAGAACGGATTGCCGGCTTCGCCGAAGACGATGGCGAGCTCGATGTGGATATGGCCGAGCATGAAGTCCCGGGCTGCCTCGTAAGGCACGCCGCGACGCACGGCCTCGTCCATCGCTTCTCTCAATATAGTAGCACAGGTTGCGCCTACCGTTTCGGCCATGCTCGGCTCCAGCATCGCCATCTGCTCCATCGTGATCCGGTGCGTCCGCAGGATCGGGGCATACATCGTCTGGGCGATCGCTTCGCCCAGCGCATAGTGCTGCTCCGAGCCGCGCATGAGCGCGCACACGATCGACTGCTTGGCATGGATGCCGCCAAAATAATCCTGACGGGCCAGCGGATCGGTCTCATCGTTAAAGATCGGCGGGTGGCACGGGTGCGCGAGGAAGACGGCAATCTCGTCTCGCTCCGGCACCATGCCCAGATAAGCGGCCGCAGGGTCGAGCAGCATTAGCAGCGAGCCCGGCTTCATATCGGGGACGATGCCCGATGCGATCTTGCCGATCAGCACATCGGGCACGGCCAGGATGACGACGTCAGCTTCGCTTACGGCTTCATGCTGCGGCGTGACTGTCAGTCCCCGCTCGCCAAGACGCGTCAATCCGGCTTCGCTAATCTCGACGTAGCGCATCTCGTAAGCGGCTGCGTCCATGAACCGGTCGGTCAAGCGGCAGCCCATCTTGCCTCCAGCTCCGATCAGTGCGATTACTTGTCTCATTACATTACGCTCCTTGTTTGTAGGTTGGCTACCCTCAAAAGGAAGCCTACGGTCACGAATCGTTCTTCCGATCGCTGTTGTCCCCCGATTTCTTGATTGTCTAACCGCTTTGGCGGTTGAAATCGGTGGACAAAGGCGAGCTACACGCTTTCTGCAAGAAAGCGACTTCGGAAGCATAATCTCCGCTTCTCCAGATTCGATTCCGTGCCTCTTCAGCCTTTTGAGGCTAGCTTGAGGGGCAAGATCCTTTACGGATGCGCTCCAGGAAGTCGGGCTCCCCGATCTGGCCGCCCTTGAGGACGATCTCCAACCCGTCGAAGTCGGGCCGGTCGGAGGAGCAGCGGCATAGCGGACAGCCAGGCACCAGCGGGGCGAGCATCTCCAGCGCATAGATGCCGAGCTCTCCGGTCACGTAGCCGGACGTATCCCCGCCAGCGACGGCGAGCCGCCGCAAGCCGGTCGCCTCCAGCAGCCGACGGCCTAGCTGGCCGAGACGGCTGCCGAGCAGCCGACCGGTATCGAGCGAGGGGGCCTGCATCTGGATTAGCAGCTCTCGAGTTGCGGCGATGGCAGGGTCTTCGGGGCCTATCGCCGAGTAGATGACCAGGCTGCGGCCCTGCCGGAGGATGGCCAGCGCCTGCTCGAACAGCGTGTCTAACGCGGCTTCGGGGTCCCAGAGCAGCTGATCTGCCGACAATTGAAGGCTGGCATAGCCATGGTCGAAGGCGTAACGCAGCTGGGCTGCCGTCGCTGGCGAACAGCTGCCCGAGAGGACCAGGAGCTGGTCGACGGGCGCGGCCGTCTTCGCGGCTCCCGGACCTGTCACTCGGCCTTGGCGCTGCCACTGGGCAGCCAGACCGTATTGGACACCGGAGGAGCCGAGGACAAAGGTCTGGCCCTCGGCCGCCGCATGGTCGATGAGCGCTCCCGCAGCATCCAGATGCTGATCGGTGAGCGCATCGAGGAGGACGGCATCGTGACTTGCAGCCAGCTCGCGGTACCGGGAATCCCGCAGCTCGGGCTCGCGATCCAGCGCCAGCACATCCATCAGGCCGACGGAGAGCGACGTCTGACGCTTCAGATGCTCCCGCAAGTCCGCTTCATCCATCGGGGTGACCGGGTGCCGGGACATGGTCGGGTGGCGGTCCAGCCGGTATGTGGCCCCGTCCGCTCCGGCAAAATGATGGCCGAACAACGTATACCGCTTGAGCGGCGGACAGGCGGCCAGCAGAGGGAACGCAGGCGCTCCGGGGAAGAGCCGCCGGGCGATCTCCATCACCTTGCCGATGCTGCCGGAGTCCGGCGACGAATCAAAGGTCGAGCAGAGCTTGTAGTGGACGATCGGCGCGCCCAATAGGGCAAGCTGCTCCAGGATCGGAGCGAGCTCCGCCTCCAGCTCCGCCTCGCTCATCGAGCGGCTGACGCCGGCCACGCCGAAGGCTCGGATATGCGGGAACCGCTCGGCCAGCAGCGCCTCCGAGGGCACCCGCAGGAAGAGGGCCGTCGGCACGCCGCGCGTCTCCAGCGCCTCCATGACATCTGTAGAGCCGGTGAAGTCATCGCCGTAATACGACAGCAGCCACGGCGAGCCGCCGCTCATGACGGCCTCCCGGCGAATGCGGCGATGGCGTCCCGGAGCTCGGGGTGATCGGCGGCATACGTATCGAGGTCGATACCTGCTAGCGCTGCCTCCCAGCCCTGCACCATGCTGCGGAAGCCGGCAGCGTAGCCGCCCGGATGGGCATGGATGCCGCCACCAGCGATATTCATCAGATCGATGGTGCCGAAGGTGCGATACGACTCGACGGCCTGCCCTGCCCATTGCTTGGAGGAGAGGACAGGGAACACCGTATCCTCGCCGAAGATCGGCGTCAGGCATTCCGTCACGGACTGGATCACCGATTCGTTGGTCTCGGAGAACTTGTTATTGAGGCCGTTGGTATGCAGATGGTCGACGCCAGCCAGTCGGCATAGCTGCTGATACACCGAGAACGACATGCCCAGTCCGGGGTGCCGCGTCCACATCCCCCACTGGTTGCGGTGACCGTGGATCGGCAGCTCGCAGTAGCTGCGGAGATGAGCCAGACCGCTCCAGCCGATACTGTTGATGCTGACCATCACGCAGGTGCCGCCTGCCTCCAGCACCTGGTCATGTCCTCGCTTCATCTCATCGATATCGCCGGTGATATTGAAGGCGTACATCGTCTTCTTGCCGGTCCGCTCCGCCGCCCGGTTGATCTCGTCCATGACGGCCTCGATACGCTGTGCGAGCGGGAAGTAGGGCGGATTGCCGTTGACCTCGTCATCCTTGATGAAGTCGATGCCAGCCAGCGCCAGATCGCGGACGATCGGCCGCAGTCCGTCGGCCGTCAGGCCGATATTGGGCTTGACGATCGTGCCGATCACCGGCCGATCATAGACGCCGAGCAAGTCGCGGGTACCGCGGATGCCGAAGCGGGGACCCTGGTATTTGTCATGAAATCCAGCAGGCAGCTGCAGGCCGGTGAGCCGGATCGCGGACAGCTCCTGCAGCTCGAAGAGATTGCCGGCGATGACGGCCATCAGGTTGGGGAGCGAGGGGCCGATATTGTCATAGGGAAACGTGATGTCGATCTCGCCGCGGCGATAAGCGCCGTCGAAGCCCGCGGGCGGAGCGGAGCCGGGAAGGGCGGGCTCGGCCGCTGTGCCCAGCTCGCGGATCGCGTCGATGGTGGCTCGGTGCCTCGCCTTGATCTCGTCCGTCTCTCCGGGGATGGCCAGGAAGGTGCCGGTCGATTGCTCGCCCGCCAGCACTTCAGCTGCATGGCGGAGCTCGTAAGGGCTCTCAATGTAGTAGGTTACGGTAATGCGGTCCGTTGCCATCGCGTGCAGCACGCTCCTTTCAGCAGATCATCGGGTGAAGGTTCAGTCCAAGAATAACATAGATACAAATGGTATACAATCGGAATATTAATATAAAACCAGTTTGATACAAAGATAATTGACAGCGTTAACTTCTATTGCTACATTAGATAAAACTACAGCATCGGCAGCTATGTCATGTTCGTGATAAAGGGGTTGGCGACGTGTCCGAGAAAACGTTAAAAGAAAAAGCCTATACTATGCTTCGCGCACTGATTATGCAGGGAGAGCTCCGCAGCGGCGAATTCCTCTCCGAGCGCTCCCTGGTGGAGCGGATGGAAATGAGCCGGACGCCGATCCGAGCGGCCCTCGAGCGGCTCGAAGCCGAGGGGCATGTGACGTACACGCCCAATCGCGGCATTTTTGTGTCGGAGGTGACGATCGACAAAGCGATCGACGTCTACGACTTCCGCATGATTATCGAATCGAGCATCGTCCGCAAGCTGGCCTCTCGCAAGCTCACCGACGAGCTGCGGCAATGGTTCAAGGAGAGCCTGGCACGCCAATGGGCCTGCGTCGAGGCTGACGATACGATGCAGTTCGCCCACGAGGACTCGGAGTTTCACCGGCAACTGGTCTACGCCTTTGACAACAAGGAGATCATCGTCACAATGGACCGGCTGCAGGACAAGCTGTACCGGATCGCGCTGAATGTCCTGCGCAAGGATGCCAATCGCATCAAGATCTCCTATGAGGATCACGCTACGCTGGTCGAGCAGATCGAGCAGGGGCAGGGCGAGGAAGCCGCAGCTACGCTCACCCAGCATCTCGAGTTCGGCAAGCGGATCCTGTTGGAGTAGCGGCGTAGCAGCGGCTTGCTCGCTGCGTGGGCAGCATCCGAACTTCACGAAAGCCTAGCCACGGTTCAAGCTGGAGCCGCAGGAGGGCTAGCGGTCAGGGAAGCCCATAGCCTGCGGCCGCGTCGTCGAGGATCAGCACCCAATCCTCGTTCTGGCCGGTAGACGGAGGCGTGAAGCGGGCCTGACCTGTATTAGCCATCGTGCCGATCGTCTGTGTCTCGCCGGTGCGCGGATCGTACCAGGCGGCCTGCAGCGTATCGCCGCTGATCCGTCCCAGGTTAACCTCGAAGGCGAGCCCGCACGGGGAGTAGATGAAGGCATAATCCTCGCCGCGTGTCGCCTGCAGATGCGCCGCACCCTTGCCGGCCTCCGGCACCAGCTCCTGATCCGGTACGCGGTCCAGCATCGGCCGCGACTCGATGAGTCGGCGCAGATGCTTCATCTGGCTCATCCCCGGACGGTTGAGCGCTCTCGTCCACGGCATCGTGAACCAGCCCTCCGGCTCGACGACCATCGACCAGATCGAGTGATGCCCGTACGTATGGCCGCAGGCCCCGGCAAAGACAGCCCAATAGGCGGCCTTGCGGACATCCGCCGCATCGAAAAATCCATCCTCCGGCTTGAAGCCGACCGCAATATCCTCATAGCAAGGCTCGCCGTCGAGCGTAGGCTTGATAGGCGTTCGGGCATAATCGGCCGCTATCATCTCATAGTTGGCTTTGTAGCGCGAGCCATGACTCGATTGCATCATATTGAAGTCCAGCCACGCCTCATGATGGACATGCAGAGACGAGGAGGCGCCGCCATGCGGATGGAAGGTCATGAGCTGACGGCCTCCCGATCCTTCGCGTACCCCCTCGGCCATCGCGCGCACGATCTCGAAATGACGATGCTCCGTCAGCGGCCGGTCGCCGCCCATAATCCACACGATGTTCGGGCGCTCGCCGTAGCGTTCGCCGATCCATCTGCCATATGCCCGCGCATTGTCCGGATTGAAGATGTCCGGCCCCGTTCCCCAGGCCACATTAAACTTGTCGCCCCACGTAGGCAGCAGTCCGATATACAGCCCCAGCTCCGCAGCCAGATCCACCATATAATCGACATGCTCCCAGTACCCGTATCCGCCTTCCGGCGCCAGGTCGGGGAGCTCGGGATCATAGACTTGTTGTTCGTTCTTCAGCAGCGGCACATGGCCATAGGCATTGCCCTCGCTCAGTCCCTCCAGCTCAGCCAGAGCGACGGCCTGGATGACATTAAAGCCGTTCTCGGCTCTGTTGCGCAGGTAGAGGGCCGCTTCCTCGCGGTTCAGGCGGTGGAACAGCTCCCAGGCCGTATCGGCCAGCCAAAAAAAAGGCGAGCCGTCGGCATAAGTCAGATGGCGCCGGTTGTCGCTGACGGCAAGTCGTTGCATCGTAGTTGTGGTCATTATACGTCTCCTCTCGCGATTGGGCGTTACCCCTTCACAGAACCCAGCCGGATTCCGTTAACAAAGTACTTTTGCAAAAACGGATAGACAACAAGGATCGGGATCGCTGCGACAATCATCTGCGCGCCCTTGATCGAACGGTCGTTGAGTCGGGCCAGCCGCTCCGCCTCAGTAGGCGACATCGTCTGGAAATTGAACTGCAGGACGACGGTCTGCAAATAGCTCTGCAACGGATAGTTGCTCGCGCGGTTCATGTAGATCAAGCCGTCGAACCAGGCATTCCAATGCCCGACAATAAAGAACAAGGTGATGGTGGCGATGGCCGGCGTCGACATCGGCACATAGATCTGCCACAGCGTTCGCCAGTGGCCAGCGCCGTCGATATTGGCGGCATCCTCCATCTCGTCAGGGATCTGACGGAAGAAGTTAAGCATGAGCAGCAGGTTGAAAATATTGACCGCTCCGGGCAAAACCAGCACCCAGATCGTGTCCATCAGGCCCAGTTCCTTCATTAAGATATAGCTTGGGATCAGGCCGCCATTGAACAGCATCGTCATGAAGAAAAACCAGACGTACAGCATCCGCTTGCTGAACTTGTGCTTGCCCTTGGAGAGCGGGTAGGCGAGCAGGATCACCAAAAACATATTGATCAGCGTGCCCAGCACGACCCGCTGGATCGTAATCCCGAAGGCGCGCCAGAACGGCTGCTTTTCCAGCACATACAGATAAGGCTCGACCGTCCAGCGGACAGGCCACAGCTTGACCTGCCCTGCCATTACCGCTGCGTTGTCGCTCAGCGACAGGGCGAGGATGTGAATGAACGGAATGAGGCAGGCGGCGCTGACGCAAGCGAGAAAAATCATATTGAAGACTTTGAATATCCGGGAACCTCGGGTCTCTGTGGTATACATGAAATCCCCTCCTAGAATAGCCGGTAATTAAAGACCCGGTAGGCAATAAGATACGATGTGGAAATCAGAATAAAGGAAACGAGCGACTTGAGCAGACCGACCGCCGTAGAAGGCCCGAACTGCGCCTGCTGCAGCCCCATCCGGTAGACCATCGTATCGATGATATCCCCGGAAGCGTATACCTGCGGACTGTACAGGTTGAAGATCTGGTCGAAGCCGGCATCGAGCACGTTGCCCAGACTGAGCACCATCAACAGGACGATGATCATCTGCATGCCCGGCAGCGTAATATGCCAGGTCTGCTTCCAGCGGCCCGCGCCGTCTACAGCTGCAGCCTCATAGAGGGATGGATCGATGCTGGTGATCGCTGCCAGGTAGATAATCGTGCTGAAGCCAAACGTTTTCCATACATCGGACGCCACCATCGTAAACGGAAACCACGTGTTCTCCCCAAGGAAATAGATCGGCGAGATGCCGAACAGCCCCAGGAACTGGTTGACAATGCCTGAGGACGGCGACAGGATATCGATCAGAATCCCGCCGAGGATGATCCACGACAGGAAATAAGGGAAGTAAATGATCGTCTGCGTGGTCCGCTTGAAGACCACATTTTTCACTTCGTTGAGCAGCAAGGCAAACGTAATCGGCACGACAAGGCCCGCAATTATTTTCATGACGGCAATGAAAAGCGTGTTCCACACAACCTGCCAGATGTTCGGCATGGAGAAGATGTAACGGAAGTTCTCCAGCCCGTTCCAGTCTTGGTTGAACAGTCCGCGCAAAGGCAAGAAGTTCTGGAAGGCGATCGACACGCCGCCCATCGGCACATAGGCAAAGAGCAGCACAAAAGCGACGCCGGGCAGGAGCATAAGATGGAGCGGCAGCTCCCGTTTTTTTGCATAGCTGATTTTTCTTCGCACAGGTTCACCTTCTTTCGCATCGGCAATGAATTGTCCCCGCAAGCGCCGCAGGAGCGACGCTTGCGGGGAAGAGGTTATTCAGCTAAGACGTCGTTGACCTCTTTGGTCATCTGCTCGCCGCCCAGCGTATTCCATTCCTGCACCATCTTGTCGAAGCCGCTGTCTACGTCAGCGCGTCCGAGGACGATGTCGGTCAGCGTCGTGAGGATCAATTCGTCCATCGAGCTGCCGCGCGCCACGGATGTAGGGGTCGGGGCGCCCATATAGGCATCCCACACGACGCCGTCCGGGTAGGCCTGATCGACATAGGCAAAAGGCGTGTCTTTCGGTCCGAACATCATGGACATCGGCCAGCTGCCAGCCTCCATATTGGCGTAGAAGCCGGCGGAGACGCCAGTCAACTGATCGGTGGTGCCGTCCGCTATCGCTTGCTTGATCTCTTGATGCGCTCGCAGGTCCAGCATCGAATCGAGCGTGTAGACAGGGCCGATCTGCCAGATGTAATCGACGCCGCTATCCGAATAGTACTTGTCGAACTCGGCGTTTTCGCCGAACAGCTTCTCTACGTACAGATTGAACATCCGGATAATATTTTCGGGCTGCGGCGTGCCCTTCTTGACCGCGATGAAGCCATCGTTAGCAATCTGCAGATTCGGGACGACGGTTTTTCCGCCCTCGCCGGGCAGCGGCACGACGATCCAGCGGGCGTCGGGATTGTTCTGGATCGCTTTCTCGGCCGTGAAGGCGGACCAGTGGGGGCCGTAGAACATGCCAGTCTTGCCGGCAGCTACCGATTCCATCGACTTGCCGTTGTCCTTGGAGCCGAATTCCTTGTCCAGCAAGCCCTCTTTGAACATTTGCTGCAGCAATTGCAGCGGCTTTTTCATCTCCGGTTGGACCACCCCGCTAACCGCACGGCCGTCCTTGGCCACCCAGCCATCCGGGTAAGCGCCGAAGGCCCAGAAGAACCCTTTGGTATTGCTGAGGAAGCCGTTGTCCAGCTGCATGCCGAGCGTGTCATTCTGACCATTCTGATCCGGGTCGTCAAACGTAAAGGCCTTGGCGATCGCGTAGACGTCCTCGATGGATTGCGGACGCTCAAGCCCCAGATTGGTTAGCCAGTCTTCCCGAATCCACAGATGATTAAAGAAGTTGGTCGACGGCATCTTCATCGGGATCGCATACAGACCGCCCTTGTAGCTGACAGGCTCGAATACCCGCTCGCTCTCCATCTCGATCATCTGCTTGAGCAGAGGAGAGGCGTATTCGTCGTAGACGGGACGCAGATCTTCCAGCGCGCCGGCCTCCATCAGCTGACGCATATCCGATTTGTTCTGGACCTGGAAGACGTCGGGCAGGCCGCCCGAGGCCATCGCCAGCTTGAGCTTTTGATTATAGGCCGTGCTGTCGGAGATCATGTTGTAGGTGATATTAACGTTCAGTTCATCATGGAACAGCCGCGTCCAGCGGTTATCCTCCAGCGTCTCGTTGAACTGGCTTTGCAGCTTGACGAAATGATCGGCATTGGAGTCGATGTTGCGGCCAAACGTATAGGTGATGGCCTGGGCTTCGCCGCCACCGCCTTCTTGGGTGCTGCCGCCGGAGGTCGGCGGTGTTTCGTTGGAGATACAGCCTGCCAGCATACTGACGGCCATGGCGGTGATGCCGAGTTGGACCCATTTGTTGCGCATTGTAGCGCCCCCTTTGTCATGGTTGGAGCGTTAATCGGGACCGGGCCTTCTTGAGGCACCCAGTGGATAAAACGCTTTCAGGAGGAATTGTAGCAAATAAACAGAGAATATACAACAGGGATTTTATTGGACTATAACTGGTATACCAAAAATATATCATTCGAATAAGGGCGATCTGTCAGGTCAAGAGACACATTTATAGGGCGATATTAGGGGCGCTGGGTCAAGAATACTTGTGCGCAGCCAAGAATACGGGTACGCAGCTAGAATGCGGGTGCTTAGCCAAGAATACGGGTGTGCAGCTGAATGTAGGTGTTCAGCCAAGACTAAAGGCTCTCAGCCAAGAATATGGGCGCTCGGCTCCGCTTGCAGGTCCGTTCGCGATTGCAACGCTCGCCCTCGGCCTTATTGAGTCAAAAAGCGGCCCTTTCGCAGGCTAACGCTCGCCAGGGAGCTTATTGGGGGCAAACGGTGCCGCAAAGGGGCCACTTCTCAAAAATAAGCGCCGTGGCGAGCGTAAAAATTTCCGATAGCATAAAAATACGGAAATAAGCGCCAGGGCGAGCGTCTGTGATGGATCGACGGGATCAACGGGCGCTGGCTGCGGCGATGAATCAACGGGACTGGCAACGGAGCTGGCGTTTGGGTGAACAGTACTAGCTTCGCAAGCATGCGCTTAGGACGAAGAAGCCGCATCACCTTGATTATGGTAGGGCGGGTTGCTGGGGCGCTAAATTTGAAACGCTTACGTCCATGCTGCTGTATTATGGTAATATAGATAGAAGTTTGGAGAGCGAAGAGACGATGCATTGCTCTTCACCAAGACAGACAAGGGGGGAGACGGATGGAAAGCGGTGTGCTCCTGCATGTGAAGCGGCCCAAGCGGGTCCTCAATTTTACTGCCCATCTTGTGCTTGCAGCCATGATGCTGGTCAATACGCAGCTGCCGTACTGGCCTCCGCTGATGATTACCGCTTGGTGGGTATTCGCAGTGCTCGCTCTGGGGCTGAGCGTCTATTATCTGGTGCGGCTAATCGAAAAGCGACCGAGTCTGGAGCTTCTGGAGGATGCTATTCTGCTGAACGGGTCACGGATCGAAGCTGATGAGTTAGCCGAAGTCCGGACGCGGGGTTATTTCTTACAGGTGTTTGCCTTGCTCTCCAAGGGACGCCGGATGGTCGCGTATGACCGCTGCTTCAGCTTCGCCAGAGAAGATCTGCAGGGCATGCAGGCGCTGCGAGCATGGGCCGAACGCAATCAGGTGCCGATCGCCGATGGCAAGCGAATTGTCACCTGGATCTAGGCCTTGAGAGGAGAGGAAGCGCGATGAATAACGGTGTTGCCGTGTATGAGACGAAGCTGATGTCGGGATGGCCGGAGACGCTGTATCTGCTCGCGATGACGATCATGACTGGCAGATGGGCGCTCGGGGGGAAGCTTGGCTGGGTGTCGATCCTGCCGCTCCTGCTGTCGGTGCTGCTCGTAGCACTGCTGATCAATAGCGTGCGCTACCTGCTGCGGCCCCGCCGACATGAGCTGGTGGTCCATGACGAATATGTCATCGTGAACCACGTGATGTATGCGCCGCAGGATATCGGGCGCATCATCCTGCGCGGCTATGCGAAGCCGTACCTGTGGATCAAGTCCTCTGGTCGTCGCGAGTGGCTGAGACGCAGGCTGTGGTTCCGATTTGCCGCGGAGGATCAGGATATGGCGCTACAGGCGCTCAAGGCTTGGGCGGCCCGCCATCAGGTGGAGATGGGGTATGGCCTAATATCCATGAAGTAAAACAGAAAAAAGTAAAACCGAGTAACGTGTAGGTAGGAGGCGTTCCCCGTGCTACAACGAATCTGGAAGTACAAATTTCACTATGTTCTCGTTATCCCGGCATTGTTGCTCTTGATCCGCTACAAAGTAGCACCGCTGCTGCGTGGGGTCGAGCTGGCGCTGAGGGACTACGATATGTTCCAGGGACTGGCGAATAGTCCGTGGGTCGGTCTCGCGAATGTGCAGATGCTGCTCTCCCAGACGAATTTTCGCGATGTGCTGGGCAACAGTGTCTACTATTCGGTCGTTCCGCTCGTCTTTACTTGCCTTGCGGCGCTGCTGCTGGCGCTTGGGTTGCATGCGATCCCGTCCCGGCGCTGGCGGAACGGACTGACGACGCTGCTGCTGGTGCCGTATGTGCTTCCAGCGCTCGTCCTGGCCTACATCATCTTCCTGCTCTTCTCCACGAGCTCCCCTTGGCTGATGCAGGAACGGCTATGGCTGGGCGAGCCTGGCTTGCATAGGCTAGTGATGACCGGCGTGGAGATCATGCGCGGCCTCGGCATTCCGGTCATCCTTGCGATGGCGGCGATTACAGCCCGCAGGGCACGGGCGGAGCGAGAGGGCGCGGCAGAGCAGGAGCGGCTTGGTTATACGGGGCTGAGCATCATCCCTGCATTGCAGGCGATGGGAGCGTTTGCGCTGCTGCAGCTATCGTCGGTGCTGGCTACTCATTTCGAGCTGTTCCATGTGATGGCCAATCCTCTGGTATATGAGACGGCGGATACGCTCAGCACCTACAGCTTCCGTACAGGCATGCAAAATCTGGAGCTGGGTCTGGCCGGCGCGGCATGGCTTCTCCAGTTTATCGTCCAACTGGTCTGCTCGATCGGCGCGTACCTGCTGCTGCGACGCTTTTTCGTACCGACGTTGTTCGCGAGCGAGGTCCCTGCCGAACGCCCGGACCGTCCCGGCAGTCCGGGGGCGATGCTTGGCGTGCTGTTCGGCATGCTGGCAGTGCTGCCGGTTGTGTTTTTGTTGTATGTCCTGTTCGTCTATCCGTTCACGTTGTCCTCGGACTCTGGCCTGACGGTGGGCCAACTGATGCCGTCAGGGTCCATGCTGAGTTACGGCTTGCTGTATCTCGGGTCGACGGTCGTATTCCTGCTGATGACGGTGACGCTGGCTTATCCGCTGACGGTTCGGCGCTTGCCGGGCCGCTGGGTCTACAAGATCTTCCTGCTCGTGCTGCTCGTGGCAGGTACGATGGCGATGCCGGAGTTCCTCATGTATCGTCAGAAGCAGATGCTCAATACGGTGTTTCCGATCGCGATCCAGGGGTTCTTCGGTCTGATGGCGGTCTTCGTGCTCAAGAGCATCTTCAACAGCAAGCATGGCGCGCGCAAGGCCGAGCTGGAGGCGCAGGGCCGCGGCGAGGCGCATGCGTTTTTCACCTTGTTCATCCCGAAGGTGTGGAAGCCGCTGCTGGCGTTGGGCGCGCTCCACTGGATCGGCTTGTGGAACAGCTATGCCGCGCCGCTCATGTATACGACCGAGGTTGATCGGTTCGCGCCGACACTACGGTTCTACCAGCTGCTGCAGGGCAGTGCGGCCAGCGAGCTCACGTTCTACGATCCGGCCGTCCTGTGCACCGCTGCGCTGCTCAGTCTGCCGCCGCTCCTGCTGCTCGTGCTGCTGCGCCGCTGGCTCACCTCGGAGGTGCTGGTGAGCGAGGGGCGTGAGCCGTAGTAGCGGACTTGGGTGGGTAGGAGTGGATCGAGCAGGGGGCGGAAAGGCAGCGTAATATCCCCCTGAACGAGTATGTAGACACGTCCTAGTTAGCGATAACCTCAGAAAGGAGGTCGGACATGGACCCTATACAGACCTCTGCTTCAGCCAAGAGCAGTGGGGCTCGTCCGTTGCAGAACACTGCGCCTGCCGAGAGCAGAGAGGCTCGTCCATTGCGGACCCGACCGGCGGTGCATATCGTCCATCTGATCTCTCCACTCGCGGTCATGCCTTCGCTGGCGCTCATCTATGTCAATCCTTATCTGCCATCTGGCTGGTCGGTCGTCGTCACGCTCGGGCTGATCGTGCTGATGGCTGGCTTCCTCTACCATGTCTACTATCTGATCAAGGGCGCGCCGCGCATCTGTCTCGGCGAGAGCTGGCTCGAGGTGAATGGCCAGCGCTACGATCCGCAGGAGCTGGCGATGCTGCTGGTCCGCACTGGCAAGGCGCCAGCGCTCGGCATCGTCCCCCTCGGGCGCAAGCTGGCGCCGATGGCCTATTGCGCCCGTTTCGGGCCGGGCGAGCTGGACGATATGCATCGGCTCGTCGATTGGGCCCGCCGCCACGGCGTCAAGGTGAGGCATAAGAAGGTTATTGCGTGGTAATGGTGAATAGGAAGGCGCTTCTGGTCGTTATGCGCAAATGTCACGCAAAAACGTCACGCGCAAAAAGCTGCCTTTCCCGCCAGGGTAAACTGGCTGGGGAAGACAGCTTTTTTTGATGCGCATCATACAACTAGCATCGAGCAAGTGGGGAGGGGGAGCCCGGAGGTGGGGACATCTGCTAGCGAGTGCACCTTTCGGGGCTCGGCGTCCCGAAGTGGGCGAACTTGTGCGAAAGA
>NZ_BFBX01000042.1:150469-172198 GCF_003851045.1 Paenibacillus sp. 598K | reverse complement strand
CAGCATCGCCACCGCTTGGGCGCGCGTCGCCTGCTCGCCCGGCTTGAAGCGATCGTCGCTTTAGCCGCTCACGATGCCTTCCTTACGGAGCGCGACGATCGCATCGGCTGCCCAGTGCCCGCTGATGTCCCGGAAGCCGCCGACCAGTTCATCCTGTTGTATTATTAATCGGTAATAATGATGAGTAAATGCAGCATCAGCTGAAATTTTAACATAATAGAGCCCCGCCTGCAGCCGCTGCTCCATCGTCAGTCTTTCGGCGCTCGACTTCGCCGAAGCTATCGACCGCTGGGAACGATCGTACAGATCGAGTCGCACGGACCGGGAAGGCGGGATGTCCTCGACCCGGAGGTCCAGCACGCTCTCTGCCTGGAGCCGAAGCTGGAACCAATCCTCGTCCGAGCTCTTATGGATGACACCGATGTACTCGGAGCCTGGCCGCACGGTCGTCGCTTCATAGGCCCGATTATTCGGCTCGTTCGGGTCGTCGTAAGCGGTCAGGTAGTCGAAGTCCAGCGTATACGTGCCAACGACCGGGCTCGCTTCGGCGGCTGCGGCATTGTCGACACGGATGTAGTACTTGCCTGGCGTAATCGTCAGCGAAGGCGACTCCTCATCCTGTCCGTCGCCTCGCTCGTCGATCGTCAGCAGCGGGTCGCCCGCGCGCTGGATCGCGATGCGCGGGTCGATGCGTACCGTATCGGTCGACAGCTTCAGCCGCAGCTTGCCCCCTTGCGTGAACGTGACGACAAACCAGTCATGATCGCCCGTCTGGTGGAAGTTGCCGGTAATCGCCTGGCTCTGCGGCTTCAGCGTAGACGCCTGATAGCTTTTGTCATTCACCTCGTAGGGATCTGGCGCCATTCGGAAGTCGGAGGTTGCGAGATAGGGGAGCGCGCTTTTGGAGGCGCCGTCCTCCAGCTTCAGCTCGATATAGTTTTTCCCCTTTTGGACCGAAAATTCCGCCGACTTGGTGCCGATTTTGATCCGTTCCTCCGTCCGTTTGCCATCCGCTGCGACATGGCTGATCACGACAGGCGGCATCGGCTCTCCCGGTTCGATCAGTCCCTGGAACAGAAACGACAGCTTGCCGTCGTATGGCGCGTCGAGCACATACCAATCGCGATCCGCCCCGCCGTCGAGCGAGCCGCTCCTCTGGGAATGAAGGGGATAGGGATAGGCCGCAGCCATCGTGTTATTGGGCTCAGCCCCATCGGATCGCCCGCGCCCGGTCAACGCCTGATCGGCTCGCAGCAAGCCATAACCCGTCGCCGGGTCCCAGCCCGCCGCTCCGATATCCTGAGCAGACTCGCGCAGACGTTCTCGCACCTGATAAGGCTTCAGCTCCGGATACTTGGCCCAGAGCAACGCCGCGACCCCCGCCGCCTGCGGGGCTGCCAGAGAGGTGCCTTCATCGTACTTGTAGCCGCCGCCCAGCTTGGTCGTATAGACGCGCCATGGCGCAGCCACGTCGACCTCCGGTCCCGGGTTGGAGCGGGGCTCGGGTTGATTGTCAGCCGTGGCGCCGCCCACCGCCAGCACCGTCGGATAGGCAGCCGGGTATTTCACAGCAGCCTTGTCGCCCAGCAGCAGGCCGTCGTTGCCGGTGGCTGCCACGAGCAGTACACCCTTGCTCTCGGCGAGCGCGACGATATCGCGCATATAAGGAGAATACCGGTACAGCCCGACCGAGAGGACGACGATTTTGGCGCCGTTGCGGACCGCGTACAGGATGCCCTCCCCCAGTCGGTCTTCCTCGCTGTAGCCTTCGTAATCGAGCGCTTTGATCGGCATGATCCGGGCGTGCTGGACGATGCCCGAGACGCCTTGACCATTATTACCGACCGCAGCGAGCACACCCGCTACCCCTGTGCCATGACCGTTGTCGTCCTGTGGCGGTGATCCCGGCTTGATCAGATTGACACCTTCGACCAGATTGCCGATCAAGTCCGGATGCTGCAGATCGACGCCTGTATCGACGATAGCGATCGTCAGATCGGAGCGCGTATAGCCGCTCTCCCATACCTTCTTGACCCCGATCGGGTCGAGATGCAGTTGCTTGGCCAGCTCGGGGTCGCTCATCGCTGGGTCAGCCAGCGTCCGCACCTTGCCGTTGGGATGCACATACTCGATCTCCGGCATGGCGCGCAGCTCCGCCAGCCAACGCCCCGGATCAGTCTGTCGCAGCGGCTGCACGATATCAATCGACAGCTCCTGCTGCCGACCGACCAGCACGGTTCCGGACGGCAAGGGCTGCGGGGTGCCATCGCGCCACTTGAGCAGCCAGCTGCCCGGCTCGTCCGCAGCAGCTATAACCCCTGCCAACCTCATCGACCGAGGCTCCGACGACAAGCTCTGAGGCTGCAAGGCCGTCAAGAGCAGCGCCGCTGCTATCGCACACAGCAACAGACCGCGCCAGAGGCGCCGCCTAGCGATGCGCCGATTGCGGCTATGCAGCTTCGACGCTATAAGAGCCGCATCCTGCGGCATGTTTGTGCTCTCCTGGCTATGTATGGTCATCGTTTGTCGTAACCCTTTATTTAGGTTTAGAAGATACATGTTTATTTCGATCTGAACCTGCCGAACTCCTTTTTATCGACAGAGAAAGGGACTTTTTGCCTATTTTTAAAGCGCATTCATCTTATTTCGTACATCTGCCCCTGTATATCGGACAAAAAACAAGCCTTGCGTGTTTAGCGGAGGCCGCTTTGCGCAAGGCTTTGCTCTCAGTTAATAAGGGCTGCAAACTAATTTTCCGCCCATGTCACAGTTAACTCGATGACACCCTCTTGACTGGCCATAAGGCCGCCGATCATGGACCAGCTATCGCCGGTTTCGGTATCGGTCCCCTGGAAGACGATGTTTTTTTCGTCGATCAATTGGCTGTCTGACGACAACTTCGATTCAAAGTATTTTTTGTACAAAGACGTAACCTGCTTCATATCCTGCTCGGTCGTAAAAATGATCATTGCGTTTTTCTTGCCCTCATTCTCGCCAGAAGTAGCGGTCGTGACCTTCGCATCCTCCGGCAGCGGGAAATCCGACGGCAGGTTGGCTGGCAGCTCGCTCGACGTCTCAGGGTCGGCGTTGCTTGAATTATTTGCAGGATCGTTTTGGTTTTTGTCTGGGTCGACATTGCCCGTGCCCTGCTCATTTGTGGCTGGGGCTGTATTATCCGGCTTCTCTTCCGGCGCTTGATCGCTATTGCCGCATGCGCTCAGAGCGACCATCAAGGCCAAGGCTACGCCAGCAAGCCAACGTTGTTTTTTCATAAGTAACACATCCTTTGTGTAGAGTTAGCTATCTAGTAGTATCATGCTACCCGACAATCCCGCCCGCCGGAAGGTGCTTCAGGTCCAGTTTTCGCCCTCGACCGAGGTCCAGTTTTGCCTCCCCATCCCTGGTCCTATAACGCTTACTGTTCGCCCAACTCCTGCAATCAGGCGGATGCAAGAGACTCGCGCGCCCTCCAAAAAGGACCGCCAGCAGCGGTCCTTTTTTGTAATGAGGCTTAGCCCAGTACAGCCTTCAGCATCCAGATCGTCTTCTCGACCGACTCGGTCCGTCCGATCAGGATGTCCGCCGTTGGCTCGTCGCCGGCTTTCTCGGCCAGCTCTGCTCCCGCGCGGCACTCCTCGGCCAAGACGGTATAATCATCGATGATCGCCTGGACCATCGCATTGGCATCCTTCTCGCGGCCTGTCGCTTCCTTGATCGACGACAACGACAGATGCTCCTTGAGTGTCGATACCGGGCTGCCGCCGATCGTCAACACGCGCTCCGCGAGCTCGTCCAGGATAAGCGTTGCCTCGTTATACAGCTCCTCGAACTTCACATGGAGGGCAAAAAAGTTCGGCCCCTTCACGTACCAGTGAAAATGATGAAGCTTCATATACATGACGCTCCAGTTAGCTACCTGTTTGTTGAGATGATCGATAACTTCGGTGGCTTGGGATTTTTTGCTTGGCGCTTTTGTTGCCATAATCCATCGCACTCCTTTTTATTCATTCTGATTTATTCATTCTGAGTTGACATTACCCTTGCAGGCAATGGCTCAAACAGTTCAGAATTAGGATGCGCTAGACGGCTCGCCGTTTATTCACTGCGCTTTGCGCGCCTGATAGATCTTCTGTTGCGGGTCCAGATCGATGTAATACTGCCGATGCCGAGTGAGCATGAGCGACTCCTTGCTGCCCAGCGCCAGGATGCCCCCAGGGGCCAGCGAGTCATGGAACAGGTCATGCACATGCGACTGCAGCTCGAGATCAAAATAGATCAAGACGTTGCGGCAGAGGATGACATGAAATTCATTAAACGACCGATCCGTCACCAGATTATGATGGAAAAACAAGGTGTTGCGGATAAGCGAGGGACAAAAGTAAGCATAGACCTGGTCGCTGTCATAATAAGAAGAAAACTCTCGCTGTCCGCCGGAGCGAATATAATTCGTCGTGTACGCTTGCATCCGATTGAGCGGAAACGCGCCTTCGCGCGCCCGCTCCAGCATCGATTCATTAATATCCGTGGCGTAAATCTTCGTCTTCGCCAACAGCCCCTCTTCCTCCAGCACCATCGCCATTGAGTACACCTCTTCGCCGCTCGAACAGCCGGCATGCCAGATACGCACCTCCGGCAGCCGCTGCAGGATCGGGACCACCTTCGTCCGAAAGGCATAGAAAAACAAAGGGTCGCGGAACATCTCCGTGACCGGAATCGAAAAATCGTTCATGAGCCGCTTGGCCGCCTCGGGGTCGTGCAGCACCCGCTCCAACAGCGCCGTAATCGTCGGCAGCCGCTCGGCGGCGAGCCTGGACCTGACCCGGCGCGCCACGGAGCTGCGTACATAATGACGATAATCGTAGCCGTACAGACGATACAAGCCCTCAAGCAGCAGCTCCAGCTCCAACTGCTCCAGCTTGGTGCAATCCTGGGGGATATCGGCGCTCGAACCGTTCATCGACCGGCCTGCTTGGAGAGCCAGACCCGGATCATCGACAACAGCCTGCGCAGATCGACCGGCTTGCTGATATAATCAGAGGCGCCTGCCTCCAGACAACGATCGCGGTCCTCCTTCATCGCCTTGGCTGTGAGCGCGATTACCGGCAGCTCGCTGTACTGCGGATTATCCCGGATCTTGCGAATCGCGGTATAACCGTCCATGACAGGCATCATAATATCCATCAGCACTAGCGCGATGCCAGGCTCGGTCTCAAGCGCCTGCAGCGCTTCTTCTCCATTGCGAGCGGTATGAACGCGCAGACCTTCCCGCTCCAGCGAGTTGGTCAGAGCAAAGATGTTGCGCTCGTCGTCGTCGACGATCAGCACCTCTTGGCCGCCAAGCGCAGTCAGCTCCTCCGCCTCCTCTAGCTCTGCTGGGGAGCGACTCTCCTGCGTCTGTCTCCGTTCGTCCTCCGGCTGGCTCGCGGCAGCTGCCCCCCACTGCGCCGTGTCGAGCTCCCGATGTGCCGCAAGCGCGGCAGGCAATGGCTCTCCAGGATTCATATTAGGTACGTAAACGGTAAACACGCTGCCCTCATCCGGCCGACTCTCGACCGTCAGCTTGCCGCCGAGCAGCGCAGTCAGCTCACGGCAGATCGAGAGGCCTAGTCCGGTGCCGCCGTATTTGCGGCTCGTCGTTCCGTCAGCCTGCTGGAACGCCTCAAAGATGATCGCCTGCTTTTCTTTAGGAATCCCAATGCCTGTATCGACGACGCTGAGCGCCAGCACGCTGGCCCCGTCCTGGGCAGGCAAGTGTTCGTTAATCTCTTCGGTTGACGCATTGCGGACAGTCAAGGCGACCTCGCCCTGGTCCGTAAATTTGAAGGCATTGGAGAGCAGGTTTTTCATAATTTGATGCAGCCGCTGGCTATCGGTGTAGAAAATTTCGTCCGTATCCGGCGCGATCTCCACATGGAAGTCAAGCCCCTTTTGCTCGGACGTTTTCTCGAACTGATGCCTGAGCAATGCGGCCAGCTCCGAGATGCTCATCTCCTCCATTACAATATCCAGCTTGCCCGCCTCGACCTTCGACAGGTCGAGAATATCATTGATCAGACTGAGCAGATCCTCGCCCGCCGAATGGATGACGCTCGCATATTTTTGCTCATCCTTGTCGAGATGGCCGTTCTGGTTTTCCGAGAGGATCTGCGAGAGGATCAGCATGCTGTTGAGCGGCGTACGCAGCTCATGCGAGATATTAGCCAGAAACTCCGATTTGTAGCGCGAGCTCTGCTTGAGCTGTTCTGCATTCGTCTCCAGCGCCTCGCGGATCCGTTCAAGCTCCTGCGAGCGCAGCTCGGCGAGACGATTCTGCTCCTCGAGCTGCTCATTCGTCACCCGCATCTCCTCTTGCTGCGCTTGCAGCTCCTCGGATTGCGACTGCAGCTCCTCGGTGAGCGTCTGCGACTCCTGCAGCAGCGTCTCAATCTCTTGACGACTGACCGCGCTGTTGATGATCGCGCCGAACGTCTCCATCGTCTTCACGAGCAGCTCCCGCTGCTGCTCTCCAAATGGCGAGAAGGAAGCCAGCTCGATGACGGCGACGACCTCATGCTCGAAGCTGGATGGCGCAATGATCAGATGCTGCGGCTGCGATTGCCCGAGTCCCGAGGCGACCGCATAGTAGTCCGGCGGCACGTCGGACAGCTGGAAGATCCGGTTGTCCTTGGCCGCTTGCCCCACGAGCCCTTCGCCCATGGCGAATTCGCTCTGCACCTTCGTGCTGGAAGCAAGGGCGTAGCCGGCCTGGCGGACCATGATGTCCTCGCCATGCTTGCCCCGCTTGCGCAGATATAGTACGCCATAAGCCGCTTCGAGCAGCTCCGACAGCCGCGTGACGAACGATTCGGACAAGCCGCCGATATCCGTCTCGCTCTGATGCTCGCTGATCAGCTCCGTCACCTTGGCTTGCAGCCATTGCGATTGCTCGACGTTGTCCAGCAAGGCATTGGTCGCGATCGATAGCTCGTAGATCTCGTCTCGCGTATTGACCTCGATCCGTTGGCTCATATCTCCCTCAGGTGATGCAATCATTCGGATCGCCCCGTTGATGTCGCGGATCGCCCGCACGATGCTGCCCGATACCGTAAAGGCAATCATGAGCGCGATGCCGGCGACGATCAGCAGAGACGAGTAGAGCATCACCTGCAGCCACAGGTTCTGCTCCCGCAGATTGTCCGTGCGCTCTGTCGTCAGGGCGCGCTCCTCCGCGCGGAAGCTGCTGAACTTCTCGCGCGATTGATCGACGATGCGCTTGCCGGGGTCCGTCACGAAAAAGCTGGCTACTGCGTCCTCATTTCGCTGCTCCTTGAGTGAGATGCTCGGATCGCCTACTGTGCTGATCCATTCGACGAAGGTAGCTTTAATCGCATCCAGCGTAATCTGCTGCTTCTCGTTGTCGCCGATCAACGACCGGAGCAGATTGTAGTCCTGTTCCCAGTTGGACTTGGAACGGTTGTACGGCTCCAGATAGCTGTTGCGACCGGTGATGATATATCCGCGCTGGCCCGTCTCCAGATTGAGCAGATGCCGCTCGAGGCGGTTGGTCAGATCATGCACTTCGATATCATGGTCCGCAATAAAGTCGATTTCCTTTTGAAGCGCGGTCAGTTGTCCGCCAACGACCAGAATCGCGACCGTCAAAAAGAGGATCACCACGGTGTAGCCAACGACGATTTTGGAGCGAATACCCCACTTCATTTTTTTAGGCATGGATCGGGTTACCGTCCTTTATCAAATAATTAATCCTTTACTAGCTTAGCTTTTCTACTCCCCCGAGGCAAGCACCAGATGAGAATTCTGTGAAACGAGCAACTGCTGCGCCTCACCATGCAAAAAGCCGCCCCCCGTGTTGCTGTCATCCGGGGAACGGCTAGGGTATCTATGGCGGCTTGGACAACTCTGACGACTTGGGCAGCTCGTTTACCGCCGCCTCGCTTCCGTCAGTTGGAACTGACTGACCAGCTGCTGCAGGAATGCGGTGATCGCCTCGACGTGATTGGACGTGTCGCGTACGCCGGCGAACTCCGAGATCAGCTCCTGCACCTTGCCCTCCACCTCGGTCGAGATCGTCCGATTCTCCATACTGACCGCCGCGATTTTCTCCATCAGCAATACGACCTGGTCAATCACCTGGTTTTTCTGGAGATCCTCCTCCTTGGCGCTGGCCAGCATCTCGGATGCGGCCGAGACGAGCGCCGTGCCCTCGCTGACGACCAGCGTTCCTTCCTCCATCGAGGCGAACGCTTGCTGCGCGTTGGCGTGGATGTTCTGCACGATCCCGTGTACCTCCTCGGTCGACGTGCGTGTCATATCCGCCAGCTTGCGGATCTCGGAGGCTACCACAGCGAAGCCTCGACCGTGCTCGCCGACCCGCGCCGCCTCGATCGAGGCATTGAGCGCCAGCAGATGAGTCTGCGCCGAGATCTGCTCGATGACGCCGAGCACGCTGCGGATCTCCTGCGTCGTATCCATAAAGGCGCGGATCGTACCGTTCGTCTCCTCCACCTTGCTGGAGATCTGACCCATCTTGCCGCCGATTCGCTCCACCTCGCCCTGAGCCATCGCGATCTGCTCCGATGCCTGCTGCTCTAGGACGCGCAGCGTCTCGCGCATCTGGTCGGCCGCTTCCTTCGCGTGGTCGATGTCCTTAAGCTGACGGCGGATACTGCGGATCATATCATGGACGCGCTGACTTACCCGTTCCGTAGAGCCTGCGGTCATATCGGTTGTCTCATTCAGCTCATGCTGGCTGGACATGACGTCTTTGGCGGCCAGCTTCACCTGGAGCATGATGCCCTCGAGCGAGTCGATCATGTTGTTGATCCATTTGGCCAGCTCGCGGATCTCGTCGTTGCCGTAATTCCGAGTCGACAGCCGCTGTGTCAGATCGCCCTGCCCTTCGGCGTTGATGCGGATGAAGCGGTGGAGCTCATCGAGCTGAGCGACGACCCTGCCGCTGCCCCGCGACTGGATGATCGCGATGCCGACGCCCCCCGCCGCCAGCAGCAGACCGACCGTAGACAGCGCCAACAGTAGCGGAGAGAGCTGCGCCGCGAGCAAGTAGACGAGCAGTCCGCCCAGCAGGCTGAGCGTGACCAGCAGCAGCAGATTCATCTTGAGCGTCTGCCAGCGGATGCTGCGCAGCCGATAGACCTCCTCGAGATCGCCCTCGCACATCATCCCCCACACATCCGGGCAGTGCGGGAGCTGGAACGTGACGCCCTTGCCGATGACGGGAATATGACGATAGTCGGAATAGCCGGGGAACTCGACGAACAGATTGCTGCCATTGCGGATCGTGTTGGCTACGCCCGGATGCAGCTCGCCTGTAGCCGGGTCGGTGAACAGAATCTCGAGCTCGGTATGCTCCTTCACAGAGACGACGCCCCAATCGGTCGTTACGCCGTCCTTCAGGTTCTCCCCATGCGTGAACGTATGATCCTCGAAGCGGCTGCGCGAGAGCGCCGTACCCGGTACGATATGGGTTTGGAGCTGCGGCTTGGCCATGAACAGGTAGTTATCGCCGGAGTCGGGATAGACGTGTCCAGACTCGCGCTGGATCAGATCGCCGAGCACGTCGTTCGGGACGCGGCCGCAGATCGCTCCGCAGTATGCGCCGTCCTCCACGAGCGGCAGGATGAACATAACTGTCATCTTGTCGTGGAATGCTGAGGAGCGCGGCCCGATCGCAAGCGTCTGCGGATCGGGATACGGCCCGAATAGACACTTCTGTCCTCCTCGTTGTCTGGCATAGGCCAGACCGGCGGCGATTGGACTCGTATCGTCGTGGAAGACTCCGACATGTGCCGGGTAGGTGGAGCTGATGACACGGCCATCTGGGGCCAGTACGAAAATTTCGCTACAATCAACCGCTCGGGTGTAGGTCGTGGTGAGGTGCTGGCGGAAGGGTGCGGTGTCGGACGCGGACAGCTTGTCCTTGAGATGGAAGCTTAGTCGATCCAGATGGCCCCAATATTCCTCGGTCCAGGAGATCAACAGATGCTTGCGGGTATCGGCGAACCCCTCGAACACCTGCTCCACATCTGACTTTCGATGACGGTTCAACCTGTAGGACCACCAGAGCGGCAGCCCCTTGCGAAATCCGAGCCAATCGAACATTTCCATCCCCACCCCTACGGTTATGTTATCTGTATGTTCGTTAATATAACATAAAATCAAGGAGAATGGGACCTTAAAACTATATTTTTTCAAAAATAATGCTATTCCTCACATTTTAAAGCGCAATCATTTACATATCTTGTCGAATTTCCGAATAAGAGTGTTCGTTCTAGGTCGAAAGGCCATGTAAACCGGGCTTGATGCGATCTGCACACCGCCGGTTTAACCTAACGTCTGCGGATGAAATAAATGAAACCCACCATTAGAATAATGAGTGCTACAAAAAATAAAATTCCAACAGGACTAATTATGAACACCATCACCAACACCTCCAATTAAATAAGCGGCACAGGAAAATCCTGTGCCGCTTGTGCCTTGCGAGATCAAACTTAGTGGTGCGAACCAAAGCCTTGCTTGACCTCGAGACGGTTGATCGCACGCTGGAGCGACAGCTCGGCGCGCTTGCGATCGGTGTCGCCGCCTTTGCCGGAGAGACGCTGCTCGGCGCGCTGCTTGGCCGCCTGGGCGCGCTCAGGGTCGATATCCGACGGCAGCTCAGCGCTCTCCGCCAGGACGACGACCTTGTCCTTGCGCACCTCGACGAAGCCGCCGTTGACCGCGATGATGCTCTCCTGGCTGCCGTTCTTTACCCGCAGCGGGCCGATCTGCAGCGGCGTCACGAGCGGGATATGCCCAGGCATGATGCCCAGCTCGCCCTGGATGCCGCGTACGATCACCATATTAACCTCCTGAGCGTATACCTTACGCTCAGGCGTTACGATTTCCAGTAAAAAGGTGCTCATGTGAAATCCTCCTGCCTTTCGCTTTACAGCGTTTTGGCTTTCTCCACGGCCTCTTCAATCGTGCCAACATACATAAACGCTGCTTCTGGCAGCTCGTCATGCTTGCCGTCGAGGATCTCTTTGAAGCTGCGAACGGTATCTTGAACCGCTACGTATTTGCCCTTGATGCCGGTGAACTGCTCCGCCACGTGGAATGGCTGCGACAGGAAGCGCTGAATCTTCCGCGCCCGAGCAACGGTCACCTTGTCCTCTTCGGACAGCTCGTCCATACCGAGGATCGCGATGATGTCTTGCAGCTCTTTGTAGCGTTGCAGCAGGCGCTTGACGCCTTGCGCGACATCATAGTGCTCCTGGCCGACAACCTCTGGCGACAGGATACGGGAAGAGGATGCCAGCGGGTCTACCGCCGGGAAGATCCCCATCTCGGAAATTTTACGCTCGAGGTTCGTCGTTGCGTCCAAGTGGGCAAACGTCGTCGCAGGAGCCGGGTCAGTATAGTCATCCGCAGGAACGTAGATCGCTTGGATCGACGTAACGGAGCCTTTTTTGGTCGAGGTGATCCGCTCCTGGAGCTGACCCATCTCAGTTGCGAGTGTCGGCTGGTAACCTACCGCGGACGGCATACGTCCGAGCAGGGCCGATACCTCGGAGCCCGCTTGCGTGAAACGGAAGATGTTGTCGACGAACAGCAGTACGTCTCTGCCTTCGGTATCGCGGAAGTACTCCGCCATCGTCAGACCCGTCAGGGCTACCCGCTGACGTGCGCCCGGTGGCTCGTTCATCTGACCGAATACCATCGCGGTCTTCGGCAGAACGCCCGAATCCTTCATCTCGTGATACAAGTCGTTGCCTTCGCGCGTACGCTCGCCGACGCCAGCGAATACGGAGATCCCGCCATGCTCCTGCGCGATGTTGTTGATCAGTTCCTGGATCGTAACCGTCTTGCCGACGCCCGCGCCGCCGAACAGACCGATCTTACCGCCCTTCACATAAGGGGCCAACAGGTCGATAACCTTGATCCCTGTCTCGAGGATCTCGGCTTGCGTCGACAGCTCGTCGAACGTCGGGGCCGGACGGTGAATCGGCAGGTTAACCTCCGATACCGCTTCGCCCGCCTGGTCGATCGGCTCGCCCAGTACGTTAAAGACCCGTCCCAACGTAGCCGCGCCTACAGGGATTGTGATCGGCGCACCGGTGTCGATAACTTCGGCGCCGCGCACCAGACCGTCAGTGGAGCTCATCGCTACCGCTCTGACCATGTTGTCGCCGAGGTGAACCGCTACTTCCAGCGTCAGGTCGATGTCCTTGCCGGTAGCACCGCCGTCATATTTGACCTTGACTGCATTCAAGATCTCAGGCAGTTGTCCACGTTCGAATGCCAAGTCGACAACAGGACCCATGACGGATACAACGCGTCCTTTTTTCATGTTTTTCCCTCCTGGTTCCTTCTATAAGTGCATCCGTTGTTACGATTGGGCGTTCGCACCTGCCACAATCTCGGAAATTTCTTGCGTAATGGCCGCCTGCCGCGCACGGTTGTACGTCAGCGTCAGCCCGGAGATCATCTTCGATGCGTTCGTGGACGCGCTGCCCATTGCCGTCATCTTGGCCCCGAACTCGCTCGCCTTGCCGTCGAGCAGCGCGCTGTAGATCAACGTCTCCGCATACTTCGGCAGCAGCACCTCGAGCACGCCTTCCGGAGAAGGCTCGTATTCGTAGCTGGCCACGCTCGCCTCGCCGCCGACATCGTCGAGCGGCAACAGACGTTTCTCCGTCGGGATCTGCGTCATCGCATTGACGAACTGGTTGTAGAACAGGTTCAACTCGTCATATGCGCCCTCTTCGTACTTTTTGACCGCTGTATAGGCGATCGCCTTGATGTCCGCGAAGGTCGGCATATCCGGCAGACCCGTGATCTCTTCCATGACGCGCATGTTGCGCCGACGGAAGTAATCGCGGCCCTTCCGGCCGATGACGAACAACTCATACTCATCCTGCGATTTATGCCGCGCCAGGATCGTCTGCGTCACTTTGCGAAGCACGTTCGCGTTGTAGCCGCCCGCCAGACCCTTGTCAGACGTAATGACGAGATAACCGACCTTTTTGATCGGCCGCGTCTCCAGCATCGGATGCTTGACATCCTTCGTGCCGGCCGCGATGCTCGCCACTACTTCCTTCAGCTTGTCGGCGTAAGGACGTGCCGCTTCGGCCGCCTCTTGCGCGCGTCTCAGCTTCGCCGCAGCGACCATCTCCATCGCTTTGGTGATCTGCTTCATATTTTGAACGCTTTTGATCTGGCGTTTGATATCGCGCATGCCTTTTGCCAATCGTTTCACCCGCCTTTGTTGCCGTAGAGCGCACGGACGCCATCTGCCCGCGAGGGGCACTCCGACGAGCGCACTCCAAAGCCTGGTGTTGGTCCTGTACTAGGTAGGACACCCCCTCCGGCAGCGCCGGAGCGAGGGTAGAGCCATCTATATCGAGCTTTGCTTAGGCAAAGCTGCGTTTGAACTTGTTGATCGCGTCGACCAGAGCTTTCTCGTTGTCGGAGGTGATCTCTTTGGTGTCGCGGATGGAGGTCAGAATCTCCGGTTGGTTGGATTCGAGGTACGAGTGGAACTCGCTCTCGAAGCGCAGGATCGAATCGACAGCGATGTCGTCGAGGTGGCCTTTGACGGCAGCAAAAATACTGACGACTTGCTTTTCAACCGGCATCGGCTGGTTGACGCCTTGCTTCAAGATCTCGAGCGTACGCGCGCCACGGTTCAGACGAGCCAAGGTGGACTTGTCCAGATCGGAGCCGAATTGGGAGAATGCTGCCAGCTCGCGGTAGGCCGCGAGGTCCAGACGGAGCGTACCGGCTACCTTCTTCATCGCCTTGATCTGGGCGGAGCCGCCGACCCGGGATACCGAGATACCGACGTTAACCGCCGGGCGCTGACCGGAGTAGAACAGGTCCGACTCCAGGAAGATCTGGCCGTCTGTAATCGAGATGACGTTGGTCGGGATATATGCCGATACGTCGGATGCTTGCGTCTCGATGAATGGCAGCGCCGTCAGCGAGCCGCCGCCCAACTCGTCGCTCAGCTTGGCTGCGCGCTCCAGCAAGCGGGAGTGCAGGTAGAAGACGTCGCCCGGGTAAGCTTCGCGGCCCGGAGGACGACGGAGGAGCAAGGACAGCTCGCGGTAGGCCGCAGCTTGCTTGGTCAAGTCATCATAGATAACGAGGACATGCTCACCCTTGTACATGAAGTATTCGCCCATCGCACAGCCGGCGTATGGCGCCAGGAACAGGAGCGGCGAAGGCTCGGATGCAGCGGCAGTAACAACGATGGTGTAGTCCATCGCGCCATGACGACGCAGCGTTTCCACAACGTTAGCTACGGTCGATTGCTTCTGACCGATCGCTACGTAGATACACTTCATGCCATTGCCTTTTTGGTTAATAATCGTATCGATCGCGATCGCCGTCTTACCGGTCTGGCGGTCGCCGATGATGAGCTCGCGCTGACCGCGGCCGATCGGCACCATCGCGTCGATCGCTTTGATCCCGGTCTGCATCGGCTCGTGAACCGATTTACGGTCGATAACGCCCGGAGCCGGAGACTCGACAGGACGGAATTCGGTTGTCGCGATATCGCCCTTGCCGTCAAGCGGCTGGCCCAGCGGGTTGACGACGCGGCCGAGCAATGCTTCGCCGACTGGTACTTCCATGATCCGTCCAGTACGCTTGACCTGGTCACCCTCACGAATGTCGGTATACGGTCCGAGGATTACGACACCGACGTTGTTCTCCTCCAGGTTGAGCGCCATGCCCACTACGCCGTTGGCGAACTCGAGCAATTCTCCGGCCATCGCGTTCTCGAGGCCATGCACACGGGCGATCCCGTCACCGACGTTGATGACTGTGCCGACATCAACGACTTGGATATCGGATTTATATTGTTCGATCTGTTGTTTAATCAGCGTGCTGATTTCATCAGGTCTGATACTCAATTCGTTCACCCCTATCTACAATGCTTTGGATTTCAACGTTTTCTCAAGGCGAGCCAGCTTGCCGGACAGACTGCCGTCATAGAGACGATCGCCGATCCGCACCTGGATGCCGCCCAGCAAAGAAGGCTCGAGCACTTGCTGCGCCACGACCTGCTTGGCGAGCAACTTGCCGAATTGCGCTTCGACGCTCTTCAGCTCATCTGCAGACAGCTCCTGAGCCGTATAGACGGTCGCGCGGGCCTGACCGAGCTGGTCTCCGGCTACGCGGGTATAAGCTTCATAGACATCCTGCAGCATGCCCTGACGACGGCGAGCGATCAAGAGCGCCACCGTGTCCAGCACGAGCTCCGATACATGGCTGCTGAGCGCTTGCTTCAGGATCGCCAGCTTCTGATCGCTCCCGATATTCGGGCTCGACAGGAACTTGCCGATCTCCGCGTCGCTCTGCACAGCCTCGACGACGAGCTTGAGCTGATCCTCGACAGCGGCAATGGCTTGCTGCTGCTGCGCCAGCTCGAACAACGCCGCCGCATAGCGTTTGGCGACTACGGCTTCGCGGCTCATGGTCGGCCTCCTACCTCTTTGAGGTATTGGTTAACCAGTTGCTCTTGCGACTTGCTGTCGACTTGCTTCTCGATGATCTTCGAGGCAATCTTCACCGACAGCTCGCCCACTTCGCCGCGCAGCGAAGCGATCGCTTTGTTTTTCTCACTCTCGATATCCTTGGTTGCTTCCTCTTTCAGACGAGTTGCTTCCGCTTTGGCCGTGTTGATAATCTCGGTCGCTTGCTTGGTGCTGGTCGTCTTCGATTGCTCGATGATCTCGTAAGCATCCTTGCGCGCCTGATCGAGCTGTTGACGTTGTTCCGACAGCAGTTGCTCGGCTTGGGTGCGGTTCTGCTCGGCGGTGGTGATTTGCTCCTGGATCAGCTCTCTGCGCTTCTCCATCACACTCATCAGAGGGCCGAATGCATATTTGCTAAGCAGCCAGTACAACCCGATAAAAGCAAGGATCATAATGACTGTATTTGTCCATACAAAATCCACGGATGACACTCCTTTCGCACGTATGGTTTCCTGTGGGCGCATAAGCCCGAATCATAACGAAGGCGTGGAGGCTGACGCTTCCCCGCCTGGATATGATGGATTCGATTATTAGGTGAAGAAAATCAGGAAACCGAGAACGACGCCGATAATCGGCACAACCTCGACGATACCAACACCGATGAACATGGTTGTTTGCAGTGCGGATTTCGCCTCAGGCTGACGAGCGATACCTTCTACTGTTTTGCTGACGATCATACCGTTACCAAAACCAGCGCCCACTGCGCCCAAACCGATTACGATTGCTGCATCCAAAAACTCCATCTTTGAATATCCTCCTTAAGGGATTGCTTGGTTTATTTTGGTTGTGCTTGTGTATCATGCTCCCGGAGCGGCGCCATTGAAGCAGCGTTTACCGGGTTCATTTGGTGGTTAATGTTCCTCATGTACGATCGATTCGGCGATGTACACCATCGTCAGAATCGTAAACAGGAAGGCTTGAATGCCGCCTACGAAAATACTGAAGCCTTGCCACACTGCCATCAGCGGCAAACCAATCCAGCTCAGCATCAGAATGGTCGAGATCAGAACCTCGCCCGCAAAGATGTTGGCATAAAGACGCAAAGCAAGCGTCATCGGCTTGGTCACCGTCTTGAGCAAGTTAAGCGGCAGGAAGATCGGGAACGGCTCCAGGTAATGCTTGAAGTAATGCTTCGTATTCATCCGAATGCCGAGATAGTGGATCAGGAAGAATACGACGAGCGCCAGACCGGACGTTACAGCGATATCGGCCGTAGGCGATTTCCACCAAGCAATCGCGAGATGCTTGTGATCGGCATGCGCCTGCTCTACAGCATCGGCGGAGATGATCTCCATCCCGAGGAACTCGACAGAGCCGTGATAATCTTCTCTGACTTCGGTGATGACCCCGAGCGGCAACCCGAGAACGTTCGACACGAAGATGAACAAGATAAGCGTCAGGCCGAGCATGACGAACTTCTTGGCCTTCTGAAGCGGCATTGTGCTGGCAATCGTGCTGTGCACGAAGTCGATAATCCATTCCACGAAGTTCTGCAGCTTGGACGGATTGTGGACCGACAGATTGCTGACGGCTACACGCGCAAAGACGAATACAACGATACACGAGACGAGGATGGATGCAATCGCCGACAGGTCGAAACGCAGCCCTTGGATCTCAACGATCGGAAATAAATGCATGCAGTAATTTCACCCCTTTCCTCTGGACTCACGCAGGTTGTTCAGAAAAGCTGCCACCAAAACTGCGAACTGGACATAAAAGCTCGCAAACAATGCGGCTGGCAAATTCAGCTGCTCCGGAAAGCGAAGCGCGAGCATAACGACGACGAGAACCATCGCAAAGCGGGCTCCCATGCCGATCCCCAAACGCTTGCGGGGACGCTCCTCGCTCATCGCGTGCTCCAGGAACAAAATGCGCCGCTTGAGCATAAGCGCATTCATAATGCTCGCCAACACGCCAAGTATCAGACCCGCCGCAACCGTCCTGCCTTCCGGCACAACGATCCAGGCTAACAAACACCCTGACGCAAAAAAAAGAGCGGAGCGGATTGCACGCCTCAAAAGTTCATCCATCGGTGTCCCCCAATACTCTCTTGACCAGCAGTACGCAGGTGTACAGACCGACTGCCAGACCAACAAGCACGCCCGTAATGACGGACCCCAGCTTGTCCCCGACAACATAACCCAAGCAAATGCAAATCGCGACATCAAGTCCCATCGCGCCGACCAGACCGGCCGCGCGCCACGGACTATCCAGATTGCTCTTCTTCGTCATGGCTTATACCCCTGTCAATCCTCATATATTTTATCGAAGCGACGCAAGGTTTGTCAATCAATATAAATTCAAACATTTAGTGAACGAAAAACCGAAAACCCTTGATAATACTGGATTCTCAAGCATCCACAACCATACAGTGCCACTGTACGCTGTATGTTGCGGGCGGGAACTGTACGCTGCAAAGCCTGATAAGTGCTCTTGGAATGGTCGGAGAACGATGCAAGCGCTCTATTCGAAAGGGGGTCTGGCAACGCCGCCAGGCGGACCGCCGACGCCCGCGCTCAAGCCCTCGGCGCTCGGCTGAGGCGCTCGCTCGGGCACACTCCAACGAAAGTTTCTTTCCCTACCGCACCGAATTGACCGCCTCTCGATGCTCTAACGAAAGTTTCTTGCCCACCCACGCCACTCGCAGACTGGGGGGACCTCGGCGTCCCCCCCCTCGCTCACTGGCTAGCTAAGCTTGGAACGGCTCGGGCCGGTCAGCCGTGCGCCCGAAGTGATGCAGGATCGCTTGCACGATCCGTTCGGAGGCGCGGCCATCGCCGTAAGGATTGGCCGCCTGGCTCATCGCCTCGTACGCCTCGCGATCTGTCAGCAGCTGACGGGCGGCGGCGTATACCTCCTCCTCCTCCGTGCCGACCAGACGCAGCGTGCCGGCGCCGATGCCCTCCGGGCGCTCTGTCGTATCGCGCAGCACCAGGACAGGCACGCCATAGGACGGCGCCTCCTCCTGCAAGCCGCCCGAGTCCGTCAGGATCAGATGGGTATGCGGATAGAAGTTGTGCAGCTCGACGACATCCATCGGATCGATCAGCCGGATCCGCTCATGTCCGCCAAGGATCTCCTCTGCCGGCTCCTTGACTGCGGGGCTGAGATGGACCGGATAGACGATCGCGACATCGTCGAATTCGTCGGCGATCCGCTTCACCGCGCGGAAGATCTGGCGATGCGGCTCGCCCTGCGCTTCCCGACGATGCGCCGTCATCAAGATGAGGCGCTTGCCCTTGGCCCAGTCCAGCACAGGATGCGCGAAGTCGTCCTTGACCGTGTAACGGAACACATCGATCACCGTGTTGCCGGTGACATAGATGTCGTCCTCGCGCTTGTTCTCCTTGCGCAGGTTATCCGCCGACAGCGACGTCGGGGAGAAGTGCAAGTCGGCCAGCACGCCTGTGAGCTGGCGATTCATCTCCTCCGGATATGGGGAGAGCTTGTTCCAGGTGCGCAAGCCAGCCTCGACATGACCGACCTTGATCTGCTGCATAAAAGCCGCATAGCTGGCAAGGAAGGTCGTCAGCGTATCGCCGTGCACCAGCACGATATCCGGCTGCGCCTCGCGCAGTACAGGCTCGAGCCCCTGCAGCACGCGGATAGTAATCTCCTGCAGCGTCTGGCGATCCTTCATCACATCGAGATCGTAGTCGGGATGGATGTCGAATACCTCCAGCACCTGGTCGAGCATCTTCCGATGCTGCGCCGTTACGCAGACGATCGATTCGATCTGCTCGGGGTGACGCTGCAGCTCCAGGATGAGCGGCGCCATCTTGATCGCCTCCGGACGTACGCCGAAGATCGTCATTACCTTTATTTTGCTCACGAGGGGTCGCCTCCTATTCCATATTCTTGCTCCGCATGAAAAATTCTACTTCGTACCGAAGATGCGGTCCCCGGCATCGCCGAGACCTGGCACGATATAGCCGTGATCGTCAAGCTTCTCGTCGACGGCGGCGACATGGATGTCTACATCAGGATGCGCCTCTTGCACCGCGCGGACACCCTCCGGCGATGCGATCAGGCACATCAGACGAATTTGCGTACAGTTATTTTTCTTGAGCGAATCGATCGCCTTGATCGCTGTATTGCCGGTCGCCAACATCGGGTCGATGACGATCAGCATCCGGTCCTTGGCGTCGGTCGGCAGGTTCAGGTAATACTCCACCGCATCCAGCGTCTCGGGATTGCGGAACAGGCCGATATGCCCAACCTTGGCAGACGGGATCAGCTTCAGGATGCCCTCCACCATGCCGAGCCCCGCGCGCAGGATCGGCACCAGACCGATCATTCGTCCAGAGACAACCTTGGCGGTGGCCGTCGCAACCGGCGTCTGCACCTGGATCTCCTGCAGCGGCAGATCACGGGTGATCTCGTAGGCCATCAGCGTGGCTACCTCATCGACCAGCTCGCGGAAGTCCTTCGTATTGGTATCTTTGTTTCGAATAAAAGTAAGCTTATGTTGAATCAGGGGATGGTCGCAGACCACCAGTTTACTCATCGGGGATCCTCCTAGCCGAATCATTGAAATCTGTCTTACGTACTCAGAGCCTTGTATATTATAGCATTGTGCAGCAGTCTGTGCACAACAAGCTTGTCACAATCGCCCGAGCAAAAAACGATTATGAACTACAGGAGCTGCACGAGCTGCAGGAAGAGCCGCCGCCGCTGTCTCCGCTGCTGCCGCTGTCCCCGCCGCCGTGGTCGCCTGAGCTGTCATGATGGCTATGGCTGTCTCCACCGTGGCGTCCCGCATGTCCGCCATGGTCGTCTGCGCCATCGCGATTGTCGCGGCTGTCCCCGCCACCGACCGCCGAGCCGCAACTGCTGCCTGTGAAAGAGTGACGCTGTTGCTCGAGGCCCGCCTCGCGCATCGCTTCCTCCATGCGGTCGGGCATGGCGATCGATGCGAGCATAAGCGTGCCGCCCAGCAGCGACCAGTTGGCCGCATCCCCCGTGACGCCGTCATAACGCCGTTCGCCGCGAGCTGCCAGCTCCTCTGCCGTCGTCAGTTGCGCTCTCGCCTGCTGCAGCAGCCCCTCTCTGGCATTGGTCAGGGCATCCGACGCCGACGTATCGCCGATCTGGAACAGCTGCCGCCGCGCTGCCGCCTCATCGGGCTGTCGGAGCAGCTCCAGGAGTTCCGGCGACATAGGCGTCCGGTACATCGCTCCCCATAGCTGCGCGCCCGGCTGGTTCGGACCGAACAGCTCGCTGTACACCCAGTCGAACCAAGCACGCTCTGACGCTGGCTGAAGATCAGCGCCAGATGTCGCCGCAGCATGGGGCGCGTGGTGGATCGTCCGACCGCAAAATCGCTCGCACATCGTCTGATACTCCCGCGTAAACATCAGCATCTCATGCCACACCTCGTCGACCTTGGCACTGTACATCTCGACCCGATTGAGCAGCCCCGCCATCAGCAGGAAGCGTTTCATCTCGTGCCAGCGCCATGCCCACTCCCGGTCGCTCAGCTCGGGGTAGCGCTGCTGCATCCGCTCCTTGACCCGCTGCTCGTAGTCAGCCGGTATCGCATCCTCCAGTCGCTGCGCCGCCGCATAGGCTGGATGCTCAGGCCTTACTCCCAAGCCAGTCGGCGGCTTATGGGCCGGGAAGACATCCCGCTTCCCCTCCGATTGCTGACGTTTGGCGAACGAATAATATAGCACGCCCACCAACAGCAAGACTATAATACCAATTACAAAGTTGTCCATCCCCATCGTCCTCTCTGCACAGATTACATATGCCTCTAAGTATACCAGATCGTTCGTCTGCGACCCATTCCATTACAGCCTCCTGGTCTGCCAGTGATGCGATGTTTCGCGTTGCCGCAGACGGGTATAATCTACTATACGATGACGCACAGTAAGAGGATGCAACGATAAGTCGGGAGGAGGGGAAAACAGATGAGAAAACGTATGCTGATGTCCGCCCTCGGAATGGGGGCTGCTTACTTGCTCCGCAACAGAGAGGCGCGCGAAAAGCTGTTCCGCACGGTCCAGTCGTTCGTGGGCAAAACCAAGCGGCGCGTTCGCTAGAGGCCATCCTCTAGATGAGTTTGACGCGGCTGTAGATGTGACATGCAGGTTCGAGAGAGTTGGCTGGTTGGCGGCACCACTTGGGCCATATTTCGCACATCTCGGGTGGATTTGGCCGGTTGGCGGCACCACTTGGGCCATAT
>NZ_BFBX01000042.1:138456-150295 GCF_003851045.1 Paenibacillus sp. 598K | reverse complement strand
ATTTCGCACATCTTGGGCGGATTTGGCCGGTTGGCGGCACCACTTGGGCCATATTTCGCACATGTCACAACATTGCCGCCGCCAGCCGCTCCTGCTTGGGCCCTCCCTAAGCCAGCAAAAAGCTCCAGCACCGCCAATTGGCGATACTGGAGCTTTTTGAGGTGCGGAAAACAAGCGATATTAGTATTGCATATCCGGATACAGCGGGTATTGAGCCGTCAGCTCGCGCACGCGGGCTTCCGCCTGGGCGTGAATGTCGGCGTTGTCCGGGTTCTTCAGCGTCATCGCGATGACCTCGGCGATCACCTTCATCGCCGCTTCGTCCATGCCGCGAGACGTCGCAGCCGGTGTACCGAGCCGGATGCCGCTCGTAACGAATGGCGAAGTCGGGTCAAACGGGATAGCGTTTTTGTTGACGGTGATGCCGACTTGATCGAGCAGATGCTCGGCTTGCTTGCCTGTGATGTTCAGGCTGCGCGTGTCGATCAGCATCAGATGGTTGTCGGTGCCGCCGGAGACGATGTTCAGTCCTTCGCCTGCCAACGCATCAGCCAGCACGCGCGCATTGTTGACGACTTGCTGCGCATACGTCTTGAAGGACGGCTGCAGCGCCTCGCCGAAGGCGACGGCTTTGGCAGCGATGATATGCATCAGCGGACCGCCTTGCGAGCCAGGGAAGACCGCCTTGTCGATCGCGGCAGCCCACGGCTTACGGCACAGGATCAGACCGCCGCGCGGGCCGCGCAGCGTCTTGTGCGTCGTCGTCGTCACGAAATGCGCATGCGGCACAGGGCTCGGATGCAAGCCTGCAGCGACCAGACCGGCGATATGCGCCATGTCGACCATGAACAGCGCGCCTACGTCATTGGCGATCTGACCGAGCTTTTCGAAGTCGATGATGCGCGGGTACGCGCTGGCGCCGGCGACGATCATCTTCGGACGATGCTTGAACGCCGCCTTGCGGACTTCGTCATAGTTGATCGTGAATGTATCCTCTTCGACGCCGTAAGCGACGAAGTTGTAGAGCAAGCCGGAGGCGTTGACCGGGCTGCCATGCGTCAAGTGACCGCCATGTGCCAGGTTCATGCCCAGCACGGTGTCGCCAGGGTTGAGCGTTGCCAGATAGACCGCCATATTGGCTTGCGCGCCGGAGTGAGGCTGTACGTTGGCATGCTCGGCGCCGAACAACTCCTTGGCGCGGTCGCGCGCGATGTCCTCGGCGATGTCGACATGCTCGCAGCCGCCGTAGAACCGTTTGCCCGGGTAGCCTTCGGCATATTTGTTAGTCAGTACCGAGCCCATGGCTTCGAGTACAGCTTCGCTGACGATGTTCTCCGATGCGATCAGCTCGATGTTGTCCCGTTGACGCTTCAGCTCCAGGCCGAGAGCCGCGAGCAATTCCGGGTCTTGTTTGCGCAAGTGTTCCATAATGGTTGATATCCTCCCTGTTGTGCTGCCCCCGCCGAACTTACGCCCGACGGAGGAGCTGTGTTATATTCGTTCGTCCTGCTCCCAAGATGAAACGGCTGCCGCCGTCCTTTGGCGTCACAGTAAAAACATTACTCGCAACTGCCGCCCGCCCGCTCCGGGGCGGTGGCGGCCGGTGGCTGATCCTCCAGCGTGTAGACGGCGCGGGCGCCGCCGATCAGGCGAGGCCGCGTCATCGCCATCGTCACGTGGGCTGCGCCGATCAAGCGGATCGACGGACGCAGGGGCACAGCTACCCGACGTAAATGCATGCCGATCAGCGTATCGCCGATATCGACGCCTGCGTGCGCCTGCACCGCCTCGACCAACACGGGATCGTTCATCGACCGATACGCCCAAGCGGCCATCGAGCCGCCCGCTCCCGGGATCGGCACTGCCGCCACCTCTTCCAGTCCATAGCGCGTCGCAGCCTCCCGCGTCAGCACGAGCGCGCGGTTCAGATGCTCGCAGCACTGGTAGACCGGGTAAAACCCCCGCTCCCGCCGCACAGCCTCGACACCCTCGTAGATCGCCTCGGCGATCTCCAGCGTGCCGGATGTGCCGATCCGGCGGCCGGCGACTTCGCTGGTGCTGGTCCCGATGACCAGCAGTTGGCCGGTAGAGAGCGATGCCGCCTCCGCCAGCTCGCCGACGATTGTCTCGACTTGCGACGCTATCGTCTGCAGATCCGTCGTTATCATAGCTGCCTCCGCTTATGGGTGTGTCGAATACTTGTCTTCGAGCGACTTGACCTTGCCGATGCGGCCGATATGGCGTTCGCCCTCGGAGAAAGGCGTCTCCAGCCACACCCGGATAATCTCCTGGGCGACGCCGGGACCGATGACGCGCTCGCCGAGCGCCAGCACATTCGTATCGTTATGCTCGCGCGTCGCCTTGGCCGAGAACAGGTCATGCGTCAAGGCGCAGCGGATGCCGGGGATCTTGTTGGCCGCGATCGACATGCCGATGCCGGTGCCGCAGATCAGGATGCCGCGCTCCACTTCTCCTGCCACGACCTGATTGCACACCTGCTGGGCAAAGTCGGGATAATCGACCGACTGCTCATTGTGCCAGCCGAAGTCTTGAATTTCATGCCCAAGCGATTCCAGAAACGGGACGACGACATCCTTCAGCCGGTAGCCCGCGTGATCGGCGCCGATTGCAATTTTCATTGGAACCCTCCTAAAAGTTTTCCGAAGGAAAACTCACTTCGGAAGCATACGCTTAAGTTTTCCGAAGGAAAACTCACTCCAGAAGCCTAATCGTTGTTTGTCCTACTCGCTCCCATTATACCCGAATCCCTCAAAAAAGACGAAAAAAGAGCATGACGTGCGAAGCACGCTGCTCTTTGCCCAGGCGACCGGCCATATGTTCCGATGCTCCCCCGTGGTTGCCCACTTCCGTCGCCAGTTACACCGGATCCTCATTTGTTACCCTAACTATACTGCAACCCCTGCCAAAAATCAAGGCATCACCGCAGCTTATCCAACAGCATGTGGATCGCCTCGGCGATCTCATCGGCTGTCATCTCGTATTGAGCCAACGTACCGCCGAACGGATCGCCGATATCGAAGCTCGGGATCTTCGCCTCCAGCTGCAGCAGCCGCGAACGCTCCTGCTCCGACAGCTGCTCGCCCAACGCCTGCTTCATGTGCAGGTCGGTGTAGAGGCGCTCCAACTCCTCGATGTCCGAGAGCACCTCGCCTTCGCGGGCGACGTATTCCTTGAGCGTGTGGCTCTTCTCGACAGCTTGCGGATACCTCTCCAGCAGATGCCGCTTATGTCCCGATGTCATCGTCAGGATCAGATCGGCCCACGCCACCGCCTCGGCGGTCAGCGCGCGCGAGCTCGCCTGATGGCGGATCTGCCGACGCCGCAGCGTCTCCGCTGCGTGCGACGAGATCGGCAGCCCGTCCACTGTCGATACCCCGGCGGAGCGCACCTCCAGCGCCACTCCTTCGCGTTGCGCCAGCTCGCGCAGCAGCGCTTCGGCCATCGGACTGCGGCAAGTATTGCCGGTACAGACGAACAAAATACGTTTCACTACGCCGCAACTCTCCTTTCAGCGGGCCAGTTGGCACTTTTGAGGTGCCCTGGCTGCAAGCTTCCTTTCGCACAGGTGCCGGACTTTAAGCGAAGCCTTCTCTGGCGATGGCTTACGAGCGCCGAGTGCCGACATTGCGTACTAGTTCTTCGCAGAGATCGCGATCTCCTTCATTTTTACCACATCTCGATCAGAATAAAAACATCAACCCGAACACAAACAGGATCACGCCGCCGCATGCCTCGCCCCAATCGCCCAAATGGCGGCTCACCCGGCGGCCAAGCAGCAGTCCCAGGATCGCGAAGGCCCCGCCCGCTGCGCCGAACAGCAGCACCGTCAACCAGATGCTCGCCGAGAACATCCCCAAGGTCACGCCGACCGAAAACGAATCGACGCTCACCATCAGTCCCAGCAGCAATGTTCCGGTTACCTTGCGATGATCCAGACTGCCGTCCGATCCCGGACGGAAGGAATTCCAGATCATATGTCCGCCGAGCAAGAGCAGCAGCACGCCAGCCGCCGTCGTCGCGACATGTCCGAGCAGCACGCTCATATAATTGCCGATCCACAAGCCGAGCAGCGGCATCAGGATATGGAACAGCGCGATCACGAGACTGAGGCGCGCCACATGCAGCAGGCGGATCCCCCGCAGTCCGATGCCGACGCCGAGCGAGAAGGCATCCAGGCCAAGCGCCGCAGCCAACACCATTATCGTCAGCAACTGGCCGGTCTGCACCGTAGCTTCCACCATCATGTATGGCAGACCTCCCCATGGTCATTCCGTCATTTGTTATCCAGCATATGCGGACAAGACGGCAAACATGACCAAGCCTCGGGCGGGAAAATGGACGAGCGGGCGAGCGGACGAACTGGCGACCGAGCGGGCTGGACTCGCATGGTTAGCTCAGCCATCCCATTGTGACAACGCCTGATTGCTATACGCGCACGAGACGGTGACCGGCCGCCTTGAGCAGCCGGTTGAGCAACGCCTCGCCGATGCCCGCTGGAGGACAAGCCTCGGCCCAGATCCGCTCCACGTCAGCGGCGTCCATCTCGCGCAGCGATGCGTACAAGCCGTGGGCAGCGGTCGTCAGATCAGCGAGCGAGCCCATCGTCAGCACGAGATCGGCATGGTAGTCGGCCGCGTGCTCAGTGTAGGTCAACACGCCTGCGCGTCTCCCCTCGACGCCAGCCAGACCGACCTGCCGCTGGATATAGGCGCTGACACGATCGGCCGGCCCCTCGACGAGCACCATCTCGCCGCGCGGTGCGTAATGCGTATACTTCATCCCCGGCGAACGGGGAGCATCGCTCCCCTCATCGCTACTCCGCACTGATGGGGAAAGCGGTCGCTCGGAAGCGATCGTCGGACCGGCTGTGTCGCTGGGGAGGGCGCTGCGTATCGCAGCGCCAGTTGGGTCATCTTGCGCATGCGCGGCGTCATCGACGACCGTCTGCACCTCGCCATACCGGCCGAGCGCCGCCGCTGTGACGCCGCCGGGCCGGAGGATGACGATGCGTCCATCGACGACCCGCACGACCGTCGACTCCAGTCCGACGCCTGTCGGGCCGCCGTCGACGAGGCCATCGATGCGTCCCCACAGATCCTCGGCCACATGATCGGCGCGCGTCGGGCTAGGGCGTCCGGAGCGGTTGGCGCTGGGTGCCGCGATCGGACAGCCGGACGCAGCGATCAGCCGCAGCGCTACCGGATGATATGGCATCCGCACAGCGACTGTATCCAGCCCGGCCGTCACCAGAGACGACACTGCGCCAGCGCGCACAGGCAAGACCAGGGTCAACGGCCCTGGCCAGAAGGCATTCATTAACTCATGCTCAAGCGTCCCGCAGCGCTCGGTCAGCGCGTCCAACTGCTCACGATCGGCGATATGGACGATCAACGGGTTGTCCGACGGCCGCCCCTTGGCTGCGAAGATCGCGGCGACTGCCTCGTCATTGCCCGCATCCGCCCCCAAGCCGTACACCGTCTCTGTCGGGAATGCGACGAGCTTCCCCGCGCGGAGCAGCGCAGCCGCTGCCCGCAGCTCGCTCTCTTGCCGCGCGTCCTCCTGCCGATCGTCTTCTTGCCGCCCGTTCTCCTGCTGTTCGCTCTTCGATTGCGCGTTCTCCTGCTGCCGATTCTCCTGACGCACGTCCTCCTGCTCGCTCATCCATGCTGCGGGCGCTTCGCCAACAGGGCCGCCAGTTCTTGCTATCAGTTCGTCGCTCGCGGCGACGGTAAGGTTCCAACGTATGGTCACGTGCTTCATTCCTTCGGACTCTAGTATCTGCGTCCTCCATTATACCATATCCCGCTCACGCCTCGGCAGACGGATGAGAGATTAGCTGAAGAGCCCCCGGAAGAAGTCGACGATCGACTCGATCAGCTCCCACAGGAAAAACTTCACCTCGGGCGCCTCGCCGCTCCCCTCAGCCTGGACATCAGCCGCAGACGCAGTGTCCGCAACCGTCGAATCGCTCATCGCAGGCTCGGCTGCGGCAGCCTCGCCGCTGATCCCGTCTACAAAGCACAACGGCGGGAACAGCACGCACCACCAGTTCTGACCGTCTCCAGCTCCGAGCGTTACACGCAGCGCTTCGTAATCGCCGGCCGGGTAGACCTGGCTGCCGTACATCTTGGTAGGGAACGGCACCGTCGCCAGTTCGACTTTGAAGTCATAGGCGAAGCCGCGGCTGCGCAGTTGCTCGGCCACCGTCGACTCCAGCTTCGCCAGATTCGCACGGATCGCTACTCTTGCATCGTCGATCGTCTGCGGGCCACGCGCCCAGCTCGCCATCTCGGCGACGATCGCACCGCGGACATGGCGCTTGATTGCCTGGTCCTGCGGAGCGTCGGAGTTGGCCAGGATGCGCAGACGGATCGATTCCTCGGGGATCGTCCCCTGCACGACGGCGGCGTCCATCCGCTGACCTTCCCAGCTCATGATAAGCACCATCAGGATTACGAAAAGATAGCCATACGAAGCGCGATACGAATAACGGGTATGATTGCGGATAACCATGTCACACAAGCCCCTCTCGTGCGCATCCGTCGATGCGCCAGCTTGCGTTCCGGAACGTCTATGCTCCTCAGTATGTCCGCCGCGCTCCCTCTCTAAACCTAGCAATCTCGTAAAAGATACCCGTCTCGTTCATTACCCGTGCAACGCAAAAACGAGCGGATCGCTCCGCTCGCTCTCATCATAGCCGCACTCCGGCTACCGAATGGCCACCACATGCCGCTCGATGCCGGCATAGTCCTCGATGATCCGCACCTCGCGCCACGCATACCGCGCTTCCAGCAAGCGCGCAACCTCGCGGGCTTGTCCCTTGCCCAGCTCGAAGGCAACGATGCGCGGCAACTGGGTGAGGCGCTGCAACTGCTCGACCATGCGGCGATACGGGTCCAGCCCGTCGCCGCCGCCGTCGAGCGCCAGCCTCGGCTCATAGTCGCGGACCTCGCGCTGCAGCTCCGGCAGATCGCCAGCCGGGATATACGGCGGATTGGAGACGACGATATCGGCAGCTAGACCAGCCGTCATCCCACTCACCGTATCCACGTTCACCCTATTCAGCCCGCCTGCCGCGCCATCGACCGTGAAGGGCAGCAGCAGATCGCCCTGGACAAAAGAGACGCGCGCGTCCACGCCAAGGCGCGACGCATTGGCCGCCGCCATCGCCAACGCATCTGCCGACAGGTCGGAAGCATAGACGCGCCACGCCGGGCGTTCAGCGGCAAGCGTGAGTGCGATCGCACCGCTGCCGGTACCGATATCAAGCACTGTCGGCGATTGGCGACGCTCTGTCTCCTCGCCAGTCCCCTGATCGACAGCGGCTCGCGTCTCCAGCTCGCCAAGCTCCGCCGAGCGTCCTACGGCCATGTCTTCCACACCTGACGCCGTCCCCCTCTCGGCCCCGTCGGTCCGCTGAACGCCGGACNNGTGCACGAGCGCAGACGCTGCGTCTCGCTTCTGTTGCATGCACTCGCCTCCCGTCTATTCTCGTCTACTCAGACTTCTCCGCTCTCGCGGAAGTCAATCGCAGGTTAAGCCAGATTCTCCTGCTCCAGCAGCTCGGCCTGCTCGGCGATCGTCAGCGCGGAGATGATCTCCTCCATATCGCCGTTGAGCACCGTATCCAGCTTGTGCAGCGTCAGGCCGATGCGGTGATCGGTCACGCGGCTCTGCGGATAGTTGTACGTGCGGATCCGCTCGCTGCGGTCGCCCGTACCGACCTTGCTCTTGCGCTCGCCAGCATACTTGGCTTCCTCTTCCTGACGGCGGATGTCGTAGATGCGGGCGCGCAGCACCTGCAGCGCCTTCGCCTTGTTTTCATTCTGCGACTTGCCGTCCTGACAGGTCGCCATGATGCCGGTCGGCACATGCAGGACGCGGACCGCCGACTTGGTCGTGTTGACCGACTGGCCGCCGGCGCCGCTCGAGCAGAACGTGTCGACGCGGATATCCTTGTCGAGGATCTCGATCTCCACATCCTCGACCTCCGGCATGACTGCGACCGTCGAGGTGGACGTATGGATACGTCCGCCCGACTCGGTCACGGGGATACGCTGGACGCGGTGCGCGCCGCTCTCGAACTTCAGCTTGGAGTAGGCGCCCTTGCCGTTGATCATGAAGATGATCTCCTTGTAGCCGCCCAGATCGCTCTCGCTCGCCTCCAGCACCTCGACGCGCCAGCCCTGCGAGTCGGCGAACTTGCTATACATCCGATACAGATCGGAGGCGAACAGCGCCGCCTCGTCGCCGCCAGCCGCGCCGCGCACCTCGACGATGACGTTTTTGTCGTCATTGGGGTCCTTGGGCAGCAACAGCACGCGGATTCGTTCCTCCAGCGCTTCCATTCGTTCCTTCAGCTCATCGATCTCCAGCTTGACCATCTCGCGCATTTCGTCGTCGAGCTTTTCCTCGAGCATCAGCTTGGCGTCGTTGTATTGCTCGGACGCTGCCTTATATTCCATATAAGCGTCATACGGCTCCTGCAGGTCGGACTGCTCCTTGGAGTAGTCCCGCAGCTTGCGGGTGTCGCTGGCGACATCCGGATCACACAGCAGCTCGCTTAGTTTCTCGTACCGGTCCGCCAGCGCTTGCAAACGGTCCATGTTCATACTGGTTCACACGCTCCCGTGCAGGACGTCATCGTCCCGCGATTAAGATTAGTCTCGTCGGCTGCGAGTCTCAAGCACGCTCGCATCCGCCTCCCTATAGTATATCACATTACGCAAGCGATGGAGCAGCCGCTACTGCGGACGCGCTCCACGCACGCGAAAGGCCCCACCCTTGTGAGGCCTTCCGATAATTGTTGCGATAGTTGCCGCCCCAAGGTCCGGCTCGGCAAGCTCCCACCGGATCGCTATACGTTGAAGCGGAAGTGCATGACGTCGCCGTCCTTGACGACATACTCCTTGCCCTCGAGGCGGAGCTGTCCCCGCTCCTTGACCGCGTTCATCGTGCCCGCAGCGACCAGATCGTCATAGGAGACGACCTCCGCCCGGATGAAGCCGCGCTCAAAGTCGGTATGGATGACGCCCGCCGCTTGCGGCGCCTTCATCCCTTTGCGGATCGTCCAGGCGCGCACCTCTTGCACGCCCGCCGTGAAGTACGTATACAGACCGAGCAGCTTGTAGGCCGCCTTGATGAGACGGTTCAGACCGGATTCCTCCAGTCCCAGCTCCTCGAGGAACATCGCCTTGTCTTCGCCCTCGAGCTCGGCGATCTCGGCCTCGACCTTGGCGCTGATCGGCACGACCTCGGCATTCTCGGCAGCAGCGAACTCGCGCACCTGCTGCACGTACGGGTTGCCGTCGCTGTCCGCTACCTCGGACTCGCTCACATTGGCCGCATAGAGCACCGGCTTGATCGTCAGCAGATGCAGCTCGCGGATGAGCATCCGCTCGTCGTCGGTCAGGTCCAGACTGCGGACCGGCTTGTCTTCGTAGAGCGCCGCCTTGATTCGCTCCAGCAGTTCGACCTCTTGGGCGTACTTCTTGTCGCCGCCCTTCATGTTTTTGCGGGAGCGGTCGATCCGCTTCTCTACCGACTCGATGTCCGCCAGGATCAGCTCCAGATTGATCGTCTGGATGTCGCTGAGCGGATCGACCTTGCCGTCGACGTGAGTGATGTTCTCATCCTGGAAGCAACGGACGACGTGGACGATCGCGTCCACCTCGCGGATATGCGCCAGGAACTTATTGCCCAGACCCTCGCCCTTGCTCGCGCCCCGAACGATACCTGCGATATCGATAAATTCAAAGGCGGTCGGTACAGTCTTGTTCGGTACGACCAGCTCCGTCAGCTTGTCCAGACGCTCGTCCGGCACCTCGACGATCCCGACGTTCGGATCGATCGTGCAGAACGGATAGTTGGCCGATTCGGCCCCCGCTTGTGTAATGGCGTTAAATAATGTCGATTTCCCTACGTTCGGAAGACCGACGATCCCGCATGAAAGTGCCACGCATAAACAACTCCTATCTCGATTTCATCTTTCGTCATTATACCCGAAGGGCTGGCGCAAGGAAAGACGTCAATGGTTAGCATCGTCAGCTCCGTCCGCTGCCCCCTCGTTACCTCCGCCATCCGTCGTGCCGCCGCCGCTCTCGTCCTCTTGCTGGAGTCGATCGAGCTCCTCCTGCAGCTGGCGCTCCATCTCCTCCCACTGCTGCAGCTCCTCCGCGCTTGGCATATCGATCTCCGGCGCGTCGACGGCTTCCTCCGGCACCGCGACAGGCTCGGTCGCATCCCATCGGTCATAGGCCACCTCGAAGGTCTGATCGATCGTCATCGGGCTGCCCGGCTCGAAGGCGATAGCAAATCGCGATTGGGACCAGATCTCGACCGGCAAGCCGCTCTCGGCATCCAGGACAATCCGGTATTGCACCGTCTCAGGCTCGACGCTGTGGAGGACCTCTGCAGGCAGTTGTCCGCCACCCAGCGTACTGTCCAGCAGGTCGCTCATCAGCGCGGAGGTCGCGCTGTCCTCGGCGCCGCCTTCATAAGTAAGGATACGCTGGCCGTCCTGCTCGCTTACGGTCAGCCGATCGCCTACCGTGTCCCTGATGCGCTGCAACTGGGCGGCGGGATTGACCTGATAGTCGGAGAGCGTCTCTGTCAACGTCGAGATCTCATCCTGCGGGTACTGACGCCATCCCTCATCGAAGCTATGATCATACACATAATAACCATCCGGGGTAAGGATCGTCTCGAGCTTGCTCGGCTCCTCGTCGCCGCCCGACTCGATCATCTGCGTCACTGCCAGCGGCTCCAGCTCGACCTGGCCCTCGGAGCGCATGGCGTATTGCTCGCTGTCCTCGCTTCCGCTCTGCGTCAGGCTCTGATCGAGCTTCATCGTCAGGGCGAAGCGCGACTTCGCATCCGTCTGCCGGATCGCTTCATCGAGCCTCGCTATCGTTTCGGAGTCTGTTACGGACTCCGGTTCGTTCTTTCCTTGCGTACAGCCGGATATGGCCAGTACGAGCAGCAGCAGCATGAGCCGCACCAGCGTTGCTTTATTCATATCTGTCGCCTCCTCGTTGTCGGATGATGGCGGTCGTCCTGGCTATTCCAGGCTGCTTATGGACACGCCCCATCCTTCAAGTGTGCGACAAATCGCTCCGATTGGCAAGTTTCTGGAAAATATAGGTTAACCATCCGGGTCGCCAAACAGGTTGCCGTTCAGTTCTTCGGTCAGGTCGTCCGTAGGTTAGCTCCGCCCCACCCAGGCGTCCTTGGCATAGCCTCTGACGATCCAGTATCCGTCATGGTCGCCGTCGATCAGCTCGATCCGATTGAGCCACTTGACCGACTTGTAGGCGTACATCTGCGGCACGATCAGCTTCACCGGACCGCCCAGATCGCTTGGGATCGGCTTGCCGTCATGAAGGAGAGCGACGAGCACATCCCCCATCTCGGCGATCTGCTCTAGCGTCAGCGAATCCGTATAGACGCCATCGCCAGAGTAGAACTTCACCGTCTGCGCGCCCGACCGCACACCAGCCTGATCCAACAGCGTCTGCAGCGGTACGCCCTCCCATGTATTGCTGTAGACCGACCAGCCCGTCACGCAGTGAAAATCGCTCACCTGCGCCGTCCGGGGCAGCGCGACGAACCGCTCCCAGTCGAATTTCAGCGGACGCTCCACCAGTCCGTCCACCGCAAACGACCAGTTCGCGTTGGAAAAGGCGGGAATCGGCGTCACCGTATAAACGCGGAAATGTCCCTGACTGCCGCCGCCGATCGGCGGCGCCGAAGCGGGCAGCGGCTCGGGCGGCGGCAGCATCTCATTCGCGTCGTTCTCGACCAGTCGCTCCAGGCTAGC
>NZ_BFBX01000042.1:109148-138413 GCF_003851045.1 Paenibacillus sp. 598K | reverse complement strand
GGCTAGCGGAGCCGCTGCCGAGCGTGCGACCGAGCCATTGCAGGAACGCCGGCCCGAGCGTCACCGCCAGTCCGGCGCCGATCGTCCACTGGATGAATGCCCGCCGCGTATAGACGGGCTGAGGCGTCGCGGCCGGATGCAGCCCCGTCTCCTCCTTGGCCGGCGGTCGCACCGTCAGCCGCTGCGGCGCCTTCAGCCATTTCAGCCGGGTGATGGAGTGGTAGATGATATAGGGCAAGCCGACCCAGGTGAGCGCATCATGGATGACGAGCGCCGCATTGGCGCTCTCCGGGCCGAATGCGCGGAACTGCCAGAGCACGACGCCCGAGCCGAACCAGCCGAGCAACAGCGCGAGCACGATCAGTACATTGACCCGTTGCCACGGCTTGCCTCGCAGCTGCTTCCAATGCTTGGCGGCCAGCAGCAAGTAATAGATCACCGGCACAATCGCCGCCAGCCCGACGACGATATGCGCCCACTTGATCCAGACGCGTCCCTCGCCGAGCACGCCCCGCCACATGCCGCTGATCAGGATTAGCCCGGTCAGCCCCAGGATCAGGACGATCCAGCCGTTCCAGGCATGCAGCGACACCAGCTTGCGGCCATATCCGCGACGTACGCGCTTCAACCACTCTCCCATGCGCCTCACTCCTCTCGCGACCCGGTTGCCGCTCACGTGAGAGCGCTGTCGCTTGTTAGATTCAGTATACCTTCCGGCTCCCCCGCCTGCCAACGCCAACGCCGAATAAGCGATGCAGGGAGAGCCCTGCATCGCACTTCGATCTGACTTGGCCCGCTACTAGTTGCGGAGCGGCGCCTCCTGCAGCTCGGCTTTGGCCTGGAGGAAGCGGAAGAACGCCGTCGCCGACTCGGCGCGCGTCACGAGACGATCCGGGTTGAATTGCCCCTTCTCGTCGGGATTCATAATCTTCAGTCCGGCGACGATCGCAGCCTGACCTTTGTTCTCGATCGACCCCACATCGCTGAACGGGACGTTGAACAGTTGCTCGTACTTGGCCAGCGTATTGTAGCCGAGCGCCCGCACGATCAGCTCCGCCATCTCCTCGCGGTCGACCTCGCCGGCCGGATCGAAGGAGCCATCGCCACGGTCGATCAGATTAGCCTGCAGCGCATTCTCGACGTAGATGAAATAATCCGAGCTGGCCCCGACATCTCGGAAGGAGGCCGACTCGCTGTTGGCGAAGGCGAGCGACGGCCGGTTGCCGCTGTTCATCGCCAGGACGAGCATCTTGATCATCTCGCCGCGTGTGACGACGGCTTGCGGACGCACCTTGCCGTCCTCGAGATCAAGCGCCTTGTACGCCACCATCATCGACAGCTCGCGCTCTGCCCAGTGACCCGCGATATCCGTTGCCGTCTCCTTGACCAGGCTGGCCGGATCGCCGGTCTGACGGTCGCGCCATTGGCCGCTCTCGGCATCGAGGAACACATCGCCGTCGAGCGGACGCTGCACCAGACGATAGACGAGCTTGGCCTTGCCGCTGTCTCCGCTGCCTGGCACGATCTCGCCAGCTGCCACCATCAGATTGTATTTCTCGAGCGGGATAGGCTCGCCTTGCATTGCGTAGGTCTGGACATAGGTCAGCTCCAGATTGTAATACTTCATGAAGGCGTCGATCGCCTGCTCGTTCGAGATCGTCTGCGGCTTTTGGGCCGGATAGGTGAAATTGCCGAGGTCCGCGTTGTAGTTGCGCACCTCGCCCGTGATCGCATTGACGGTCACGCTCGCGCCCTCATAGACGGCGTTCGCCCCGTGGATCAGCCGCTGGAAGCGGAAGGTGTAGTCGCGGATATCACCAGGGATCACGGCGCGATCCAGTTGCTGGTCCTGCTCGCTCTCCTGCAGGTATAGCTCATGCGCATAGCCTGGCAGCTGCTTTTTGATCGTCTCGAGCGCCTTGGCCTTGGCTTGCTCGTACGTGATGATCTTCACCTGGTCGCCGCCCTTGACCTCGGCATAGCTGTACTGCGAGTAACTGCGGATCTCTCCTGTGCGGCTGTCGACGCTCGCCCAGACCGAGCCGTTATCCTTGTCGTCCTTATCCTTGATGCTCCAGCTCAGTTGCCACTGCGCGCTCGTGCGGCCGTTCTGCTCGTCGCTGTACTCATGGTAGCTGCTATCTGTCAGCTCGCTGCCCTCCGGCAGCTTGAAGGCGCCCTCCACGATCTTGACCGCTTGCTCGCCGGTCAGCTTCTTGTTGGCCGCAGGCTTCGCGCCGAGCGCCGACGGCGCCACCGGCTCCGTCCGGTTCGGCTTGACCGTCGAGGCGAACGGCTGATAGCGGTCGCCGCTGAGCGCATCGATCATGAGCGGCGCCATCTCGTAGCTCAGGTAAGGCTTGATCGGAGCTTTCGCGTCATAAGGCACCACATAGGCGAGCTGCGGCTCGGCCAGCGCGCGGATCTTGGCTTCCGCCTGCTCCATCGTGATCGACGGCTTGCCCTGCTCAAAGGAGATCGTGTCATCCCACGTCACCTGGTAGCCCATCACATGACCTTCGCCGTCGACCTCGACATCGATATAGTTGTCCATAAAGGCTATGTCGTCCACGACGCGGTTGTAGCGAAGCGGATACCGCACCTCGCCGTTCAGCGGCGGGCGGAACTGAACGCCGTAGTCGGCGTTATATCGCAGCTTGCCAGCGTACTTGGCGCCCACCTTGGCGATGAAGTCCTCCGCGATCTTCATCGACTGCTCGCGGTCGACCTTTGGCGGATAGGCTGGTTTGTAGTTGGGATCGTTGATGTAGCTGCCATAACCGAGCAGTTCGCCGCTCGTCGCATGGATGCGAGCCTGGATGCTGCCGAGCTGTTTGTTGTTGACCTTCTTCACGAAGTCGAGATTCCAGGCGCTGCGCGTCCCGCCTGCTAGCCGGTCCGTATTGTAAGAGGCGCTCTGCAGCGTGTACTCGGTCGGGATCTGGAGCAGCTTGCGCGCCAGCTCGACCGCCTTGTCCCGCGAGACGGCCACATCGGACGGAGCCTCTTCGCCGCCGCTACCAGGAGGCGCCACAGGCTGGTTCTCCTCGGTGATGAGCGGGATCGGCTGATCGGCGCGGGCCACCGTATCCGCCCATGCGCCCGCCGGCAATGCCGTAAGCGCTACCGCCGTTGCCAGACCGACGATCAGTTGTTTTTTAGTACGTTTCATCTTACTCTTCTTCACCTTTGCTTCTCCCCTTATCGTGGATAGAATGCGTTTCTGACACTACAGACGGAGGGGCGATGGCAAATGTTGCATGAAAACATGAAAAAAACAGGCCTGCGCCCGATGACGGGTAGCAAGCCTGTTCCTGATTAGCTCAGCTGATCTTACAGCTGGCCCAGAATTTTATTTTTGAGCGCGTCCTTGCTTTGCAGACCGACCATTTTGTCGACTGGCTGGCCGTCCTTGAAGAGGATCAGCGTAGGGATGCTCATGACGCCAAATTGCGAAGCCAGCTCAGGCTCCTCATCGACGTTAATTTTGCCCACGATCGCCTGACCTTCCATCTCGGTCGACAGCTCCTCTACGATCGGAAGCTGCATCTTGCACGGACCGCACCAAGGGGCCCAGAAATCTACAACGGATACGCCTTTTTCGATGCTTTCTTTGAAGTTGTCCTTCGTCAGTGCTACTGCCATCGTCATCATCCTCCTAATAATTGTTGCGCCACGACTGGCCTACCTGGGGTAATGCCGTCTCGGTCCCGCATGCCGGCCGCGGCAGGCGCGGCATCTGTCCTACGCTCGCTCGCGCACTCGCGTCAGCATATCCTGGATCGTAATCCCATCGAAGTATGCCTCCAGCTGCCGATCGGCGGCGGAGAACACCTCGCACATCACGTCCTCCATGTTGGAAGCGACCACGCAATCCATCTCAGGATCGCCGGAGCACCAGGAAGGCATGAGAGAGCCGATGGCCATCGCCCGATAGATGTCGCCGAGCGTTACGACTTGCGGATCAATCGTCAGCCGGTAACCGCCGCGCGTGCCCTCTCGCGTCTCCACGAAGCCGCCGCGCCTCAGACAGCCCATCACCTTGCGCACGCGAGCCGGATTCGTCTGCACATTGTCAGCGATCGCATCGCTCGAAGCCATGCGCTCCGGCAGGTTGGCCAGGAGAACCAGACTATGGACGGCTATCGTAAATTCGCTGTTCATAACTGATGGCACCCCGCTTCGTACTGTAATAATATCAGTTACAGTTACCCTTGTCAATACGCGCCTGACAGTTATTTTCCGACCGCAACGTCTCAGGGATAGTTTACCACTCTGTCCGCCGCTCTAACCACTCGCGATCAAAACAGCTCCAATTGCTCCACGCCGTCATCGGGCGGTCCCGGCGGCTCATACGAACCGCGCGGCGGCGTCTGCCCGAGCATCTGCATCAGTTGCAGCGCATTGTCGGCCGCATCGCCGCCCGAATTATTGTTAAAGATCACAACCACCTGCTCGCTTTGCGCTTGCAGCCGCTCGATGCGCTCCGCCCACTCGGACAGCTCTAACTCGCTATAGCGATACAAATACCGCACCTCACGCCAGTTGGGCTGTCCGCTCCCTTGCCAGCCTGCTGCATTGCGGCCATGGAACCGAACGACCGTCATCGCCTCATGAGTCGCCTCCTCGATGATCGGCACGCTCCCCTCGCCCGCCTGCGGCTCGTCGCAGACACTGTGGATCCAGCCCTCCTCGCGCATGAATCGCAGCGTACGCTCCCGCATGTCGCCCGCATACCAGCTCTGATGGCGGAACTCCAGCGCGCACGGGATATCGCCCATCGCCGCCTTGTCGGCCCGCAGCTTCGCTACATTCTCCCGCGTGCAGTTGAACCACGGTGGATACTGGAACAGCACCGCCCCCAGCTTGCCCGCTTCCCGGAAGGACGTCAGCGACAAACGGAACGCCTCCACCATCGCCGCCTCGTCAGGGAACGGGATGCGTCCCCGCGCATGCCCGGTCATCCCCTGGTAGGCCTTGACGAGGAAGCGAAAGTCAACCGGCGTCTCCTGCGTCCACTTGTCCATATTGCGCTGCGACTGCACGGCATAAAACGAACTGTCCACCTCGACCGTACGGAACCACTCGGCATACGTCGGCAGCTTGCGCTTCGCTGTCTCCGCGTCTGGGTAGAGCGTGTCGTGGTCGCCCCAGCCTGTCAGACCGATCGTTATCATCGCTATCCCCCCTAATACCCGAACGTTAATCCCCTGCTTCCCTGACATTCTGCGTAAAATGCTGGCATGGAATACGGGGGTACATGAATAAGTATGAATACAAAGTCCAACATCCTGCCAACAAAGGTGGTGCAGCTTCTATGGAAGTTGTATGGTTCATCCTCGCCGCAGTCATCATCGTCGCCGTTGTCCTCCTCATCGCGTTCACCTCCAAACGGTGGATCGCGATCCGCTCCGAGGGCGCCTCGCGCGCGCATCTGATCGATCGGCTGGAGGCGTATCTGAAGACGCAAGGCGTCAAAGCCAAGGTGTCGTCCGGCGCCGCCAGCACGGTCCAGCTCAAGGTGCTCCGCTCCGAAGAGGCCAAGGCGCGAGCGCTCATGGAAACGTTCGACAGCGAGCAGTAGCCGAAGTCGCCCAGCGCTTCGAGATTCTGCTGCTCCCCTCACGCGCCCGTCCCGCTCGCGACTCTCCGTCGCCGGGACGGGCGCGCTGCTGTGGGCCGGGGGGCAGCTTTCGAAATCCAGGGACAAAGGCCGGATAGAGATAAGTGCAAAAGTGCCTTTATTTTCGGTGAAACAGGATGAAAATAGGTAAATAAATGCAAATGTGCACTTAATCGGAGTGAACCCCCTCCAAAATAGGCTGTTTTCCAAAAACAACTGCACTTTTGCATTAAAATTCCGTTTGCACCCGCTTTGGAGCATAATTAAAGGTATTTTTGCAGTTAAGCGATGACAGGTATCGTATGAGGTCCTCCCATACGCAGACCGTGCGTAAATCGCCAATGAAGCGAGCCTCAATCGCAGACCATGGGGGTATCGCGAATGGAGCGAGTCTCCATTAAGCGAAAAAGACGAGACCGTGCAACGTCTATAGTAACGGTACACCAGGATCGTGCTATTAAGTTGCACCAATTGGCTCACATACGGCATACTAGGAACATCGGTTACAGACGAAGGAGTGACGCTTACGATGCAGATCGATATTTTCCAAGATTATGTATGTCCGTGGTGCCGGATCGGCAAAAAAAATCTCGCCGACGCCTTGGCCACCTGGCGCAAGAGCTACGACGGCGAAATCACCGTCGCATACCGTGCCTACCAGCTCAATCCCGACGTGCCGCCAGAGGGCGATGACTTCGAGCGCGTCATGGCGTCCAAGTTCGGCGGCAGCGCCCCTATCGCCGCTGCCACTCAGCAAGTCACACAAGCTGGCGCAGCTGTCGGCCTGACCTTCCGCTTCGACCGAATCACTCGGATGCCCAATACGCTGCTGGCCCATCGACTGACGGCGATTGCCCCGCAGGGCGCCACAGATGCGCTCGTCGAGGCGCTGCACGAGGCGTACTTTGCCGAGGGTCGCGACCTCTCGGATCAGGGCGTGCTCGCGGCGATCCTCGCTGACGTCGGGCTCGATGCCGAGGACCTGCTCGCGCGGGCGACCGCAGGCGAAGGGGCAGCAGAGGTAGCGGCTGACTTGCAGCAGGCGCAGGATATCGGCGTGCGCGGCGTGCCGTTCTTTATCTTCAACCGCAAGTACGCCGTCTCCGGCGCCTACCCGCCAGCCGAGCTGATCCGGCTGCTGGACAAAGCTTCCGGTCGTGCGGAAGAGCTCTAAGGCCGCCTGATCCCCGCACAAGCCGCCGACCCTCGCTGGGTTGGCGGCTTTTTGGCGCGACTGTTATTCCCCACCGACGCCGATGATGCGCTGCACCTTCTCCGGGTAGTCGGTAATGATGCCGTCGATCTTGTACTTGAGCACCTCGCGGATGTTGCGCTCGACATTGACCGTCCAGAGCCACACCTCGCGGCCATGTCGATGCGCATGGTCGATGAAGCGCTGCGAGAGCATGCTCTGCTCGATCGTATAGAAGTCCACATCGATCGTCGACAGATTGCCCGCAGCGATGAAGAGGATTTGCCCCAGCTTGATATCGGGGTTAAGCTCGCGCACCGCGCGCAGCAGCGAGTTGTCGAACGACTGGATATAGCAGCTGGCCGTCAGATCGTAGGCTTCAATCAGCTCGACGACCTTGGCGGCCATCTCCCTGCCATCGCCATAGGGCTTCATCTCGATGATCAGCTTGATCTGGCCCTGCGTCTCGATCAGCACCTCCTCGAGCGTCGGGATCCGCTCGCCGACGAATACGCTGGAGAAGCGGCGCCCGATATCGAGCAGCGCCAGGTCGGCATAGTTCATATCATGCACCGACTCCGGTACGCCGGCGACCCGATTGAGCGTATAGTCGTGGTTAAGCACGATGACGCCGTCCTTGGTCATCTGGACGTCGATCTCGATCGCATCGAGATTTTTTTCCATCGCCGAGCGCACGCTCGCCATCGAGTTTTCCGGCGCGCTGTACAGATCGCCGCGATGACCGGCCACCTGCACATTCCATTTCAGGTAGAGCAGGTTATCGTTGACCAGATAGTTGATCGACAGCGAGACGAGCAGGTAGATCGGCACCCCGAGCACGATCAGCAGCTTGCGCCGCCGCGTCCGGAACATCCTGACGACGCGCAGCTCGAGCGTACGCAGCCAGCGCAGCCGGTAGATATGCAGGTTGTCCTCGGGCAGCTTGCCCGCGCGGGCCCGCAGTCGATAGAACATCCGCGTGGTGAAGATCATATTGATCGGGATCAGCATCAGCGCCACCATATAGGCGAGGAAGCCGGAGATCGTCAGCATATAGTCGTTAATGAAGAAGCTGATCGGACTGGCCGGGATCAGCGAGGTCAGATAGTTGACCAGCGAGACCAGGCCAAGGCCTGTGAGCAGCGTCAGCGCATTGAACAGCAGCAGCTGCAGCAGGATGCGATACCGATGGCCCCGCGTCAGCTCCAGACTGCTGCGGATCGCCTGGCGCGTGCTCTGACCTTCAAGGATGATATAGTGCATCGAGAACAGCCAGCGCAGGATATAATAGACGATAACCAGCAACAGTATGATGTATAGCCCCAGCATGATGTAGGAGCCGTTGCTCAGCTTGGTCGTAAAATAAATCTGTAAATTCACCTTGGAGAGCACCGACGCCGACATCGGCGACTCGATAAAGGGCAGCAGGAACAGCAAATACAGCATCAGTTGGAGCGTACCGAAGCTAAGCAGCGCCGGCAGTCTCCTCAGGATCGTCACGAAAGCGTCCGCGATCAGGATGTCCTTGCGAAAATAAACCTTCTGCGCGATCACCAGCACAACCCCGAGCTGCAGGAACAGCACCAGCACGGCGACGAGCGAGATCGCCACCACCGCGCCGATGCCCTGATAGCTGAGCGCGATCCGGTACACCTCGCCGTTGAGCAGCGAGCCGGTGCTGATCGCGCGCATCATGCGGTTGAAGATATAAGAGATAAGCGGGATAAACAAGTAGCTCGTCATTACCAGAAATAGAAGGGCAAAAGCGACATGTATTTTATAGGAACGTCTGATATCCATCAGACTCGAGCGCAAGAGATCGGTCATGGCGTTCATCCTGTTCTGTCAGGGGACTAGAGTAGTGGCCAGTTTTTATGATACCACAAAAAACGGTCGATTAGTGGCCTCCGCCAACGACTCTTAAACCAATGACGCTCGTAATAATCATCCCGATGAAGATCAGCTTGCGGACATCGCGCGACTCGCGGAACAGATACATCCCCAGCAGCACGCCTCCAGCCGAGCCGATCCCGGTCCAGATGCCGTAAGCGGTACTGATCGGGATCTGCTGCAGCGCCCGCGAGAGGAAGTAGAAGCTAAACATCCCCGAGATAATCGCGCCGATCGTCGGCTTCAGGCGCGTGAACCCTTTGGACAGCTTCAGGAAGGTGACGCCGCTCACCTCGGCCAGTCCGGACAACAATAAAAATATCCACGCCATCGTTATCTCTCCCCTCCCTGAAACTTCAGCTCCGCCTCGGGCTGGAGCTTCGGATCGACAGGCACATCGGGATCGTCCTTGGAGATCACCTTCAGACCGATGACGCCGCTGATCAGCATCAGGACAAAGAAAAGCCGCAGCGCGCCTGCCGGCTCGCCCATAAATGCCATTCCGACGATGACTGTGCCCGCCGTGCCGATACCTGTAAACACCGCGTACGCTGTGCCGATCTCCAGCCGCGTCATCGCCTTGGCGAACATATAGAAGCTGACCACCAGCGCCATAATCGTAAATACGCTCGGCCACAGCAGCGTAAATCCCTCCGTCGTCTTCAACCCAACCGCCCAGCCGATCTCGAACATACCGCCGACCAGCAAATAAAACCAAGCTGTCTTCATGATGTCTTCATCCTTTCTTAATCGCTTGCCAAAACCAGATCCAGAGCTGCTCGCGCCGGGTCAGGAACGTCGGCTCGTCATAGAGCTGCCGCTCCACGAGCAGACCGTCCGTCAAGCCGTAAAACAAGGACAGGACAGGCCCCGCCTCCTGACGGCGCAGCAGCCCTTCCTCCATCCCGCGATGCAGCAGCTCCCCGAGGACGTCGGACATCCGCGTCTCGCAACGCTTGAAGTCCAGACGAAGCTGGGTCAGCAAGCCTGGCGGCGGCAACATCATCGTCCGTCTCAGGAACGTCACGCCACTGCCTCCGGGGTCGCACATAAAATGAAACGCCGCCTGCCACTGCTCCTGCAGCGGCTCATGCGACACTCTTCGCATCAACGCATCGAGTCGCTGCGTCTCCTCGCCGATCACATCGCTCATCAGCTCCAGGAACAGCTGCTCCTTCGATTCGAAGTGGGCGTAGATCGACGGCGTCTTGATGCCTACCGCCTTGGCGATTATGGAGAGCGAAGCCCCCTCGTATCCCAGCTCCGCAAATAATGGGAGCGCCATCTGTTTAATCCGACTGGCAGTCATCCGCTCCCTCCTTTCTCCAAGCTTCAACCCTTAGCAAGCTTCAAACCAAACTCAACCTAACGAACGTTAGTTAGCCTTGGCCATTATAGCGCCCTCTTGCACCGAGCGCAAGAGGTTATTTTGCACAAAAAAAAGCCGCTGCACCGGCAAAAAAGGCTACCGGAATAACGACTCGAAACGATGTATTATTAATGCTATTAAACGTCTGGCCTACAGCACCCGGCGAGCCGTTACGTACGTCTTGTCCCAGGAGCTTCCCGAGAACTTGGATACGGTCACGCCGACGCCGACGCGATACGTATGCAGCAACTGGTCATTGCCGATGTAGATGCTGACATGATTGATCCGTCCATCCCGATTGGTATCGGAGAAGACCAGATCGCCTGGCTGCAGCTTAGACTTCGGCACATAGCTGCCGCTCTTGGCCTGTGCCTTGGAGGAGCGAGGCAGATTGACGCCGTGCTTGCCGAACACATATTGCGTGAAGGAGGAGCAGTCGAATGCGCGCGTCGTGCCCGAGCTGACACCAAAGACGTATTTCGTGCCGATGAACTGCTTGCCGGTGCGAATCACCGCTGCGGCCTTCGAGCTGGTGGCCGCCTCCACCTTCGCTGGCATAGCCGCCAGACTTCCGGTCCCGACGACCGAGAGACTGAGCGCGACAGCGAGCGCAAGCTTGGCGAATGGACGGTGATTCTTCATGTTGTAGGTCATAGTTGTCCTCCTGGTTTGGTTGATGGTTTTCCTGACAGGTTGCTGGCTAATCCAACATATCACATTTTCCATATCCACCAATTACCAAGAAGTGGCCAAGTCCTTGGCCTTTCTGACATTCTCATGCAGAATTAGAAATAGATTAGAATCCTCTCACCGATGAAGTATTGACAAAACGCCCCAGATCGCATATGAAAGCGCAATCACCGTTGGCCCTGCTAATACAGGTACTTGCGGTAGGCGTCAGGCGTATTAAGCGGCGTGAAGATGAGACGTTCCTCTGCCATCGGCTCGATATGGACTGCGTGCGCACGGTTCAGCAGCTGCATCAGTCGCCGCTCATCCGCCGCCAGCATCTCGCCGATCGTCCGGGCCGTGCGGGCATGATACAAGGCATGGAAGGGCTGTCCCGCTACGCATACGATGTCCGCCTGCGTATCCCGCGCCGCATCCAGCATCCGCTGCAGGAGCGACGGACAGATGCGGGGCATGTCGCAGGCCATCACCAACCCGTACTCGCCCAATCCGGAACCCCCCGCTCGCAACTGCTGCGCTGCGACCGCAGCGAGAGCCGCATGCACCCCCGCGAGCGGCCCGCCTCCAGCGTAGCGATCAACGACCCAGCCGATATCGGCCATCGCTAGACTCCACGAAGCATCCGCACCGGCAGGATGGCCATAGTTGGCTCGCTCTCCGGGCTCGACAGCTCCCCGATGATTCGCATCGACTGCGCTATCGTCAGACGGACTCGGCCCGCGCTCTAGCTGCTCCTCACACCCCTCGCCAGCAGCCTCAGCCAGAGCTTCGCGGTAGCGGGCAGCACGCGCTTCGTCTCCCGCAGCGATGAGGAGTCGATCGCACCAAGGGAGCATCTGTCTGGCGATATGCGCCAGCATCGGCTCGCGCCAGGGCGGAGCGCCTACCGGCAACAGCGCCTTATCTGTGCCCATGCGACGGCTAAGGCCACCTGCAATGATGATGCCATAGCCAAGGGAGGACTCTTTTGCTTTTGCTGCTGTTGCATCCATGCGATTTGCCACCATGCTGCGCCCCCTCGCTGTATCGGCTCCGTCCTTTCCTTTCACACCTGCCTGACACGTTATTACGGCTCGCCTCTCATATCTACCGGACACATCATCGCGGAGCCTCGCTCGCCCCCCATGCAACATTAGCTACTATGCCTTACGAAGCGTCCTATCACACCCACCTACTAAGTCTTGCAAGAGCGCCTTGCGCCCCATCTATCGTATCCGCCTACTTAATTACTTATGTATTACGGAGCGCCACACACTCCCTCTATCGTATCCGTCTGCCGCGTCTGCGCGAGGAGCGCCTGCGGAACAGGCCGATCAGCAGCCACGTCACCGTGACTGCGAGGACGGCACCTGTCATGTCGATCCAGACATCGGTCATATTGCCGGTGCGGCTGTCCGAGTAATATTGATTCCATTCGTCGAGTCCTCCCGCTACGAAGGTCGCCCCGAGCGTCAGCAGTGTTGCGAAAACCGGTCTGCGGCTGAAGATCGAGCGGAACAGCAGCAGCATGAGCGCAGCGAGCATGCCATAGACGAACATATGCGCAGATTTGCGGAAGATGAATTCGATAAAGTTGTACGGCGCATACTTGGCGCTAATCGGCGTACCCCGATAATAAAGCGTAATATCAGGCATGAATCGGGACAGATTCACATCCTGGAATATTCGGTGCAACAACGGCTTGATACTCTGCTGATCATAGGACTGCGAGGAAAACATAAATACGAGCACCACCCAGCCTATTAATAGGCATGCATAGAAGAAGGTCGATTTTTTCATACTTTATATTCTATGCTTCTTCCCAATTGGATACAAGCGACCTAAGTCGGGGCGCGTCCTATCAAAGAAAGAAAGGTGCGCTACGGCACACAACAAAAATACGGCCGCGCCTCAGCCGAGGCGCAGCCGCTGGTACTACTGGTTAGTTGGTCCGCTCGCGAGGCTGGTCAGCTCCGTTTGGACTTGGCGTGGTTGAGCATGATCGCGAAGATCAGGATAATGCCGGTGATGACATTTTGCCAGTAGGACGAAATGCCGGAGAGGCCGAGGCCGTTCTGCAGCACGCCGATGAACAGCACGCCGAGCGCAGTGCCGACCACGCCGCCCTCGCCGCCGCGGAAGCTGGTACCGCCGAGCAGCACCGCCGCCGCCACGAGCAGCTCGGTGCTCATGCCGACCGTCGGCGAAGCCGAGGCCAGTCGTCCCGTCTCGACGACGCCGGCCAGCGCCGCGAACACCGCCGCCAGCGCGTAGACCGAGATCAGGATGAGCCCGACGTTCATGCCCGCCAGACGAGCTGCCGTCGGATTGCCGCCGACGACATAGATCGAGCGGCCGTAATGCGTGTAGCGCAGCATGAGCCAGACCGCGACGAACACCAGCGCCATCAGCAGGATCGTCACCGGCAGCGGGCCGATCTTGCCATTGCCGATCCACGAGACGATCCGATAATCGGACGCGTACAGCGTCTGCCCGTTGGTCCATACATAGACGATCCCCCGATAGAGCGTCATTGTCCCAAGCGTCACGACGAAGAAGTTCAACCCCATCTTGCCGATCAGCAGCCCGTTGGTCAAACCGCCGATCACGCCCGCAGCTGCCAGTGTCAGCAGGATCGCCGGACTCTCAGGCACCCCCGCCCTCATCATCGTCACCATGCCGACGCCGCTCAGCGCCAGCATCGAGCCGACCGACAGGTCGAAGCCCGCCGTCAGCAGCACGAGCGTCATCGCCATCGCCATGATCCAGATCGACGCGACCGAGTTCAGCAGGTTCACCCAATTCTGGAAGCTCAGGAAGACCGGATTCATCACAGCGATCGCCACACAGAGCAGGATGAGCAACGGACCGATGCCCGCAAAGCGGAAAAACAGCCGCTGAACCGTCTCTAGCGGCCCTCGCCTGTGCATCGGCTCAGTAACTTCGCTAGTGGTTGCCTGTGGCATAGTACATCACCCTTTCTGAAGTGAGATCCTGCTCCAGCACGCGGAGCAGCCGACCGCGGAACATCACGCCGATCCGATCGGCGATGCCGACCGCCTCCTGCAGATCCGAGGTCGATACGACGACCGTCACGCCCTGACCGGTCAGCTGCCGCAGCAGGCGATAGATATCCGCCTTGGCCCCGACGTCGATGCCCCGCGTCGGCTCGTCCAGCAGCAGCACGCGCGGCGTCGACGAGGTCGCGCGGGCGAGCAGCGCCTTTTGCTGATTGCCGCCCGAGAGCGTCTCGATCCGGACTGCGCCGCTCGGCGCCTTGATGCTGAACAGCTGCGCCAGCTCCTCATAGAGCTGACGCTCCTGCGCCCCCTTGACCCGGCTCCAAGGGCGCTCCTGGAGTCGGCGGCTGATCACCGTGTTCTCCAGGACGGACAGCCCGGCGAGGATGCCCTCCGACTTGCGCTCCGCCGGGATATACGCGATCCCCGCGCGCACCGCATCGGCAGGTCTGGCGGGACGGTAGGCGCGGTGATCCAGCTCCATCTCGCCTCGCCACGGCACCGCCCCGACTACAGCCCGCAGCAGCTCGCTTCGTCCGCAGCCGGAGAGCCCGGCCAGGACGAAGATCTCGCCCTGTCGGAACTGCACGCTCACCTGCTCCGCACCCTCGCAGCGGAGCTCGCGCAGCTGCAGCTGCACGGTCGGCGGCAGCTCGCTGGCCGTCGACGCGCCAGGGAACAGCTGCGTCAGCTCGCGGCCCACCATCTCCCGCACCAGTCGCGCCTCGTCCGCCTCCTCCCGGGAGAGCTCACAGACATAGCGCGAGTCGCGCATCACCGCGATCCGGTCGCAGAGAGTCAAGTATTCGCTTAGCTTGTGCGTGATGAAGACGACCGTCTTGCCACGCGATCGCAGCTCGCGCAGCAGGCCGAACAGCCGCTCCGTCTGATCGTCGGTGAGCGAGCTGGTCGCCTCGTCGAGCAGCAGGATATCCGGGTCGGAGATGAGCGCTCGGGCGATCGTCACCATCTGCAGCTCATGCGGCTGCAGGCGGCCCGCCGGCAGGTCGAGGTCGAGCCCCCCCAGACCGAGCTTGCGCAGCATCTCCCCGACGATCGCCGCACGCTGTCCGCGACGGACCAGCCAGCCGTTATGCAGATGACGGCCTAGCCCGACATTCTCGGCGACGGACAGACTGTCCACCAGCGACGGCTCCTGGGTCACCATGGCGATACCGCTGCGCAGCGCCGAGCGGACGCCGCGCAGCCGCTGTCCCCGGACACGGACCTCCCCGGCATCGGGCGCGTCGAGCCCCGCGATGATGCGCAGCAGCGTCGACTTGCCCGAGCCGTTCTCGCCAGCCAGGCCATAGATCTCGCCGGGGCGGATCGTCAGTGAAAGATCAGTCAGCGCCATGACGCCGGGGAAGGATCGGTACAGGCCGTCGATCTCGATGGCCGCCAGCGGTCGATTGCTTCCGTGTTCTTTCATAAGCACCTCTTTAGATCCTGGAGTTATACGCCGCCCCTTGCCTATGTTGCTCGGAGGACGACTAGACTATTGCAGCGCGTTCAGCTCTTCATCCCACGACTGGAAGCTGTCGATCGTCTCGACGCTCACGAAGTCGGAGGCGATTACTTGCTCTTTGGCTATGTCCGCTTTGTCGACGACGATTTGCTTGGCAGCCTGCACCATAGCAGAGCCTGTCTTGATCGGGTTGATGTTAAAGGTCGCATACTGCTTGCCTTGCTTGATCGCATCGATGCCCGCTTGCTCGGCGTTGAAGCCAACGACAATGATGCCGTCCGGATTGTCGGCGGAATACAGCGACTTGCCATTGTTGGTGATCGCTTGCGCAGCGCCGACCGCGCTGTCGTCATTGTAGGCGAAGACGGCACGGATATTCGGGTTTTTGGTCAGCAGGTTGGCCATCATCGGCTCGGCGCCAGCGATGTTGTCGGTCGGGTTGTTTTGTTGGCCGACCCAGGTGATGTTCGAGAATTTCTCGGACTCGACGCGGAATTGCTCCATCATGTAGATGTTGCCTGGCACCGGCGCTGCCATACCGATCGCTCCGACCTCGGAGCCCTCAGGCAGCATATCTGCGAACAGCTTGGCTACATCCATGCCGCCCTGACCGCGACCAAGGATGATCTGATGCGCCAGACCGAAGTCCGAGCCGCCCTCTTGCGTGTTGAAGTCGATGCCGATGACCGGGACCTTCTTCTCCGTCGCGCGATCGATCGCCGGCTTGATCGCAGCCGGGTCGAGCGGCCAGACGAGGATGACGTCGACGCCCTGCACGAGCAGATTGTCCATATCGCTCACCTGCTTGGACGAGTTCAGCTGCGCGTCGATGCCGACGACTTCCATGCCGTACAGCTCGGCTTGCTTCTGGATGCCCTTGTACCAGTATTGCAGCGAGTTGTTGGCCTCTGCCGGGATCGATACGCCGATTTTGATCGACGAGCCGGACCCGCCAGATGCTTTCGTTTCTCCACCTGTTGTCTTGCTACCCCCGCCCGAGCCTCCGCATGCTGTGACCAGCATCGCCATCAACAGCATTACCGTCAGCATAAAATAACCTTTCGATTTACGTGTCATGCCCTTCATCATCCATTCCCCTTTTCCTTATCCAATGTGTTTGCCTATCTCTGTATATCAAGCGTCTAGCCCAGTAGTATGGACCGAAGTACAACGCATGGTATGGCGCGCAGTCATACGAGCAGGTTGTGCGCTGCATCCGAGACAGCAGCGTCGCATGGCGACGTGCTGACCTCCAGCCTACCGCCGGGCGTGGCGGCGCATGGCGGCGTGCGGGTCGCACGTCTACCGCTGGGCGGCGCAACATGCTGGCCTCTCGCCTATCGCCGAGCGACGCAGCATGCTGGCCTCTCGCCTATCGCCTATCGCCTATCGCCGGACGCGGCGATGCATTAGCCCGCCAGCCAGCGAGAGGTCGCACTCGGACGAACCCGCACAACTGTAAAAGTACATCTATTTCTCCCCAAAACGCCGAAAACGCCGCCCGTAACTGCATTTGTGCAGTTATTTTTGCGAGAATGCTGGCATTCAGGGAAGTTTGGCTTATTTAACTGCACTATTGCAGTTAACCAAACGATTTCCAGCAAATACGACTCATTTAAAGGTACTTTTGCAGTTAAATTTATCGCAAGTCGTGAGTCGAGTGGCGTTTACCAGTGAGGTAAGCTACATCTCATCTTCGTAACACCTCACTTGTAACTAGCAGCCCACACACATGTCGTAGCACCGCACTTGTAATCCTAACTAGCTTCCCGCAGCACCGTATTCCCAACTCGAGCACAGTTCCCAGCGCACAGTGTTTGCCAGACCTCGCAGCGCCGCACATGTAACTTACTTGTAACCCCAACTCGCATGTCGCGCCACTGCACGTGTAACTTGTATCTTACAGCTTTGGACTCACAGCCGCACCTTGCTTGCACCTCGCAGCATAGGATGACGGTCGGATAACCCTGGCCCACTTCCGCATCGATACACCCCTCCGCTCAGCGCTTCAAGACCTGCCAGACTGCACCGGGCGCGTCCGGTCCTGCAGCTGCGCCAGCGCCTGATCGCCCCATGAGAAGCCCCCGGCGGCGAGCCGCTCGACCTTGTCCCAGTCGATGTCGACGCCGATGCCCGGCTTCGTCCCGTCCGGCAACAGTAGATAGCCGTCCTCGTACCGCAACTTCTCTGTCGTCACGTCGTCGGTGTACAGATAAGGCCCTGTCGGATCGGAGATTGCCGTCAGGTTGCCGAGCGCTCCGCCCAGCAGCGCCTGTGCCGCCGTGCCGTAGCCGAGCTCCTGCGTCGTACCGATAAGCACGCCCTTGCCGGCGACCTCCGCAGCTGCCGCAGCCTTGCGCGCCGCCTCAAAGCCGCCGATGAAGATGAGCGCGATATTGAGGATGTCGACACTGTCCTGGCGCAGCATGTCATGCAGCTGCCGGAAGCTCCAGACATGCTCGCTCACCGGCAGATCGACCGCCATCCGGAAGTTGCGCAGTCCCTCCGCATCGTTGCGGAATGCCGGGCTCTCCACCATCTGGACGCCGTAAGGAGCCAGCCTGCGCGTGACGCGCAGCGATGTCTTCCAGTCGAGCAGGTGGCTGTAGTCGAGCGACTTGATCGTCACCCGGCTGCCGAACTCGCGCCGCACGCCGTCGAGGAACGCTTCGTCCGCATCCGGATCGATGCCCGCATAGAGTCGGAACACATCGAAGCCTTGCGCCAGCTTGCGCCGCACGACCTCCAGATTGTCCGCTACCTCGGCTGCGCTGCGATGCCGGAAGATCGGGTAGCACACCTTGATGCGGTCGCGCTGGCGGCCGCCCAGCAGCGTGCTAACATTGACGCCGAGCGCCTTGGCCTGCAGGTCATGGAGCGCGATATCGACGCCGCAGCGGATGAAGGTGCCTTTCTCATAATAGTACATCGTCTCGGGATAGAGCGCCGCCAGCTCGCGGTTCAGCTCGGCGATCTGCGAAGGATCGCGGCCGACGAGTTGCATGCGCAGCGTCGCCTCCAGGTCCCGCGCATCGAGCGCATACTTCGGCAGATGGGAGAAGTCGGACATCTCCCCTACCCCCGTCACCCCCTCGTCCGTCATGAGACGGATGAACGCATGCTCGCATACGAAGCCCGTCTCGCGCGGGATACGCACGACATCGAGCTTCACCTCGGTTATCTTCATCTTGTCCTCCTCCTATGCCACTCTACATCGTCAGTGAGATTGTCTGCGTATGCGTATAAAAATCGAGCGCAGCCACGCCCTGCTCGCGCGAGTGCGAGCTCGACTGCTTCAGTCCGCCGAACGGCGCCTGGTACTCGACCCCAGCCGTCTCGCTGTTCACCTTGACCATCCCGGCCTCGATGCGACGGATAAACGTCATCGCCGAGGTAAGGCTGCTCGTAAAGATCGCTGCGCTAAGTCCGTACTCGGTATCGTTGGCGAGGTCGATCGCCTCCTCCAGCGTCGCCGCCTCCAGCACCGCCAGCACAGGCCCGAAAATCTCCTCGCGAGCGAGCGCGCTCGCGGGATCGACGCCGGCGAACAGCGTCGGCTCGACATAATAGCCGCCCGCCGTCTCCGCCGTCTGCGGCATGCCGCCGCCCCACAGCAGCTCGGCTCCCGCCTCGCGTGCGGCATCTATCGCCGCCAGCACGCTGCGCTGCTGCTGCTCGGAGGCCAGCGGCCCGCTGTAGACGCCGGGCGACTCGCCCGGGCCGAGCGTGATCGCTTGCAGCCGCTCCAGCAGCAGCGTCGTGAAGCGCTCGCGTATCTCGGGCTGCACGATCACTTTGCTCGTCGCCGTGCATTTCTGACCGGCGCTCTTCATCGCCCCCGAGACGACCGCGTCGGCAGCGCGCGCCAGGTCGGCGTCGGCCATGACGACGACCGCATTTTTGCCGCCCATCTCGAGCTGTACCTTGATGCCGCGCGCCGCCGCCTGCTGGGCGATCCGTCGACCCGCAGCATTAGAGCCGGTGAAGCTGACGCCCTGCACGAGCGGATGCTCGACGAGCGCCGCCGCGACAGCAGCTCCCGCTCCGTTCACCAGGTTCAACACGCCGCTTGGCAGACCCGCCTCGCTGATGATCTCTACTAGCAGCGCTGCTGTCAGCGAGGCGCCGGTCGCCGGCTTGAGGACGACGGTGTTGCCGCTGATTAGCGCCGGCGCCAGCTTCCAGAGCGGGATCGCCACAGGGAAGTTCCATGGCGTGATCAGCGCTACCACGCCAAGCGGGATCTTGCGCGTATAGAGCAGAGAGACGCCATCCGCCGCCGGCAGATGCTCACCGTCCGCATGCATCGCCAGCCCCGCATAATAATGCAGGATCGCGACGCCGCGCTTCACCTCGCCGAGCGACTCCGGCTGCGTCTTGCCTACCTCGCGCGTCAGCAGCTCGGCCAGCTCGCCGCTCCGCGCCTCCAGACAGAGTGCCATCTGTCGGAGCAGCTCACCGCGCTCGCCAGCGGGTCTATCCCGCCAGGCGAGACCCGCTGTCTGCGCGGCTTGCACCGCCTGCTCGGCATCCGTCCTCGACGAGCGCGGCGAGGAGCCGATCTCCTCGCCCGGACGGGCCGGATTGCGGCTGCCCATTCGCTCGCCCGACTCAGCCTCGCGCCAAGTGCCGTTGATATAGTTGTAAGCCTTCATCGCTAAGCTCTCCTTTCCTGCTGTTGCTCCTCCAGCAAGCCCCACGACACGAGCACCTCGCTTACTGCCAGTCTCTCCTGTACGGTCAGCGGCGCGATCGGCGGCCGGACATAACCGCTGTCCAGTCCGAGCTGTGCCATCGCTTCCTTGACGACGCTAATATTGTTGGCGCTGCCGCGCTGCTCGCGCATCACCTCGAAGGGCCTCAGCAGCTGCCAGATCCGCATCGTCTCCATCTTGTTCCCCTGTTCCATCGCAGCGAGCATCGCCTTGGACAGTGTCGTATCGACATTGACCATACCGGAGGTGAAACCGACTGCGCCCGCCGCCCAGAAGAACGGCGCCCACATCTCCGCCGTGCCGCAGATCCAGGCGATCCGGCTGCCGATTCGGCTGACCGCCTCGGCGAACGACGGCAGATGGTTGACCGCATACTTCACGCCGACCACCTGCGGGATCTGCGCAGCCGCTGCCAGCGTCGCCGCGCTCACATGCTCGCTGCGAATATAGAGCACCAGCGGCAGCCCCGTGCCAGCGGCGATCGCCTCGTAGTACGCGAGCAAGCCGCGCTCGGACTGGAACGGATGGACAGGCTGATGGACCATCAGCCCATCCGCACCCGCCTGCTCCGCCGCTTTGGCGAGCTGGACGGCTGTCGCCGTATCGTAGCCGACGCCGGCCATCACGAGCGCTCTCCCCCGCGTCTGGCGCACCGTCAGCTCGACGACCGCCGTCGCTTCCGCGTGGGTGAGCGAGTAAAATTCGCCCGTATTGCCGCACGGATAGAGCGCCGTCATCCCGCCGCTCGCCATGCGCTCGACATTGGCCGACAGCGCTGCCTCGTCGATCGTCAGATCCGCCCGGAACGGCGTCACCGGGATCGCATGGATGCCATGCATGCGCTCGCGGATGGTTGCCCTGTCTCTCATTGATCTTCTACCCCCTTGAAAACATCGTTTGCCCGCTCTTCGAGCTTGTTATACTTGTCGCACTTCCCCTGCCTGCCATGTTCACTCTGTGTCCCAGGCATCACTCATCGCATCCCCGGCATGCTCTACGGGCCCTGCAAGCCTATCCCTCACACCACTAGTCCGACTGCTGATACGCAGAGCGGCCGCCGTCGACGACGAGCGAGGTGCCGCTGATGAACGCAGCCTCCTGAGAGAGGAGGAAGACCGCAGCCGCCGCGATATCCTCGGGCGTCCCGAGTCGTCCCAGCGGATGCGCCTCCAGCATCCGCCGCTCCTTGGCGGCAGGATCGGGGTACCCGTCAAGGAAGCGCCGGGCCAGCGGCGTCATGACGAAGCCGGGCACCAGATTGTTGGCCCGTATGCCCTGTCGACCATAGTCGACGCAGATGCCGAGCGTCATCGACTGCATGCCGCCCTTGGCTGCCTGATAAGGGAAATGGTTGAACTGCGTCCGCATCGCATGCGTCGAGGAGAGGTTGACGATGCTCCCGCCGCCCGCCGCTGCCATATGCGGGATCGCATGCTTTGCGCAGTACCAGGCGCCCTTCAGATTGATCGACATGATCCGTTCCCAATCCTCGTCGGTCGCCGTGACGACATTGGTCGTGCCGGTGACGCCGGCATTGCAGACGAGTCCATGCAGAGCGCCGTAGCGCTGGGCCGCGATCTGCATCAGCTCGGAGGCCGCCGCCTCCTCGCGCAGATCGCCCTGGACGAATAACGCCTGGCCGCCTGCCGCGACGATCGTCTCGACTGTCGCCTCTCCGTCCGCCGACAGATCGGCGGCGACGACCGTCGCGCCTTCCTGGCCGCAGCGCAGCGCGATCGCCCGCCCGATGCCGGAGGCCGCGCCTGTGACGACGACGACGCACCCTGCCAATCGTCCGCCGCTCATGATTCGTACAACCAATCGAGCGTCTGGACCTTGCCCTCGCCCTCGACGTCGCGCGCCCGCAGCGGCTGATCGGCGGCGATGACGCCAACGACCAGGTAAGCGCCACGCCCGAGCACAAGCCGATGCCGCCCGGCCTCGTAGCGGAAGGCATGCACATTGACATGGGGCTGGAAGAACACCTTGAGCGCATGCGTCAAGAGCGGCGTCAACCCGCCGCGATCGTCGGCATGCGTATTCTCCTCCAGACTCGGCACCTGCAGCCACTGCGAATCGTCGGAGTTAAAGTAGCCGATCAGGATATGCGCCTCCTCCTGCAGCTCGATGTCGAGCTGATAGCCGTCCTTGCTGGCGCGCTCGCGGTTGAAGCGGATCGCCTGCAAGCCCATCAGCTCCTCGGCGACGCTCGCGGCCGGGATGCCCCCGTCCGTGAACAGCTCCGCATCCGGGGCCAGCGTATAGCGCTCGGCATCCGGCGAGTGCAGGACGTATCCAGCCTCGCGGTAACGCTCCGGCGGTCCCTCCGCCGCAGCCAGCTGCTCCGGCAGCTGACCCGCCTGCAGCAGCTCCACCGTCGCGGCATAATGCCGATACTCCTCCTCATAGCGCGGCAGACACGCCTGCCAATGGCCGTAGGCCTCGCCGTCCGGGAACGGCACCTTGCGCTGCGGCGTCTGCATACTGTTGGCGTACAGATACGTCTCTGCCGTCAGCGCTGCCAGCTCGCGATACGCCTCCAGGCTGCCGAGCAGATGCGGCTCCGCCTCGGTCAGCAGCTGCACATGCTGAGGCTCCGTATACGCGCCGCCGCATTGCTCCCTGTAGGTGAGGACGAGGATCGCCGCTCTCACCTTCTCCGTATAGGCGGTCGTCATGAGCGAGATCGCCCGCATATCGGAGGAGAGCCGCTCATACTCGTCGCGGTTGCGCGTCACGCCGTCCGCAGCCGTCGCTATCGCTTGCTCCGCCCGCCGCGCGTGCGCCTCGACGCTGCGGACGATGTCCAGCGGCGACTCGCCGACCGGCTGCAGTCCTTGCAGCTTGCGTATCACATATTCATCCAGTCGTTCCCCATGGGGCGCCTGACAGTCCCACAGCTCCTTCCACTGCCCATAGCGGGCCGGGTTGGTCAGCTGGCTCATCGTCATGCCGAGGCTCATCGTCTGCCGGTTGCCCTCCGTGATGCCAAAGCGGCGCAGCAGCTTGGGCGCGATCTCGCCTGCATGCTCGTAGCTGTCGAGGATGGCCGCAGCCGCCTCGCGGCTGCCGTACCGCTCGGCGAGCCGGCCGATCCAGTACTGCCGCTCCAGCGCCGGCTCGCGGTCCGGCTGCCACGCATAACGGAACCACGCCGCGAACCATATCCAGTCGCGATCCATCTGACGCAGCCGCGGCTCCGCCTTGTCCGGCGCATACGGCCAATCCCAGTAGAACAACGGGTACAGATGGATGCCGTTTGTGTGGAGCCGATACTTCGCTGCCTGCACGCACTTCTGGATGAACGACGGCGAGCCGTAGCGGAACGGCTCCAGATTGGCCAGGATATGCACATTGAACAGATGGATCGAGCCGAGCGAGGCCAGGTGGCGATGCGTGTCCTGCCATTTGCCGCGCGGCGTGTACGTCGTTAGCGACTCGCCGTTGTACTTGGCCTCGGTGTAGAGATGCCCATAGTTCGGGATCGCCTCGGCCATCACCTTCTCCGACGGGATCGCGTGGGCGCGCACGATGATCGGCGGCAGCTCCTGCTGTCCGAGCGCCTTCAGTCCGTCCTTGACGCCAGTCAGGATCGTCTCGTTGAACCACTCGGCCCCGTAGATCGCTCCTTGCAGCGCCTCGCCGAGGCAGACCATCAGGCCGACATTGGGGAACGAGCGGATGAACGCCGAGATCGACTGGATGTAGTAGTCGCTCGTCAGCGCCAGCGGCTTCGGCTGATGCAGGTCGAGGCCGTGCTTCTCCGCGAACGGCAGCGGGATATGGATATTGTAGAACTTCAGCACGAGCCAGATGCCCCGCCGGTCGCAAGCCTCGGCCAGCCAAGTGAACATCTCGACGTTCAGCCGGTACTCCCCCTCCGTCACCTCCAGCGCCTCGGGGTAGTCGGGCAGCCTGACGAGCGAGGAGAACGGATGGCCGCTCCATACATAGATGACGTTGCAGCGCTGCTCGAGCAGCATATCCAGGAACTCGGTCCAGTGCTCGCGATCATAGAACCAAGGGAAGCGTCCCGGCGTAATCGGATATTCGTAGGTGCGCCGCGGCGGCTCGATCCTAGTGAGCTGCAGCGGTACGACAGGCCCGCGCAGCCGCATCGCCGGGCTGTCCGAGATCGCCAGATGATCGGGCAGCTCGCCGCGCTCGCTCAGGATGCGGGCCAGCTCCTGACAGCCGTATAGCGCGCCGGTCGCGCCGCCGCCTACGATGACGATCAGCTCGCCCGGCAGCGAGGCGATGTAGTAGCCCTCTCCGGTCGGCGGATCGGTGTGATAGAGCAGCACATCCGCTTGCTCTAGAGCTTCGATCAGCGCATCCTCTCCGCGAACCCCGACAGCGATCTTTGGTTCAGCGACCGTCCGATAGCTCTCCAGCGTCCAGCCGCCCGTCTCGACCAGCGACAGTCCGTGTGTCTGCGCGGCCTGCCTTAGCAGCTCCGCTCCGTAGCGGATGCGCGCGCCAGCGTCAGCCGGTAGCGCCAGATGAATCGTATTCATGTGATGCCTCCTTCTTGTTGTTGCGGGTATGCCTCTCTCCCGGAGCTTCCAACCCCAGCCGGATAGCCGGCAAGACGACTTGCGGCCGTCCTGCCGGTAGCGCGATTGTCCGTTCCTCGGTTGACGCGACCCTTCTACTCCTTCAGGTAGCTCTCGGCGATGGTCTGGGCTTGCGCCATGCCTACCTTCGCCAGATCATCGAGATACTTGCTCCACTGCGCATCGTCCGACGGATCGGCGATGCCCATGACGGCGCGCGTCGCGAACTGGTAGGCGATGTCCTCCATCGCGCTCACCGTCGTATTCATCGTCTGCTGCTCCTCCTCGGTGAACGGTGCGCTCTTCGGCGTCAGATTATAGATCCCTGAGACCTCTTGCAGCGCCTCCTGCTTCTTGAGGAACATCGGGTCCGACTTCAGGACGTCCTCGCTCTGCTTGATCATCCAGTCGAAGCCATGCTGCTCCGCCACCTTCTGACGGTCGTAACCGTCAGCGTACGCGATAACTCCGTTCTCCTGGGTATACGTCACATCCTTGATCCCCATCTGATGGAACAGCTGCCCCTCCGGCGAGGCGGCGAACTCGATGTATTCGAACAGCTTCGCCAGCTTCGCCGGCTGATCGGCCAGCTTGTTGCTGAAGATCGGGCCGAACAGGGCGAACTTGACCGGGCTGAACTCCAGCGCAGGCTCATCGCCAGCTCTTGGCAGCGTGCGCGCATACTCCCATTCGCCGCCTGGGATGTCGGTGAGCGCATATTCAGGGTCGATCGTATGACTCGAATACTGGAAGTCCAGCAGCACGCTGCCGGTGAGCCGCTTCGTCTTCCACTGCTCCTGCGTCAGCGTCGCGAACTCCTTTTCGATCAGCCCTTCCTTGTAGAGCTGAGCCAAGAAGATCAGCATCTCCCGATGCTTATCCGACGCCATATTCCAGACGACGGCGCCGCCCTGGTCGGGATCGTTCCAGAAGCCCTTCGTATAGTCGTTGCGCGGATTGCGGAAGCTCTGACGGAAGCCGTTCATCAGATTGCGGATGCCCGTGTTCTCAGTGCCGCCCCGCACGCCGATGCCGACCGACTGCGGATACTTTACCTTCAGCGCCTTGAGCGTCTCATGCAGCTCATCGAGCGTAGCCGGGAAGGTGTCCAGACCAATCTCGGCAAAGGCGTCCTTACGATAGATCCAGGTCATCGGATCGCTGCTGGCGACGTTAGGCAGCATGTACAGCTTGCCGTTGGTGGAGGCGAAGCTGAGCAGCACCTCCCAGTCTTCGTCCGTGAACAGACTGCGATAGGTCGGCAGTTGGTCGATATAATCGCCGATCGGCAGCAGGTAGCCGGCGGACGCCCACTTGGCGACGCTGCTCGGCGAGTTCATGTTCGGGATGAAGTCCGGGTATTGCCCAGAGGCGAACATCACATTGTATTTCTCCATGCCGGCCGAGAGCGGGATCGCTTCGTAATCCCAGTCCATGTTGAACTTCTCCTCGACAGCCTTGATATAATCGTTGGGCACCTGGTTCGGCGGATACTTCGGCATGCCGGCCACCGTCAGCTTCACTGGCTCGGCGGCTGGCGTTTCGGTCGTCGGCGTCGTCGAGCCGCTGTTTGGGCCCTTCGTGCCCGAGGGCGATTCGGTCTGGCTGCAGGCGGTCAGCATCATGCCGAGCGACAGCAGGATCATCAGCGTTTTTCTTTTGCTCATGTACTCATCCCCTTTATCGTATATGCCAATCGAGACTATCCTTTCCCTTGCGCTGCTTGGTGCGGACGCCGCCGCCGCATTCCCCCTCTCGATGGTGACATTCAATTCGGCGCCTCTTCGGCGCATAAGACGGTGCGAGATTCAGCCCTTTAGCGAGCCGATCATGATGCCGCGGACAAAGTACTTCTGGATGAACGGATATATGATCAGCATCGGCACAATCGAGATGACGAGCGTCGCGTACTGGACGCTCTCCGGCGTCAGATTGGAGCTCATATCCTCAGCGAGCGCCGCGTTGCCCTGCGAGGCCAACTGATCGGCGAGCGTGCTCTGCAGCACGATCTCCCGCAGGATCAACTGCAGCGGATAGCTATCGTAGTTGCGCAGGTAGAGCATCGCCGAGAAATACGAGTTCCAGTGCGAGACGGCGTAAAACAAGGCGATCGTCGCCACCCCGGCGGTCGACAGCGGCAGCACGATGCGAATCAGCGTCTGCAGATCGCCGCAGCCGTCCAGCTTGGCGGCCTCCTCGATTTCAACCGGGAAGTTTTTGAAAAACGAAATCATGATGATGAGCCACCAGGAGCTGATCAGCACCGGCACGGTCACCGCCCAGATCGTATTCATCAGACCAAGCGACTGCACGAGCAGGAACTGCGGGATGATGCCGCCGGTGAAAAACATCGGCAGGATGCAGATTGTCATAAAAAACGGTCGGAACAGCAGATCGCGCTTCGACAGCACATAAGCTGCCGCCGTCGTAAAGACAACGTTGAGCACTGTGCCAACCGTCGTGATAATGATCGAGTTCCAAAAGGAGCGCGGAATGTGCACATTCTCGAACAGAATGGTCCGATATGCCCCCAGGCTGAACTGGCTCGGCAGCAGGCCGACCCGGCCGCGCACGATCTCCTCCGGCGAGCTAAGCGAGATCGCGATGACATGCAGGATCGGCAGCAGCGTGATCAGGACGACGAGGACCATGACGATATGAACGATGCCGTCAAGCACCCGCGAGCCAAGCGATGTATCCTTTACCATAAGCTCTCGTCAGCCACCTTTCGCGCGATGTAGTTGGCAGTCACCAGGAACAGGATGTTGACTGCCGCATTGAACAGGTCGACCGCTGCGCCGAAGCTGAAGTCAAGCTCGATCAACCCCCTGCGGAACACGAAGGTGGAGAATACATCGGCCGTCTCGTACGTCAGCGAGTTGTACATGAGGATGATCTTCTCCGCGCCGACGCTCAGCACGCCGGACATATTGAGGATCAGCGTGATGACGACGACCGGCTTGATCGCCGGCAGCGTGATGTGCCACATCTGCCGCAGACGCGACGCGCCGTCGATGACAGCGGATTCATATTGCTCCGTATCGACCTTCGACAGCGCCGCTAGGTAGATGACCGCGCCCATCCCCATGCTGGTCCAGATACCGGAGCTGACGAACAGGAAGCGGAACCATTCGGGCATCGCAAAAAAGTAGATCGGCTCGAGCCCGAGCTTCGACAGCAGCAGATTGACGACGCCGGTGCTCGGACTGAGCACCATCTTCAGCATGCCGATGACGGCGACGATGGACAGGAAGTACGGCAGGTAGCTGACCGTCTGTACGAAGCTTTTGTAGAACCGCACTCGCACCTCATTGAGCAATAGCGCGAACAGGATCGGGATCGGAAAGCCGAACAGCAAGGAATAGCAGCCGAGTAAAAACGTATTGCGCAGCAAATTCCAAAAATACGGCCCGTTCACAAAGTTCTTGAAATGATCGAGGCCAAGCTGTCCAGCCCACGGCGAGGTGAGAACGGTGACAATAAAGTTTTGCCCCTCTTGCATGCGGAAGTTTTTGAAGGCGATCAGCACGCCGTACATCGGGATATAGTTGAATACAATAAAGTACAGGATGGCCGGAAGCAGAAGCAGCAGCAGCACCTTCTGCTTTTTGCCGCGTATGCGCGCCTCGGCAAGACGCTCCCGCATCCGTGGGCGTGTCGTGGATTTTGTCCCGGCAGTCGCCTCTTGCATGGTCTCACGCCCCTTTCACATTTTGATAGCGCTATCAACAACCCCACGATACCCCGAATTGCGCTCTGGCGTAAAGGAACAGTTCATGGCAGGCACACCTTGCGCTCAGATCGGCGGGAAACCGCGTCCTGTATGCGTTGCCGCGCCTGAACGCCCATCATTTCTGATGCATACTTTCCTTGGCATAGAACAAAAAAACGTGTTCCGCTCGCAACTCTGGCGAACGGAACACGGTATGACGCGGTCGCCCGGTCAAATGTCCGTCTGGGCTTCCGGTGCTTTGCGAAACGAGGTCGGCTGAATGCCATGCGCGCGCTTGAACGCCCGGCGAAACGACTTGTCGCTATTGTACCCGACCTGCTCTGCAATCTCGACGATCGGAAGCTCTGTCTCTCGCAGCAAACGGCAGGCTTCGTCAAGTCGCAGCTGCTCCACATAGTCGGAGAAGGTGATGCCCATCTGTTCCTTGAACAATGTCGAGACATAGCTTTCGGTCTGTTTTTGCTCCGTAGCGATCTGGCAAAGACTAAGGCTGCTGTCCCGATAGCGCTTGGCGATCGTCGTGCGAATGTCCTCGAACAGCTTGCGATGGCGATTGGACTTTTGTTGGCCGATCTGCTCGCACAACGCGCGCAGCATCGAGCGGATGCCATTCATATCCTGAACCGGACGATCGCCGTCGCCCGAGTCGCCGAGCGCCGGATTCCCCGAGTCCACGACAGGCAGGTGCGAGAGCTGCTCCGACAGCTTGTGCAAGGTGCCCTGGAGCTCCTGGAGCAGCTGCATCTTCCGCCATGGGCTGAGCTGGCGATGGACGAAGTTCTCCACCTCGATATGATCGAACAGCCGCTCCAGCCCGTCGACATCGCCGGCTCGTACCGTATTGGTCAGCTTCAGCTCCAGATCGATCGGATAATAATAATGCGAGGATTGGCGGGCGAGCGTATCATAGCGGGATACATGGCCGGTAAGCTCGGCATCGAGCACATCGAGCGCTTGTCTCGCTTCATTATACGAGCGCCACACCTCAAGCGGCGACGATGCCACCTGACCGAGTCCGGCATTGGCTGCC
>NZ_BFBX01000042.1:106868-109116 GCF_003851045.1 Paenibacillus sp. 598K | reverse complement strand
GGGCTGCCGCCTGCCGTGTCTGCAGCAGCAGCTCCTGCAGCTCCTGCAGGCGGGCAGCGACTCTATCCAGCTGCGGCTCAGCCGCCCCTGGCTCCAGGGGGATGATCAGGGCGACAGTCGCATGAGCCAGCTCATGGAGCAGCCAGTCACGCTCGGACTCATGCAGCAGCGGCTGGATCGCAACTCTGCCGTTCCACGATTCCAGGGGCAACAGCGCCTCTGCCGAATCTGGATACATCCGCAGCAGCGCGACCACATAGGGCTGCTCCGGCAGCTTCAGCCGCGCTTGCTGCAGATGTCTGCGCATATCGCCTTCATGATTGAACCCCGTCTTGAGCAGACGCTCCAGGAACGCAGCCCGAAGCGTCGGCAGCTGCTCGTCCATCCTAACAGTCAACTCGCGCAGCGACTCCAACAGCTCCTGCACCGGCTTGCTGTTGCGGTACGCCAGCAGCAGAGCGGCCAGACAGCCGATCAACAGCGCCAGGCCAAGAATGCTGTAGTTAATCCGTTTGATGTACTCGGCTTTAGCGAATACGCCAGCCTCCGGCAATCCGGAGACGTACGTCCAGCCATTGTAGGCGGAGCGGGTATGGCTGACCATCGTATCCTTGCCTGCGATCTTATACACCTGGTAGCCTGGGCGAGATTCTGCATCGAGCTGAGCGACTCCGATTGGCGGCTCGCCGCTTAGCGTCGACGCGATGAGTCGTTCATTCTCATCCAGGATGTAAGCGAACGACCCATCATCTTCCGCCAGCCGGTCGAACAGTCGGACGACCGATTGCTCCCGAATGAGGATGACGGCCGCTCCGTCGATGTGCGTCCGATGCCCTTCGGGCAGCCCGCTCACATAAGCGATGTAGTTGCCTATCGTTTTGCCGTTCGTCACATTCTCCAGCCGATGGTAACGGTTCACCTCTTCCCGCGTCACTATGCCCTCCAGCCATTCGCCGAACGACTGATCGCCGATGCGCATCGGATGCTCGTACAGTCTGGCGATATGGTCGCTGGCGATCAGCGTCTCGCTCTTGCGCAGGTAGACGAACAAGTCGGAGAAATAATTGTTCGTGGACAACTTGTACAGCTCGTTGCGCTGCAGCGAGAACTGGTAGAGCGACTCCGGCGTCCATTCCGCATCCGCTCGCAGGATAAGCGCTTGCAGATCCTTGTCGAGCGAGATGACCGACACGACGTCGCGAATTTCAGCGAACAGATTGTTCAGGCTCTGCTTGCTGTTCTCTAGCACCGTCCGGTTCAGCTCGACAGCGTCCTCCCGCACGATATGCACCGTCTGCTGATATGCATAGATGCCGATTAATAGTGGGAACAACAGCACCAAAACGTACGATAACAAAAACTTGCCGAATACTTTTTTATTTCGGGTGAATGACTGTTTTTTGAGCTGCACCCGTCTCCCCCCTTGCAATGGCCGACTTTTTTTGTTAACGCTTTCATATTTGCAGATGTTTTTATAGTATCACAGTAGATTTTACATTTCACCACTAAAATTTATGATGCATTTTAGTCATTGAAAAACAGGCGCCATAGCTTTCGCCACGGCACCTGTAATTTACAACTGTTGAGGCAGGGATTAATTAAACGTAAGACTAGCTTGTGCATGGAAGCCATTTACAGATGCTATCAGAAGAGAGTTTACAGCAAAACGCACTAACAGATAGTCTCCGGCATTGACTGTAAAAGGCGTAGGAAGAATTTGAGTACCGGTATAAGCTTGGAATGCGCCTACGATCGGGATTGTTCCGATATTAATCGTAGCAATCGGGTTCAAGGTTATCGAGCTTATATTAAAAGGTGTGGCTGGGAGAGCAGGCGCATAAAGGATTTCTGCCTGCATTGTGGCGGCTGTTCCTATCGAAACACCTGCAGCCGCTATAGATTCAAACGAAACGGTCCACTCGGTAATCCTTCCACCTCTGGTCACGATCCTCGGCCATGGCGGTATACCCAGAGGATCCAGCGTAAGTGCTATGCCAAGCGCTCCAACCTGAGGTCCCCACATCGCATCGCCAATGATGATTTGTGTGTTGGCCAGCCCGCCAATAACAGAATTGACAGTCAGTGCCGGCGGCACACCCGGAATTACGTAGCTGCCACTGTCAAACGAGAGAATAGATCCAACTCCAGTCGGACCAGTTACGCCCGTAATACCTGTCACACCCGTTGCTCCGGTTGCTCCGGTTGCTCCTGTTACTCCTGTTGCTCCTGTTGCTCCTGTTACTCCTGT
>NZ_BFBX01000042.1:88871-106653 GCF_003851045.1 Paenibacillus sp. 598K | reverse complement strand
CGGCTCCCGTTGCTCCGGTCGCTCCTGCAACACCGGTCGGGCCAGTTACCGAACGACTTTCGATTGAGACGTTAGCCGATCCAGGCGTCACTACGATATCAAGTGTCGTGGAAAGGAAATTCAGATCCTCTCCAACTGCTACAGTTGCTGATCCGGTCGGACCGAATACATTAAATAATACGGTGCCTGGATCAAAAGTTCCCGTCGGACCTGCCGGACCGGTTGCTCCTGTAATACCGGCGACTCCCGTTGCTCCTGTAGGACCTGTTGGGCCAGCAGGACCCGTCGCCCCGGTCGCCCCGGGGGGCCCTCCGGACGGTCCTGTCGGACCGGTCGCTCCAGTCGGACCGATCGATATCGGTGTTGACAAGACACTGTCCAGCTTGTTGGACAATATCCATTCACTTCGAGTCAGCTCGCGGATTGTATCCCTCACGCTTGCATTGACACTCAAGATGTCGCTGATTGAAGCCGACGGTCCTGTCAGGCCAGGCAACGTTCCGAGAACATACTGGAGCTTTTCTCCCTCCGCATTGATGATGTGACTTAACCCCAATTCCTCCAACGCAATAGACGACAGCATCAGATTAACAGCGTCTTCTCTTGTGATGGTAATTACAGGCGTAATATTGGGGATGTTTGACTGCGACATTGACATACCTCCCAAGTCTCAAAAATGGAATTGATCTCATGACCAATGATATAATTTATGATCTCAATCCTATTTGGTTACTTAATTCCACTTTTACCTTGTTATGCTCTTTTTTTCTATCAGGTCCAGCACATTAGAGAATTTCAGCTGCAGCAACACCTCCTTCATCACGACATCTTGCAGCGTCAGCCGTACGGTTTTGTTCACCTCCAGCAATTGATTGACGGATACGGAAGCGGGCGGCGTTGATTTTGAATTTAAAGTTCCGAGGACATACTGAATCTTCTCAGCCTCCGCATTCATGAGGTGTGCCAGAGCCATCTCTTCCAATGCAATAGAAGATAACAGCATCGTCGCACTCTGCTCCATCGTTACCGAGATGGTCGGCGTTATATTAGGTATGTGAGCCTGTGACATTCACTTCGCTCCCTTTTCTGCCAGTCTCCAACTTGAGTTTGGCTTGTTCAGCTTCTACAAATTGGGGATTTTGCTTCAATGTTTCTTTATAGTCCTCTTGCGCCAGGTCCAGCCTTCCGCTCAACCTGCGACATTCTCCCCTGTAGAAATAAGCCAGAAAACTTCCTGCTCCCTTCATTGTCAAATGAGTTGTACAGGTCTCGCCCATCGCCAAGCACTGGTTAAAGCTATTCTCGGCCTCTCGCAAATTACCGCGCAGCAGCAGAGCAATTCCTTGATAGAAGCGGAGATCGACATAGTCTGGATAGAGTTGAATCGCCTTATCGATGGCAGGCCACATCAGGTAGGCATGCCCAGACTCAAGAAGAGCGGCATATTTCAACTTGTAGACAAGCGATGGCGGGAGCTGGCCAATTTGGAGAAAGCGCGTAATGGCTAGATTGATATCCTTGATCGCTTCGTCGTATTTTGCAGCAGTCAGCCATTCGCTGGCCAGATGATAGTCGATCCATGGGCTATAGTCAGGCAGCTTTTTTTGCTCTTGAAGCATACGAATATTACGCCCGGATTTATCCTTGGCTAGTCTAATGTCATCCATATACCCATAATGATAAATACGAGCCTTAATCGTAGGTGGCGGTTCGAGCGATGTGATAACCTCGTTCACGTTCAACTGCTCATGAATGGGGTTCACGAATCTCAGTCCAATACCGTTGCGAAAGAGACGATGATGAGCTAGAATATGGCAGCGCAACGGATCTGGCGGATCCGCGCCATAATAATTAATCAGCTCCACTAGAAGCAGCGGGCCTTTTTCCGTTGCCAGGCTCTCGCGCATCGCCTCACCATCTGCAGCCTCCAACTCTTCATCTGCGTCCAACCACAACACCCAGTCGCCCGTGGCATGCTCCAGACCAACATTGCGTGCCTGGGCGAAATCCTCCTGCCAGCGGTGATGGATAATTATAGCTCCGTAACTCTCGGCAATCGCCAGTGTTCGATCAGCTGACCCGGTATCGACGATAACAATCTCATCGACAAAAGGCGCTGCGCTAGCCAGGCAACGCTCCAACGTTTCAGCCTCATCTCGAACAATCATGCACAGTGACAGTTTGGTGCTAATATCGTTCACCTCCTTGTATATTTCCCCCTCTATGCCTGACGCGGACTGTCGCCGCGCTTGCCAGATTTGGGGGTCGGCTTGAGCAGCAAAGGCTTCGTACGGACAGGGGCAACGCTTGTCGCGACTCGTTTCTTCTCGGAAGCGTCTAATCTCGGTATCAGATTGCTGGACAACGTCAATGCCGGAAAATCTGCATTCGCGCCTACAGGTGACGAGCGAACAGACGCAGTCGAATCGATTTGTTTTCGGGGAGGGCTCGGCTTTGGTGTTTGCAGACGTGTCGGTGGGTTCGGTGGGGTCTTGACCGTCGTAGCAGTCTTGCTTTTCACGACTGCGGTCGGAGCGACTCGCTGCGAGTTGGCCGGGAGTGCCGGAACCTGCAGTCGGATGACCGGATGATCAGCGTTGACATTCTTCTTGGGCTGACTTGCAGCCTGACGTTCAATATGCGCAGGCTGCGCCACCTTACTGCGCGCTTGCGGCAGCGGTGACTCAACGTGAATAGGCGGACGCTGCACAGGATGCTTTTTGGGCACGGGGCCGCCAACTCGCCCCTTCGGCCTATTCGCTTGCGCCGACTGAAGCGTATGGATTCGTTCGATCGTTTCCCGAATCCATTTCATACGTTTATCGTACTTGCGCTTTTCCAGAATGTAGCCTAGTCGATCCCGTGCCGCTTTTGGCCCCAGCGCCAGCTCGATTTTATTATCTAACACTTCTGCATACTGTTTCATCGCACGTAGTCGGACCTGCCCGCCGGGACGCCACAGCCCTCTTTTGCCGCTACTTTTCGCCAGCCTTTCATACGATTCCAGATACCGTTTATAGGCCAGTTGTACCTGCTCCAACGCTTCCAGTATATCTGTTTCCAGACAATCGTTAGCTTCTATCATCCCGTTTTGCTCACTCCTCGCAATCACAACCTTCGTCATGACCCTCGATGTGATAATACTCGATGGCACTTTCCATCTTCCGTAGCAGCAGCCACTCCTTCATGACGATAATATCGATCAGCTTGGTCGTTTGCCCGTTAAACTTAAGGATGAATTCATTCGAAGGACAACTGGGAAAGTCAAGGTCTTTGCCTGCAAAAGCCTGGATTTTTTCGGCTTCTGCATTTAACAAATGCGAAATCGCCGTCTCCTCCATTGCAATGGACTTCAATAGATCGATGACGACCTCATTTTTGCTCGGTCTGAAATTTTCTTCAGGAATCGTAGGCATACTCATTCGCTCATTCACACCTCCTTCTAGACAACTGCCTCTTGTGGCCTGTCAGCAGGACAGACGACAAGATTATGGATATTCTTCACATTTAGCCTATTTGAATCCAAAAAGCGTTATTCCTAGATGACAAGCTCGATCGACATTATTTTCCTTACAGCCTGCCCTTCTATTCATGCAGAGCTTGCCCCGAGAATATAGTTGCAATAGCTCACTTATCCCGATGTTTATGGAGGAGGTTCGCTTGATCTCAATAAGCCTGTGTATGATTGTCAAAAACGAGGAGGCCGTGCTCGCAAGATGTCTGGAGTCTGTCGGCGCAGTTGCCGACGAGATCGTCATCGTCGACACCGGCTCGACGGATCGGACGGTTGAAATCGCCCGGCAGTTCACCGATCGCATCTTTCACTTCGATTGGATCGACGATTTTGCAGCCGCCCGCAACTACGCCTTTGCCCAGGCATCGCAGCCTTACATCCTGTGGCTCGATGCCGACGACATCCTCCTCCAGCAGGATCAGCAAAAACTGCTGGAGCTCAAGTCGTCTCTTGATCCCGAGGTAGACTCGGTGTCCATGCTCTATAATCTGAGCACCGATGAGTTCGGCAACGTCAGCTTCAGCCTGCGGCGCAATCGACTGGTCAAACGGAGTCGAGGATTCCGCTGGATCGGCCCGGTTCACGAATACCTGGAGGTCGGCGGACATATCATCAGCAGCGACATCGCCGTCACCCACGCCCCCGGCGCCGAGGATGGCGATTCCGATCGCAATCTGCGAATTTATGAAAAACGCCAAGCAGCCGGGGAACGCTTCAATGCTAGGGATCTGTACTATTACGCCAACGAACTGAAGGACCATCGCCGTTATGTCGAGGCTTCGCGAATGTACGAACAGTTCCTCAATAGCGGCGAAGGCTGGGTCGAAGACGAGATTACGGCTTGCGGCAAGCTGGCTGACTGTTATCTTGAGGTCGGCAATCGCAAGCTTGCCCTCGAAGCTGCGCTCCGCAGCTTCCAGTACGGCTCGCCTCGAGCCGAGGCTTGCTGCCGGATCGGCTATCACTACCTGGAGCAAGACGATGCGTCAGCTGCCGTCGCCTGGTATCGATTCGCTACGCAGCTTCCCCAGCCAGACACCTGGGGCTTCGCCAATCCAGCCTGCTCCACCTGGCTCCCCCACCTGCAGCTCTGCGTCTGTTACGACCGGCTGGGCCAATACGACCTGGCCCATGAACATAACGAACAGGCGCTCTTGTACAGACCTTCGGATACCCGGATGCTCGCCAACCGCAAGTATCTTGCCACTCGTCTGACAACGGTATCGGCTACAACGACCAAGGAGGCCATACGAGATGAGCACTAACTCCACTGCTCGTGTCTTGATTGCAAGTCCGATCCGACAATCTCCCGATATTCTAGAGCGATTTTTACGCTCGCTCAGACTGCTGGAGCGCGGCGACCTGAATATCTCGTTTATGTTTATTGACGATAATGACGATCCTCTCTCTCGAATGCTCCTACAGCATTTCGTCCATCAGGAACCCCAGACCTTTATTCAGTATGCAGCCGCCCAAGACATATACCATCGGGATGAGAATACCCATTATTGGAACGACCACCTCGTGTGGAAGGTAGCCGCATTTAAGGACCAGATCCTGGAGCAAGCCCGCGATATGGGCTGCGACTATGTGTTCCTCGTGGATTCCGATCTGCTGCTGGAGCCCGAGACGTTGCTGCATCTCATCAAGGCCGATCAGCCGATCGTAGCCGAGATCTTCTGGACGCGATGGCAGCCGGATGCGATGGCCCAGCCGCAGGTGTGGATGCTGAATGAATACAGTCAGTGGGAGCAAGCTCGCGGAGAATCGCTGACAGAAGAGGAGAAGGCTGTACGCACCTTCAATTTCCTTGAGAAGATGCGATCGCCGGGACTTTATCAGGTCGGCGGCCTTGGCGCATGTACGCTCATCCGCAGTGATGCGCTGCACAAGGGCGTATCCTTCGCCGCCATCCCCAATCTCACCTTTTGGGGCGAGGATCGGCATTTCTGCGTTCGAGCGGCGGCGCTTGGCATTCCGATGTATGTCGACACGCATTATCCCGCCTTTCATATATACCGGGATACCGACAAGCCCGCTGCCGACGATTTTTTGACCCGGATCGTCCAGCGGGCGCAGCTCGCTGCCAAGCCCCCCTCTATGGCTCAAGTGTCGACAGAGCGCCAGCCTGCCAAGACAGGGATCACCTTGTCGATGGTCGTCCACAATGAAGAGCACCGCTATCTCGAAGCGATCCTGCTCTCTCATCGTCCCTACATCGATCAGGCAGTCATCATCGACGATGGCAGTACCGACCGGACAGTGGATATCTGCTTACGCGTACTCGGCGGCATCCCGATAAGGATCATCCACAATGCCGTCCCGAGGTTCAGCAATGAAGTACTGCTGCGCAAGCAGCAGTGGGAAGAGACGATCAAGGCATCGCCAGAATGGATTCTCAACCTCGACGCCGACGAACAGCTGGAAGCGCGTTTTGCAGCCGAAATTCACAGTCTGACCGCTCAAACCGAAGTTGATTTGTTTTGCTTCCGCCTCTACGATTTCTGGAATGAAACACATTACAGGGAGGATGGTTACTGGCAGGCTCATCGCGTCTATCGGCCGTTCTTGCTCCGTTATCGACCGGGATTGGAATATCACTGGAAGGAAACCGCTCAGCACTGCGGACGTTTCCCGGATAATGTGTTTGAGCTCCCGCATGCGGTGTCCGAGCTGCGGATCAAGCACTTCGGATGGGCAGACCCGCAAGATCGGCAACGCAAGCTGGAACGCTATCAGACGCTGGACCCTGAAGCCAAATATGGCTCGCAGGAGCAGTACGCATCGATACTGGATGAAGAGCCCCGTCTTATAGAATGGGAGGAATGACGATGACTGGAGCCATCAACACTGAGGGCCGGCTAATCCATACACTACCGCTTCTCCTCCGCCAAGAATCGATGTCCGTAGATCTTGCCATGACTGAGAATTGCCTGCGCTCGCTCGCATTGTCGCCAGAGCGCAGCGTCATCATCTATAATCAAGGCTGTCTTGCAAACGAGGATCTGCAACAATTGACATCACAATGGGGCGTCGATGCTCACATCCTCGGCGACGGGCACAACATCGGGATCGCCCAGGCGAGGCAAGCTTGCTTCGAATACATATGGCGCGAGCTGCCGCAGACAGCCTGGACCTCCGAAATCCATGTCGACATGATCTTCCCGGCACACTGGTACGCGCCGCTGCTCCGTTACCTGGAGACGTCGCAAGAGCCGATGATCAGCCCAGGAATCGTCACGGCTGGCGGGGTGATGCAACCGTTGGAGGAGCAGATCACGGTCCCCGCAGATATGGAAGGGTGGCTGGAGCTGCTCCCCACATTGTCGAGGGAGGGCGTAGTTTACGGCTTCGTCCATCCCGTTATACACCATAACGAAGCATTGCGTGCGATCGGCGGCTACGATATCCGCCTGCTCAAGGGCAAGCAAGGCTTTGAAGATGACAGCCTGCTGGTTGGCTATTCATACTATATAGGCACGCGTCAACGCTGGAGACCACAGATCTGCTTGCAGAGCTGGGTATATCACGCCACACTCGCACAACGCATGTCCATGCCAGACAAACTCGATGATTTTGCTCGCAATGAGGTGGGTCTGGTCGCCCAGTACGGGATCCAGGGATTGCGCGAGCTCGCCCGCGTGCACGATCGGCCTGCTACCTTTCTTGGTCTAGCTCAAAAATACATGTCATCACAGAAAGGACTGGACGCATGAATCAGGAAGAACAACAAAAACAAGTGTGGGATCAGTTGTGGAGCAATAAGGAGACGGGCGGCGGCCATCAGTGGGACCCGCTGAGCGATACGATCTATAATGAAATCCTGAAGCTGCTGCCAGCGGATCGCCCAGCGACCTTGCTCGAGGCCGGCTCGGGCACAGGTCGCATCTCGCTGCGTCTGGCTGCTGATGGGGCTGAGGTGACGCTAGTCGATTACTCGGCGGGAGCCATCTCCAACAGTCAGCGTCTGTTCCAAAGCCAACAGCAAAGCGGCCGCTTCATCCTCTCCGATATACGCAATATCAATCTGCCTGACGGCGAGCTGGATATCGTGTGGAACTCCGGCGTGCTGGAGCACTTCGATAAGGACCAACAAATCGCTATTCTGAAAGAGATGAAACGTTTGACCAAGCCTGGCGGCACCGTGCTCGTACTCACTCCGTCTGCACGCTCTCTGCCGTACCTGGTAGGCAAATTTGCCGCCGAACAGCAAGGGACCTGGATGTACGGAACCGAGCATCCGGTCTGGTCGCTGCAAGAGGTGTTCGCAGCTAGCGGTCTCGAGCTGCTGCCAGAATACCACATCGGCTTTGAGAACAGTCTCGATTTTCTCGACTTTATCGGCGGCGCCCAACCCGTCAAAGAGTGGATGCGCCGATGGTATCAATCGTTGCCTGACGAGGCGCGCGACGTATTTGCCGGCTACCTGTTGGTCAGTAAAGGTAATCGTCCTCTCGAAGGATGACGGTAGTTTGCATCACCAACTTAATCAGCTTGACAAACCCTCCTGGGCAGATTAAAATAAAACCAATCGAATATTCTTCCTCAAAGGGGAGTAGCGTCCGGGTTTACCCGGAAACAAAGTCGTCAGTTCATGGATGCGCACCATCCATCGGCTTTGTTGGCATGAATCGCTTGTTTTTTATCTCATGCTCAGCAAGACCTTTGCCATAGTCGGCAGAGGTCTTTTTTATGTCCTGAGCCGACTACGGGATGAAGAAAATACAAGCCCCCACAGGAGGAATTTTATGGACGCAGGATTGTTGTTGGAGTACGGTTGGGTATTGCTGGTGTTGATTGCCCTTGAGGGAATCCTGGCAGCGGACAACGCGCTGGTCATGGCGGTCATGGTCAAGCATTTGCCGGACGACAAGCGCAAAAAGGCGCTGTTTTACGGTCTTGCCGGCGCATTCGTGCTGCGCTTCGGTGCATTGTTCCTGATCTCGTTCCTGGTCGATGTCTGGCAGGTTCAGGCCGTCGGCGCGCTTTACTTGCTGTACATCTCGATCAACCATATCGTCAAGAAGTTTTTTATGTCCTCCAAGTCGGACGATGCCAAGCCGAAGAAGGAATCCGGCTTCTGGATGACTGTCGTTAAGGTTGAACTTGCGGATTTGGCCTTTGCGGTCGACTCGATCCTCGCGGCGGTAGCGCTGGCCGTTACGCTGCCAGCGACCACGCTGCCGACGATCGGCGGTCTGGACGGCGGTCAGTTCGCCGTCATCCTGGCTGGCGGCTTGATCGGGATCGTCATTATGCGGTTCGCAGCCACCTACTTCGTCTCCTTGCTCAAGCAACGCCCGAGTCTGGAGACTGCCGCCTTCCTGATCGTCGGCTGGGTTGGCGTCAAGCTCGCGATGTACACGCTCGCGCATCCGGATATCAATGTCATCGACAAGCACTTCATCGAGTCGGCGACATGGAAAATCTTCTTCTGGGTTGTGCTGGTCGCCATCGCTACGATCTCCTGGTTCCTGAGCGGCAAGCTTGAGGCCAACAGCCCGATTACGACCAAGGAAGAAAAGGTTGTCAAGGAAGAGAAGAAAATCGTGGAAAAAGGAAGAAAGTAAGACAAATCAGCCTAACGCTCTCGTGGCGAGCGTTAAAAATCATAATTTTCTGCACAAAAAAACTTCGTCGATATCCGCAAGCTTTCGCGGTATCGACGAAGTTTTTTATTATTTTGTTACCCTTTTATGGCCCCTTTAGGACCATTATGACCCCTTTATGCTCAGGCGGGCTCTTAGACGTTGCATCGCTTGCTTCAGTCGTACCTGATCGAAAGGCTTGAGCACATAGTCCACCATCTGCTGATCAAACGCCCAGAGCGCGTAGTTTTTGCTCTCCGTCACTACTACGATCTGCACCGCAGGGTACTGCTCCCTCACCTGCTCGGCGACGATCAGGCCCTGCATGCCGGGGAGCTGCACATCAAGGAACAGGACGTCCGGTTGAAGGAGACCGACACTCTTGATCACATCGAATGGATGAGTACTTTTGCCGATGACGGATATGCCGCCGATCAGGCCCAATAGCTGGGCCAGATGCTTTATATCCCGTTCATTGGCATCCAACAAATACGCTTTGATCAAACCGCTCCCCTCCTCCCTTCCACGCCCAATGAACAGCCTTAACTTAATCAGTTGTGAATTAGCGCCTGAATGGCTTCAGCGCCTTCAAGTCTTCCATAGAGATGCCCAGATGAATGTTGTTCATCGTCCGCAAGGAGCCCGAGATGACCCCTGCGAGCCGTCCCTGCTCATCGAGCAAGGGACCGCCCGACATGCCGCTGACGATCTCCGAGGAGACCAGGATACGACTCCGACCGTTGATGGTCGCTGTCGGATGGTTGACGATGCCTTCCGTGATGATCGGCGTCTCCTTGAGCGGATAGCCCATCGCGAAGATACGCTCGCCATGCTGGAGAGACGGCTCCCGGACCTCCAGTACGCTGTAGGCCGGATCCTTGGCTCCCGGCGCAGGCAGCTTGATGATCGCCGCATCGGTACGCTCGTCGTAGTCCAACACCTGCACAGGGCCAACCGTTCGGCCATCGCTGAGGACCGCCTCGATGCGGGTCGCGTCCTTGACGACATGATAGGCGGTGGACGCCGTGCCGTCGGCTGCGATGATCGCGCCGCTGCCCACCGATTTGACGGTTTGGTCCTCGTTCAGCACACGCACATAGAACATCGCTTGATGTGTCCGGGCATAGATGTCCTCCGCGCGATATTCCGCCTGCGTATCCGCCTCGATGCCCCCGATCGCAACCCCTGTGCCTGCCAGCAGCAGGAGCAGCAGCCAAGCTGCCGCCCATTTGCTTTTCATTTGTGCCTCTCCTCTTTCCTTGCGTGTATTACTTGATCGCCGACATAATCGCATCATAGGCCCAATGGCCCGGCTTGACGTCGGTCAGCGGCGTGTGATCGGCGTCCAGCCGCGTGCCAACCATACGGTTGATGACCGTGACGGCTTGAGCGCGGGTGACGAGCTCCTGTGGACGGAACGTGCCGTCCGGGAAGCCTTGGATCAGTCCGCGATCCGTGAAGGCGCCGACATACGATTCCGCCCAGTGGCCGCGCACATCGCTCAGACTGCTCTGGACAGCCGCGTCGGTCTCCAGATGCAGCACCCGCGAGAGCACGACGACGAACTCCGCTCTCGTCAAGCCACGGTCGCTGCCGAACGTGCCGTTCGGATAGCCCTCGATAATGCCCGCCGAGGCGAAAAATCCGACCAGGTCCTCCTCGCGGGACTTGACGTCACTGAACGGCTGGCCGACGCTAACCTGCTGCATATCGAGCAGCGGCGCCAGCGCTTCGATCAGCTCGAAGCGGGTAATCGCCTGGTTCGGCTTGAAGCTCTGGTCGGCATAAGGCGCGATGTACCGCACCTCATCGGCATCCTTCCGAACATCATAAGTCGCATTTTCCACCTTGAAGCTGTAAGTCATAACCGTGTTGTCGCCGCTGGTGATCGCCTTGACGGTCATATTGCCGCTGATGATCAGCTCGCCGCGATACACCTTGCTGCGCGTCGTCGGCTTGCTGCCATCTGTTGTGTAATAGATCGTCTGACCTGCCGGAGCGGTCAGCGCAAGCTTGCTGTTCTTGGCTACGGTCACCGGCTCCGAGCCGTTGCTGCTTGTGGACTGACTGCCAATCGAAGCTTTGATCGCCGGTGTAGTCTCTTGTTCCGGCTCTGGCTCCGGCTTCGGCTGAGCTGGTGTCGTCGGAATAGCCACTCCGCCACCACCGCCTCCGCCGCCTGCATTGCCGCCTCCGGTGCTTTGCTTCGTCCAGACGCCGGTCGCGACCTCGGAGTACTCCTTGTTCTCGGCGATGGTGATCGCCTTGACAGTCGTCGTCTGGTTCAGTGTGAATGGCACGGTATACAGCTGCGACGTCTCGTTCGGCGTGCGGCCATCGGTCGTGTAATAGATCCGTCCGCCCGGCTCGCTTGTCGTGAGCTCCACCTGCGCACTGTTCACAATCGTCGACTGCGCCGGCATGGCAGGCTTGACCGCCTGAGTCGCGTACTTCGGCGCTACCGTCTGGATGCGGATCGTCCGCTCTAGACCTCCCGCCGCAGCGGTCAGCTCGATCGGCTGCGTCGTCGTCACGAGTGTAGCCTTGGCTCCATTGACGATCGCCTCCGCACGCTTGGCGCTCCAGGCGATGCCCGGCGACGACAGCGAGACGGTGCGCTCGCGCTCGATCCGGCTGACGAGGTCCTGCTCATGCAGGATGACTGCCGCCGCTCCGAGCAGCGCTTCCGGTTCGCCTTGCAGCTCGCGCAGACGCGGATACAGACTTGCTGTTGCTTGCCAGTGCGCGCCATTAAGCGCAGTTGGCAGACTCGAGCCGGTCAGTTGCTTGCCGGTCAGGGCCTGGTTGGCGTTATTGCCGCCAACCCGTGTCCCGTCAGCGTCATAGGTGCTGCTATCGAGCTTCAGCAGCTGTTTGTTGTATACATTGCCTGTCAGCTCGGCATTGGCGCTCTGCTGACCGGCGATGCCGCCGAAGTACGTGCGTCCCGGCACGAGTCGTCCCTCGGAGAGGGCGATCGTGCTGGCGCTCGCCATCGACTGGCTGATCGTGCCGTCCAGCGCGTAGCCTGCGATGCCGCCGGCCCAGGCCGAGACGGCGCCTTCGACTTGTACCGTACCAGTGAAGGCTGCGTACGTGATGTCCCCGGAGCTGCGACCGACGATGCCGCCAGCCGATACGCGCTCGCTAATGGCGACGATATCCATGTAGGACAGTACGTCCGTCAGTTCGCCTGACGCGGTGTTCTCTCCGGCGATCCCGCCAGCGACGCTATCCCCGTCGGCAGTCGTGTTCAGACGACCAGTTGTCAGCGACTTGGCGATCGTCCCGTCATTGCGGCCGACGATGCCGCCGGTATGGCTGCCTGCGCCATTGATCTGCGCGTCCACCTGGACTTGCTCGATGACGCCTTCGTTGACGCCGGCGACCACGCCAGCGATCGACGAAGCCTGGAGCGTCGCCGAGGCGAAGCGCAGATCACGGATCGTACCCGCCAGGGTACGGACGAAGCCTACCGAAGCTTCGCTGCTCTCTGTCAGCTTCAATCCCGTGATCGTGTGGCCTCTGCCGTCCAGCTCGCCAGCGAACGTATCGAACATCGGCGCTGGCAGATTCGTGAAGTCCAGATTATCGCTCAGGAAGAGATGCACGAGCGGCAGCTTCGCGACAGCGTCGCGATCGAAGAGCCGGTAGTAGCTCAATCCCTGGTCGTTGTTCAGCAATACAGCGCCGTACAGTTGTCCAGGCGTCCGGATCTCGATCTTGCCCTCGTCCGGATCGCTCAGGAAGTCCGTATCGACCTGATCGGTCCAGATCGAGGTCGGTCCGAGCGGCTGCGCTGGCTGGCGCGTGAAGCTCGGCGCCGAGCCGCGATTGTGTCCGATCACGTCCGCATTGCTGTCTACGGTCGAAGCCGTCAGCTTGCCGTCGCGGAAGTTGTAGCCGATCATCGCGCCACTGTACACATTGGCTCCGGTGACCTCGACCGTGATTGCGACCGCTCCGGCATGGACACGCTCGAGCGGACCGTCGTTGTACCCGGCGAACCCGCCGCTGTACGAGCGAGTCGCTCCCCGTGTACCGGTAGTGCGGATGCTCTGCTGCAGCGCATAGGAGTCATTGATCTCTGCTCCCGGCTCTACTGCCCCGGCAAAGCCGCCGCTCCGCGTATCGAAGCCGGTGTTGACGATGTCGCCGGACGCGTAGCTGTCCGTGATGACATAATGATTGATAGAGCCGCCGAAGCCTCCGACATAGGAGCCGAGTCGTCCGCTCACCTGGACGTCGCCCGTAGCGTACGCTACATCGATCGTCCCCTGGATTGGATCGCCTGTGCCCAGCATGCCTGCGAAGCCGCCGGCGAAGATCGTGTTGTCCTGATTGCCGTCCTCGACGCGAACCTTCATATCCGAGGAGACGTTAGTCATCACTGCGCGATCCGCAGAGCCGACGAAGCCTCCCGCGAAGGTAGCAGGCAGCAGCCCGGTCTTGGATACGGCCGTACCGATCTTCAGCGCTTGATCTGCCTCGCCCTGCCATCTCGTATAGTGCAGCTCGCCGCCGACGGCATGTCCGACGACGCCGCCGACATGGAATACACGGCTCGATGGCACGTCGATCGCGCCATGCGCGTTGGCTCTGACAATGATGCCGCTAGAGTAGCCGGCGATGCCGCCCAGCTCGGTCGTCCGACCGCCCTGGACGAGGAAGCTCGCTTGCGAATCGCTGTTCGTAATCGAAGCATCCAGCAATTGGCCGGTCAGACCGCCGACCGCGAGATTCGCTTCATTGGCCTGGCCAGTGACGCGGATCGTCGTCGGCAGTACGCGGGCATCGCAGAGGCCGTTGTAGAGCGGTGCCCAATGGCCAAAGTCGAACTCCCGATCGCGCTGATCGGAGCTGACGATACCGGCGATCCCGCCGACTGCGCTATTGCCGCTACGCGCGGTTACTGTCAATTCAGGCAGCGCCTGCGCGTCGTAGAAGATCGAGTTGTGCGCAGCGCCGACGATGCCGCCAACCGTTACACGCTCGGCTTCGCCGGTGATCGTCACCTCGGCGTCCGCGCCGCTGACGGCGGTATCGGTCGTCTGACCGATGATGCCGCCGATGACAACGTGCGTGCTGTCTGTCAGCGAAGCGATATGCACGCCAGTGACAGTGACATCCGTGAGATCGAACGCCGCCTCGCCTTTGCCTTCCTTGACGCCGATCGCTCCGCCGAGCACGCCTTGACCGCTCATATGCGTGCCTTCAGCTGTCGCTTCGACCTTGATCTGGGACAGTGTATTGTCGGCATACGATTGGCCGATGATGCCGCCGACGATCGTACCCTCGCCGCTCGCAGCAAGGACACCGCCCTCGAAGCTGACGGACAGCTCGCTCGCCTGACCGCTCATGTATTGGCCGACCAGTCCGCCTACTGTCTGACGAGCGCCGCCGGAGAAGATTCGGTACTCCGGCTTGAACGCGACCGCAAAGCCGCTCATGTCGCCGCTCTGACGACCGACGATACCGCCGATAACAGGCTGCTCGGCATCGCTGCCAACGCTGCCGTCCAGAGAGCGGATCTCGAACAGCTGCGGCAGCAGCTCTCCCGTGTTGTCGCCGATGACGCCGCCGACGACCGATTCAGGATGCGCGCCGACGATCCGGCTGCCCTCTTCGAACGTAATCTTCAGGCCGCTCCACGTACCGGTATTTTTACCGATGACGCTGCCTACTGTTTTGCCGGAGACGGTCATGCCGTCCAGCAGCTCGAGGTTCACCGAGCTTACAGTGCCTTTGTTGAAGCCAGCCAGTACGCCGGTGTAGTTTTGACCCGCTACCGCATGAGGCTCCATCGTAATGTTGCGGACAGCGCCGTGCTCGCCGATGACGCCGAACAGACCGCTGTACGCGTGGACGGGCTCGATGGTCAAGCCGTCGATCAGATAGTGACCGCCGTCGAAGGCGCCCTGGAACGGATGGGACTCATCATAGCCGATTGGCACCCACTGCTGCGACTGAATCGCAATCTTGCCGCCCAGCTGGATGATTCGATTGCGGAAGTCGAAGGCGTCCATGCCCGGCACAGTGCCGTTGACAAGCGCAGCCAGACCGGCGAGCTCCGCCTCAGTCGTCAGCACATACGTTTCGGCCCCTTTGTCATTCATATACCAATTAATATTGGCATTGACGTTGTTGCCTTCCTGTCCGCCGGTATTGGCCGTACGGAACAGCTCGGGATACTGGTAGTCTGCGTTCGTCGACGCGTATTTCCAGGTCGTCTCGAAGTCCCATCCGGAGAGGCCCGGGAACAGCTGACGATCCCGCAGCGTCTCGGTCTGCAGCGTGCTCAGACCGCCCAGTACGCCGAGGAAGCGGTATTTGCCTTCGGCGAAGTCCGGCAGATCGTTGTTGAACTGCTTGCCTTCGTCCTTGACGTAGAAGTTTTTGTAGAGCAATTCCTTGCTTACATTATCATATCGACCGGCGAAGCCGCCGGCATAAGCTCCATTTTCGGCGATCACTCTCGCCGTGGAGTACGTGCGCTTGATCTCGCCGTTGCCGATACGGCCAGCCAGACCGCCCGAATACGAATATTCGTTTTGCGCGCGGACGTTTTTGACAACATAGCTGTCCGTGATGCTGCCCGCCGCATGGTCGCCGACGAGGCCGCCGACGATGCTGTGCACGCCTGTCGCGGTGACGAGCGACGCGGTGTGCGATTGCTTGATCTGTCCCGTGTTGCGACCGACCAGACCGCCCAGATAGACGTCGCCGCTATTGGAGCCATAAGCGCTGCTCGTGATGTCGATATCGACATAGGATGCCTGGATGACGCCGGCATTGTTGCCGACCAGACCGCCAGCGAGCGTATCTGCGCCTTCGATCGTCAGCGTAGCATTGGAGTACGTATAGTACAGCGTGCCCGCCGATGTATTGACGCCGACCAGGCCGCCGATGACGCCGCGGCTGTCGCGGGAGAGCACCGGGATCTTGTCGGTAATGCTGTTGTTGGCGATCAGGGTGCGGTTCTCGCCGACCATACCGCCTGTGATCGTATCTGGAGCCAGTACATAGACGGCGCGCGTCTGCGTGCCGATGACCCGGCTGTGCTGGATGCTGCTCACTGCAATAGCTGGATCCAGACCAGCATCTCCTGTACGCGCATCATTGAGGCCGACGTAGCCGCCGACGATCGAGGAAGACGCTGTCGCATTGACCTGGACATTAAGGCCAATCAGGGCGACATTGGAGATGACCGCTTGAGCCGTTCCCTTGTTATAGCCTGCCATGCCGCCCACGGTCGTCCGTACGCCGCTCACGGTCAGATTGACCGTGCGCCCGTCGAGACGATCGAGCTTGGCGCCATCGACATAACCTGCGACGCCGCCGACGTACACATCAGTCGCCGCATCGGAGGCCTGGATGAGGACGTTGCCGAGGTTCGTCGCGAAGCCGTCGCCGACGATGCCGCCGCCCTCGATCCGACCCGCGACGCCGCCCGCTTGCTGCTGCGGTGCGCGCGCATGAAGGATGACGTAGTTCGGCAGCTCGCCGTCCGCCTTTGGCTGGACGATGCTGGCATTCACCGCGTGGCCGACGATGCCGCCGAGCAGCGACTGCGCGCCGGTAGCGGTGATCATCGCTTGCTCCCCTGCTACGGCATGAGCGCGTGTGATCGCTGCATCTCGACCGGACGATTCGATCCGTCCGGCGATGCCGCCTGCCTCGGTCCGCTCGCCGGAGGCTGTGATGACGACCGAGCTGGCGACGCTGTCGGTCAGTGTGCCGGTCACGCCGCCGGCTGTGCCGCCCAGCTTGCTGTCTGCGCCGCTGGCCGTGATCCGGATGTCGTCGGCGAGCGTCGCCGGGCTGTCGCCCGAGATCTGGCCGAAGCTGCCGCCGGCGTAGACGGACGCGCCTTGCAGCGTCATCGTCACGTGCCGCGACTCCATGCGGCTGCGCTCGCTGCTGATCGCGCCTTCCTGCAGACCGACGATGCCGCCTGAACGCACCTCGTCTGCGGGCGAGCCGATCGTCAGATGACGCACATCGACATAGAGCTGCGGCGCCTGGTTGGCGCCGACTGCGCCGCCGAAGCTGCTGTCGTCGGCTTGCAGGTCGATCGTGACATTACTGACCGTCACTGACTGCTCGGCTGTCCCTACGGACGCCTCCGAGGTGAGACGTCCAGCGATGCCGCCGATCGTATACTTGCTAGTGCCGTCGACCGTCAGGAAGCCGGTCTTGACGACGCTGCTCTCGACAATCGAGAGCGCTGTTTCGTTATGACCGACGATGCCGCCTGCTGTCAGGCGGTGAGCGCCATCGCCTCCGGTCACTTGGGCGCGAAGCGTCAGCGAGTTGGAGTCGCCGAACGTCTCATCGCCGACGACCGCTCCCGTGATCGTCCCTTGCGCCGAGCCGGCGATGCCGCCCGCTGCCGCGCCTGGCGTCGTCGCAGTCAGCGCGATATGACGGCTGCTGACATCCTCGAGCGTACCGTCAGCATAGCCTGCGATGCCGCCGAGCGTACCGTCCGACTCGATCGACGCGAAGGCATCGGCTGCGCCTTGCGCTTGCGAGTCCGTGACTGTACCGCTCTGCAGGCTCCCCACGATGCCGCCGGTATAGACCTCGTCTCCGCCGGTTGCTGTCAACTCGCCGTGGAAGGCGCTGCTCTCGATCTGCGCTTCATCGGCATAACCGACGATGCCGCCGGTGCTGACCG
>NZ_BFBX01000042.1:88237-88677 GCF_003851045.1 Paenibacillus sp. 598K | reverse complement strand
CCCAGCCGATATAGCCGCCCGTGTAGAGCTTCTGCTCCCCGGTCACATGCAGATCGGCATTGCTCTCTACATTGTTGCTCGGGTCGCCGCTGGTCCGCGCATAGGCGCGGTTGCCGGCGATGCCGCCGGTGTAGACGCCGGTGCCGCCATGGACGGTAATCTCGCCGTTGTTGGCATAGGCTTGCGCCGCGTCGCTGTTCAGCAACAGACGCTGACCGCCATAGCCGACGATACCGCCGGTAAAGGCTTCGTCAGGCTCGCCGGTAACCACCAGAGCCGCCGAGTTGCCGGCAGCGGCTTCGAAGGCCAACTCGCCGGTAATATGGCCGATCAGGCCGCCCGTGTACACTTGCTCGGTACCGGATACGGTGACCGTCATCGTATTCGTATGCGCATTGTGCCAGGTCAGATCGCTGGCGACGTAGCCTGCGATGCCGCCG
>NZ_BFBX01000042.1:85673-88130 GCF_003851045.1 Paenibacillus sp. 598K | reverse complement strand
GTAGCCTGCGATGCCGCCGGTATACACCTGCGAGCCGCCGTTGTTGACGACCGGCGCCGTATGCAGGAAGTTGACGCGATAGCTGCGGTCCTGCTGCTGCGCGGTGATCGCGCCGACCAGGCCGCCGACATAACTGCTGGTTGAGCCTGGCGCATTGACTTCGACTTGAGCGGTAACGGAGGTCAGCTCCGACACATTCAGCTCGCCGTCGATACGGCCGACCAGGCCGCCCGCGTAGTTGTTGCCGCCCGCCTGGACGAGGATCGCCCCGGAATTGTCGAACGGCGTGTTCTCCTCTTCCATACGAAGCGCGCCTTGCGCATATCCGGCGATACCGGCTGCATAAGCGTCGCTTGCGCTGTTGGCAGTTGTCGTAATGGCCGCATGATTGGCATTTTTCTTCATCTTCATGCCATAGCTGCCGATATGGCCCGTCATCCCCCCGGCATGCGTATTCGCGCCTTGGGCCGTCACGCTGCCGTAGTTGATCGAGGTCGAGATGTCGCCCTCGCCGGAGCCGACGATGCCGCCAGCATAGACATCCTGGGTGCTCGTCGCCGAGATGGCGATATGGTTCGTAATGTTGTAGACGATGCTGTGTCCTGTCATCTTGCCGACAGCAGAGCCGACATAGATCGGCTGGTTGTTGTTCGTCACGTTGATCGAGCCCGTCGCTTCGAACTTGAACCCGCCTACCGTGCCCGCCTCCATGTAGCCGACGAGACCGGCATATGGCACGTTGTCCGGCAGCGTCATGCCGCTGATCGAGAAGGTTTGCCCGTCATACGCCGTCAGCGAGCCGCGGAACGGCTGCGCCTCGGTGCCGATCGGCTCCCAGATCAGATTGGAATGCGTACCGTTGTTTTGGAGATTCAGATCCTTGGTAATTTCCAGTCGTTTGCCTCTGAATCCATCGACCGTCGGATCTTCGTTGACCAGCTTGGCTATGCCAGCCAGCTTCTCCTCGCTATCGATCTGATAGCTGGGATAGATCGGATTATACCAGGACGTATCCGCCACGGTGGTCCAGCTTGCTCCGTTGGCGCGCGCCATGTAGACGCTGGTTCCCGTTGCGAGCAGCGCGCACACCAGGATAGCTGTTAACACGTATAAGCTTCTCTGCTTGAGAGCCATGAGTACACCGCCTTAATAATAGAAACTGATAGGAATCGAGAGCAGCTATACCCACCGGAGCCGCGATGGCCCTAGTGGGTATATCCGCTATAGAACTTAGTAGTCTGTGATCAACCGGTCGAGTCGGATCGCGATCGCTGCCGCCTGGGCTCGAGTGAGCACCTCGGTCGGCTTGACCTGATTGTTGTCGCCGGTGATGATGCCGCTCTTGACGCTGAGCGCCACCGGACGACGCGCCCACTGCGGGATATCTGCCTCATCGGCGAACCCGGAGAGGATTGTATTCACCTCGTCATCGCTCAGCTCGGCGCCGAGATTCATCGATGCGAGGAGACGTCCGACCATCGTCATCGCCTCTGCGCGAGTCAGCGACGCCTGCGGCTGGTACGAGCCGTCGGCCATGCCGTTGACGATGCCCATCTCCGAGGCGATCGATACGCTGCGGTTGAACCATTGGTTCGTCTGCACGTCGGTGTAGCTCGAGCTCGCGTCCTTGTTCATCCATCCAGCTACCCGGAGCAGGATGGTCGGGTATTCGGCGCGCGTGATCTGGCTGCCCGGATCGAAGCGACCGTCGCCCTTGCCGAGGACGAACAGCTTGGAGGCTGCGTCCTGGATGCTCTCTTGCGCCCAGTAGCCGGCGCGTACATCCCGGAACTCGCCTTTGCTATGGACGAAGAACAGTTGGCCTTCGCCTGTCAGTTGGACATTGACCTGCGTGCCGTCCAGCTTCCATGGCACGGTCGTCCAGCTGGAGCCGTCCGGTGCACGCAGCACGACTGCTGTGATGTCGCTGCTACGGATACCGCTCGGTACGACGACACGAGTCGGAATCGCCGTACTCCAGCTCGTTGCCGGCAGATTCGAAGTGATCGACACGCCATCTCCGCCGCCGAGCGCTTCGCCGCCCGCTGTGCGGGCCAGCTCTTGCTCCGCTGTCCGTTCCGAAGCATTGGTCGCCCGGATCGTCAGCTCCAGATCGCCCTTCAGCCCTTCCAGACGGCTACGGTCGAGCTCGAGTCTGGCGAGAGGCAGATCGATGATCAGCTTGCTGCCCGCTTCGACCGTGCGACGGATCGCAGCCTGGTCGACCTTCAGCGTATAGTTTTTGATATTCGCTTGCTGCGCCTGGATGATCACGCCTTGGTCGCCCGGTTGACCGAGCATCTCATCCGTGATGCGGAGCGATGCAGCGGAGCCGTTCCAGGTCGCTTCGACCTTCTGTCCGCCTACAGACAGCTCGATCGGTCCGGTCGGCTGCTCGGTTGGCGTCTCCGGCGTCTCGGTATCCGGCTTCGTCGGTACGCCCGCGCCGCCACCGCC
>NZ_BFBX01000042.1:14427-85528 GCF_003851045.1 Paenibacillus sp. 598K | reverse complement strand
CGCCTGCGCCGCCACCGCCACCGCCGCCGATGCCGCCACCGTTAACAGGTGCCTTATACACCTTCGGCGTCAGGACAGTCGATACGGCCATTGCTTTTTTGTCCAGCGAGGTACGCGCTGCGACGATGATACGATCACTGTCGGAGACGGTGATTTCGCCGCTCTGCGGGACGAATTTCCACTCGCCGAGATTCTGCTCGAAGCTCGGAGCGGCAGCGTTCGCGCCCTGCGGGAACACCTTGTACACCAACTGTTGACCGGTCATATCTCCAGTCGACTGGATCAGCAGTTGGGTCGCACTCGTATTGCCCGGGATGACTGCCGTCGATGCGGTGATCGACCGCAGCGCCGTCTGCTTCGGATTGGCGACCTTCGCTGCCGTCGCCGCCTCCAGCACGACTTCGTCGGAGATCCGGTATTCCGCCTCGATCAGACTGACACCCAGCGCTTGCGCCGTTATCTTGCCGTTTTTGTCCAGCTTGACGCTATCGCCGCGCGCGACCTCATAGCTGAGATTGGACAGCTGAGCGGTCGGGATCGCCTCCTCGACGAAGGTCGGCTTGCCGTCTTGCTTGCCTGTCACGTAGCGCAGCTTCGCGACCAAGGTACGGCTCTCGCCTGGCTTGATGGCTGGCAGCTCCTCGAGGATGAGCGCTGTTGGTACTCGGAAGCTGTCATTGGTAATGCCGACGATAGCGGTATTCTCGTTGCCTGCCCCGTCGCGGGCGACGATATTCAGATCGACGACGGGATCGTTGGCGCTGATCGCTACGGTGCTGTCGAAGTCGCCATTGGCCGCCAGCTCGATGCGTTGTCCATTCACTGTGAGGACGGCGTCATTGGTCGTCGAGCCGACGATCCGAATCTCGCCATTGCTCGTCCGCTCACCCGTCACCGGCTGCTCGATGAACAGCTTCGGCGCGATCGTATCTACAGTCAGATAGAGCATCGTAACCTTCATGTCCCGCGTATTTTTGTTGCGGGCGACCAGTTCGATCGCATACGGTCCGTCGGTCGTCAGCTGATCAAACGTGATCGAGCCGGCGCTGCCGTTGCCTGTATTGGTCAGGCTGACCTTGCCGAGCGACTTGTCGTCGTAGAATGCTTCGACCTCTACATCCTTCTGATCCGATACGAGCTGGATCGTCTGCTTGGTCTGGTTGGTCAATACCTCCTGGAAGTCGGCATTGGCCTGACCCGGCGTCCACACGCTAGGCTTGGCCGGAATCGGCAGCAGCTTCTTCGCAGCATCCGACCGGTTCGCAAAGTGGTACGCCTCGTTTTTGTCGGCATCCTTAGTCGGCTTGGTGGCGCTGCTGACGCCGATCACATATTCCTTGCCGACCTCAAGGCCGGTATAGACGATTTTTTCCTTTTGTTGAACAGGAGCAACAGTCTGATTCGACGGATTCGACGGATTCGACGGATTCGCTGGTTCGTCGTCCATGACAGGGATCGTCATCGCGCTCCAGCCGCCGATCAGGATGTTCTCGTACTGGCCGCTCTGCGCATTCCAGAACGGTTCGAGCTCCGCTTCGGTGAAGAGGATGTCGCCGAATGCCGGGTAGGGCACCAGCTTGCCGTCCACCGCTTGCTGCGCTTCGATCATGTAGCTGTGCTCGAAGGCGCCATGGCCGTTTTTCTTCGCCTTTGGCTTGAAGCTGAGGGCGAACAGGCCGTTGCCTGCCGGCTTGACGACGACATCGCTGACCGCTTGCGGCGCCAGCGGGTCGATGATCTCGAAGCGATCGACCGACGTCTTCGTACCGAAGGCGCTGTCCGACTTGAGCTCGGCTCGCAGATAGTAGTTGCCTTGCTGCAGCATGCCGCGGATATCCTCGGTGCCGCCGAGCAGCGTCACCTGCGAGACATCGATTGTTGTGCTGCCGCTTGTCACTTTGCCGGTTGTGCTGCCGTTTTGGGCAACCGGCAGGTCCTTGGCGATCATCAGCCCCGGATCGCTTGCCTCCGGCACGCCCGTCTGGCCTGCCTGGATGCCAGCGGATACCGGCTCTTGTGTCAGATACAGATTAACTTTATCGCCAGGCTGAGCATTGTTCACCTTCCAGGAGGCGGTGAACAGCTTGCTGTCGCTCTCGTTTTTGGTCAGCTTCACATCGTTCAGCTCCGGAAGCACTGGCACATTGAGCAGGCGCGTATCGACGGCCCGATCGGCCGTGAGCGTCCAAGTGCCGCCGCTCGCCAGCTTCTCCTCCGGCAGTACGATATACACCTTTCTGGAGTCCACGCCGTCCTTGGCATCCTTGGCCGGGATGATTTGCGAGAAGGCATTGGCTCCTGACACTGTATTCGTATTGTCAAAGACGATCTTGTGATTGGCGCCGCTCGCATCCTTCAATGTGAAAGCAGGCTGCGTCTTGCCGTCATAAGCCATCTCGATAATTGCATTGCCCGAGACGTCGTCCATCGGGATCTGGTGCACCCGACCGCCATTGGTCACATTGATGCCGCCGATACCGATGGAGGTCGAACCGTTTTCGACGATTTTGACGCCATCCTCCAGCGTACGGTACGTAATCTCCTGCGACTCCTGCTCGCTGTTCAGCCACGAGGTGGCGAGCGTCTGCATGCCTTGACCGATCACCATCAGCGTAGGACCACGCTCGGGGTCCTCGACGATCATATGGATCAGACCGTCTGGCAGCGACTCGCCCGAGGTGCCGAACTCGATGCCGCCGCCCCAGTAGTACGTAACGCCAACGGAGATGAACAGGACGCCGAAGCTGCCCCAGATCTTGTCGTTGTTAAGACCGAAGAACACGCTGGAGATCGGCAAGCCGCCGACGACCGGCACGCTTTTCGGAATCTGGATGCGGGAGCTGATGAAGCCCTCGAAGTCCGTCCGGTTTTTCTCCAGATTTTGGCCGATGAAGATGCCGGCCTTGCCGACGATGACATCCCATCCGCCGATATCGACCTCGGCTTCGACTCTGACGAACCATGGCGTCACCCATTGCGCCTCGAGCAGCGCCTTGGTGATCAGCTCCATCAGATCGTCTTCATCGGCGTCCGGCTTCATCGAGAAGCCAAGCTTGCCCTCGATCTTCAGGCCGGTCCGCTTGACCGTCAGGTCCACATCGCCGAAGAAGTACGCCGGCGCGACGCCGAAGCGCATGCTAACCCCGGCCTGCACGACGAGCGGGAACGGGTCCTTGTCCGATCCCCCAGCGATCGTATCGGCCAGCTCGCGGATCGCGCCGCGCACTTTGGTCAGATACGTCGCACCGGTGATTAGGACGCCTGGATTGCCAAGCGAGGTGCCGAAGCCGATGACGTCCGGCAGGATCCGACCGTCCTTGACCTGCTTGAACGCCAGCTCGACGTCGATTTCGACGACGTCCTTCAGCTCTGCCTTGAATTTGATGCCATACGTATTCGCTACGCCTGGCACCGGCTGGACGTAATGCACGACTTTGATTTCGCCGCTCGCGCTATCGCCCTTTTCCTTGTCCTTGCCCTTCTTTTTGCTCGGGTTGATCAGGCCGATGTCGGCCCCCAGCTCGAACTTCAGCGCCGCATCGACGCCGACGAAGCCTTCGTCGTTGAAGACGACGTTCTCGACTTCGCCTTCGACGATCTTCAGCTTGATCGAGCCGCCAAACGAGATGCCGCCCTCGCGCAGGATGAAGTCATTGAAGGTGAAGCCAAACCCGCCGATCGCAAAAGCAGGCGGCGCAAACAGACTTTGACGATTAAAGTAGACGTTCTGGATCATAACCTGCCGCAGCGGATTAAACCGATCGCCTACAGCTCCTGCCGCCCACGTGAGGCTGCCGTTCAGCGTGTTGTCCTCGTCATTGCCTTTTTTATCCTGCTTCTCGTCGTCATCGACGGTCAAGCCTTCCCCGAGCGACTTCTCGAAGCCGTTAAAGAAATCGAGCGTCCACTCGCCCCGGTGGAAGACGAAGCCGCTGCTGGCTACGCTGAGCGTGCCATCGCCTTTAATAAACAGCGAGTTGACGAATGGCGAATCGGACTTCTTGCCGAAAGCTTCCAGTTGGCCGCGCACGAAGACAAGATCCTTGCCTTTGTAAGCGACCGCTTGGTTAATAATTGCCGGCTCCGTCTTCGTATCGACGATTACCTGCTTGGTCGCCCCGGTACCAACCTCCTTGACCATACCGCGGATGACGACCAGTCCCTCTCGGTCATAATCTTCGTCGGTCATAAATTCATTCAGCTCTTGCTCGGAGTAAAACAGCTTGTATTGGTAGAGCGGAATTTTTTTGTAGGCTTCTGCCGACAGGAATTCCGTCAGATCGAACTTCCGATCCGTCGCATTGCTGGCGATGCCGTAGGCGGTGCGCAATGCCTTGTAACCCGTCAGGTCGCCATTCAGCGCCGAGATGCTCGAGAATGGATCGCCCGGGAACATGCTGTTCAGATCATCCAGATACTCCTGATCATGGCCAGCCAGCGCGCCGATCTTCGTCAGATCGAAGTTCTGACGGTAGAGCGCAACGATATTCGCTTCGCGAATCCGCGACTCATTGTTATCCGTCACAAGGAACGTCTGGTCGGTGATGAGGTCGAACATCGCCGCCATCTCCTCGTCGCCGCCAGCGGTGCCCTTGTAGTCCAGCTCCATCTGGTACTCGCCGAGCGGCAGCTCCGGCCCGTTCATGGCGCGGACGGTGCGTCCCTGGCTGTCGACCTCCTCGCCGTCGCGATAGGTGATGCGCATATCGCCGGTATAGCCGTCATCGGTCGATTGGATGAGGACAGAGTCCTCCACCGGCACCTTGTAACGCTTGCCGGTCACCTTCTCGCGGATGTACAGGTCGAAGTTTGGCGCTGTCGTATCGTTGCCTGTGTTGTAAGCTTCGATGTTGGACAGGTTCATCGTGATGTACTTGACATCGGTGCTGTACAGCTCCTTGGGCGTCAGACCGTACACATAAGTCGGTACGGCGTCGCCAACTGCCGGCAGCAGGATGAAGTTCGACTGGCTCGACTCATACTGCGCCTTCAGCCCGTCATCGGCCGTCTCCGAGTCTGCTGTCAGCTTGGCCGTCGTCTGTGGACTGCGGGCCGCCATCATATACTCTCTTGTTACCGGCCAAGGCCGGCCGACCGCTTGCACCTTATAGGACACGGTGATCGTGTCGCCAGGCTTGAACTTCGGCTGGATGCCCTGCTCGGCTTCCTCCGGCGTCGGTTCCTTGCGGATTTCCAGCTTTTTGCTGCGGTATTGCTCGGTGACGGCTTTGCCGTTCTCATAGACGACCTGCCCCAGCTCGTCGGTTCGGACGAAGTTCAATCCGCCCTGCAAGGTCAGCTCCGTCTCGATAAAGTCATGCTCCATATCGAACATCGCCAGATTCTCGATCTCAGCGGTAATGTTGAAGATCCCTTCAGCGGTGTAGGCACTATTGTCCGCCAACGTTGCTAGCTGCTGTGGCGGATCGAGGTAACGCACGGAAAAGATTTTGTCCGCCTCGATAATCTCCCCCAAGCCATAGACCGTCTCAAAGGACGTCGTGGCATTGGCTTCGATCGCTCTCGGGTTCCAGTAGAAGGCAACGGCCGAGTCGGCGGTGCCGTAATCGTTGGTGTCGCGCGTGTAGTCGAGGTTGGGATTGAGATTGTAATCCCATTTGGTATTCGCCAGTCCGTTCCAATGGCCAACGATCATCTCGTCGACGATGTTGAAGCCACCCTCGGCGAAATTATTGAAGCCATAGGCGATAACGTTGGTCGCTTGCGGATTGTTGAGATCCAGCTTGTCCCGCATCACCCAGTAGGGAGGCAGCTTATAGAAGTTGATATCCTCTTGCGGGATGCCGATCGCAGCCGGGTCATGGACCAGCTTGCGCTCGACCAGCAGCGGCGCCTTGTAGGCGGTGCCGATCTGGAAGGCCGGACCGTCATTGCCTGCCACCATCGTATCGAGTAGGATTCGGCTGCCTAGCTCGACGCGCGCGCCGCTGCGGTTGATGACCTCGTAGCGGATGTTGACATTGCCGATATTGGCCTTGTCTTTCATGTCCGTGTACAGCATCAGCACCTGCTTGATCTCGACGCCCTTGATCTTCCAGGTCGTCTCGACATGTCGGGTACCGTCGGGATTGCCCACGATCTTCGGCGTCGTCGTCTCGGAGAACAGACTTGCTCCGAATTTGTACGGGTTGCCGAAAATATAGTCGTCGCCGTCGATGCGGAACGTTGTGAACGATGTCTCGGGATCGTCGCCCTGGAACATCAGATTGACATTTTGGTCGTTTTTGCGGATCGGTTGACCCTCGACGGTACGAATACCGTAGCGGCCAGTGGCGTTATCGACCGTAATCTTGATCAGATCATTCTGGAGTACGGTCTTGCCGGATGTGGCTACCTGTGCGGCGATCGTCTCGATGCCGACTGCGGTAGCCGAGAGGAACAGCACGAGCGCCAGCATGACGGCCGTCGTCTTCTTGAGAAGCTTCACCTAAGTACCTCCTGTTCGTTGAAGAGAGCCTTGCGCAGCAGACACGGTTCCGGTCGGAGCAACTCCGGCCGGAACCCTGTCATTGCCTGTTCGCAGTAGAGTTCGAATTATTGCAGCTTGCTTATTGGAGCTTGCCGACGAAGAAGGTTGCGTACTCGCGCTCGCGCTCCTGGTTGCGGACGATAATCGTGTACCAGCCCACTTTCGGGAACGTGATCTTGAATTGGCCGCTGACCAGCTCCTTGTAGCTCACCTTCTGCGCGATATATTTCATCTGCCCTTCCCGGTACAGACCCGGCTGATAGAGCAGATCGAACGTACCCCACTCATTGATCGCTTTCTGTCCGCCGACCGTCATCTCATTGAAGCCGGTGACGCGGAATGTGATGACATTGGTGTTGAACAATGCGGTCTCGCCGAATGCAGCAGAGATGAGGGTATCGTTGCCGAAGATCAGCATGCCGCCTTCAGCCATGACGATCACCTTCTGTCTCGCTTCCGTCGTGTTCCCGACCTGGTCGGTCACCTTGTAGATGACGGTACGCTCACCAAGAACCTCAGTATCCAGTCCCACTACCTCAACCTTGAGATCGGCTGCCGCCGACAGATTGTCGCTCACCGTGTAGCCGCCAAGAGCAGTGCGGTAGTCGACGTCCTTCGTACCCTTGAGGATACCAACCGACGTCTTGTTCAGCGTAATCTCCGGCGCGACATTATCCAGACCGCGGATCGTCACCGGCACCCGGCTGTTGTTGCCCAGCAGATCGGAGAAGCCGACCGAGGTCGAGCCGTTGCTGGAGAAGGTGCGACTATACGTGTAGCTGCCGTCCTGTTCGCTGATCCGGTTCGTGTATTGACCGTTGTCGTCCTGGATCGGCGACAATCCGGAGAACACCTGATTCGGCGCAGTCACGCTGCCGCTCAGCGTCACCTTCACCTTGCCTCTGGCGTAGCGCTCGCCGCCGATCGTGACGATCTGCTCTTCCGGGAGCGGCACGCCTTCGTTGTCGACGAAGCTGTACGTCACCTCGGTCGGCTCCGGCGCGTCGGAGAGGATCGTCGATACGTCTTCCTCGACGACCGTCGTGTTGCCGTTCTCATCGGCGACGACGAATCGGGCGATGCCGTTGTCGAACAACGTCTGCACGTTTTTCATATCCGGGAAGAGCAACTTCTGCCCGCTTACCTCCGGCTGCACCTCAAGCGTAACGCCCGAGGAGAAGAGCACCGTGCCATTGCCGTCCGTTATCGTGCCGAAGCTCAGACTGCCATTGGCTCCATAATGATAGGAACGGACGATCCGCACCTTCGGCGTTTCGCGATTGATGTTAGCGACCGTCGCCAGCTCTGTCCCGACATTGCCCGCTTCATCGCGGAACTGGAACAGGAACGAGCCGTTTTCTTCAAACGTGTAGGCGTTGCGCCCGTTATTGTTGACCATGACGATCGGCTCCGACGAATCGGAGATTCGCGCCGTCACGTTGGCGTTGGTCGGCCCTGTAATGTTGTATTCGATCGTCGCGCGCGGCGCTTCGTTGTCGATGCTGCTAACGACGATATACAGCACATCCTTGCGCGTATTATCGCTTAGATCCATTACATCGAAGGCATAGTAGCCATTCTCCTGCACCTTAAATGTATTGCCGCTGCGGACCGGCGTCGAAGGGTTGACCGCAGCCGGGACGACGCGGAGGCCAAGCGGCAACGTCACGTCGATGTTCACTCCGGTCTCGCCCTTCACCGGCCGGGTCGTGCTCAGCGTCGCTAGACCGTAGACCGGCTCTTCCTTGGCGACTTTGTCGATCGCTAGGTCTTTGGCTGGACCGACAACGCCGCTCGGTCCTCTGTACTTCACCTGTACCTTCAATTGCTCCGGAAGGTTCGTCGGCACCTTCAGCGAGACGAAGTTCGTGTACGGCTTCCATCTCTCCCATGTATCGCCGTTGTCGGGCGACACGGAGTATTCGTAGCCGTGCTTGTCCTGCACGGTCAGGTCCAGCTTGAGAATGGCCGTGTAGCCGTCCTGTGCGTCGCCCGATACGTAGATGATATCGGAAGCGCCGGGCACCGGAGGATTTTCCGGTCCGGCCGGCTTGGATACCTTGAAGGTCGATTCTGTAGCGGCGATGACGTCATTGCCTGCGCCGTCAGTAGCCCACACGTACAGCTTGTAGTCAGCTACTTTGCCCGCCTCTACTGCTGCGTTGTCGATGACGGCGACGCCGCTGGCAGGCAGCTGCTGCCAGCCCGCTGTCGTGCGCTCTGGCGCTGCGGCGCTCGCCAGCACCCACAGGTATTTATTGTCCATGTTGTTTTTGCTGTAGTTCTCCGTGACCGTCACGGTCACATCCTGCTTCTCCCGAGGATAATCGACGCCTTTCTTGTTGAACGTAATCTGCGGCGCCGAGTTGTCCAGGTAGTACGCCTTGGAGAAGTAATAGTAACGGTCGCCTTGCTTGACCATCATATGCACATAGTAGATACCGTTCAGCTCGGCGCTTACCGGCACCGCGTAGCTTGCGGACGTCGGAAGGCTGAGTGGCGTCATCAGCGGCTCTGATGCTTGGTCGTCCGGGACGGTATCTACCGCCGGCTCTTCCTCAGCTCCGCCTTCGACCGCTTGCGAAGACTCGCCGTCAGGCGTCTCCTCCGCAGTGCCTGCGCTCTGGATGCTTACCTCAGGCGCCTCTTGCTTCGTCTCTGTCGACGGGCTATCCTCTGGCGGCTGTCCCGAAGCGTCTGGCGCCTGCAGCGCCTCTCCGCTCGGAGCTGCCATCCGAGCTCCGTCTGCCAGCGGCTGCAGCGTCGTATAGGACGAGTCGCCGGAAGGACGCACCGCGCTGGACGTTACCGCATAACCTACGAGATCCGGCGTTACGCCGCTGATGCGGAAGTGCACATCGGCGCTCTTCACATAGTTGGTGTTCGCTTCTGTCAGGAACTCCCCGGACACGCTTTCCAACGAGCTGACATGGACGGTATCCTCCGCCTGCCAGACTGTAGCATTGCCTGCGTTGTCGGAGGCTTTGATGAACAGATGATAATCTCCGTCCTCGATTACCTCGCCGAGTGTGCGCAGCGTCGCTTGACCGTTTTGCAGATCAACCTGCTTCCAGTCGACATCGCTAGGCTGAGCTCCTGCCTTCACCCATTGGTAGTCGGCTTGCGCCAGACCGCTATGCTCGTCCGTGACTGATACCGTCATCTCGACGTTCATCGTGTTGTCGCCAGCGATGCCTGTGCTGAGGATCTCCGGCACGGCATTGTCGAGCAGCATCGTCGTCTTGCTGTAGCTCCAGTTGGAGTCCTCTTGCTTGAAGTCCTCGAGCGGCCACACATTGGTGTCGCCATAGTCGCCTACCGCTACGAGCGCTTTGTTGTCGGCGTAGAACTCGCGGTCGGCATCGGAGACGTCGCTGCCTTGCAGCTCGGCCTTCCATTGCTCGTACTGCTCATGATTCAATCGTTTGTACTCTTTCATCTTCTCGTATTGCTTCAGTTCGCGCGCCGAATCCCAGGTCATATCTGCGGTCCAGGCATGCAGATACCAAGGTCCCGCAGTACCGGCGGCGATCGCCTCGGGCGGCGGCGCGATCAGATTGTTTTTGTTGCTGACAACCTGCAGCTGCAGATGGTCGAAGCCCTCGTACAGCTCCTCGCTCGGCTGTTTGCCGGAGATCGAATAGCGCTTGATTGCTGCATATTGATCATCTTCCTTGCCATCGAGCGGATTAGTCGACGTCTGGCTCCACCAGTAGAAGATCAAGCCTACCGACGGCGATGAGCCGCCCGTCATATTCGATGGCCGGAAGATGCCCATGCTCGGACGCTCGCTGCCCCGGTCGGACTGCACCGGATCGAGATGCGGGATGAGCAGATTCGGATCATTGGCGTCCACCGTGATATTGCCGTTTTTCAAGTACTGCTGATCGTTGGCGCCGCCATTCTGATAACGGAAGTCGATATCCGGCGGCGTGTTGTCGATGATCAGCTTGGCCCAGTCGATCTTCGATTGGACGAGCGAGACATCGCCGTGGTCACGAGTGCCGTCGACATGCTCGCCAGTGAAGTCTGCTGGCTGGATGAGCAGATTGCCTGCATAGTCCTGGATGACATTAATGTCGCTGTCATTGCCCTTCTGATCATGCGAGATCGCGATCACCTTGAGCAGCGGCGTCTCCACCGTCGTGCCGTCCGGGATCGTCGCCCGGAAGGTCCAGTTTTTCGTATTCTGGCCTGCAACATAATAGGCCTTCATACCGTTATTAAGATGGATGAACGTTCGGTTGACGTCCCACCCTCGCTTGACGACCGCGTCCTCGGTTAGTTGGACCGTGAAGTCGATCGTGTCGTTTTTGTTAATGTTGACGCCGGTGAGGATCTCGGGCTGGATACCGTTGCCCACCTTCGTATATTTCGGCGCGACGCCGTCGATGATGACGGCAAACCCGTTGCGCGGATTAAACGGATCGTCGGTCGTTCCGTTGATGAAGCTAATCAGATTGTTTGCTTCATCGCGCTCCTCGAGGATCGGCGAGACGGTCTTGCGCGGCATCCGCAGCTGCACGACGTTGCCAGCTGCGTCAGCGAGCTTGGCGCCTTTCAGCTTCTCCTCCATCGATTGATCCATCTGCGAGCCCGTCGTGCCGCCAGTGATCTTCGGCGTCACGTATCCTGCGCTCTGATGATACCTGGACCCTGTATAACGCCAGCGGATGTCCTTCGCATATTTCGCGACATCGGCATTGGTGAGGAAATCCAGGTTGTTCATATATTGCTGCTCGCCTGCTGCCGGCAAGCCTGTGCCTGCGATGTTGACGAACAGCGGATGACGGAGGAAGTGATCATTCTGGCCGTTCGGCGACAGCGCCGACGGTCTGACCGGCTCGCTGAACTTGTAGGTGAGCGTGAGCTCCTCCTGTTGCTTGATGTACATCTCGTGCTGCTTGCCTGTGACGTTCGTACGCTGAGCGCCTACGCCATTGTTCAGATCGTAGTCCTCGAGTACCGGACGTTTGGTGTCCTGGAACTTGACATAGAAGCCCTCGACGCCGTTCAAACGGCCGTTGTCCTTGTAGCGGCGGCCTTCGCCGGTGAATTCGATCGTGATGACCGAGGTTGGCGTAATCTTCGCCTTCACTTCGGTTCTGCCGATCCCGCCTTTTGGCGTCTGGCGGCTGAACAGCACATCATTATCGACCTTGATGCTGCCGCGCGTGATCCGCGTCCAGCTCAGGAAGCCGGAGTAGTAGATCATCTTGCTGAAGCCGATCAATACCTCGGCCTCGCCGCTCTGCGCCAATGCCTTCAGCTCCGGATTGTTGGCGACGTTGATGACGAACTTGGCTGTCTCCCAGTTGTCGCCATAGCCCAGACGGATGTTGCCTGAGGACCAGTCGATAATTTGGCTTGGCTTGATCGGATGAGTGAAACCCGGCACATCGTTTTGATAAAAGTTGATAAATGCATTTTGGGCGGCGTAGGTCGCATTGCCGATCGTTACGCCCTTGCCAAACTTCACCTCGAAGTCTTCCGCCGCATAAGCGACTTGCACGCCCCCAAGCGGAAATAAAGCGACAAGCATCGACACAATCAGCCATGCGGCCAGCAGCCGCTTGCCCTGGTTCAGCTTACGCATCCCTTACGTCCCCCTCTCTTCTATTTGTCTTTCGCAACCCCAGCCGCAAAGGTTGGACGCTTCTCCTGCTCATCGCGCATACCTCTCCCTCTCTGTGCAAAGATCGTCTCAGGGTGAGACCATAGACCTACAAACTTCCTGATATTTCGACACTGTACGAAGTGTAACAGGTCCCACTGAACAATTTCTGGACAATGCTAGACAGAATTGTTGAACCACGCAAAGAAGCAGGAGGCCAACTAAGGGCTCTCCTGCTTGCTAATGATCATGGGCTTATAGACCCAAGACTGTGCTATAATATAGGGTTTTGTAATTGAGGTAAAACAAAAATGTCAAATGCCCACATCTTGTGGCAACAAGAGCGGGCATTTGGTCATTTCTATTTTAATCGAAAAAATTTATCATAATCAGTTTGGTCTATTATAATAATATCTTTCTTCCAGTACATTTGGATACACTCAATTAATGACCTTCTGGGAATCAAATAAATATGATCTTTTGAAAGCTTGGTTATTTGTTTCCCTGTCTCATTTTTCATTTTGGAGAAACAAAGAAATCTAGCTCTCCGACTCATTTCAACAATGCCGATTTCCTCGATTTCCTCCCATGGAAAATACAACTCTCTCACGAGTGACTTGAAATATACACCAGAATGATCAATATATACTTTTTTATTTAGTATAAAATCGTAAAACAGAAATACTGAAATCAAGATGACTATTCCAACTACAATTATCCCTGTATTCTTAGGCACATAATCAAATCCCAAAAACAGCACAATAAAAACTGAAATTAAAAAGGAAAAATAAACTACAACAAAAAAAGTAAATCCAGGGTTTGGAAATAAAAATTTCTTCATTCAATCTACCCTCTTATTTCTTGAAGTGGTTGAGGAACTGCGAGAAGTTCTTCCAACATTTTTGTCATGTAATCAAACACCATAGGACCATTTTTATCTATTCTACCAGATAAACTAAAATTATTCTGAGCTCCTGCTACTTTTATCTTATATCTGAGACATTGCTACCGGATAACGGTGGGCCGGACTTTCCTGTACAACGAAAAGCCCGAGCCAGCAAAGGCTCGGGAGGTGACTGTCTAATTAGGAGGGACACGCGAGGAAGATTCACCTATAATGATTAGCACCGACTATACCCGCAGCTCGCGCAAGTTTTGCAGCCTTCAGTGTTGATGAGCGAGGCGGAGCCGCAGGACGGACACAGATCGGTCGAGCTGTACGGCAACTGGCCGTGTCCGGGGCTGGCAGTGCTGACTTGCGATGTCTCTTTACCTGTTGCGCTCGCGCTTGCCGCACCCTCACCAGCAGTCTCTCGGTCCGCCACCACTCCACCTGGAGCATACACCGAGCGCGATGATGCTGTCTCCTGATCCATCGCTACCTCTTCGCGCATCGCCGCCTCTTCGATCGCCGCCGCCTCCTCATGCGCGGCTGGCTGCGGCGCATACGCGGCCTCGAACCGCTGCGGCTCGCCCAGCACCTCCTCAGCCGCAGCTAGATGCTGCTCGATCGCCTTGGCCACCGCGTCGGCGATCGACTCGACGCGGGCCGCGCCGAACCCGATGGCGCCAGTGCCGCCGATCCCTTTCAGATGCTTAATCAGTAGTTGCGCCTTGCTGCCGTGATCCCCGTAGCGCAGGAATAGCGAGCAGACGCGGCCGAGCGCCTCGGCCATCGCGAACACGTCGGAGCCAGCCTTGCCAACGTTGAGGAAGATCTCGCCTGGCGTGCCGTCCAGATCATTGATCGTAATGTAGGCCATGCCGAATGGCGTATTGACCTTGTAGGTCGCCCCGCGCAGCACCTGCGGCCGCCGCTTGTACTGCTTGTCGATCGGCGTTTGCGGCACTGCCGCCAGCCTATCGCCCGAAGCTCCACCTGCCTCTCCCACAACTCCGCCTGTCTGCTCCGCTTCCCCCGCCGATTCATCCAGCGGCTGCACCTCAGATTGCCCCTCAGGCTGCTCGCCCTCACCCTCGCTCTTCGACTCCGCTTCGCCGTCTTTCTCCTTGCTCGCAGTAGAGAGCACCTGGACGTCGCGGCTGCCGTCGCGATAGATGGTCACGCCCTTGCAGCCCAGCTCGAAGGCGAGCTCGTATAGACGCTTCGTATCCTCGATGGTGAAGTCTGCCGGCGCATTGGCCGTCTTGGAGATCGAGCTGTCGACCCAACGCTGGATCGCGGCCTGGGCGCGGATATGCTCCTCGGCCGTCAGCTGCATCGCCGTGACGAAGTACGGCGGCAGCTCCTCGCCGGGATGGGCGTCCTGCCACTGCTGCGCGATCGGCACGAGCTGCCGGTCATAGCCGAGCCGGCTCTGACGATAATACTCGAAGGCGAAATAAGGCTCGATGCCGGTCGACGTGCCGACCATCGTCCCGGTGCTGCCGGTTGGCGCCTGGGTGATCAGCGTGACATTGCGGATGCCGCGGCTGCGGACCGCTTCGCCCACCTCCGGATAGACGCCCGTCAGCTCCCGCATGAAGCCGCTCTTCAGGAACGGCTCCGGCTTGAAGGCCGGGAACGAACCTTTCTCCGCCGCGATCTCCGTCGATGCCAGATAAGCCTCGCGAGCTATGAAAGCGTAGAGACGGTCCAGGAAGGCAAGCGACGCTTCGTCTCCGTACCGGATACCAAGACGTATCATCAGCTCGGCCAGTCCCATCGTACCAAGCCCGACACGGCGCTCCCGCTTTTGGTTCGCTTCATTTTCCGGGAAGTGGTACGGCGTCGCATCGATGACATTGTCGAGGAACCGGACGGCCCACTTCGTCACCTTGGCCAGCTCCGGCCAGTCCACATCATGCGTCGCCTCGTCGTAGAAGCGCGAGAGGTTGATCGCCGACAGATTGCAGACGCCCCACGCCGGCAGACCTTGCTCGCCGCATGGGTTAGTGCAGATGATCGGATTGTAATAGTAGCTATTGGACATCTCATTGTAATGCTCCATGAAGACGACGCCCGGCTCGGCCGAACGCCACGCCGACTCGATGATCGTATGCCAGATGTCGCGGGCCCGCAGCTTGCGATACGATTGCACCGGCTTGCCGAGCTTGCGCCAGGCTTGCAGATCGCCCTGCCAGAGCCGATCATAGTCGGGATCGCGCGTATCCGGGAAGACCAGCTCCCATTCCAGGTCTTCCTTGACCGCCCGCATGAAGGCGTTGCTCAGACAGACCGAGAGATTGGCATTGGTCACCTCGCCCATCTTTTGCTTGACGGTGATGAAGTCCTCCAGATCGGGGTGCCAGTCATTCAGCATGAGCATAAGCGCGCCACGACGGCTCCCCCCCTGCTCGATCAGGCCTGTCGTGTAGCTGAACAGACCGCCCCATGAGACCGAGCCGCTCGAGGAGCCGTTCACGCCGGCGACGGTCGCCCGCTTCGGCCGCAGCGACGACAGATTGATGCCGACGCCGCCCCCGCGCGCCATAATCTCCGTCATCTCCGATAACGTCGAGAGGATGCCGCCCCGGCTGTCATGCGGAGAGGGCAGCACATAGCAGTTGAATAGCGTCAGCTCGTCACTTGCCCCCGCCCCGGCTGCGATCCGACCGCCAGGCACGAGTTTCCAGTCGTCGAGAATATAACGGAAGCGTTCGGCCCATTGCTGCTGCAATGGCTCCGTCTCCTCGACGTCAGCCATCGCCCGCGCCAGTCGATCCCACATCTGGCCCGGCGTCTGCTCTCGTGTCAAGGTCAGCTTGTCCGTATCGGTTGTCACGGTTTGGCCGCTCCGCGTTTTTACAGTGACCTGCTTGCCGACCCGGGCGATTACCTCACCCGCCTCCTTGGTAGGGAATTTGGGGTCGTCCTTCGTCAATACCAACACCGTATCGCCCAACTTGGCCTCTCCCGGATCACTAGCCTTCCAGGCATATCGGTCCAGGAAGATCTTCTCGCTCAGCCCGCTCAGCGCGCCGGTCTGCAGTTCCGCCATCGTCACAACGCCTCCATCTCCTGTCGGTCAGGCGATCTTATGTTGCAGCAAGATACAGAGAGCTCCACCTTCCGACTCCATATATTGTGGTCATAACTCATTTTAACATACTACATATTGTATTTCTATCCTCCCAATCTCACGATTGTGTGACAACCTTCGCGCTCTACGAGCGCTGCTTCAGCCCTTGCCGCGACTCGTTTTTTGCGCCTTCTCTTATGATTCCCGCAGATTGCGGCAATACTGAGAGGCATGTAATCTTTCGCACATGGAAGGAGTGTAAGATGTGGCTGACACAACCAAGGCGCAAGGCACGACGGGCGCGGCAAGCAAGAGCAAGCTGCATCCGCTGGTAGAGCTGCAATTCGATCGCAGCTGGCAGGAGGAGCTGCAGCAGCGTTTGACCAAAAACGGTCCCTGGGATGAATGGGTGCTCTACAAGCTCGCCATCGAAGCGCAGGAAGCCCGCAAAATCGACAGCTTCGACGAGCTGCAGGCGCTGCGCGTCCTCCCTGCTTTCGACCCGATGCCCCATCAGATCGATACGGCGCGCAAGGTGCTCGACGGTATGGGCGGACGCGCGATCCTGGCCGACGAGGTGGGGCTCGGCAAGACAATCGAAGCCGGGCTCGTGCTCAAGGAATATATCGTGCGCGGGCTCGTCCGCAAGACGCTTATCCTCGTGCCCGCCTCTCTCGTGCTGCAATGGGTACGCGAGCTGAACCAAAAATTTGGCATCGCAGCGGTCGCTCAGAAAAAGGCCCATACCTGGCATTACGATGTCGTCGTGGCCTCGATCGATACGGCCAAGCGCGAGCCTCATCGCGAGCTGCTGCTCAATACCGACTACGATATGCTCATCATCGACGAAGCGCACAAGCTCAAAAACAAGAAGACGACCAACTATCAATTCGTCACGCAGCTGCGCAAAAAATATTGCTTGCTGCTGACGGCCACGCCCGTCCAGAACGAGCTGGAGGAGCTCTACAACCTGATTACGCTTCTGAAGCCCGGTCAGCTTGGCGGCCAGAGCGAATTTGCAGCCAATTTTGTCGTCGACAAACGTCTGCCCAAAAACGAAAGCGATCTGCAAAGCGCGCTCTCCGGCGTCATGATCCGCAATCGTCGCGGCGATGGCGGGATACAGTTCACCAGACGGATCGTCCGCAATATCCCGCTCAAGCTATCCGCCGAGGAGCAGGCGCTTTATGACGCGGTTACCGCGTTCGTCAAGCAGCGTTATCAGGAAAGCGGCGGCGATCTGACCAGCATGCTCTCGCTCGTCACGCTGCAGCGCGAGGTGTGCAGCAGCCGCGACGCCGTCTTCCTGACGCTGGTCAACCTGTTCAAGAAAACGCCGGAGGACTCGGCGCTGCGCCCCAAAATTTGGGGGCTGGTCGAGGTGATCCGCCAGATCCAGGCCAACACCAAAGCCGAGACCGCGCTGCGTCTGATCCGCGAAATGAACGAGAAGGTTATCGTATTCACCGAATACCGCGCTACGCAGGAGTATCTGCTGCAGTTTTTCCGCAGTCACGATCTGATCGCCGTCCCGTATCGCGGCGGCATGAATCGCGGCAAGAAGGACTGGATGATGGATATGTTCCGCGGCCGAGCCCAGGTGCTGATCGCGACCGAAGCCGGGGGCGAAGGCATCAACCTGCAATTCTGCCACCATATGATCAACTTCGATCTGCCGTGGAATCCGATGCGCGTCGAGCAGCGGATCGGACGCGTCCATCGGCTCGGTCAGACAGAGGATGTGCGAATCTACAACCTATGCACGCTCGGCACGATCGAGGAGCATATCGTCAATCTGCTGCACGAGAAAATCAATCTGTTCGAGCTGGTCATCGGCGAGCTGGATGAAATCCTCGAACGATTCGAGAAGCAAGATCAGTCGCTGGAGAAGCAAATCGCCAAGGCGATGCTCGAATCTAGCGGACAGCGCGAGCTGAACAGCCGCTTCCGCCAGCTCGGCCACTCGCTCAGCAGCGTCCGCGCCGAGCAGCAGGATTGGCGCAGCCAGCAGGACGGCCAGCCGTTCCAGCCGCTGCTCGACGCGATCAGCCAACCTGTGGAGGTGAAGCCATGAATGCCAAGCAGATCCATCGGTTCGTCCAGCACTATCTGGAGTCGACCGACTGCCAGATCATCGAGAAGTCGCCGGCGCACTTCAAGGTCAAGCTCTCGCCGCTTGCAGATCGCATCCTGACCAATCGGCCTTACTACTGGGGCTTCGTCGACCGGACGGGCGCCGAGCCGGAGACGATGTCCTTCCTGTTCGTCACGGACAAGGAACGGTATGATCGCGCGCAGGAGGAGCAAGCTGGCGCCGAGCCAGATCAGACGGATGCCGCGCTGGCCCGCAGCTTTGGTTATGTTCATGGGACGACGGCTGGGGCGCGGATGCCGCGGGAGGATCTCTACTACGGCTCGCGGCGACTGGAGCAGCTGTTCGAGGCGGCGCGCAGCGGCGGCAGCTACGTCTGTCTGTTCCAGGAGCCGGAGGCGCGCAAGAGCCATCCGCTGCAATCTACAGCCTATACTCCATGGCTTGGGGTTAATCTGATGGTCGAGTTCCAGTGCGACCGCAAGCGCGAGGAGATCCATTCCTACGGCATCTCGCTGGCAACCGGCCAAGTGATTGAGCAGTTCCAGGAGCGACTCGCCGGGATGCGGATGACGCCGCGTCTGCCGCCCAATATCCACATCGCCCGCAGTGCAATCACGCTGCACCGGGCAGCGGGGCTGGTCGAGCAAGCGCTAGAGAAAAAGCTGCGCGGCTACGACTACAGCTGGGCTCAGGAAGCCGCCGAGCGGCTCGAGGAGGAGCAGCAGCTGATCGCCCATTATTACGAAGCTTTGCTCTCCTCTGCCGAGGAAGAGCAACGCGCCCATATCGAGGCGCAATTCGAGAATCGCAAGGCGGAGATCGACTGGCAATACAAGCCGCGCGTGCAGACATCTGCCATCAATTGCGGGATTTTTCATCTGGCGGGCATCGATTGATCGCCGAGCAGACGCGATTCGCTTCATTCCAACAAAAATAGAACCGTGCCGCTGTCGCTCCCTCTGACAGGTTCCGGCATGCTTCCCGCTGCCGTTCCGCTACAATGAGGACAAGCCTCCCGCTGATAGCGGACAGGCGCGACCAATACAGGATGGTGAGCTTGTGTCCAAACGAAAATGGGTTCCTTTGTATACCGCCGCGCTGCTCCTCTTCGCCAGCGTTGCCACATCAAACGTCGCAAGAAGCGAGCGACTCGAGTCGCGACCAGCGATGACGGCGCTGCAAGCGCAGCTGGATGTGTGGCTGGGAGAGCTGTCGGCGTTGCCCGATTATGCCGACTGGCGCGCGGCTGATCGCCACATCTCTCCGCTTGGGCCTGGCACGCATGGATGGCTCGTCGTGCTTCGAAGCGGCGAGCGGCCGCTTGGCTATATGATCGCTTATGCCGTCCCTGGCGGCGGCTACCATCTAGGCGAGTATGGGCGAGGCGATCCGTTGTTCGACGAGGCGGCGCTCCGACAGGCGCTGCATTCGCCGGAGCTGGACAGTCTGCCGCTAGCCGCTCAGGCTGAGCCGCGATATATCTCGCCGCTGCTGGCGGTATGGCGGGTGCCGCTAATCTCGGGCTCCGCTGTCTATGTCGATGCGCACAGCGATGAGCTGCTGCTGTCGCTCAGCGATGAGACTTGGCAGCAGGCTGCATCAGCAGTACAGGAGCAGTTGCCCGCAGGTCATCCGGAGCGTTTGACCCGTTCCGGCAGCATCCCTGCTTTTGATGTCTACGAGCGGATGCCATGGCTCACCTCTGAGCCGTTGGCAGCATCCGCTGCGTCGATAAGGCAACAACTCGACCAAGGCGCACATATCTGGTACGCTGCAGATCCCTTCGACGGTCAGCATCTGTACATCTATGGCGTCGCCGGCTATCATGACTGGGACGGCGAGCTCTATGTTGCGCTCGACACCGATAGCCCGCGTTACATTCCCTTCGCCACGCTTGCGACGTCCGGCCATTATTACCGTTAATCTCCTATCGCTTTACATCGCAGGACACATATAAGGGGCGCCCGAGTCGATTACGACTTCAGGGCGCCCCTTGTTTTATTTGTCATCCGACGACTCGCTTGCTCGTCTGCTCCGCCACCAGACCATCAGGCCGAGCGGAGCAAGACCGAACCAGCGGACCAACCAATGCTCCTTTGTCACCTTTGTTTCCTTCCGCTTTTGCTTGCGCACTGCCTTGGGTGTCTCGATATAACGCGCTACCCGTACCGTCACGTATTTGACCAACTCCGAACCATCCGCCACAATGCTTCACCTCCCGTCAGTCCATGCCACCATTATGCCCGGATTTACATGTGCCTATCCATGTATGACGACCCGCCACTTGTGCCACGCTAATGGATACTCGCTTGATATCCTTTGACCCGTCCTACAGGAGGTTAATCCAATGTATAGACGCCTAGCCATGCTATCGCTTTTGTTCACGCTCGCGACTCTAGGCCCGACCGCTGCATTAGCCGATCCGCCCGACATCTCGGGGGCGCTGCCTGGCGCCGAGGTGCTGATCGACGTCGGCCACGGCGGCATCGATGGCGGCACCCATCATGGCGATGTGCTGGAGAAGGATATCAATCTGGCGGTCGCACGGAAGCTCTACCTGATGCTCGGCAGTCAAGGAATCGACGCCGTGCTCAATCGGGATAGCGACTACGCGCTGAGCGATGACAATCGCTGGCATCCGATCCGCTCCAGACATAAGCGCGATCTCGCCCAGCGCCGTCAGCTCGCGCGCGAGATTCCGACCCGGATCATCGTCAGTCTGCATGTCAACTGGACGCCGGATAAGACGGAGCGTGGTCCGCTCGTCCTCTACAAGGAGGACGGACATAGCATGCTGCTCGCCCAGTGCATCCAGGATGCGCTCAACCAGCAGCAGCACACGTCGGCGCAGCCGCGCAGCGGCCGCACCTTTTATCTCCTGCGCAAGACGGACAAGCCCGCCGTAATTGTCGAGATGGGCTTCCTCAGCCACGCCGGCGACCGGGATATGATGACGCGACCGCAAGGTCAGACCGAGATCGCCAAGGCGATCTGCAACGGCCTACGGCAATATTTGCTGGTCACGGGCCGATGAAGGGATCAGCTCGGACGCTTTGACGAACGTTGCCCCTTGACGCATCTCGCCGGACCACTGACGCAGCGCAGCCGCGACATTTTTGCCAGACGGGCCGACATGTCCGATGGCGATCATCGTCCCCTCTCCCTCCAGCTTTCGCTGCAATCGTTGAAGCTGCTTTTGGATATGGGCAAGGTGATACTGATCGTCGAGGAACAGCTTGTTCGTCAGCATCGGCACGCGATACTCGGCAGCTACATCGGGGATAACGGACTTGTGCGTCGTGCGACTGTCCAGGTAGAATAGCCCATGCTCGCGGCATACCTCCATGACGATCGCCATGATGCGATTATCCGCCGTTATCTTGGAGCCCATATGATTATTCATCCCGACGGCATGCGGGATAGCGGCGATTGCCGCCTCGACGCGCTTGCGGACCTCGGCATCGTCGAGATCGGCTGTCAGTGCGCCGGGGCCTAGCCACTCGCGCTTGCCCTGGTTGGGCTCCATCGGCATATGGATGATTACCTCATGCCCGCGTCGATGCGCCTCCTCGGCGTCGCGCCCGCTCGTCGGCAGGAACGGCATGACCGCTACGGTGAGCGGGATCGGCAGCGAGAGCATATCCTCTGTGCCGGACATGCCGTTGCCGAAGTCGTCGATGACGATCGCTACCCGCTTGCTGGAGCCTGCTGCTGTCGGTTGACCAACCGAGGCGCTATGCTGCATCATAGACCCGCCGAACACGGCTATGCGCGGCGCAGAGCCGGTGTAGCCAATCGACAAGAGCACGAGGGTCAGCAAAGATATTCGAAGCCAATACGACATCTGGCGTTCACTCCTCATCAATGAAAGTCTTCTCTCATTGTGCGGAATTGATGGGCAGAATATGTATCGCTTGTTAAGATATCCAATGGATCACTTTCAGAATGGTTTATCTTTAAAAACTCCAAAACGGATTGACTTTTTATATGGACTGGAATAATACCCAACAATTAGGATGTAGGTATGCGGGCAGGCTAGCACTCATATTCAGTCGTGCGACTCGCGCCGGAGGAGGTGATGGCATCCGCTTCAGAATCCAACAGGCGCAGGCATACCAAAACCATTCCTAATTGGAGGCGATGAAAAAATGATTTCAAGCTTGAAAAGGTCATTTTGTCTGTTTTTGGCATGCGCATTGGTGGTTCCGCTTCTATTCATCTCGGCCTTCCCTGCACCAACTTCCGCTGCCAGCGATGCCGTCATCAATTTGGCTGATGAGCGCCAACTGATCCGCGGCTTCGGCGGCATGAATCATCCGGCATGGATCGGCGACTTAACGCCGGCTCAACGTGAAACCGCTTTCGGAAATGGTCCTGGACAATTGGGCCTCTCAATCGTCCGTGTCTTTGTCGATCCGAATCCGAACAACTGGCATCGCGAGGTGGCAACCGCCAAACGCGCCAAAGAGCTGGGCGGCATCGTCATCGCTTCGCCCTGGAATCCGCCCGATCATATGATCGAGACGTTCACGCGCAACGGCGTTCCCAACTCCAAACGGCTGCGCTATAACCAATATGCCGCTTACGCGCAGCATTTGAATGATTTTGTCACCTATATGAAAAACAACGGCGCCGAGCTGTATGCGATCTCGGTGCAAAACGAGCCGGACTACGCCCACGACTGGACCTGGTGGACGCCGCAAGAAATCCTGCGATTCATGAAAGAAAATGCAGGCTCGATCCAAAGCCGCGTCATCGCGCCGGAATCGTTCCAATACCTCAAAAACATCTCGGACCCGATCCTCAACGATCCGCAAGCGCTGGCCAATATGGATATCCTCGGCGCTCATACGTATGGCACCAGCGTATCCAACATGCCTTACCCGCTGTTCAAGCAGAAGGGCGCAGGCAAGGAGCTGTGGATGACGGAGGTCTACTATCCGAACAGCAATAACAACTCGGCCGATCTGTGGCCGGAGGCGCTGGATGTCGCGCATCATATCCATCACAATCTGGTCGACGGGGAATTCCAGGCCTACATCTGGTGGTATATCCGCAGACAATACAGCCCGATGAAGGAAGACGGCACGATCAGCAAGCGCGGCTATGCGATGGCTCACTTCTCCAAATTCGTCCGTCCTGGCTATGTGCGAGTCGACGCCACCAAAAACCCGGACACGCAAGTATTCACCTCGGCGTACAAGGGCGACAATAAAGTGGTCATCGTCGCGGTCAATCGCGGAACGACGGCCGTCAATCAAAACTTCGTGCTCCAAAACGGCTCGGCCGGGCAAGTGTCGCGCTGGATCACCTCCGGCAGTCAGAACCTGCAAGCGGGCACCGCTCTCGATGCCAGCAGCGGCTCCTTCTTTGCCCATCTTCCAGCTCAAAGCGTCACGACCTTCGTCGCCGATCTGAGCAGCGGAGGAGGCGGCGGTTCGACCGTCACGCGTTACGAGGCAGAGACAGGCACGACGTTGACCGACGCGTCGGCACAGTCGTTGTATCCAGGCTACAGCGGCACCGGGTATGCCGACTTTCACGGCTATAGCAACGCCGCCATCCAATGGAATGCCATCTACTGTGCTGTTGCAGGCACCAAAAACGTCAAGATTCGCTATGCGCTTGCCTCGGGCTCTCGCAGTCTCGACGTCTATGTAAACGGAACCAAAGTGATTGACAATACCGCCTTCAACGCTACCGGCAGCTGGGAGACGTGGGCCGAAAAAACGATCACCGTCCCGATGAACGTCGGCAATAATTCATTGCGTCTCCAGACGACCGGCTCGGAAGGGCCGAACATCGATTGGATCGAGGTCAGCGCCCAATAACGAGCATGTCTCTAAAAAGAAAGCTCCGGAACCTTGCGGCACCGGAGCTTTTCGTCTATCCATTTGATGAAATCGTCACATCCCACAAGGTCGAATCGTAAGAGACGTCTCCATTTCCGTCCAATACGAAGAACAACTTCTCCCCAGCGTTCAGGTTGACGTTGAAGTTGAACGTCGTACCTGTCATATCAGCTCCCGACAGTAATTGCCATCCGGTTCCGGCAGGCCAGACTTGCGTGGAGCCCTTCATAATTTTCAGGTTCACCCCATTGCCGTTCGGGTTGGCTTTCCTCACAGATCCCGATACCGTTCGCGTCCCGGGGGCATCAGCAGTCCAGACGCGAGCCGACCGGGTCGTTGCTCCCGGATGTTGCGAATCGGCATAAACATACGAGGTTCCTGTTCCTTGCCAACGCTTGCCGACCGGGTCATATGTCATATTAGTATACGTAATGAGATCAGCCGTCTCTTGATAGGACCACTGATTGGCGCCTTGAATACCCGAGAACCCATATGACGAGTGATTGGTTCCAACCGTTCCATCTCCGTAGACTTGCAAATCGTACAAGGAGTAGCCGTGTGGCGTCAACGCCCGCTGTGTCCCGTAGAGACGCAAATACCGACCGTTGCCGGATAATCCGCCAATATCCTGAATGCCGCCAGTGGCGGAAGTTGTGCTATAGATCGTTGTCCAGACGATGCCGTCATTGGACATTTGCAATTGGTACGCCTTCCCGTAAGCGCGTTCCCAATTCAACACAACCCGTTTGACACTTGTCGCTGTTCCCAAATCAATCCGAAGCCATTGAGGATCGCTGCTTTGGCTCGACCACCTTGTATTCGAAGCGCCATCCGTCGCCAGGTTCGGGAAGTAGGAGGTGGCTGTCTCCACTGATGAAGCCGTGGCCGGTTTTCCCAACGCCAGATTCGCGCCGAACACTTGCAATTCATGCAAAGAATAACCATGCGGAGTACCGCGTTCCGTGCAGTACACCCGAATGTAACGGCCAGATACCGACAATCGGTCGAGTTCATGCACGCCACCGGCGCCTGATGTCGTACTGTACAGCGTCGTCCAACCTATTCCGTCATTCGATATCTGGATTTGATAAGTTTTGGCATAGGCCGTTTCCCAGTTCAGAACAATCTTGGAGATGTCGTATACATCCTCCAAATCGACTTGAAGCCACTGGGGGTCGCTATGCTGGCTCGACCAGCGTGTGTTTGTATTGCCGTCTACCGCCATGCCTGCCGTATAGGTGGTAGACGGCTCGACCGACGAAGCCGTCGCCGTCTTATACTGGGCAAGGTTGGGAGAAGTCCCGAACACTTGGAACTCATACAGCGAGTAGCCAAAGGCCGTCCCCCGCTGCGTCCCGAGCATCCGGACGTACCTTCCAGTGCCGGAGAGTCCGGTTAACTCCTGAATGCCTCCGTTCCCTGTTGTCGTGCTGTACATTGTATGCCATACCGAGCCGTCCTGAGACACCTGAATTTGGAACGATTTTCCATATGCGGTTTGCCAGTTAAGAACAACCTCGTTTATTGAATAGGTCGCGCCGAGATCGACTTGCAGCCACTGCGCGTCGCTGTACTGGCTCGACCAGCGGGACGAAATGCTGTCCCCGTCAATCGCATTCTCCGGAGTAAACGATGTCGTTTCTGATGGCGTTTCTGAAGAAGAAGCCGTTGCTTTTTTGCCGAGCGCCAAATTGCCGGCCTTGCTAAACGAAGAGCTTCCAGTATATCCTGGGGCGCTACCGATATGACTGATCAATGGCAGGAAAGCGGAGTAAGAGGCTGCCAGCTTCGGAGATCCCCAATTGACCTGAGACAATGAACGCAGCGTATTCTGCACTCCCAGTTCAACCTGACCTTCCGTCTCCGAGTCCGCATTGTCGCACCATATCGCGAGAGAAGCGCCCAGGTTTTTGGGATGATTATCGGCAATCGTATACCCGCCGGGGAACAGCGACGGCGTAAATTGCTCGTAAACGGCGGCAGGGTTTGGTTTCCAGTCTCTACCAAGTACATAATACAAATATTCGCTGTTCGTATTGAGAATCGTCTGGCCCCGATCGAGCAATTGCTGAGGAGTCAGACTCGGGTGATTCGGATCCCACCTCCAATACTCCGCCTGGATATCGGTATCGAGCGGGGCCGCTGTGCTGTTCTTGATCCCGTCGTTCCAGATTCGAGTAGTTTTTCCGTAAGACTTGACAATGTCGTTGGCCCAATTGATAAAGCCCTGGTACGTATCGCTGGCGACCGCCCCCGCTCCGTAATTTGCCGTCGCGTAAGCTTGCAATTGGGGAAACGGATCATAGTTGTGCAAATATTCATCCGCGCCGATGTGGAAATACGGACCAGGAAACAACGGCAGGTATTCTTGCAAAAGTTCTTCCATCAAGTCATAGCTGGCGGGAAGGGAAAGGTCGATAAGATCAGGTTCTTTCAGGCCCGTATTTCTTGTTAGCTGCAAGTCAGGACGGCTCGCCAAAATTGGCTTCATATGGCCGGGCATATCGAGTTCGGGCACAATAGTGATATGGTAAGAGGCGGCATACTGAATTAATTCGGTTACTTGAGCCTTGGTCAAATGCTGCTGCGAAACAATCTCGGGATGGCTGACGGATTCGATCCGGAATCCTTCGTTGTCGGAAAAATGAAGATGGAACATGTTGTACTTCAAATAAGCAAGCTCCCGAATCCGGTTTTTCAAAAAAGTCATCGTGAAATATTTTCTCCCGATATCAATACTTAACGCCCGCTCTGGATAAGCGGCCCAGTCTTTCGCCGTGCCGGAGGGGATCGCAAAGCCTTGCTTCAGCAATTGTAGCACCGACCTCGTACCGTTGAACGTTCCGTTCGCGTTCTTCCCGTTAATAACAATCCGATCCGTCACATCCATAACGTATCCGTCCGCACCGAGTACGGGATCGGTCGTTCCGAGCGTAAGCACGATGTCCCCTGCAAGTCCGTCGGCAGCGGACACGACGGGGATTGCAAGGCCTGTGAGTTGCAGCAGATCGTCCGCCAATACGTTCGCGATTGAAGTAAGCTGGGTCGTGTAGGCCGGATCGATCGCGATTCTGGATGCAGCTCCGAAGTTGTAATAACCCGAGCCTCCCGTCCATTGCTGCAACGCGGGGATCGTCAGCGGCTTCTCCGCAGCCTGTGCCTTGCCCGTATTTCCCAAGCTAATCATGACACCCCACAACACTACAAATGCAAGACATCCCTTCACGAGCCGATTGACCATCCTCATTCTCATCTCTCCTCACATGGATTCCTGTTGCAAGCGTCTTTTGTTCAGCTCACTCATAGGTTGCCGTGGGATTCCAGTTCGTGCCGTCGTAATCGATCGCCCCGTTGCTGTCGAGCACGAACTGGAGCTTGTCGCCTGCCGACACCGTTGTCATCAGGAAAGGCGTAATCCCGGCCGTATCGGAGACGGTCACATACCCCCCGCCATTTGGCCATATCACCTGATCGTTTTTCCTGATTTGCACCCGCACCCCGTTGCCGCCGGACGCTTGCTTGGCGATATTGCCCGTAACCGTGACGGTACCGGCGGTCGGCACCGTCAGGACGCGCACTGATTGCCGGTTGATATCCGGGTGTTGCCAATCTCTGCCGATCAGGGAATAGGACGCACCGCCCGTCCACCTGTTGCTCGCCGCGCTCCACGTCATCGGCACAACGGTGCGCGTCGATCCGCTGTATTGCCATTCCTCGTAGGTCCAGCCATTGGCGCCTTGGGTTCCTGAGTAGCCGACAGACGCCTTGGAGGTGGAAGCTGGATGCTTTAACTGGCGGATATAATTTTTCGTCATATTCCAGTACATCGATGGATCCAATACTCCAGCGCTGTTGTACCATTTCTCGGAAGTGGCATCCAATCCGCTCGTATCGGCAATCTGCACGCCGGTATCTTCTGCGAACTCGTTGAATGAATTGATCATGACGATGTCCGGTTTGACAGTGCGGTTCAGCACTCGTTCCCAGGTCAACTGGCTGTAAAATACGCCCTTGTTCCGGTTCACGATCGGCAAGTTGCCGACGTGGTTGTTCCATCCCGGCATCACGTTCATCACTTCGTTATCGTCGACCGTACCGGTCGGCGGCAGTTGCCAACCATATTCGCCGGCCGCCGCGCCAGACGCAAACCGTACAGTGAAATGATTCGTATTCGTCTTGCTGCCGGAATAGCTCAGCCATGCGTTCTGGACGGATGCTCCGGCATAAATGACGAGGAGTGGCTTGCCATTCAGCTCGTAGTAATAATTCGGGCCGCCGTAGGAAGCATGATTGGCGAATTCATCCCACACTTGGCCGGCTTCCTGTTCGATCGTGAGCGGGTCCAAAGTCCACTGCACCCTTCCGATCGCAAAGGCGTACCGGATGTCGCGGTTGGAAGTATTGTCATTCCATGCTTTGATCCGCTGAGCCAGCCTTGCCGCCCGGTTCAGAATTGCGCCGCTGACATTGTTCAGACCGTTCGTTTCGTCCAACAGCAGCCAATCGATTTCGGCGTCCGAAATTGTCGCCAAATGCTCATCGATGACCGCCGCATCTCCGCTGTCGTACGTTTGATAAGAACCGAGCGTCAGCGGCCTGTACTTGATTGGGGGCTTTGGCGTAAATCCGCCCCACGTATCGTTAGCTACCGGGTCTGCCTGACGATAACGCTCCGCCTTCCAGGTACCTCCGCCGGAAGTCGCATAGAACGCCACGGAAGCCTGCCAGCCGTAACTATCGCCCGTTATATTCCCGTGCATCAGCTTTGTCGCCTGGTAACCAAAGCCGGAATTCAACAGCGTGTTGCCTCCCGTCATCTGCTTTAGATCCCGCGCATACTCCCGGGCGATGTAGTCGCCCACCTTGCCGTCCGGACTGATCAAGTCGGCGTTGAAGTAGACATAGGCGTCGGCGTAGCCGTCCCCGTTGCCGTCGTATGCATACTGAGCGGCGGAGCCGACACCGTGGCCGGCGGTCCAATACGCTTCCGGAGCAAAAGCCGACCCGGTCGAATGGGCATGGAACCAGTTGCCGTCTGAAGAGTAGACGATCGCATCCGCCTTGCCATCCCCGTTTGTATCGGCCAGGAATTGGTTGCTGGACGCACCTCCAAAGTTCGTCCGCCAGGAAGTCGCCGTCTGGAAAACGTCGCCATTGGACAAGGCTACTGACCAGGCGCCGCCGGATATGGCGGCGACGAAGACAACCACGTCCGCTTTGCCGTCTCCATTGACATCGCCCAGCATGCGTCTCGTGGCATTATGACCCGCTCCGGATTTCCAAAGTGTCGCACTCTGAAACCCGTTTCCCGTCGACAATGCGACATACCAATCGCCGGATGCCCCGTCCCCGCTCACGTCGCTGTCGAAATAGGCCACCGCGTCTTGCCTCCCGTCGCCGTTCACGTCAGCCAAAAATTGTTCTTGGGAACCTGAACCGTGACCAGCAAGCCATTGCATTGGCGCATTGAATGCGCTACCATTTGAGAGGGCTGCCTGCCAGACGCCTCCCGCATCGAATGTAACGGCGTCCGCCTTCCCGTCGCCGTCGACATCCCCTACGAACTGGTTGAGACTTGAGCCCCCAAAATTCGTCAACCAGTTCCCACGGATGTCGGGCAGCTTCGAATACCAGGTGCTGTACCAAATGCCGACGTCCGTACCCGTGCTCGCGGCTGCTCCTCCTGCCGTGAGGGTCGTTCCCGTAAGCAAGGTGATGACCGCCATCCCTATAAGCAGCTTCCTCATTTTGTCTCCTCCTTCTCGAAGTCTTCCGGGATCGAAACTTCGGCATAGTAGACATCCGTTCCGTTGGTCTCAATCAATAGCCCGAACCGTTGCCCGGTATCCTGGATCAAACCTTCAGGTTCGAGACTGCACATCGTAAAATAAGGGCGTGACAGGTCCTCTCGGCTGCTGTCGAGCGGCAGCGGCTCGCTCCAGTTCATCAGATCAGAGCTGAACGAGACTTGGCAAGCGCCCAGCCCTCGCACCCACAGTTCCCGACGATAGCTTGTCATCATATAACTGCTCAAGTGTCGGTTGTAGGAGACGAACGGGACGTTACCCGAAAGGACGACCGGCGTTTCCCGGCCACCATTCCCAGGTTCCCCAAATTTACCTTCGTACAGCTTGCTCCATTGCCCCGGCAACCCCTTGCCGGACATCGGCGCTCTGGCAGCGTAGATATGGTCAGCCTTCACAGAGTCTGAGCGCCCCGCCGTAATTTGCGTATAGAAAATGTAGAAGTAGCCATCCTTCTCGTTCGGGTAGAAACAGAAATCGCCCGCGCCCAGTACGAAACGTTCAGCAGACTGGCCGCCCTTCATGCCGTCAGGACGATACAATTCCGTCCAGCAAGGGAAGAACGATGTGAGCACCCAGCCGACGAAATCCCAGGTGTGTCCCCGATCGTCGGATACCATCAACCCGATATGACGAAAATCCGGCTCTCCTTCCTTAAGGCCAAACGCTGTATAGGAGGTATCCTCTGCTCCCCATCCGGTCTCATTATGCACATAGCAGTAGAATCGCCCGTCCGCGGGGTCGATCCACAGCCCGTTCGGCCACAGCTTCCCTCTCGATCGCGGTCCGTCCGGATAGGGGATGCCGTGAAATGCCTCTCCCGCTCGCCCCATTTCGAACGTGTAGGCAACCGCTCCGAGATTCTCGAGGTCTTCCAGAGAAGTGCCCCGCCACAAGGTGATGCCGCCCAGATGATGGTGCCCGACAAGCGCCCAGAGCACCCCCTCCCTGTCGCGGCACATCGCCACATTGCCGTCCTGGAAGACGCCGTTGGCATTGGTCAAAACCGTAAGCTTTGTTGCGGACACTTGCCAGCCTTTATCCCTTAACTGCACCTAGCACCACTCCCTTGATGAAATACTTCTGAAAGAACGGGTAAATGAACAGAATCGGCAACGTCGTTACCATCAGCGTCGCCATCCGCAGCGTCTCCACGGTCGTCTGCCGGACGGCCTGTGGCGAGCTGAGCGCAGCCACCTGAGCGAATGTCGTCACTTCCGCTTCCCGCAAAATGTTCTGCAGCAACAATTGCAGCGGATGCAGATCGGTATTGCTGACGAACAGCATCGCATCGAACCAGGCGTTCCATTGACCGACGCCCACGAATAGCGCCACCGTCGCGTATACCGGGAGCGACAGCGGCACGATAATTTTGAGGAACAGTCGGAGGTCGCCGGCTCCGTCGATTCTTGCCGATTCTTCGACTTCTCCTGGCAACGCCTCGTAATACACCTTCATGAGGAACATGAACAAGCCGCTGAAGGCGCCCGGCAGCAAGTACACCCAAAAGGTGTTCATGAGCCCTAGGTTGTAAATTAGAATATAAAAGGGCAGCAATCCGCCGGAAATGTACATGGGCAGGATAAAAAACAAAAGCACCGTTTTCTTGAAGACCAAATTTTTCTTGGAAACCGAGTAAGCGGCCGTGGCGGTGACGATCAACGACAAAGCCGTGCCGACAATCGTCTTCAAAACGGAAATTCCTGCGGCGCTGAGAATCGAGCGATTCGCAAATACAGTGCGATAGTTCTCCCATGTAAAGTCTATCGGCCATAAATAGACCGTATCTGTCATTACGCTTTGCCCGTTGCTGAAGGAGTAGGACAAAGCGTAGACGAATGGATAGATGGTCAGAAAACATAACACCAGGAATAGGAAGCCAAAGATGATGTCGAACCATCCGATTTTCCGGCTCATCGTGTAATTCTCTCCTTCTGCGGGCTAGAACAATGCCGAACCACGCCATTTTTTGATCAGATAATTGCTCGTGAAGATCAGCACAATGGACAGCAGCGACTGAAAGACACCGATCGCCGCAGCGTAAGCATATTGCGCTCCTTGAACCCCTTGCTGGTAAACATAAATGTCCAGCACGTCGGAGCGCTCCGCCACCAGCGCGTTGCGGAAATTCCACAACGCTTCGAAGTTCGGCGCCATCGACCCGCTCGCTCCCCCGCTGCCGTTGATCAGGCTGCCTACCGTCAGAATGAACAGAAAGACGGCAGTGCCGGTTACGCCGGGCAGCGTCACGTGCCACATCCGCTGCCAACGATTGGCGCCGTCTACCTCGGCCGCCTCATAGAGATGGGGATCGATGGCATTGATAGCCGACAAATACAGAATCGAGTTCCAACCGATACCCTTCCAGATCGTCGCGATGACGATAATCGGCCAGAAATAGGCGGGCTCGCGAAAGAACGCCACATCCTCAAAGCCGAGCGACTGCAGCAGCACATTCACCGCGCCGGACTGGCTTTCCAGCAGCTTGTAGAAGAGACCGCCCACAACGACCCAGGAGATGAAATAAGGCAGATAGGTGATCGTCTGGATCGTCTTCTTCAATTTGGAGCTGAACAGCTCGTTCAACAAGATCGAGAAGACGATCGGCAGAGGAAACACCACAAGCAAGCAAATCAAATTAATGGCAAGTGTATTGCGAAGCGCCCGATAGAAGTCAGGCGCTTCGAAAAAGGCGCGAAAATGCTCCAGCCCGACAAATTCGCTGCGGAAATAGCCGTCCAATATGTTGTAATCCTGAAAAGCCATCACCAGGCCAAACATCGGGATATAATTGAATACCGCTACGAATGCCACTGCCGGCAGCAAAAACAGCAGGAGCACTTTCTGCTGGGAAATTGTCCTGATCCTGCCGCTTATTCTACTCTGTCTCACCCGATCGTGCTCCTTTCGCTGATTCCCATCTATTTAAGCAATCCGCGTTCCCGGAATACTTTTTCCATGGCGACTTGCGCTTCCTCATACTTGGTGCGACTCATAAACTCTTCTTTGAGTTCATCCCAATTTTTGTCGAAGCTCCCCGGCTTCGCGGAATAGAGCTTTGCCGACTTGTTGTTATAGAAGTCGGACCACAACCAGTTGCCCGGTCCGTTCGTCAGATCGTCCACTCCGGCCAGCAACTTGCCTTCCCGCTCCAGCGCGGTTGTCGTAACATAGCTGGATGACATCTCGAAAATATCCGTGACCTTGTAAGGATAACTGCGCTCCCAATCGTATGGATTGTAGCCGACGAGTCCGGGAGCGGCGCTGAAGGCCTTTGAATACTGCTTGGGGTGACCGTAACGGCCCAGTCCCTTCGTATAATATCGCTCATCGGCAATGCCGCCTTCTTCGTTCTTGACCAGCGCCTGGTAGAGCGCGTCGTCCTTGAATACCTTTTTGCCGTCCTTGATCTCCCACAAGTCGAGAGATTCCGGCCCCCAAATCTTCAGATCCAACGCCTCGTCTGAGAAGAACCAATCGAAATATTGCAGCAGCCGGGGAATGTCCTCGAAGTCCTTTTTGATAAAGAACTGGAAGGCCGCGGGGTTAAGGGTGTCAATTCCGTTGCGGATAATCCCTTCCTTTTTGGGCATGGGGATGTGATGATACATTTTTCCTGGCGCAATCTTGTCGATGGCCTCATGGATGGCGGACCGGTCGCCCATCAGCACGAGCGCGACGGCTACTTGGCCGCTCGCCTGCTTCTCCGCCAATTGCTGATCCTTCTGAATGGCGAAATCGGGATCCAGCAGTTTCTCGTTGTACAACTTGTTTAAAAATTGAAAATATTCTTTGCCATATTTGTCCCCAAATGGCGTACCAGATACCGTGTTGTCGTCCTCATGGTATTGCCAGGAGCTGCTGACGCCGAACATATTCGCCAGATGGTGCTGCGCCCACCACGGGATAGACAGCGGGATCACCTCCTTATTGCCGACTTTCAGATTCAATGCCTTGACCTTTTGTAAAAACGAATAGAGGTCTTCAGGCGTCTCGATTGCCGGTTCAATCTTGAAATCCTCGAAGCTTGGTTTTTGCTGCGTCTCATTGACCCGTTCCTCGATTTCGCGCAGCGGGGTATACTTGTAGCCCAGCCGATCCAGAATGTCCTCTCGTATGACCAGTCCCCAGTTGCCGGAGGGAAGCGTGTATACATCGTTGAATTGCGGCAACGCGGTGTCCACCCAAAGCGCCGGCACGGAGTAAATTTTGCCTTCGAAGTAGGAATCGCGCCAAGTATCCATCGATCCGTACTTCAGTAGATTGGGCATATGTTGCTTGATGAGTTCGCCAAGCTCGGCATACTGCCCGCTGCTGGCGACGACTGGCGCGCTGGATTGCGCATAGATAACATCCGGCAAATCGTTGGTCGCAAGCAGCATGTTGAATCTTTCTTTGAAGGTGGAACCTTGATTGTAGAGCACTTTACCGACTTTGATGTTAAACTTGGACTCAACGACCGGCGTTAGCGCATCGTTCGGATTATCCGCATATTTCGGAGGCGAGTCGCTTTCCTGATAGAAGCTGTACTCCAGCAGCGGCTTCGGCCCCTCCTGCGGCTTGGCCGCGGCGGAGCTGTTACTTGGAGTCGCTCCCGATGGCAGGCCGGAGTCTGGATTACCGTTGCCGTTATTTCCGCTGTTTGAGCATCCCGCCAGCACGGCGGTGACGAGTAGCGCAGCCACGCCGAACTGACTGGCTCTGCTCCTTGTTTTCTTACTTATAAACCGCACATTGCTTCCCCCTCTTTGAGAATGGCCTGTTATTCAGGCTCGTTCATTATATCCCGATTGGAACCGCTTTCTTGTTCAAATTCTTTCGAAATTATTGTCCATTTTACGGAAAAGCGGCATATTTTTTTTCGAAGTTATTGCCTTGCCTTTGAGCGGTATTGCAGAGGCGTCATCCCCGTAACCTGCTTGAAGGTTTTGCAGAAATAATGGTAATTGTCAATGCCGACCTGCGAGGCGACATCATACACTTTGTCGTGGGTCGTTCGGAGCAACGTCTTCGCGTTCTCCATCCGGATCCTCTGGAGAAACGCAACGAAATTCTGACCAGTCTCCTTCTTGAACAGGTTCGAAAAGTAGGTTGCGTTCATGCCGACGTTAGCCGCAACCGTATCCAGAGAAAGCTCATCGCTGAAATGCTCCTTCATATAGCGGATAGCATTTGCGATCTCGGGCCTGTACTTCTGTTTGGAAGCAATCGAGATCAGCTCGCTCAAACGGATCGTCACACGGATGAGATAGGCCTGCGTTTCCTCGACCGTTTCCGTTCTGCCAACCGCCTCGTAGGGGGAATGGCCCGCTTCAAACAATTCGGAATCTGTAATCCCGTGTTCTCGCTGCTGCTTTTTGAGGAAAGAAACGAATTCGAAGGTGAACGCCCTCGCTTCGGCCAGAGCAACCTTTTGCTCAACCAGCGCCGCGTACATATCGTTGATGATAGCTGCAATCCTCGAATCGTTGGCCAGCTCTCGCAGGAGCGCTTGTTCATATTCCCGGAAACTCTTTTCCGGCTTCGCGGTGTAATCGCTTACTTCAGAAAAGGAAATGATACGGTTTTTCCCCAGGTAATAGACGCCTTCCAGGGCAGAACGCGCTTGCCGGCAAGATTCCGGCAACTGGGCGGGCGAGCTGTTGCCGTTGCTGACGCCAATAGACATGTCAATATCGAAGCGCTGGCGAACGAAGCCTTGCACGCGATTAACCAGATCGTACAACAAGGACTGGATGTGCAAAAACCCGGGCGCTGGATCAAAGCCGATCACTAGCACCAGTTCCTCTTCATTTTCTGCGAAGCAGAAGCCGGTTTCGGGGGTTAATGCCTCCCGATTGACTGCTTCGGCGATTTGCTCGTTCTGGGCGTGCGACTTGCGGAAGCCGATCTCAGGTTGCAGCATCATGCCGGGATGGAGCTTGGCTAGTAAGACAATCAACTGCCGAACCGGAAAACCGAGCTCCAGTTGCTTCATGCGACCCAATACGGCTCCAGATGTGGAATACGCGCCGTGAACCAGCTGTCGTATAAATTGCTTGCGCTGCTCTTGCAGGGAGAGGGCCGCTATAGACTGCCAGCGGATGACCTGTTCGCTGTGCCGTCGCTCGCCTTCAAGGTGTTCCACCATCTTTAACAGCGTTTCCTCGAGCATTTTGGGCTCAAGCTTGTGCTTAAGCAAATAATTTTGTGCGCCAAGCAATAACGCATCCTTGACGTAGTCGAATTCGTCATGGCAACTAAGTACAAGGGTCCAACCGGCAAACTCCCGTTGCCTCAACTGCGATAACAGTTCAATGCCTCCCATGCCCGGCATGCCGATATCGAGCAGAATAATATCGGGCCGCTCCTTCTCGAGCTTCGCGAGTGCATCCTCCCCGTTCACTGCGTCCTCAGTCAGGCGAAAGCCAAGGCTCTCCCAATCCAACATGGCCCGGATATCGAGCCGAATGTAATACTCGTCGTCTACGATCATGACTTTATACATGTTTCGTCACCTCCGATCCTGTTCCTATTTGCGGCGGCGTATCCGGTATGCGAATGACGCTAACGAAGCAAACTCCCGGCGTGCTGCGGAATGAAACGCCGTACTGGCCGCCGTAGTGCAACTTCAGCCGCTCATCTACATTGCGGAGCCCCATGCCCATCCCGCCAAACCGTGTCCGCTTCTCCGGGGGGTTCGCAAGCAGCGTTTTGCACGCGTCCTCCTCCATCCCTTTTCCGTTATCCTCAACCTCCATTACGATATCGCCGCCTTCCCTAAATACACGAATGACGATAATTCCATTCGCCGCGCTAAGATCGAGTCCGTGGACAATCGCATTCTCCACTAGCGGCTGCAGGATCAGCTTGACCGTCAGCCTTTCGGACAACTCCTCCTCAATTTCGAAAAGCACCTGCATTCGGCCAGGGTAACGCACACTCTGCAAGCCAAGATAATGCCTCACCATATCCATTTCGTCGGCGATCGGAATAAGCACCTTGTTCTGGCTTATGCTGAGCTGCAACAGTCCGATCAAGCTTGTGGTGGTACGGTAGATGAGATCCTGCCCGTTAAGACGAGCAAGCGATTTGATCGAATTCAAAGCGTTGTACAGAAAATGCGGGGTGATCTGCGCTTGCAGCGCGTCGAGCTCCATGCGTCTCTTCTGGAGGTTTTCCCGCTCCAACCTGGCTAGCAGCTGTTTAATCTCAACGATCATCGAGTTGTAACTCCGGGTAAGGACGCCGATCTCGTCCTTGCGATCCGATTCGAAGGTCTCGCTGAAATGGCCATCCTTGGCCCTGCGGATAGAAGCTAGCAAAATCTTGATAGGGCTTGTGAATTTACGGGCCAAAATGTATGCCGCCACCATAGCCAATAGAAAACAAACTGTGACAGCGACAATCATCGCCCGATAGATAAGATCGGAATTACGGGTAATGTAATCGATCGGGAGCTCGGCTACATAAATCCAGTCCGAATTCGCCAGATGAGTGAAGCTGATATATTTCTCTCCCCCGCGCTGTCCTTTCCAGGCAAAGCCACCAGAGGTCTGCTCGGCAATGACCCTGTCCAGATAAGGAGCATTCAGCTTCCTGTCGTATCGCGAGAGCTGCCTGTCGTATATCGTATTCTTGTGCGGATCTGTTACGAGAAAAACGGCTTCTTCGCCATCAAACCCCGTTTGAAAGTTGTTCCGAATCGTTTGATCCTCGATATTGATCATCAATACGCCGAGCGGCTTGTACGTGTCATAGCTGTAAACGGTTCTCGCCAATGTCATGACGTAGCGATTGCGCGACACGGTACCTTCATCGAACTCGTTCTCGTGCATACCGAGCCAGACGGGCAGGAGATTGTTGTCCAAGGCCGCCTGATAAGCCTGGACATTCCGGCAATCGGCGGCATACGCGGGAGCCAATCCACCGGCTCCGATCAGGTCTGCATTGTTAAGACACACGTAAATAGAGGATATTTGCGGTTGAGCCATCAGCGTGTTGTTCATCAGTTTCTCGATCGCCCTGTACCTCGCATTTCTGGAGAACACCCCCTGTTCGTTCGTATATTCATCCTGTACGACTGGATCGGTTACAAGCTTGACGCTGGCATTCATGACGTCATCCATCAATTGATTGATTCTCGACGTTGCCTGGAGCAGCACCGAGCCTGCATATTTCTCGGCTTGCATCCGCACGACCCCCGAGGCTTGGGCATATAGGAAGAGACTGACGACGACAAGCGGGATGACAGAAAATAAAACCAGGTAGACCGTTAATCTCCCTCTGATCATCATCGGCTTACCTTCCCACCTTCCACTGGCCGAATGAGAGATGCTCTGGCGAACGGCGAAATTCCCCCGGCGTTACGCCCACTAGCTCGCGGAACGTCTTAATAAAGTAATTGGTATGCGAAAATCCACACGCCTCACCCACCTTGGCGATTGGCATATCCGTCTGCGAAAGCAGCAGAACCGCTTGCTCGATTCGCACATGACGGATAAAACGCATCGGCTTGATTCCCATTTTTTTCTGAAACAAACGACAAAAATGATACTTGGACAGTCCCGAAAAGGCCGCGAGCGCTTCTAGCGACAAGTCCTCGCGGTACCGCTCGCGGATCAGGTCGATCGCACGCCGCAACGGTGCCGGCATATCGTTCTGTATCGGCTCCGCCGCATCGGCAATTCGATGTAATTCGAGCACCATACGATAAAGCGTCGCGGACAATTCGAATGAATCGACAAGCGGAGACTCCACGATGTCCTCCAGCAAACCGGACAGCAGCTTCAACAGCTCGGACTTGGGCGGCAGCTCAAAGACATGACCTAATTTGCGTTCAAGCTCCATCCAATGGCGTAAAGCATCCTCCCCATGCACGGTGATAAATAGAAATTCCCAGAACGCCTCCCCTTCGGGCAAATAGTACTCATGATCGCCCGGTATACGGCACAGGAAGGCATGGTTCTTTGGCAGCGCATACACCGTCTCTCCGAAACGGATCTCGCCCCTGCCTTGCAAGGTGATCTGGAAAATAGCAGAGCCATGCTGCCCGCGTTCCAATCCGTTCCACCGATACGCTTGATTTTCCGCCCTTTCCTCTCCGATTCCTTCCAGGCGGATCACTACGCTGGAGCGGTCGGCATAGAGAAATCCGACGGTTTTCGGCGATATTTTTCTTGATTTTATGCGCAATTTTTTATCACTCCTTAACAATAATATTCTATTTATTGAAGGGCTTTTCATTTGTATTATAGGGATATGCCAAATGAAAACACAACAATAAAATTTCATCTATCAAAGGGGTAAACGTTGATGTTATTGGAAACGATCGCTTATGCCGACCTCACTGTTCGGGGAGACATTCGGTACAGGAGTCTGCTCAATTACGACCGGCTGGAGACGGAAGATTACCGCTATCCCGGTCTGTTTCGGGAAGACGACTATGCATGGCCCGGAGACTGGGAAGGAAGAACGATTCTTGCGCTGACCCGACTTGCACAGGCTACCGGGAGGGTGCCCGCTCATCTGGAGGAGATTATATCCCGGCTGCCTGATCGCTTGAATGACTGCGGCTATATTGGGCCGATTGCTGCTATCGGCATTGCCGACGAACAGCAGCTATCGGGCCATAGCTGGTTGCTGAGGGCAATGGCGGAGTATCACTTGTGGAAGGGCGACGCTTTCTCGCTTCAGGTCGTTAAGGACATCGTTCGGGGGTTGTTGCTGCCCATACGAGGCTTATATAGGGAATATCCTGTCGATCCCGGCATCCGTCCGCCGGCCGGCGAAGCCATCGGCAGCCTGTATGGGCAATTGACGGGCAATTGGCGATTATCTACAGATGTTGGTTGCGCCTTTATTGTGCTGGACGGGGCTTCACAAGCCTATCAATTGCTCCGGTGGCCCGAACTGGGCAAGCTCCTGGACGAAATGATTGACCGATTCCGGTCAATCGACTGGGTCGGGTTGTCATTTCAGACGCATGCGACGCTGTCCGCGCTTCGTGGTATCCTGAGACACGGCGAAACAACAGGCGACGCTGTCCTGCTGAATCTGGCGCGCGAAGCATTCTCCAGGTACATCCGTGAAGGGATGACCGAGCATTACGCCAATTACAATTGGTTCGGGCGGCCGGAGTGGACCGAGTCCTGTGCCGTCATCGATTCGTTTATCGCTGCCGTTGAACTTTGGAGACACACGACAGAAGCCGGTTATTTGGAGCTTGCGCACGGCATTCTATACAACGGCATGGGCTATGGACAGCGGCCAAACGGCGGTTTTGGCTGCGATTGCTGCCTTGGGGCGGACCTTACAGTGCTTCAACCGAAGGAAGGGTTGCTGGAAGCCTCCTGGTGCTGCACGATGCGCGGCGGAGACGGTCTATCTAGTGTGATCGGCAGCAGTTACTTTGTAGAAGGGGACGCCAACCGCGTATATATCCCGTTCCCTCAGGAAAGCGAGGCCATGCTGACACTGCGGGGAGGGCGACTAAGGCTCAAGCAGGACACTAGCTATCCGGTAGAGGGTCGCGTCAGGCTTGAGGTGGCGGACTGCGATTGGGAGCCGGGGCAATCCATTACCCTCCAGCTATTCATCCCGACGTGGGCCGACTGCGGCGAGACACGCCTGCTTATCGACGGCGAGCGGCAACCTGCGCGGCAGAGCAGAGGCTTCCTTGTGTGGGAGGGCGTGCCGCGCCTCGGCATGGTCCTGGAAACGGTTTTTACGGTCGGCTTGCGCTGGGGCCACCCAGTCAATGTGCATTCGACTCCCGGCTATCGCGCCCTCTATCATGGACCGCTCATGCTGGGAACGGAGCACGCCAATCATCCGCTGTTGGATGTGTGGGAGCTGCGCGAGCTCGAGCCGCTCCAAGCAGCCCAATACCGCGTTCGCGGCAGCGACGTGCGGCTGCGCCCGATCCGAGATCTGCTAGGCCAATCAATGGAGGAGGCTGCTTCCGACCGCCGCCAGGCGCTGTTTAGGGGAGACAACAGATGAAAAAAAAGCTCCCGAATCGTCACGAGGACAACTCAAAAGCTCATCTAAAGCTATACTTGTCTGTTCGCCATTCTCCTGCAATAAAAATAAAAACTTACTGTCATGAGCAGGATAAAAATATCAAATGCAGCAACGCCGCCTCCTAGAACTGATAACCTGTTTCTGAAAGTAAAGGTGAGCAGTAGCAAAATCAAGCCCGCAACCGAGGATATCCACGCAAGGTTTTTTGCCCATTTTGGATTGAAAGTAAGGGTGATCGGCGCCAAAACGCCTGCTAGCAAATTGGCAATCCAAAATACCATGAAGTAAATCGGATAATTTGTAAAATACTCCACCACCGCCTGATCATAACTATGATCGGCATAGTAACCTTCATTGTGAGATAACATCATAAAAAAATCATAAATGCCCATTACATACATGAAGCCTACAAACAACACAATCGGCCATAAATGCCACGGTCTTTTTTTCATCGTATATCTCCTTTGGACCTTATCAATATCATCTCATTCATCAACAACTCGCTGCGAATTCCTGGTATGTAAAAAGGACCCTGAACCTCGTCTCAGACGAATTCAAGATCCTACATTTTATAAGGTGATGCGGTCGAGAGGACTCGAACCTCCACGGCTGTTACACCACTAGAACCTGAATCTAGCGCGTCTGCCAATTCCGCCACGACCGCATATATCTTGTGAGCTGAGGCGCTTGCGCGTCTCGGTCACAAGACATATCTTAACATGGCCGGGTAGATGAAGTCAAACATTGTAGAGGCCGTTTCAAATAATAAATATATTGTGAAAATTCGATCTCATGTTCATCGCAATAGACTTCAGCCCAATTATTCATTGTACCCTAGAATCATTTGGTCCAGAGGCGTGCCGGCAAGCACCATAGGGTATACATTCTCACTGGTCGGGATAACGAACTCGACGAGCACAGGTCCTGTCGTCTGCAGCGCTTCTAACCACGCGCTGGAGGCCTCTTCCTTGTTCGTTGCCCTTAATCCCTTGAGTCCGTATGCTTCCGCAAGCTTGACGAAGTCCGGACTGCCGGACAGGTCGATCTGGCTGTAGCGTCGTTCGTACATCAATTCCTGCTGCTGCTTAACCATCCCGAGCACCTGGTTATTCAAGACTACGATCTTGACCGGTATTTGATGAATGGCGCAGATCGCCATCTCCTGGGCGCACATCTGCATGCCTCCGTCGCCGTTGATCGAGATGACGAGACGATCCGGATTTCCGACTTTAGCGCCGATCGCGGCCGGGAGGCCAAAGCCCATCGTGCCGAGACCGCCCGAGGTGATGAGTGAGCGAGGATACTTAAAACGGTAAAACTGCGCGGTCCACATTTGGTGCTGACCTACATCAGTGGTGATGATCGCATCTCCTTGCGTCGTCTCGCTAATCATCTCGAGCACATATTGCGGCTTGATGACAGTATCCGAATCGGTATACCGAAGCGGATGCTGCACCTTATACGCCTGAAGCTGCTCGAGCCAGGTATCCGTCTGGGCTGCTTGCGCTTTCGCGTTCACATAGGCCAGCACGTTCTTAATATCGCCGATACACGCGAGCTCTGTCTCGACGTTCTTGCCGATTTCCGCCGGATCGATATCGATATGGGCGATACGTTTGGCCTGAGGCGCAAATCCGTCCAGCTTCATCGTGACCCGGTCATCGAAACGCGAGCCGATCGAAATAATGAGATCTGCATTCTGCACCGCCATGTTGGCCGCATACACGCCATGATGTCCGAGCATCCCCAGCCACATTTCGTCATCGCTCGGAAACCCGCTGAGGCCTAACAAAGTCGACGCTACTGGAATCCGGGTCTTGTGGACAAATGTGACCAGCTCCTGCGAGGCGTTCGAATAGACAACGCCGCCGCCCGCAATAATAACCGGCTTGCGCGCTTCTGAAATTGCCTGAATCAGCGCATCCAGATCTGCCGGATTCGGTTCCGGGGCTTCATGGTATCCGCGCAACTGAACCGTGCCAGCTGGGCGATAGGCCATCCGCTGATTGGACACGTCTTTTGGAATATCGATCAACACAGGACCTTTGCGGCCCGTATTGGCGATGTAGAAGGCTTCACGAATGATGCGAGGAAGGTCGTGGACATCGCGAACCATATAGCTGTGCTTCGTAATCGGCATCGTGATGCTCATAATGTCCGCTTCCTGAAAAGCATCCGTGCCCATGACGGTCGTAGATACGTTCCCCGTTATGACCACCAGCGGCACCGAATCCATATAGGCGGTTGCGATCCCGGTCACGAGATTTGTGGCTCCCGGACCGGATGTCGCGATGCATACCCCAACCTTGCCCGTCGACCTGGCATAGCCGTCCGCCGCGTGGATTGCGCCTTGCTCGTGCCGGGTCAAGATATGCTTGAAGTCAGGCTGATCCACCATCGCATCATAAATATAGAGCACATTTCCTCCCGGATACCCGAATACGCACTCTACGCCTTCCTGCAGCAAGCCGCGCAAAAGCACCTCCGAGCCAGTGATATCTTCCTCTGAGAGCGTCGTTGTTTCATTCGTCATTCCTAATTGCTGTTCCACTTGGGCGGCCTCCTTTGGCAAATAAATTCCCTCTCCCCCTGAGCAAACTGACAGCGGTCAGCTCATACAGGGACGAAAGGGTATTCTTTCGCGGTACCACCCAAGTTCGCTGCCATCCTCGCGAATGCAGCCTCATGAGGTAGGGCCTAGGCCTACCTGCGGCGCGTTAACGAGCACCATTTCGGCTAAGTCTACTTGCGGGCACGGAAGGAACCCGGCCGCTTTCGGGTTAACAGCTCCAAGACGACACCATGCAAAGGGTTAAGGCAAAGGTTTCAGCATTTCCTCTGCTTTCTGGGCATAACCGCCCTTGCCGGCTTTCTCTTCATTGCCTGTTGGTATAGAGCAAATAACCCCTTCCATCCCAAGGCTCGAAGCAGCTGCTTGAAGCCTTGGGACGAAAGGGGAATGCTCGCGGTACCACCCAGTTTTACTGCAATCTCACAATTGCAGACTCACGAGGTAAAGCCGATGCTTTACCTGCAGCATGTTAACGGACGCCAGACCGGTTGAGCCTACTAGCAGGCGGGCGATCACGCCTTCCGCATTCGGTCAACAGCTCCGAGACGACACTATACATGCGTTACGACGGAGGTTTCAGCACTCCCTCCGCTCTCTGGACATCAACGCTATTGCATAGCCTTCTCTTCTTCGCCATTTCTGATTTTTCTGATAATAACACAGACGCTGCATTATTTCAATGGCTGACCCAGCGCAGACCATTAGCAACGCGTCGCATATTCCAGGAATGCAAAAAAAAATCTTGAACATCGTCTAAAGAGACGAATTCAAGATCCTTATCATTGAGAGGATGCGGTCGAGAGGACTCGAACCTCCACGGCTGTTACACCACTAGAACCTGAATCTAGCGCGTCTGCCAATTCCGCCACGACCGCATATTGCTCATGAACTGAAGTTTATCGCCTCAGTCACAAGAAGTATCATAGCATGTCTGGTAAGATGAAGTCAAGCACCCTGCACAACGAACTAAAAAATAGAATAATTGCGAAAATTCATTCTAGCAGATACAAAAATCAATCATGCCGACAAAAGTAAAAAACCAGTCTTCTAGACTGGTTGGGATTAAGCCGTATACAACAAATCTTCCATGATCGTGACGAGGCGATAGTTCATATTCTCAAGCTTTTCGATCGCTCGCTCCTGCCACTGCGGGCTGCCCATCATCCACTTGTTCACCTGAATCTTCTCGTAAGTTTCATCCATCGCGATAATCTCGTCGGTATTCATCAGATCCCGATCATAGATTCTGACGCGGTACAGCAGGTCGCCCACAGTTGTATACAGTCGCTCAAAGTAATCATTGTTCATCGTAATTTCCTCTCTCTCTTTAATTCTAGTCTATTCATTCAGTTGGTTACGTCCATTAGGATATGCAATAGGGATAGTCTATATTACCCATCAGCGTCCATTTGAAACAGCGGCTTTGTAGTTGACCTAATTATAACTTAATTTTCTGACAATTTCAAGTTATATTTTATGACGTGTCATCTAGCTAATCTCCACTTCAACCGAGGGTTCTTTACGCATTGTTAACATTAGCAGAGAGATATCTGTTGAGATCTCTAAAGAGGCCCTCGGTATGCTCACATTTGCCGCGCTGTCATCATCGCCAATTCTAACGTGTCAAGCGTCCCGTACTGACATCTCTTCTCTTGGGGCGGACCGGACCGTGCTGATCTCAAATGTGGCTAATTCCTTCAAGGCAAGCGCAAGTGTCGTTGCACATCGACTCAGAATTAATTCACCTTTAGCCGAAGTCGCCTGTGTGGAGTCACCCATCGCACCGCTCGAGGAGATATCGCTCATGACCCATGCGAACCGGGTCTTCCCCTCCAACGTCAGATAATGAAGTCCTGACAGGTCCGGAATCTCCCTCACCAGCTTATCGGTGTGAACCCATGCCGGCTTGATTGCCATGACTAGCGACGTCTCGTAATCCCCAGCGTGAATGCCATACTCCTTTTCCTCATCGCTTAGCAAATCATGCGCTGCATTCAAGCTGCTCGGACTCAGGAAGAAAACCATCAGACCGGTCGAGATCCGCAGCTCCCTGGCTGCCACATTCAGCAAATCCGTATTGCCTCCATGCGTGTTGAACAAGACCAGTCGCCGGAATCCTGCCTTGGCCACACTTGTGGCAATATCAGTGACCAACCCCTGCAAGGTGGATGCGGAAAGCGAGATCGTCCCAGGAAAGTCCAGATGTTCATTGCTCTTGCCATAGGCTAATGGAGGGAGGAGCCAGATGTTGCCCTCCTCGTCCAGTTGATCCAGGGCATGGGTCAGCACAGCCTCCCCAATCAAGGCATCTGTCATCACTGGCATATGCGGCCCATGCTGCTCGATAGCCCCGATGGGCAGGATGACCAGTGCATCTTCCTTGGGCAATGCTGCAATTTCCTGATACGTCAGCCGGGGCAGAAAACGCGCCTCCCAAGCTTCACCTGTATAACGCTCAAACATGCGATCCCTTCCTTTCTGTAGCCGTGTCGATAACAGGCAACTGAATCCATGACGGCCACGATTCACTCCTGCCAACTGCCACTGCTGTCATCCGGAGCTGCTCCGGCTTCGCGATTGGTAACTGCTCAGCTGCGAGCCCATTGGGGGGTCTGACGAACAGAGGAAATGCACTGCCCGTCAACTCGATACGGATGGACATACCTGCCTCCAGCTCCATTGCTAGCGGCCGCATGGCAAACGTGACCGGGCTCCACTCCGTCAGCCCACGCTCCCCGTCGCCGCCGATCTCTCCTCTGCCAATCGATAGAAAAGTAGCCTTGCCGCCCGGACTGACCGCGGACAAGATGGCGACCAAGTCGGTCGTTCCCTCCATCGACTGACACCAGATGGACACCTGAGGAGCGCCCCAGAGCCGCATCGCCTGCGTTAATGGCTCGCTGGTGTAGTTCAAGATTTCGTACCGGTCCTGGATCGAACTGCGGTCCATCGGGAGATAACCGCTGCAGGACATCGGCAGACGCGCATCATACACATACACGTCAGCTTCCGGCCCGGCTTTTGAAATGGACTGCCCGGCTGTCAGCAGGCCGCCGCCCGAGGCTCCGTTGGCCGGCTTGCCGTTACTCGCGAGGTAATACATGACGCCCTCCGAGGAGGAGATATCGCATGTCGGCGGGAGCGTCTCTGCCGCTTGCCATGTCTTGCTTCCAAGTTCGTAGTAGCGCACAGCAGGCTCTTGCTGGAGTCCTTGCCCTTTGCCCTTCAGCCAGTAATCGAACCAGTTGAGATGCGCCTCATGCAGATTCCCTTCAGCCTCCGGTCCGTAGTCCTCCCCGCCTGCCTTGCGACCCCAAGGGATATGCCCCCAGGGCCCAATGATCAGGCGGTGGTACCGTTCACTGCTCTGCGGCAGGCGCTGGAGCGCTTCGTAAGTCTGCAAGGTTCCGCCAAGATAATTATCGAACCAGCCGCCGATATGAAGGGCCGGCAGCGGCTCCTGGAGCGCCCGCGGCAGGAAATTGCGGGCCTCCCAGTAGTCGTCATAGAGCGGATGACCGCACCATTCATAATAAAACGGGAAGTAGCTCGCGAGCAGCGGATGTTCCTGGAGCAGCGGCAGCTCCGACAGCAGGGCATCCGGTTGGCGCATGAGCTGCGAACACAGCTGTTCCGCTTCGCCGTCTTCTGCCCGCCGCGCCTCATCCCGCGCCAACTGAAAAGCCCAGGGCAGAAAGCTGCCTACGGCAAACCGGCCATGCGGGTAGAACATCCCATTGTACAAATCGGCTGCGCACATGGCAGGCGCAATCGCCGCTAGATGCGGAGGTCGAGCAGCAGCAGCAGCCCATTGCGTTGTGCCCTGATAAGAGAACCCGTACATGCCTACCTTGCCAGAGGAGCCTGGCAGAGCGGCCGCCCACTCCACCGTATCGTACCCGTCCTCTACCTCCTGGATGAAGGGCGTGAAGCTGCCCTCCGAATCGCCCCGTCCCCGGACATCCTGAATCACGACGATATACCCTTGCCCGACATACCAGACGGGATGGGCATACGTGACCGTCGAAGCCAGCGTTCGGCCATACGGCTGCCTCATCAGCAGCACCGGGTATGACCCTGCGTCCGCAGGGCGGTAAATATCTGCATAGAGCGTTATCCCGTCACGCATGCGACAGGGCGCTCCGCGTTCTACGTTTACACCTGCGAATTGCATCGTATCGCCTCCTCGTATAGTATCTTTAGAACCTAGTCCTGGGGTAAGTACTCGTTGGTATAGACCGTCTCGACATCGATGGCTTCTTCCAGGAGGCCCAGCTCAAGCAGCTGATCCATCAGGGTCTGCCAGCGCTCTTGGGTCATGTAGCCCACGCCGTGCTCCTCAGCATCAAAGCCATACACGAGCGGCTGTAGCTGCTGGGCGCTGTATTCCAGCTTGTCGATCGGCATATCGGGGTTGAACTCCTGAATAAATGCATTGACCTCGGAGTAATTGTCCTTGTAATAATTCCAGCCCTCGATAGACGCTTCGACATAGGCTCGGACGATATCCGGGTTTTCCTCCAGGAACTTCTCGGTCGTGAACAGGATATTGCCGTATGGCATATACCCGGAGTCAGCATTGAGCAGATAGTCGACCTCGATGCCTTCCTGCGCGAGTGTGAACGGCTCGGAGGTCATGTAGCTTTGGGACACCGCCGTTTCGTCCTCGAGGAAGCTGGCGAGCTGACCATTGTAAGCAAACTGCTCAACATTATCGAGGTTATACTTGGTTCGAATGTACTCCCAGTAAGCCACGCCATTGCCCACGTACACCTTGCGTCCATCCAGATCCTCGAATCCCTGGATATCCTGGCCTTTGTGGAACATCAGCGCCTGGGGATTCTTCTGGAAGATGCCGCCGAGGACAACGAGCGGGATGCCATTTTGTCTCGCGAACAGAATCTCATCTCCCTGCCCCATCCCGAATTGCGCCTTTCCCGAAGCCACGATCTGCGTTGCCGAAATGCCGGGTCCGCCCGATTCAATTTCCATGTCCAGCCCAGCTTCCTCGTAGAAGCCTTTAAGGAGCGCCGCATACTGTCCACCGTGCTCGGCCTGCGCGAACCAATTCGTAATTTGCTTGACCTCAACCAGCTCCTGCGGCGCCTCCACCTGATTGGTGCCGGGCGTCGTCCCAGCGGGCTCTGCATTTACTGGCGCATTGGCGCCACCTGCCCCTCCCGCATTTCCACCGCAAGCATTGAGAATGACGGCCCCTATGAGCAGCATCGCGGCCAGGGCCGGTTTCGTCTTTTTCTTGTTCTGGTTTAGGTTTCGCATGGTTTCTCTCTCCTCCTGGAATCGATTATTTAGCGATTCTCTCTCTACTCTCCCTGCTCCATCTGTGCTCACGGCTGATGCTGATCCATTTCCCCTTGCGGCCGACCCACCGCCCTGCCGGCAGCCAGGACAAGAGGTCGTGCACTGTCCGTGCATCAAAAATGACAAAATCTGCGGCCTGCCCAGGCTGCACACCGTAGTCCTTCAGACCAAGGATGGCGGCCGGGACCTCCGTCATCATCCGCAGCAGCAGCAATAACTCCTGCTCACTCGCCAGATGCGAGGCATAGGCGGACAGCAATCCGATCTGCAGCAGATCGCCCCTGCCGAACGGGTGAAACGGATCCTGAATGTTGTCGCTGGCCACAGCCACCGGAACCCCCGCCTCTACCAGCTCCTTCACCCGGGTGACCCCGCGGCGCACAAGCCCCCGATCCCCTCTTCCCTGCAAATACAGATTGGCGCCAGGGAGTGTAATGGCCCGGAGTCCCGCATCCGCCATCTTCCGCATGACACGCTCGGCTGTCGGATGATCCATTGCCGATAAGGAACAGAGATGGCCGGTGGCCACTCTGCCTTGGAAGCCATATCGAAGCGTCTGCTCCGCGATGAACTCCACCGTGCGGATGGCGGGATCATCATTTTCGTCCGCATGAAGATCAATCGGCAAGCCCAACTTGTCGGCTAACCGGAAGAGATAGGCGATGCTACCCTCCGGATCAGTGGACAAGTGCGGAGCGCCACCGACGCCGTCCAGACCTAGCTTGAGCGCTTCCTCATATGCTTCCGCCACGCCTCTAGCCCCTGGATCGTAGGGACACATGGGGAAAAACTGAAGCTCCATCACATCCTGCATCTCTTCCTTCAGCTCCAAGGCAGCATAGACCGTACGCATGGCCACGTCGGTGCTTTCCCTGCAGTTGAAATCCAGGTGCGAACGGATCGAGGTCGTTCCATAAGCCGCCGCTTGCCGGATCGCCTCCCGCATCCGATCCTTGATCTGTTCCCGGGTGAAGCCCGGAGCTGCGGCGCTATAGTTCTCAATCGCCTCTCGCAAGGTGCCGGACCGGTTGCCAACCGATTGAATCGTGAAGGCTTTGTCCAGATGCATATGGCTGTCCACCAGCCCCGGCAGCAGCAATCGGCCCTCCAGATCCACTGCGATTCCGTCGGCAGCCTGCTCAGGAGTAAGCTCCTCCAGTGACACAACGGTCCCCTCGGCAGGGGGCGTCTCCTGCTTGCGCACATACGACCACTTGCCTCCCGCAATCCCGACTTCATACAGGCAGCCCGAAGCTCTCAAAGGCAGGGAGACATTAACGAAGCTCATATCCAAATCAGATGCCATGGCTGCCCCTCCTTAATGCTTCATCTCCGATTCATGCCAGGAGCTAAGCAGCTTTTTGGAAATATAGTTGATCACCAGATAGAAGCCAATCCCCATCACCGAGGCGGCCAAGCCGCAGGCGAACAGGTAGGCTGTCTGCAGCCTGGAGGCCGCAACGGTAATCGCGTAGCCAAGGCCGCCCTTGCCGCCGCCGATACCAGCGATGTATTCACCGGCGATGACGCCGATGACAGCAAGCGTACATGAGATTTTGAGCCCGGCTACAATATACGGCAGCGCCGCCGGAATACGAAGCTTCCACATGGTCTGAATTGGATTGGCATTGTAGAGGAAAAACAGATTTTTCAGATTATTCTCTGTAGAATTCAAGCCTACCAGCGTGTTGGACAGCATCGGGAAGAACCCGATCAAGAAGGCGATGATGACGATGGCATTCGTTCCTGCTCCGAACCAGATAACGATAATGGGCGCGATGGCGATGATGGGGATGGTCTGAAGGATGATGACATACGGATATAGACTTTTTTCAACCAGCTTGGAACTGGCCAGCAGGATGGCTCCCGCGACACCGAAGATCACACTCAGGATAAAGCCAATCAGTGCCGAAGACATCGTCTTGTAGACGGAGTTGAACAGGTTGACGTGATTTTTGATTCCGGCCTCCAGAATGTCCGTAGGCTTCGGCAGGATGTACGCGGGAATACCCGACAAGATGCCGAACAACTGCCAGCCGCCGACAAACACCATCAAAGCGACGACAGGTGGAAGGAGCGAGCTCAGCAGCGATCCGCCCGTTCGATTTATGCCAGAGAGACCACTTAGGAACGGCAAGCGAATTCGCCGTTTGGCTGGTCCGAGATAAAGGGCTTTTTTGTCCATAGCCATGAGAATCACTCCCCGAATATAGGCTTCACATTCATTTTCCCTGGATTGAGCAGCACGCGGGGATCATTGGCCTGCTTGGCCCCCAGCATGCGTTCGTAGGATGCGCGCGAGCCGTAATTGAGTACGAACGTATGCGGATCATTAATACGCACACCAACCGATTCAAAAAAATCGATCATCTCATACAGATGCTCTTCCGACTGATAACAGACCACCGGCAGGGCCGCAGGCATCAGCTTGCCTCCGCTCAGCACCCATTCAAAATGCAAATATACCCCGTCCGGGTACTTCTGCTTGATGTCATCGATTTGCTTCAAATAAAAGGTAGGCGAGAAGGCCGACTGCAAGTAAGTAAGCTTGGGATCGGCCTTGATGGCCCAGAGTGTCGTATGATTCCAAGTAAAATCGGACAGGCCCAGCGTCTGATGATACTTATCGGCCGGAATGACATGCTTGACCTGGCCGCCATTTTCGCTGGCATACGAAGTAAGGGCGGGCAGGGTACCTTCCTCTGTCTCCAACAGGACAGCTGCACTCCCCTCCTCGATATGCTGGGCAAAGGGGAGAAAATAGGAGGGAATTGGCCACTCCACCGTACTGACCAGCCGCTTGTGGATAGCCGGGTCCAGACAGAGCTTCTCCGAAAAGAGCATCGCTGAAGTTAAATTGTCGAATTGGACAATGGTTTGCATCCACTCGGTTCGCTTGGCAGTGCGCAAGGTTAGCTCTGTGACAATCCCTGTTGTTCCATAGCTGTGAATATAGTTCAGCAACTCTTCTCCCGAAACCGTCAGCTTGCGGGGTTCTTCTTCCATGGTATAGACCACCGCTGCCAGTACATTGCCGTCCCACAGGTTGCCCCAGGAGATCGATCCGATGCCGCCTGAACCGCCGCTGACAAACCCGCCCACCGTCGCTTTCATATACGTGCTAGGGTAAATGCATAACTCATGTCCGTTGGCTCGCAGCTCTTTCTCGAGCACGCCCAGCTTCACTCCACACTGCACTCTCGCATAGCCATCGCCAATTTCCAGAATCTGATTCATCTTGTGCAGCGCCATCACGACGCCGCCTGTCAGCGGTACGGCTTGACCGTAGTTTCCCGTGCCGCCGCCTCGAACCGTGACAGGAATCCGGTGACGGTAGGCGCAAGCGAGGGTAGCGGCTACCTCCTCCTCATTGACGGGAATTACTATGCCTTCGGCGAGCTTATCCTTTAACTTCTGATCCAGGACCGGAGAGTACCAATAATAATCTTTGGACAACTTGCTTCTCGTTGTTGAATCGAGCACAAACCCGTTCTCGCCGAGCAGATCCATCATTTCCTTCTCCCATTGCACCGCCATGCCGTGTTCCCCCTTTTCATCTACCTTATCCATGCTTTAAATGTTGAGATACAACGCCGACCAGCCGGCTAAACTCCGGGGTCGTCCTGAACGCATCCCCTCTCGGGAATGGGGTGGGAATCTCGACGACCGCTTCAACCTTTCCGGGCCTTGGCGTCATCACGACAACCTTGGTGGACAAATAGACGGCCTCAAAAACGTTATGGGTAATAAACAGCACGGTCATGCTCCGATCCTGTTCCCAAATATGAAGCAGCTCCTGTTGCAGACTCTGGCGAGTGATCTCGTCCAGCGCGCCAAACGGCTCATCCATAAGCAGCAGTCTTGGGCGAGAGATCAGCGCCCTTGCGATGGACACTCTCATCTTCATGCCCCCCGACAACTCGCGCGGCAGCATCATCATCGTATCCTGCAGACCGACGAGCTCCAGGACCCGCTCGGCTTCTTCTATTTGTTGTTTCTTCGAAACGCCTCGAAGGTTCAGGGGCAGACATACATTTTCCTTCACAGTTGCCCAAGGCATTAAGGTGTGATCCTGAAACACAAACGCCACTTCGTTCTTCTTCCGTGCTGCGTTTGGAGACATGCCAAAGATATCTAGTTTCCCTTCCGTATGTGTCTCCAGACCGGTAATCATCTTAAAAATGGTCGACTTTCCGCAGCCTGATGGACCAACGAAGCAAAAAAACTCGCCTTCACTAATATCCAGGTTGACATTTTGGACAGCAACCGTACCGTTTGAATAGACCTTGTTCAGATGCTGCATGGCAACTAGCGTGTTGGCCGTAATGGTGGACATCAGCAACACCGCCTCTCCTGAATCATCATTCTTAGGTTAAATGTTAGATGCATGAATAGTTTGTGTCAACTTAAGTGACTTTTAATTGTAATTGAAGATAAGATCTGAGGAGGTTTTTGTGCTTGTGCACAACAATAATTGCAAATATCTCACCTTCATATAACTCTATATGTAATTTATAAGTCATATATGAATGGCGCACTAAAAAACGCCAGCCCCTAAGAAAGAGCTGACGTTCTGATATGCAAACAAATAACGTTCTGCTAGTCGAACAAATCCCCGAACACATCGAGCACCGTTTTTTTCTTCTTGCGCTTGTACGGGTAGCCGTGCTTGTCATAGCCGCGGCGGTCATATCCGTGACGATCGTAGCCATGTTGGTCATAGCCATCCCGATCGTAGCGCGGCTGCTCGTGGTAGGGGCCATTGGGCCCATGCTGATCGCCATATCCATCGGAGGAGGACCTATCCCGCGGCTCGGGCTGCCGTTGTCCGGCGTAGTCGGGAGCTCCGTTGCCGAAGCTCGGTACGCTTGGCCCAGACCTCTCGCTGTTCGGGCTCGCCGAGGACGTGTCCCATTCGCCGAGCTCGCGTCTCATCTCGCGCACGCCTGCCATCAGCTTGTCCAGCTCGCCCCGGTCGAGCCACACGCCCTTGCAGTCCGGACAGACATCGATCATGACGCCGTCCTTCTCCACTTCTCGCATACGAACATCCTCGCACACCGGACACTTCATCGTTACTCCTCCTCCTTTGATTCGTTTTGGTGCCGCTCTAGCTCGGCTGGCTCATACGTATACGAGCGACTGAGCTTGACGATCCGGCGGCTAGGCTTGCGGATCATGACCTGTTCTTCGTTCCATGCGACCACGATGCCGAGCACGTCATTGGCTGCGATCTCGTCGCGGACGACGCGCACCTTGATGCCTTCCTGCCGGTAGTGGTCCAACTGCTTGTCCGATACCACCCGGATCCCCCTTTTCGAAGTGAAGATAAGCAAAGACCTCGTGCAGAGCGCGTGGATCCGTCTACCCGAGGTCTTTGTCGTGCATTGCTGCTATTCGAGTCGGCGCTTAGCCAACATGCTCTTTGGAATCATTCGTCTCGAACCATTCGTCCAGCACCCGGGAGGACATGACCCGCTTCCCGATATACTCGCGCTGGCGCTCGGTGAAATGCGGCTTCCAATCCAACTCGAGCTCTTCCCCCAACTTGACGATCGTGAGCAGCTCCGACCAGGCGACATAACGTTTGTACCAGAAAAACTGCGGATGCTCGATCATGTAAGGATAGAGATCGTCAAACTCCGTGTGTTTGCAATCGAGCGCACGCTCGAAATGAACTTTGGCATCTGCTAACTTGGATTCGAAAAACTCCAAGGAAAATTGTGGATTTCCCATTCTTTTCTGCCTCCTCTCGGCCACTATAGCTCATTATAAAGGAAAATGGCGGCTGAGGAAAGAGCGGCCGCCCCAGCCTTAGACGAACGTGATCTGGCCGCCATCCAACGAAGCGATCTGAACCAGCGACTCCACTCGGATCCCCTGCTCTCGCAGCGTACGGCCACCTGCCTGGAACGTCTTCTCGACGACGACGCCCATGCCGGCGAGCGCCGCCCCGGAACGCTCGATAATTTTGATCAGCCCGCGCGCCGCATCGCCGTTGGCGATAATATCGTCGATAAAAAGCACACGATCCTCAGCGGTCAGATATTCCTTTGAGACCATAATATCTGTTACAATACCTTTAGTGAAGGATGGCACGCGCTCCGACAGCGCGTCGGGGTCGGCGATCAATGTTTTCTTGCGACGAGCGAACAGCAAGGGTACGCCCAGCGTCAGCGCCGCCGCGAAGGACACCGGGATCCCGGAGGATTCTACTGTGATGACCTTGGTGATATTCTCCTCGGCAAATCTTCTGGCGAATTCTCTTCCCATCTCCATCGTTAACACCGGGTCGACCTGGTGATTGAGCAAGCCGTCGAGCTTGAGCACATCGCTATTCAAGATCGAAGCTTCGCGCAAAATGCGTTCTTTTAGCAATTCCATGAGTTTCACGTTCCCTTCACCGGAAGACCTTTTTTGGATAAGTTACCACAGCCGAGGGCGCTTGCGCAACTTGATCGGCGTGAAACCTGCAAATTTATTTCTATTAGGCTATGGGCCTAATCCCTTGGTTATACATCATCGTGAGTCAATCAGGAGGTCGAACTTGACGATGCGTACATACGACTGGATGCAATCGCTGCGGCTGATCGCCGTCAGCACCGCCCTGCTCCTCGCATTATCCGGCTGCCAGCAGCCGACGGACGGTTCGCCAGGCACAGATGGACAAGCCTCCGAAGCCGGTCCCGATACGACCCAGCAACCGCCGACTGCCGATGACGATCCGTCAGATGGCGCGGACAGCCCTCAGCAATCCTACGACAAACAGCCGCCGGTCGACGAGCCGGTGCTGCCCCTGCCCGATGAGAGCGGCAAGAGCCAGGGGACGGGCGAGAACGTCAGACCTCCGGAGGACAATGTGACCGCCGGCGTCATCGAAGAAAAATGGAATACCGGCGCCCCGCAGCTGATCAATCTGGCGATCGGCGAGTCGATCGTCAAAGCTAATGAACAGTTCGGCGCTGCCAACGACACCTATACGCTGAAGGACGGCGAAGAGGCGATCACGGTGAGCAGCTATAACGGCTTCTCCGTCGGTTACGGCAAGGATCAGCAGATCCGCTTCATCGAGGTGTATGAATCGGGCGTTCGAACCGGGCTGAATGGCGTGAGGATCGGCGATTTCGAAGACGATGTGCTAGAGGCGCTGGGCAAGCCGACGACCCATACGAGCTACGTCATCGGCTACAAGGCCAAAGGCGCCTTGCTCAAATTCGATATGGACCCGAAAAACCGCGAAATTCTCTCCATCAAGCTTTTTAGCCACGCCTGACGCCTGTCCGACGATCATTTAGGCACGCGCAGTCATGCCTGTCCCTGTACTCTCATACGCTAGTAAGAGTGGATGAGAGGAGGGACAGCCATGCGGAGGCTGGGATTAACGCTTCAGGTCGCTCTCACTTACATCGGTACGATCGTGGGAGCAGGATTTGCCAGCGGTCAGGAGATCCTGCAGTTCTTCACGCGCTTCGGCGCCTGGGGAGCGGCCGCGATCCTCATCTCGACCGCCATGTTCGTCTGGCTCGGCGCCAAAATGATGCTGATCGCCTCGGAGATCGGCGCGCGTTCCTATGAGGATCTCAACAAGACGCTGTTCGGTCCAAAGGCCGGACGCTGGGTCAGTTATTTCATGCTGGTCGTCCTGCTGGCCGTCTCGGCGGTCATGCTGGCAGGCGCAGGCTCGATCTTCAACGAGCATCTCGGACTGCATTACCAGACCGGACTGCTGATCACGCTGCTGGGCTGCTTCCTGCTGCTGCGCAAAGGCATGCAGGCGATCCTCGTCGTCAATACAATCGTCGTGCCGATCATGCTCCTCTTCACGGCGATCATCATGGTTGATACGATCCGCTCGCCCGGCTCCGATCGATGGCTGCTGCTCGGCAGCGACTACTCCCCCTGGGCGCTGTGGGCGTCTCCGCTACTCTATGCGGCGTTTAACCTGTCGATGGCGCAGGCGGTGCTCGTACCGCTCGGGGCGAGGATCCGGGACCGCGGCGTCATCGTCGCCGGGGCCTGGATCGGCGGCATCGGGATCGGCTTTATGCTGCTGGTCGGACATGTTGCTTTGTCATTGTACATGCCCGGCATCTCTCAGTTCGCCATCCCGATGGGCGGGATCGCCAGAGAGCTTGGCGGCACGATTCAGTTAATATATATTTTCCTCATCTTCGCCGAGATCTTCACCACGCTGATCGCCGATATTTACGGCTTATCGCTGCAGCTGCGCGAGCGTCTGCGCTGGCCGCGCGAGCTGCTGATCCTAGCGATACTCGCGTTCTGCTATGCCGCCAGCCAGATCGGCTTCGGCCCGTTGGTATCGACCTTGTACCCGTTGTTTGGTTTATTCAGCCTTGGCTGGCTTTTCCTGATTATCCGTCGACGCAGCCTAGGACTCTGACTCGCTGCTCGGCGCGGCCTCGGAGACGCTGTTCAGATAGAACTCGCGCATCTGCAGGATGACGCGCTGCAGGGAGTAGTCCTTTTTGGCCCGCTCCCATGCCGCCCGCGCCATGTTGTAGCGATAGGTCGGGTCGGAGATGAGCTTCTCGAGCGCCTCGGCCAAGGCTATCGGATCTTCGGGCTTGACGAGCAGGCCGTTGACGCCATCCTGGATCTGCTCCGCAATCCCGCCCACGTCGGTGCCGACGAGCGCGAGCCAGCAGAGCGCGGCCTCGGCGAATACCGAGCCGAAGGCTTCGGCGCGCGAGGGCAGCACGAAGATATCGAAGAACGGCATGAATTCCTCCGGATGCAGCATATAGCCATAGAATATAATATCATCGTACAGATTCAGCTCCACCGCCAGCTGCTCCAGCTCCTCGCGGATCGGGCCGTCGCCGATCATATGCAGCACGAACGGAATCTCGCGTCGCTTCAGCTCGCCGCAGGCGCGCAGGAGGATATCCAGCCCCTTGGCCGGGACGAGCCGACATACGGTGATCAGCTGCGGCACGGCATTCTCGTGAGAGATCGGACGGAATCGCTTCTCGTCGAAGCCGTTGGGGATGACGCGCACGCGCTCGGGATGCTGCAGGTAAGGCGCGAGATAGCTGCGGAACGACGCCGAGACCGTCATCAGGCCGTCCATCCGATGCTCCAGCTCGCCATAGAGCGCGGTCAGGAACCGATGCTCCTGGCTGCCCTCCTGGATGCGGCCGTTCAGGATGAGCTCGCGCTCGTAGCTGGAGTGGATCGTCATCACGACCGGCGTGTCCGGGAATACCTGCTCCATGACCAGCGCAGCGATCGGGTGATGGGCATGGATCAGATCATAGCTGCTCTTGATTCGCATACGGGTCCACCAGACATAGTCGCGGTAGGTCTGAATGTATTTTTCCACAATCGAGCTGCCTGCATAAGAAGCGATGTCAAACGTGACGAACTGAACGTCCTCGTGGCCCTTGTTGCGAATTCGTTTGGGCAGGGAGAAAATATCCATTGGCCAGCCCATCTGCTGAAATCGTTCTTGAACATAGGGGACCATCGACGACACGCCGCCCGGTTGCTCCGGCGGGAAAAACAGCGCCTGCAAAATTTTCAAATCCGATTGCCTCCTATCCGGCCTTTGGGTTTGCCTCAATTATACCGCTTTGCGCCATCGATTGACAGAGTCATGCGCCGTAACCGCTTTTATGCACAACAAAGCGACCGGGTCGCACTCGGCGACCCGGCCGCCCTTACTGGCGCAACTCGGTCATATTGGCGCTGGATCTGCATCACGCCAGGTCAGACGCCGGCTTCAGCCTGCACATCATCGTTAGTCGTATACTCCTCCGCCTGATTGATGCAGATCAGGTGACTATCGGGATCGAGGAACTTCAGGTAGCCGCCCGCCGGAGGGGTGAAATAAGGCTTCTCGATGATCCGGACGCCAGCATCCGTCAGCCGCTCATGCAGCGCGCGGATGTTTTTGGAATGCAGCTCCAGCGCATGAATCGGCTGGCCTTCGATCTCCCACTGGGTCGGCTTCAGCTTGATCGCATCGGTCACCATCAGATGAAGCGTCGGGCCGGCTCCCCGACCATCCTCGCCGCCGCCATTGCGAATGCGAAGGAATCGGCTGCTCTTCTGCTCCGACTGCGGGTTCTCCTCGACAAAACCTAGCAGATCCTTATAAAACGCAACCGATCTCGCCAAATCACTGACCGGCAGTTGGATTAAAGTGTAGCCGTCGATATCCGCCTCGTGTGGATTCATGTACGGTTGTCTCCTTCCCGGGATCGCACAGCTCACCGCTGCGCGGAGTCAATATGGATGCCCTGGCATCCCTCTCTCTCCTATACCCGGCCCGGCTCCGTCTGAACCCTTACTCCGCCATCCTCCTCGATTGCCGTGCGGCATCCAGCTGCTGCTCGTACTCTGCGCGGAGGATGCCCATCAGCACCAGATCGGTGTAACGACCATGCCGATAATGACGCTGCCGCTGACGCCCCTCCTCACGGAAGCCGCAATGTCGATAACACGCCAACGCGGCAGCATTATCCTCGTGCACCTCCAGTTGGAGACGATGCAGGTTCAACTCGTGGAAAACAAACTGCTGCAGTACGCCGATCGCTTCGCGACCATAGCCGCGTCCATGATCGGCCGGATCGCCGATGACGATACCCAACTCGGCCGTCCGGTTTTTCCAGTCGATCTCGAACAGATCGATCTGACCGATATAGGCTTCGGTGTCCCGGTGCGCGAGCACAAACCCGCGGTGGCTCTCCTCCCCCTCCATCGCCCGCTGCAGGAACTGCTCGGTCTCCTGTAACGTATGCGGATACAGGAACACATCGGAGAGCGAGGACGTGATGGCAGGATTGTTGACCCACGCCCGCATATAGGGCAAATCCAGCGGTCGATATTCTCGCAGCATGATCCTGGCTCCGTATAGATAGGCCATAGCCTCTTACCTCCTCACCTCTCGCCGGGACATTAACCGTCGAAGCGCTAGTCCGAGCACCAGACCGTAGATCAGATGGGCAGCCAGCCACCAGCGGAGCGCGCCGATGTCAGCGGTGTCCGGCGTGCGGTCGGAGAGTGCAGTCAGCGGCGCCCAGGTCAGCACAGCGGCTGCCAGCCCTGTCGCAGCCCCGAAGCGCAGCGGACGGCCGTAACGGACCGCCAGGTACGCACAGGCCCAGCCGAGCGGCACTGCGACGACCAGATGCATGGCGAACTCGAGCCATTCGGGGAGCGCTTCCGGCAACCAGGGGATAAAATCTACATTCAACAATAACGTATACACCTTGCTGCCGCTCCACTGCTCGATCGCCTTGAGCAGCAGGCCAAGCGCGACGCCCGACAGCAGACCTGCCGTCGTCCCGCGCAGCAGTGAGCGACGCCAATCATCGGTCATGTCGACACCTCTTAATAACCGAATATCACGAGCCGGTCACAGAAAAAAGAGCTGCTTGTCGCTCTTCGCGAACGCAGCTCGCACTTGTATGCTAGGTTCGGGGCAAAGCCGCTTCCTTGATCGGGATCAGGATATCTACCGGCTCTTCCTCCAAATGCTCATCGATATAAAAAACCTCAATCGTCACCGCGTTGTCATCCTTCTGGAGCTTGTGCTCGGCCATCCAGGCTGCGATCTGCTCGTAGCCCTCCCCCATTCTCTCATTGGTGCAGGTGACCATGGCATAGGCATGCTCCGGCACGGTAAATTGGACCATCCCTTCCGGGACTTCCTCCAGATGCGCCGTCTCAAAGCAAGCCCAGTAAGTAGCGAATACCTCATTGCCGTGAAACGGGCTGTACACGATGGAGGACTTGACATCATTGTTCAACTCGTGCTTTCGTGCAAGGAACTCGCTCTGCAGTCGAATCGCCTGCTCCGGCAGGGTTGAGTAGGGGCCGGAGTAACTCAGGCCGGTCAAATTTAGCGAGGGCTTGTTCACCAGCGTGCAATTGTCCATAGCGGTTTCCTCCAAGGCTTCAGAATGGATACGGCTCGGCTGATCGCTGTCTGAGTGATAGTTGTCAATACCCATTGTACTCATATCTTGCCCCTCGCTGCAACTGTTTTAACCAATTCCCCCGACTTGTTGAAATCGTCGTCCTCCGCGTATACTGACAATACCAACGGTTTGATGAAAGGCGGTGCTGGCGTTGCAAATCGTAGCTATGCTGACGATGCTGATCGATCATATCGGCCTGGTATTTTTCCCGCAGGATTCGCTATGGCGGATTATCGGCCGACTCGCTTTCCCCTTGTATACGTACGCCCTGGTGCTCGGCTTCCACCATACCTCCAACATGAAGCGGTACATCGTGCGGCTGGCTGTAATCGCCGTCCTCTCGCAGCTCCCGTATCAATGGGCGCTGCACTCCGACGACATCAACGTCGTCGGCACGCTGCTGGTCAGTCTGCTGGCGCTGGTGGCGATGCAGCGGTGGTCCCATCCCGTCCTGATGGTCGCCATCGTCGCCCTCGCCGCCTACATCCTCGAGACGTTCAGCTTCAACTACGGCTATTACGGGCTAGCGCTGGTGCTCATCTATCGCTACAGCCGGGGGCAGATGCAGTTGCTGCTGCATCTGCTGCTTAATCTATCGACGCTGCTGACGAAGCATTGGGAGACGCAGCTGTACAGCATCGTTGCTACGGCGCTGCTCGTCTATTGGCCGATCGTCTTTCGCACCATTGACCGCATCCCGTTGCCTCGCTGGGTATGGCGCAGCTTTTACCCCGGCCATCTGGTGCTCCTGGGATTGGCGCAGTTGATGATCCCGACAAGATAAGTCGGCCAGCCGTGTCATGTCGACAATGTTCCGTTCCGCCGAACCTATTTTTTGTCCTGCTGCTCCAGCGCCGCCTTGAGCGCGTCGCCCAGGCTTGAGCCGAGCGAGACATTGTCGCTGTATTGCTGGACGAGCTGCTCCTGCTGGCGACGATGCTGACGACCGCCCCCGCTCCGCTCGCCATCCAGCTTCTCGACGAAGTTGCACGGCCTGCACTGGGCGTATTTGCCTGCCTTGCCCGTGTGGATCTCCATCTTTTTGCGGCACTGGGGACAACGCTTGTTCGAAAGCGCCGGCTCCGCCGACCGCCGATATCCGCATTCGCGGTCGGAGCAGACGAGCGTTGTGCCCCGCTTGCTCTTGACCTCCATGAGCGGCTTGGCGCACTCGGGACAGCGGGAGTGCGTCAGATTATGCGGCTTGTACTCCCGCGTCTCCGCCTTCACCTCGCCGACCCACTTCTCCGCCTGCTGTCGGATGCCGGCCATGAACTGCTCGCGATTGCCCTTGCCGCGCGCGATCCGCTCCAGCTCCCGCTCCCACTCCGCAGTCAACTCCGGGCTGCGCAGCTCCTCGACGACGAGCTCGATCAGTTGTTTGCCTTTGCCCGTCGGTTGCAGCCGCCCCCGTACTCGCTCGATCGTATCCGTATGCAGCAGCTTCTCGATGATGTCCGCTCGCGTCGCCGGCGTGCCGAGCGAGTGCTTCTCCATCACCGAGAGCAACGCGGATTCGGTGTAGCGCGGCGGCGGCTGCGTCTGCAGTCCTCTCGCCTTGGCGCTGGCGATCCTGAGCTGCTGGCCGTGCTGGAGCGCCGGCAGCAGCTGCTGCGGCTCCTGCTCTCGCGCTCCCTCCTCCTCGTCCTCTTCCGCTACTGCGTTGGAGGCGCCGTAGACCTCCTTCCAGCCCGCATCGGTCTCGATCCGTCCGCGCGCATATAGCGCGTCCTCTCCCGCCCGCAGCACGACGCTCGTCTCGTCATAGCGATAGACCGGGTAGAACAGGGCGATGAAGCGCTTGACGATCAGGTCATACAGCTTGCGCTCCTCGTTGCTGAGCGCGCCCAGCTGCACGTACTGCTCCGTCGGGATGATCGCATGGTGATCCGTCACCTTGCTGTCGTCGACGATCCGGCCAGTGATCTGGAGCCGCTGGCGGAGCGCCTTGCGCGCCAGCGAGGTATAAGGCCCTACCGCCACGCTCTCCAGCCTGCCCTTGAGCGTCGGCGCCATGTCACTCGTCAGGTAGCGCGAGTCGGTGCGCGGGTAGGTGACGAGCTTGTGCTGCTCGTAGAGCCGCTGCAGCACCGTAGAGGTCTGCTTGGCAGAGAAGCCGAGCCGCTTGTTGGCGTCGCGCTGCAGCTCGGTGAGATCGTAGGCGAGCGGCTGCGGCTCCGTCTTGTGCGACGTCTTCAGCTTGTCTATTCGGGCTTGCTTGCCTTGTAGGCGCGCAGCTACCGCCTCGGCCTCGCTCTGGTCCCATAGACGGCCGTCATGGCCCTCCTGAGTCCGGTATGCGCCCTGGAAGCCGCCCAGGTCAGCGCTGACCGTCCAGTACGGCTGAGGCCGGAAGCTGTCGATCTCGCGCTCGCGCGTCATCATCATCGCGAGCGTCGGCGTCTGCACGCGACCGGCGGCCAACTGGGCATTGTACTTGACTGTCAGGGCGCGGGTCATGTTCAGCCCGATCAGCCAGTCGGCCTCGGCGCGGCAGACGGCGGAGGCATACAGCGGATCATAGTCGCGCCCGGGCTTCAGCGACCGGAAGCCATCGCGGATCGCCTGGTCGGTCTGCGAGGAGATCCAGAGCCGCTTGAACGGCTTGCGCCAGCGGACCAGCTCCATAATCCAGCGGGCGACGAGCTCGCCCTCCCGACCGGCATCGGTGGCGATGATCAGCTCCTGGATGTCGCTCCGCTTGCATAGCTGAGCCACCCCCCGGAATTGCTGGGAGGTCTCCTTCATCACCTTCAGCTCCATCTTGCCTGGCAGGAGCGGCAGATCCTCCAGCGTCCAGCTCTTGTACTTGCTGTCGTAGTCCTCGGGCTCCGCCAGCGTCACGAGATGTCCGAGCGCCCAGGTGACGACATATTGCCCGCCTTCAAAGTGATGCCGCTGCTTCTGATGGCAGCCGAGCACGCGCGCCAGCTCCCGCGCGACGCTCGGCTTCTCTGCCAATACCAATGCTTTCATGCCAAAAAAGCCCCCATTTCCGTAAAATCAGGTGTAACCACCATTATCCACGGAAGCGGGGACGATTGTCAAAGCAGAGACGGCTTTTTCCTACCGCCGTCCTGTCGCTAGACTCCGCTCACAGAGACTGCGCGGGGGGCCGCCGAGAGCCTAGCGCTTCACAGTGAGCGCGCCAGGCTCATATTGAACGATGCAATCCGGCGAGTCCATCCCGTCCTGCTGGAGACGAGGGTTCACCGGATAGCTGTCCATCCGCGAGGCGGCGTATGGATAGATCCGCGTCTGCCATAGCGTCGGGTCGGTCGCGTCGGCGTCCAGCCACAGCTCCATATCCTCGCGCTCGAGGATGACGGGCATCCGCTCCGTATATTCGGAGACGATGCGGTTCGGCGTTGTTGTAATGACGGTAAAGGTGCGATGCTTGACGCCGCGCGGATCGACGCGAGTCTCGTACAACCCGGCCATGCCGAAGACGGCCTTTTCTCGCAGTACGATCCTTACGGAGCGGCTATCCTTGCCTTCGGTGCGCGTGCTGTAAAAGCCGCTGCACGGAATGATGCAACGCTGTCGTTTCAAGATACGTTCGAAAATTTTCTTGCCGCTAACGGAGTCAAAGTCGGCGTTCACCGAGTCTGGGGCCCAATACGGGAACAATCCCCATCTCGAATCGACCAGCTTCCGCTCGTGACGGCTGCCGATGACGATGGGGATCTGCTGCAACGGGGCAATATTGTAACGCCTTTGATAAGGGGTAAGAATCTGGGTCAGACCAAAAGCATGTTGCAGTTCGGCAATATCAGCGGTCAACGAAAATCGTTCGCACATGGAGATCAGCCACCTTTTTTACCTCCATTATCCGCAGCTGCCGCTATCTTATGCATCGACCCGATAATTCCCCGCGGGCTACCCCGCCAAAAAGCTTTCCAGAATAAACGATTTCTCCGCGATCCGCTTGGCCGCATCGATACCGACGAAGCGCAGATGCCAGGGCTCGTAATCATATCCGGTCTTCTTCTCCATTCCCTGCTCATAACGAATGATAAAACCATATTCCGGCGCGTGCTTGCGCAACCATTTGCCCTCCTTCGTCTCGCCGTACGACGAGACAAGACCGTAGCCTACACTTCTGCTCGATACATCCATCGCCAGACCGGTCTGATGCTCGCTTTGGCCCGGCCGGGCGCTTGTCCGGTTGGCCTCCTTTTCGCCCTTTTGCTCGACATTACGCTCGAAGATCGCCTTCTGCGTTGCATACGAGCGATAGCCCGAGACCGCCTTCAGCTCGATTCCGTCCATTTCCGCCGCTGCGAACAGCCGCTCGAGGGCGCGGGCCGCCGGCTTGCGGAGCCGCTTCTTCGGATGATCCTCCTTGAAGGTGAAGGGCACGTCCGGGACCGTCAAGTCCGAAGGGACATAATCGGCCGGCAGCTCGCGCTTTTTGTTGACGAGGACCAGCATGCTCGTCTGGTTGGTGACCACCTGCTTGCCGCCTTGCTTGTCGATCGTCTTGTCCGCCCGGTTGGTCTGGATCATTGCCGCCAACGCGTTTTCCAGCGCGTTTTTGGCTTGGGAGGCCGCCGATGCGACTGACAACGGAGCAGCAGGCTGGATCTCCGCGCCTTTTATCGATTGAACCATCGGTTCCGAGGCGGCCCGTTTGATGAGCCATTGATCGAGCGGCGTCTGGGCCAGCGCCAGATAACCGGTGCAGGCGATGACCAGACCTGCCGCTACTAACGTTTTTGAGAGTTTCATATGCCTTCCTCCTCATCCTGCTATCTCTGGACCTGAGTATAGGGCTCTCATATCTCGCCATCGTGTCGACTTGTTTCCAAGTTGTAAAACTATTACGCGCTATAGCATTCCATACCCGGACAGCTAGCCAGGAAAACATTTTCATAGACTTTACATGCTCGCTAATCGCACAGATGCCGCAACGCAAAGGCCGCGCTCCCTCGTAAGGAAGCGCGGCCTTTGCGATGCTTATCGGGCCAACTGGCGATTGTACGCCACAACCTCATCATAAGACAGTGCGCCGCCGAAAATATCGAGCGCGCTGCCAATCGTAATGTCCAGTCTGCCGTCGGTCAGCTCGCGGAACTGCTCCAGATCGTCCAGCGACCGGCAGCCGCCCGCATACGTCGTCGGGATCGTCGTCCATTCCGAGAGCGCCTTGGCCAGATCCCGCTGAACGCCGGAGCGTTTGCCCTCGACATCGACGGCATGGATCAGATACTCGTCGCAATATTCGGCGAGCTGACGCAGATGCGTCTCGTCGACCGCGAAGCTGCTGAAGACTGTCCATTGCTTGGTGACGACATACCAGCCGTCATCCTTGGCCTTGCAGCTCAGATCGATGACAAGCCGGTCCTTCCCTACCTCGGCGACCAGGCGCTGCAAGTTGCGTTCATTCAGCTCCCCGCCTTCGAACAGATAGGAGGTAACGATGACATGCGTCGCTCCCAGCTCCAGGTAACGCGCCGCATTATCCGCCGTGATGCCGCCGCCGATCTGCAGACCGCCCGGATACGCCTGCAGCGCCTCCGTCGCAGCCTGCTCGTTGCCGCCGCCCAGCATGATGACATGACCGCCTTGCAGCGCATCTCGTTGGAAAAGGGACGCATAATGGGCTGATCCGTACTCGGACACAAAATTTTCGATAATTGGTTTTTGCTCGGTATTTAACGTCTCGCCGACGATTTGTTTTACCTTGCCTTGATGAAGATCAATACATGGCCGGAATTGCATCGTTCATAATCCTTCCTTTCCTCGTCCATTCCCTTTGTTCAAAAGGCCCGATTTTAGTAGCCGTAACGTTTCTCGAGCTTGTGAACCTGCAGCAGAGCAATTATAATAATGATGAATGCCGCCAGGGCCAGCATCGGGATCGTAATGAACCCGAACCAGTTCAGATAGTCCTCTGCGCAAGAGACGGCGCCACAGGCGTTGGCCAGTGCAGAGTCCTTCGGAATATGCTGGATGATGATGTGATAGACGGAAAATCCGCCGCCAATGATTGCAAGCGGCAGCGCATAGGGTATAATAACCGAAGAGCCGCGCGCAGTGGCGATCCCGAGCAGGAGCACCAGCGGGTACATAAAGATGCGCTGATACCAGCACAGACTGCAGGGAACATAGTGGAGCACTTCGCTCAGGTAGAGACTGCCCAGCGTGGCGATAACGGAAGCCGCCCAGGCGAGGAACAACCAATTGCTGCTTTTTCTTGATTTCACATGATCACTCCTTGTTGCGCATCGATTACTTTGATATTCTACATACCCAGGAAAGATCCGGCGCGTGTACCGGCACCATTGCTCGCGTTTGCATGACGGATTCACTTATGTACTGGAATGTATTGAATAAAATTTTAGCATGAAGAAAGGAGCTTGTATATGTACAAATGGACGATGTTCGGGGTTTTCTGTCTGGCTGGACTACTCAGTATCTACCTAATCCTGTTCACCCTGCCTAGCAAGGAAGAGGCGGAGCAGGAAGCGGCCTTTGAGGTGCCAGTACGCGACATTGACGCCGGCGCCGCAGAGACGCTGCTCAGCCAGCAAAACTGCATCGGCTGCCACGGCGGCAATCTCGAAGGTGGCATGGGCCCTGCTCTCGACAAGATCGGCTCGACCTTGACCAAGGAGCAAATCTACCGCACCATTATGAATGGCGGCAACGGTATGCCTGGGTTTGAGGGCAAGATCTCCGAAGACGAGGTTATCAACATCTCGCTTTATCTGGCCGAAAAGAAATAAAAGAGCTGGACAAGCTGCAGCAAAAAGGTGTGCCGGGATTTTCCCGGCCCGCCTTTTTTTTGCGATGAGTTCGATGCTGCGAAGCTATGTGTGCCGACGCACGAACCAGGCCGACCAGACCGAAGCCGTGACGATGCCGAGCATCCCGCCGGAGAGCGTGCTGACTACCGTTATCCCAAGCAGATTGTCGCTGTCCGTCAGGAGCAGCTTCAGGCTGAGCGTCGCGAGCGCAACCACACCTAAGATGGCCCAATAGACCAGCTTGCGCGAGACGGGGAGCGAAGGTGAGGAAGTCGTCAGCCTGACGGCTGCTAGCGCCCGCAGTATCAGCACCGTCAGCACCGCAAGTCCGAGCAGAGACAAACCGTGCTGCAGCAGCTTGTACACCGGGTAGCCGCCCAGCTCGCGCTGAAGCCAGGCTGCGCGGACGACCGCATAACCGCCGCGATGCGTGAAACCGTCGACCACAATATGCGAGATGAAGCCGATAAGCAGTGCCAGCAAGAAGTTAAGACCCGCCAGGATGCGGTCACGCAAGCGATTGTAATTCGTCGAAGCGGCCGCCAATGCTGCGGCTCGTCGATCAAGCGCCCCGAGCGACGGCAGATGACGGGCCAGCTGACGCTTGACCAGATAATGAAAGGTCAGAGCCAGCACAACGCCAAGCGGCAGCGCCTGCAGCCAGAAGCCTCGCCACGTATGGCCGATTGTCGCATAGGGCTCCAGCGCGAGGAAATATTCAAAGTCGGGCGCCATACTGCCCAGCACCAGCCCGCTCAAGCTGAGACGACGGACAACGAGGCGCGCGGGCAAAGCATACAACGGATGGGCAAACGTAAATGGCATCGTATCTCAGCGCCCTCTTGCCAGCACATAGGCTCGCTCCGAGCGCTCAAAGCCGAGCTGCGGGTAATAGGATACGGCGCCCGGCGCGGCCAGCAGCACAAGCGAGCACTCCTCGCCAATCGCTTGACGGACGCGGTCCATCAGCTCCCTGCCGATCCCGCGCTTCTGGTGGCTTGCGATGACCGCCAGATCGGACAGGTAGCAGCAATAGCTAAAGTCCGTAATGCCTCGCGCCACGCCGACCATCCGGCCGTCCTCCCATGCGGTGATCAGCACATCGGCTTGGTCGATCATGCGCTGGATGCGATCCAGATCGTCATAGGGCCGCTTCATGCCAGATGCCCGGAACACCTCTGCCACATCAGCTGCTTCCAGCGCGTGATTGTTGCTGTATTTGATCATCGTATCCCTCCTGTAGACTGACAAGCATTTCCATTCATTGTAGCACAAAAAGCGCCTTGCCGGTAAGCCCGACAATCGGCGCTGCATCGTGTCCGCTCCTATGCTTCAAGGAGCTTTGCGGTTGCTTATGAGTTAGACAGCCTTGCGTTTTTTGCGGCACTCCGATTTGTTGGTCTTCGCGCACTTGTTGAACACGCCGGTAAAGTCCAGACGATGGTCGCTGACGAGGAAACCGAACTCGCGCTCGATTCGCTCCTCGATGCTTTGCAGCCAGTCGTCCTTGATCTCCTGCACCGCTCCGCAGTCGCGGCAGATTAGATGATGATGCATATGAGCATGGTCGTCGCTGCGGAGATCGAAGCGGGCGACGCCGTCGCCGAAGTTGACCTTTTCGACGATCTGCAGCTCCGTTAACATCTCCAGCGTCCGGTACACCGTCGCCAGACCGATTTCGGGAAATTTCTGTTTGACCAGCATATATACGTCCTCAGCGCTCAGATGATCCTGTTCGTTCTCCAGCAGCACCCGCACCGTCACTTCGCGCTGCGGAGTCAGCTTGTAGCCCTTCATCTTCAGCTGATGGTTGATCTTGCCGAGCTCTTCGACTATAGGTATCATATCCAACACCTCCGTTTGTCGTTCCAGACACGCTAGTTTAGAATGATTCTCATTTGATTATATCTCAACTGAGCTCATTTGGCAAAGGAATGTCTTGTGAACGCCAGAGGTAATATACCTCACTACTCGCGCCGCTCCTCTCGAAGCGGCTGAATATCCAGCGGCAGCGCCGAAGAAGGACACTTCACGAACTCCGCCTGGAACCGGCCAGCGTACCGGAACACCGGGCCAAGCAGCGGGCTCGTGACGTCGACCTCGATCCGGTAGCAATCCGCCGCATCGTCGTACCACTCGCACACCTCGGCGGCGCCGGTGAAGAGCTGCGGCCAGCGGAACTGCAGCAGCCCCTCGTAGCAACGCTGCTCGCCCGAGCGGATGCGGATGCCGCCGCGCGGATCAACGGACAGCTCCAGATCGACGGCGAGGTGCTGACGATTGCCGAGGTAGTCGACGATGCGACCGCGCTCGTCGCTGTAGATCATCGTCGCGTCGAACTGCCGGAGACGACCGGGAAAGCGGAACTTGCGCACCCAGCTGACCGTCTCGCGGCCCCAGCGATCCGTATACGCATAGTTGTGTACGGTGAAGGGCACCTGCTCGCCCGCCTGCGGGAACATCAGATGACGCCGCGCGCCGACTGCCAGCGGCAGCGCAGCCAGCCGGTTGTACCATACGCGGTCCATCACGCCGCGGCCGATGCAAGCGACGCCAGCCTCGCTCCGCAAGCCGAACCGCTCGCGTATCCGGGGGTGCAGCCGTTCATAGTCGTCACCTAACGCTTGCTGATAGATCGATGGCATCGTCACCTCTCCTCTCTCCACGCGCCGCTGACTCTGTACGCCGACAACGGCCCGCTTGCGGCACGAAACGCTTCGTCAGCCCTGCTCCCAGCGCGATGCCCAGCATGCCCAGAGCTAGCGTGAGCGGCTGGAACGGCTGCTGCAGCAGCTCGGGCTGGAGCCAGAGCGCTGGCAAGGTCAAGCCGAGGATGAGCAGCGCTTGGCCTGGATACATCCAGCGGCGGCGATGCCAGACGACCGTCGCCGCCCCCCACAGCATCTGTGCGCAGCCGAGCGCCGGCAAGGCCGATCGCTCGAAGCCTGCGGCGATCCCGGTCTGCTGCAGCAGCGCCAGCTCGCCCGCCTCGGGGTAGAGCAGCTTGGGCACGAGCCCCTGGTACACCCACAGCGCCCCCAGCAAGAGGACGAGCGCATAGTGGAGCAACGTCAGCCGGATCGTCACCGCAGGCGGGATGCGCCGCTCGATCCAGATGCGCAGCGCGTCGAAGCTCCACGCTGTCGCCCTGCCGAACAATGGCCGGAACAACAGGCGGTCCAGCCAGCGGCCAAGCCAGCCGAAGCGCGTCTCGTAATCGAAGCGGGTCGCAAACGTAATGCCGCGCCCCTCGGGCAATGGCTCGTAGCGCCAGTAGCCCGCGCCTTCGCGGATGAGCGAGAGCGGCTGCTCCGAACCGAAGCGAAGCGTCGACAACCGGCCGTTCCTCGTCAGGCTGGCCCGGGTCTCGCCGGTCCCACGGATCGCCAGACCAAAACCGATGCGTGTCAGATAGAGAAACGACTGCGGCGCTTCGGCAGACGAGCGCGGCAAATACTCGATGCTGCTAAAACGCAAATCCCATTGCTCATGCAAACTCGGCACCTGGGTATGCTCCCATAACGTATCCATATCCGTAGCGATCTCAAGCTCTACATAGATAGGCTTGGGTCTGGTCATGGCGAATCTCCTCCCTCCAGGACGCGCCCGCGCTGCTCGGCATCCGGCAGCGCGCAGACGGCGCTGCGGCCGAACCATCGGTAGCGGCGACCGGCGATCCACCGATAGAC
>NZ_BFBX01000042.1:0-14364 GCF_003851045.1 Paenibacillus sp. 598K | reverse complement strand
CACCGATAGACCGCATCCCGCAGCCGCTCCGGCACGAGCATGCCGGCCCAGCACAGCCGCCACCATCCGCCGAGCTCGCGCAGCGTGCGCAGCGCCGCTGTCGAGCGAGTATAGCTGACGCCCTGATCGATCATGACGAAGGTGTCGAGGTCGCCTGTCGGCAGCCCCGCCCGCTCCAGCAGCTGTTGCCCAAGCGGCGACTGAAGCGCCGCGAAGCGGAAGCGACCTGCCGGGTCGCGACGGATGACGAAGCGCGTGACGCCGCGGCAGAGCAAGCATTCTCCATCGACCAGCAGGATGATCGGCTCTCGACGAGCCGTATGGTTGTTCCGCATGTCGTCCACCTCCTTTACCCTAAGTGTACCTAATTCGTGACCGCCGCGGCAGCGCCAACTTTTGTGGGAGTCGATCCAGACAGGTTCTATAAATCATAGGCCCCTCCTAATGCGAAAACGGCAGCAACTCCTTGGAGCGCTGCCGTTCTTTTTGATTGTCGCCGCCAAGCGCCGGCCCGGCATTTAGTCCGGAGGCTGTCGGCGAAGCCCGCGTCGTCTCACCTGCTCCACCGCTTCCTTGCTGCTTTTGACGCCCAGCTTCTTTAATATTTTGTTCACCTGATTTTTCAGCGTACTCTCGGCCTTGTACAGCTTTTGCTCGATCTGCGACTGCGTGTAGCCCTGCTCGATCAACTCGTACACCTCGCGCTCGGCTGGCGTCAGCGCCTGCAGCTGCTCCTCTCGCTTCAGCCGAGCGAACTCCCGCAGGAGCGGCTCCATCGCCGATGTCTGGCGGTAGGCGTGGCGGATCGTCTGCGGCAGCTCGACGAAGCGCGTCTTGTCCAGATAGTTCGCCGCGCCTGCGGTGAACGACTGCATGATCGCATCGCTGTCGGTCAGCGAGCTGAGCATGATGATCGGCACCGGCCGCAGCTCATGGATGCGCATCGCCGCATAGATGCCCTCGCGACCGCTCGGCGTAAGCTGGATATCCATCAGCACGACGTCATAGTCCAAGCCTTCGGCGAGCCGCAGCGCTTCCTCCTCCGAGGCGGCTGCGCCGACGACGAGCAGGTCCGGCTCATGATTCAGGAAGGCTGTGACGGACTTGATCCAGTCGGGATCGTCCTCAACCATAAATACGCGGATGAACGGCTTGTCCGTCATAAGCTCACTCCTCTCTCTGTCGCATGCGCGGAAAGCTCAAGGTGACTATCGCGCCTTCGCCCTCCCGGCTCTCCAGGCGGGCGGCACCGCCGCTGCCGGTCATCACTCTATAGACATAGGTCAGGCCCAGCCCGTAGTTGGCGCCGCCGCCCTTGGTGCTGAAGTACGGCTCGAACACTCGCGCCGCCTGCGCGGGAGCGAGCCCTTGGCCGCTGTCTGCGAAGCGGAGCAGCACCTGTCGCCGATGCTGCTCGATAGCGATCCGCAGCTCGCCGCCCTTTGGCATTGCTTCGATCGCGTTATGGATCAGGTTGCTGCAGGCTTCCCGCAGATGCACCGGATCGGCGAGCACGCTCGCATGCGGCGCATAGTCGGTGACGACGGAGATGCCGGCGGCAGCCATCCGCTCCCGATAAGCTGGCAGCAGCTCTTCGATGATCCGCTGCGGCGAGCAAGGCTCCAGTTGGAGCGAGAGCTCCTTCATCTGGCCGTGGATGCGCGAGACCATCGCCAGCAGATGCTCGGAGCTGGCGGATATGATCCGCAGATGATCCTCGGCGGATTCCCGACCCTCCACCTCGCGGCGCAGATTGGCTGTGCTGATGGCGATTTTGCCGAGTTCGTTTTTGATCGCATGATGGAGCATCGAGGCCCCGGAGCTGGCTGCCTGCATCGCGGGCTCCATCGGGTCGCCCTCTACCCGGACGCGCACGCCCAGGACGCCGTAACCCCAAGAGAGCAGCAGCCCCAGACCAAGAGAGTAGGCGACGAACCCCGACACATAGCCGAAGAACGGGAAGTCCGGGTCGATCGCCCGTCCGATATAGATCAGGCCATAGACGGCGAGCAGCGTCGGCGTCATGATGACCGCGGTGATCCGGCGGCTGCGCCGCAGATGCCGGTCCGACTCGCGACGCCAGGCGAGCACGAGCAGCGCGCAGGCGGCGAGATAGTACAAGCCCGACCACACCGCCAGCAGCGGATAGTTGATCGCAAACGACGGCGTCCATGTCGTCCAGCCCGCCATCCCGATAACCGGCGCCAGCGGCAGCAGCTTGGCCATCCGGCGCGCAGCGCCCGTACGCAGCCAGCCGCCATAGACCAGGGCGAACACCAAGGCGGCATAAGGCGTAACCGTCAGATTAGCGTACTGAACCACGCTGGACGCCACCAGCCAGTCTTGCCCCTCCAGCCATTCCGACGTACCGCCTGTTGCGGCGCTGAACAGGAAGATGCCGGCCCAGCGATTGGCGTCGCGACGGGGATGGACGAGCCAGACGACGGCAGCGGCCGACATTAACGCAGCGAAGTAATAAAGCATTCGTCTCATCCTCAACCGTGTTGTTAGTATTCCTAGTTTATCACAAGACACGGCTGTTGCGCATATCACGCAGGACACGCCACGGACTCGGAGCGCCGCAATTGCAAGCCCTCTCCTCGCAGCTCACAGGGCGCCGTTACTTTAGGAGCAAGCTGCTTGCGTCAACGACGCAGTCGCGGCCCCCACCAGTTCCACAGCCCGAGCAGCTTCATCAAGGCCGGCAGCAGCAGGAAGCGGATAAGCGTCGCATCGATGAAGATGGCCAGAGCGATGCCAAGACCAAGCTGCTGGACCCCGGCCACCTCCCCCCAGCCAAAAGGCAGCGTCACCGCGATCAGGATCGCTGCCGCGCACGTAATAATCCTCCCTGTGTGCGCCAGGCCCGCCACCACCGCCGATTCATTGTCCCCGGTGCGCTGATAGGCCTCATAGATACGGGAGACGAGGAAGACGGCATAGTCCATGCTGATGCTGAAGGCCAGGCCGAAAATAAAGACAGGGATCATAATCGCGATCGGACCGGCCGTCAAGCCGAACACCCCCACGTCGAAAAACCACGTCAGCAAGCCGAAGGCCGCAGCCAGACTGAGCAGATTGAGCAGCAGCGTCTTGAGGGCGATCACGACCGAGCGAAAGGCCAGCAGCAGGACGAGCAAGCTCGCTGCCCCGACGCTCAGCGCCGTCTTGCCCAGATGATCATAAATGAGATCCTGCACCTCCTGTCGGTACTTGGCCTCGCCACCGAGCAGCAGCGAGCCCGAGCCCCGCACAGACTCGCTCCCCCGCTCGCGGAGCCAAGCCGATACCTCGGACGACCCTGGCTCTCCAGCCAACCGGAACCGGACAAAGGCAGGATGGCCCGCAGTCGGCGGTAGTGGCAGCGCCAGCGCCTCCGTCACCAGCGGGTCCTCACGCAGCGCGTCGACCAGCGCCAACGCCACAGCGAGTTGCGCCGATCCCTCCATCCCCTCCATCGCTTGCGATCTCTCCGTCCCATCCGTCACCGTCAGAGCGCCGTACAACGTCGACTGACCAGGCGCTTCGTAGACAGCCGCGTACCGTTCGTAGGCTATGCGGGCCTCCGAGTCGCTAGGCAGCGAGCCCGCATCCGGGATTGCGAGCCTCAGCCCGGCCAGCGGCAGGCAGCAGAGCAGCAGGAGCAGCGCAGCCACGCTCGCTGCGAGGCGAGGATGCCGCATCACGCGGGTCGCCCATCTCGCAGGCCACCGCGACGACGCTCGCGTGCCAGTGCGGCCGAGGAGTGACGGCGTCAGTAAGCGCAGCAGCGCCGGTACCAGCGTCCAGGCCGCGAACAGGCTCATGCCCAGCGCGACCAGCGCCGCCAGCGCCACAGACCGGAACAGCGACATCGGGATCCATAGCGTCCCGAGCAGCGCCAGCGCCACGGCCCCAGCCGCATACGATACCGACCGCCCCGCCGTCCGCATCGTCCGGGTCAACGCCGCCACAGCGTCCGAGCCGGTCAGCGCCGCGTCGGCGTCCGAGTTGGCATCCGAGCAGGCCAGCTCCTCGCGATAGCGGCTGACGAGCAGGAGCGCAAAGTCCAGCGTCAGCGCCAGGCCGACCATCGGGATGACGCTTGGTACGAACGAAGACAGCGTCAGCCTGGTCGCTAGCCAGGCTACGATCCCCGTCGCCGCACCGACCGCCGCCAGTCCGGCGACGATCGGGATGATCGCCGGGATCAGCCCGCCGAAGGCGATCAGCAAAATCGCCAAAGCCGCCGGAAGACCGATCAGCTCGGCCCGGCGGATATCGCGGCTGCTCGCCCCATCCACCTCCGCCTGGATCGCGGGTTGGCCGGTGAGACGGATAGCAATCCCCGGGTAGGACGGCAGCTCCTCCGCCGTCCGCACGAGCAGCGGGGCCCAGGAATGGACAGGGGCCTGGTAGCTGAGCAACGCGTAGGCGCTGTTGCCTTGACGCATATGCGCCTGCTCCAGCGGCGAGACGACCGTCGCCGTCGTCTCCTGGCGCCGCAGCCACTCGACCGTCTGACGGATATGCGACTCCATCGCTTGCGCGGTCACCGAGGGCTGGCGCTCGAAGAGGACGATGACCGCATCGGCGGGGATGCCGTAGGCTCGCTGGAGCAAGCGCTGCACCTGCGCATGCTCTCCATCCGCAGCGAGCAACCCGTGGCCCTGGAGCGACTCGGTCAGGCGCGGAGCCCATGGGGCCAGCAGTGCCAGCAGGACGAGCCAGCCAGCGACGAGGAGGAGCGGATAACGGTATGCGAGCCGTGCCAGCATCGCGACCTACTCGCCGAGCCCGCGGCTGACCGGCCACGGACGCAAACGCGTCGCCTGGACGAGGCCGCGAGCCAGTCGAGGCGCGACCACAGCAGCCTCGCGCAGCAGCGGAGCCAGACCCGGTCTGCCGAGCGCCCATTGCAGCAGTCTGCCCCAGCGGCGCGGGCCTGCCAGCTGCCGCCGCAGTTCCCGCTCATAGGCATGCCGCCAGCCGTCCAGGTCGCGACGCCCCGCCAGATAGCGATCCGCTTGCTCGGCGCACAGCAGCGCCGACCGCAGCGCCATCGACATGCCGTCGCCGCAGAGCGGCGGGATGACGGAGGCAGCATCCCCGATCAGCGCCGTCTCATCCCATGCTAGCAGCCGTCGCCCGATCGGGACCGGCGAGACGGCCGCCTGCGTGCCAGGGACCGGCTGCGCGCCCCGCAGTCGCCGCTCCAGGGCGGGATGGCGACGACACGCCTGCTCCAGCAGCTCCAGGATCGAGCCTTGACCTCGCATCGTCGCATCCTGACGTAGCAGCGCAGCCGCATTGACCTGCCCGCCCTCGATCGGCGCCAGTCCGAGATAGCCCCCCTCCCAGAAATACAGCTCCACCGTCCCGCCGATCGCCAGGCTGTCCAGATGGGTCTTGATGCCGATATAGCGCGGCTGCCGGCCTCCTGCACGCGAGTGCGCGCCCGGCATGCCGGACCGCGCACTCGACCCTGTGGCGACGATCACCGCCCGGGCATGGAGCGGCTCCGCCGCCGCGCCGCTCTGCTCGATGATATAGCCGTCGTCGCAGCGACGCACGGCGCTTGCAGCGACGCCGGTGACTAGCGTCGCCCCGCTTGCCGTCGCCTGATCATGCAGCATCTGGTCTAGGCGATAACGGCTCAGGCCCAGCGCCGTCCCCGGCAGCGGCAGCCTCAGCTCTCGCTGGCCATGCAGCAGCAGCGCCGCCTCGCGGATCTCGGCAGGCTCGCTCGCCCGAACCGCGCCTGAGAGCCCTAGCTCGGCCAGCATGGCCAGCGACTCCGGCGAGAGGAACTCGCCGCACGCCTTGTGCCGGGGGAAGCGCTGACGATCCAGCAGCGCCGTACGCCAGCCTCGCCGGGCCAGGGCAATCGCCGCCGCGCTGCCGGCGATGCCTGCGCCGATGACGACCACATCGACGTCAGCCATCCGGGCCGCCCCCTCGTTCGGTCGGCGTCACCGTCGCTGCATAACGGAACAGCGGTCGCCAGCGATAAGTCAGCCGCTGTCCTGACAGTCTGCCAGCCAGCGCCTGCCAGTCGGCGCTGCGGAACCCCTTGGCCACCGACAGCGGGCCGTCATGACGGATATACCGATTGCCGGGCAACAGCCGCGAGACGCCCCACACCGCCAGCCAGGCCAGCCAATGGCGATGGATGTCGTTGATGACGACGCCGAGCCTGGCCCGCCGCAGCATCGCTTGCAGCGCCGCTATCAACCGCTCGCCCTCAAAGTGGTGGAGCAGCTGCGTCGCCGTCACGATGTCCGCTCGCTCCTCCTCCACAGACGGTCCAATCTCTTCGCCCGCAGGCGACGCGAACAGATTCTCCCGCGTGACAGCGATCCGCGGCTCGTCCCGATACATCGCCTCGGCCTCGGCGCATGCCTCGACGCTCTGGTCGATCAGTCGGATCGCCATGTCGACGCCATGCTTGTCCGCCCAGCGCAGCAAGGCGCGGTTGACGTCGCCGGAGCCGCAGCCTACGTCCAGCATCCGCAAGCTGCGGGGGCGGCCTGCCGCCCGCCACAACCGCTCCACCCCGTACACCGTCGGGCCTGACGCATGGAAGATGCGGTTCAGCACGCGCAGCTGACGGAGCGCCGCGCTCAGCTCGGGACCGCCCGCCGAGGCGTCGTCCATCAGCTCCGGCCGGATTGCCCGCTCCGCCAGCAGCCTACGCATAGCCGACACCCGCCTTGTCCGAATCGCGCGATGCAGTTCCGCTGCCGCTAGCGTAGGACATACGCATCCCCTCGAAGGTCAGACCCGGGCCAAATGCGACTGCCAGCCCTTGCTTGGACGCCTCCCGGGACGGCTCAAGCGTGCGGCGCAGCTCCTCGAGCACATAAAGGATCGTCGCCGAGGACAGGTTGCCATAACGCCGCAGCACTGAACGGCTGGCCGCTACCTGCTCCTCCGAGAGATTAAAGGTGATCTGGACCGCGTCGACGATCCCTTTGCCGCCGGGATGCACGGCCCACCAGTCCGGCATCATCCCGCCTGCCATCCGCTCGAGCTCCGCCGGAATATGCCGCGCGATCAGCCTCGGTACCTCCGGCGACAGATACAGGTCGAAGCCATGGTTCCCGAGTCCCCACCTCATCTGCTCCGCACTGTCAGGCAACAAGACGCTGTAAGGCTCGCCAAGCAGGAATCGATCGCGCTTGCTCTCCGTCGAGACAACGCAGGCCGACGCACCATCGCCAAAAAACGACGCGCCGTACAGCGCTTCCCGATCCCCGCTGGGCTGTATATGCAACGTGCAGAGCTCGACGCAGACGATGAGGACGACCGCGCCCGGATCGGCAACGACCCATTGGCGCGCGACTCCGATCGCCTTTAACCCTGCGGCGCAACCCAAAAATTGCAGCGGCAGACGCTGCGTACCCGCAGCCAAACCAAGCCGCCATACGATCTCGGCGTCGAGGCCGGGCAGAAACTGACCGGTGCAGCTGACGGTGATCAGATGGGTGACGCGCTCCGGCTCGACGGCGGCATCGGCCAGTGCCGCCAAAGCCGCCGTCTCCGCCAGCGGCGCCGATTGCCGCTTGTAGATCGCCATCCGCTCGGCTGTGCTCGGCGCTTGCAGCCCCTTCTGCCCGGCAGCCGGAAAGTAGCGGCAGTCCTCAGGGGCCGCCAGCAGATTAGGCTCGCATGTATATCTCGTCTCGACGCCGTTCTGACGGAACACCCGTCTCGCCCAGCGCGCCTCGTCCGGCCGTTCGGCCAATGCCTGGGCCAGCCTTGCAGCGGTCTCCCGCTGCTCCAGCCGATACGGAGGCACCGCCAGGCCGATGCCATTGATCGCTATTCCTTGCGCTTGCGTATCCATCAGTCATCGCCTCCATCGATTGCCTGCACATCCTATTCGCATTGCGCCACAGGCTTCTGGCAGTGCCAGCGGCCTTGCTGTTCGAGACACGGGACATGCAGTTAGTTATGGATATTCGGCGATCTTCCATCCTATGCCAATTGACCGGGAGCGCCCAATCCTCCGCAAACCGGGACAGTCGTCCAGTCCGTGGCGGCGGGCGGGCATATACTACCACATACCGGGAGCGAAGACAGCGCTACAGACGCGGCTGTTCCTTCCCGGAATACGATACAGGGAGGAATACGTATGTCCGGTGTTGTAGGCGGCGCGTACAGTTCGGTAGGCGCAATTCTGGTCCTGTTTATCCTGCTGGTCATCATATCCTGTACATTCCTGTATTAGTGCGAGCTCGATAGGCTTGAGCGACTGCATGATCGACGGGATCTATCCCCGCAACGTAATACAGGCCGCCTCAGCGCTTAGCGCGCGTGGGCGGCCTCTTCTTATGACGCTACCTGCGTCCGACCGGCTCCCGCAATGCGGTCAGCTCGGCCTCCGTCAGCTCGCGGTAGCTGCCCAGAGGCAGGGCCGGATCGAGCAGCAGCGGTCCCATCGCGATACGGCGCAAGTACGTCACCCGCTTGCCCGTCGCCGCGAACATCCGCTTCACTTGGTGGAACTTGCCCTCGCGAATCGTCAGTGTAATCCGCGAGCAGGCAACGCCTTGCTCGTCCTCCTCCACCTCATCGATCCGCAGCTCCGCCGGCAGCGTCACATACCCGTCATCGAGCGTGACGCCCTCGGCGAATAAGGTGATATCGGCCTCGGTCACCTTGCCTTCCACCGCAGCCTCATACGTTTTGTCGACATGCTTGCGCGGCGAGAGCAGCTCATGCGCCAACTGACCGTCGTTGGTCAGCAGCAGTAAGCCCTCCGTGTCCTTGTCCAGCCGCCCCACCGGAAAAGGCTGCAGCAGCCGGTCCTCCGGGCGCAGCAGATCGATGACCGTCTTCTCCCGCGCGTCCTCCGTCGCCGAGATGACCCCTTGCGGCTTGTGCAGGAGCAGATAGACGACGTCGCGGTAGACGACCCGCTCTCCCTGCCATAGTACGACATCCTGCTGCGGGTCGACGGCCAGTCCACTATCCTTGACGACCGTCCCATTGACGGCGACCATTCCTTGCTTGACCGCCTTTTTGATCTCGCTTCTGGAGCCATGTCCCATATGAGACAACAGCTTGTCCAGCCGGATCGTCTTGGCCATGCTCGCTCTCTCCTTTATCAGATGATGCGCCAACCCGGCGCCAGTTCGTTTTTGAGCACGCCCTGCTGCCATTTGCCCCAGCCGAGCGGATAACCGTTCACGCAGACCAGCACATAGCCCTTGGGCTCCTCAGCAGCGCGTCGCGTCGCGCCGGAGCAGATCCGCCCGGCTGCCGCCTCGACCGTCTCTCCCCGCAGATAGCGCCAGACCGCCGGATCATCCGGCTGGAGATCGAGGATGCGGACCGCATCGGCAGCGGTCAGTCCCATCGCCAGCGCCTGCGAAGGCTCGAAGCGATGCTTGCCTGCCTCGCCGATATACCAGCCGGGCCGCACGACGCGCAACCCATCTAGCGAGGGTAGCCCCTCCGGCTGCAGATACAGTCTGCTGCCATAGGCAATCTGCTTTCCGGCGAGCGGAGCAGACAGCGCCAGCTGCTCGGCGGCGAATCGACCCCACTGCTCAGCAGGACTCGGCTGCGCCGACTCGGATACGCCCCGCCCTGCTCGTCCGCCCTTGGTGACCGACGCCGTCCGGCTCGCCTTGTAGTCGCGGCGCGAGGCAGACGACTGCGACCGCAGCGACGCACCCGCTATTGTACGCCGCGACGCGTCCTCCATGTCCCCGTCGTCCGACGCTGCGAACAACGGTGTGACGGACTCGCTACTACGCATCAATACGGCCGCATAATGGCCCTCGCCCTTCACATGATGCGGCCATAGCCTCACCGTCCCGCTCAGCGACTCTCCGGCACAGCCGCCGAATCGCTCCAGCCCCGGCTGCCAGCCGTGCGACGGAGCCGTCGGCACGATGCTCAGCTCCGGATGCGCCTGCAGCAGCGTCGCGATCCGACATTCATTCTCCTCGGGCGTGAAGGTGCACGTCGAATAGACGAGACGTCCCCCGGGCGCGAGCATCGACGCCGCCTGTTGCAATATCTCGTCCTGCAGGGCTGTATAGGTTGCAGCGCTTTGCTTGCCCCAGTAGGCGATCATCGACGGCTCCTTGCGGAACATCCCCTCTCCCGAGCAAGGGGCGTCGACCAGGATGCGGTCAAAAAAGCCTGGGAAGGCCTTAGCCAACGCCGCAGGCTCCTCCTGCAGGACAACGGCATTGCGCACCCCTGCGCGCTCGATGTTTTTGGCCAGCGCCTTGGCGCGGTCGCTCGCCGGGTCATTGGCGACTAGCAGCCCCTGCCCCTGGAGCTTGGCCGCGATCTGCGTCGACTTGCCGCCCGGAGCCGCGCACAGGTCGAGCACACGATGCCCGGGATGCACGTCTAGCAGCTCGACAGGCGCCATCGCGCTCGGCTCCTGGATATAATACAAGCCGGCATGGTGATGCGGGTGCTTCCCGGGGCGCACAGCCTCGGGATAATAGTAACCGTCCGGAGCCCAGGGGATCGGCTCCAACTGGTTGCCCAGCTCAGCCAGGCCGCGAAATGCGGCAGCGTCGGTCTTCAATCGGTTTACTCTCAGGCCATACCATCGATCCTCGTCATAAGATGCCAGGAACGATTCGTATTCCTCGCCGAGCAGTGCCTGCATCTGCTCGGCGAATAAGGGCGGGAAGGCAGTTTCCACGTTTCATCACTCCAAGGTTCACAGATTTGCAACGAATTCCGATTGTTCACTTACGCAAAAGCATTGGCATGGTGTATAATAACGAAAAGTAAGTGGACAACTTCAGTTAAGTCCATGAACACAAATTGCACATGGAGGTAGAGTAGCTGGCTATGAAAAAAATGGGCATCTTTTTAGGCATAATCGTCATTTTGTTTGCCGCGATTTTCGTGCTCAACAAATCCAATGTCAATGATCTTTACAAAAAGCCGGTCTCCGAGCTTAACCCTCAGACCCGGGCGATCCTGGACGACCCGAACTATCAGAACATTATCCTGCCCGATGAGTTGGAGTCCAAAATTGCCAGCAGCGATGGTACGTTTATTTACTACTTTGCCTCTGACTGCAGCTTCTGCAAGCAGACGACTCCTGTGCTGATGCCGATCGCCGAGCAAGCCGGCGTCGACCTGCCTCAGTTCAACCTGCGGGAATTCGACTCCTACTTCCAGAAGATGGGCATTCAATTCACGCCAACGCTAGCCTATTATGAGAATGGCGCCCTCGTAGACAAAATGGAGGGCGGCGTGGCCGTCGACGGCGGCACAGGCTATACCGAGCAGCAATTCGCCGATTTCTTCAATAAGCATAAGGGCTAAACGCCTTTATTGTCGGCAGAGAGCCCCCCGGGTGTCCCCCGGGGGGCTCTCTGCTGCAGACGAGACAATTCAGGATTGGCCGCTGTTCTTTTTGGCCCGCATAATCGCCGCCTGGACCTCCAGCGACAGCTCCTTTAGCCCCCAGACATCCTCGCGGTCCCATAGCTCGTTGAACTTCAGCTGGAACTGGGCGGCCTCGCGCACGCGGGTGTAGAAGTACAAGTCCTGGATGTCGCTCAGTACCTTGGAGACGATATTGGAGCGATCCTCAAAACCGCGCTGGGCATCGAGAATCTCGGCGCGAATGCTGGACATCTCTGTATCAAGCTGGGAGGCGGCCTCGGCCGCTTTTTTCAATCGCTCGCGAACATGGGGCGGCAGACTTTCTTTATATTTGTAGATGAGCGAGTGCTCGATCGTCGCCCAGAAGTTCATCGCCAAGGTTCGGATCTGGATCTCTGCCAGCACCTTTTTGAAGCCTAGCGCCGTCTGCACCGGATATTCGACGATCATATGAAAGCTGCGATACCCACTCTCTTTGTAGTGAGTGACATAATCCTTCTCATAGACGAGGATCAGATCCTGCCGTTTGCGGATGATCTCGGCGACGCGCTGGATATCCTCGACGAACTGGCACATGATACGGATGCCGGCGATATCCTCGATGCCCGTATCGATACGATCCATCGGCACATTCAGCTTCTTGGCCTTTTCCAGGATGCTGGAGATTCGTTTGACCCGTCCGGTGACGAACTCGATCGGCGCATAAGACTCCCTTACCTTGAGCTCGCTCCGCAACGTCTTGAATTTTACTTTCAGCTCTTCTATCGCTTGCTCGTACGGGAGCAAGAACAGATCCCAATCCCTGGCATCCAAGCCGTTCTTTCCTTCCATGCCGTTCCCTCCATATTGTACTTACCGGTGCCCGGAGCCCACCGCCTCGGACAGGTTGCGGAACCCGTCGCGACGCAGCCGCTCGAGCAGGCCGCGATTCAGCTCGCGCAGCACTTCCGGTCCCTTGTAGATAAGCGCCGTATAGATCTCGACCAGACTGGCGCCTGCGCAAATCTTATCGTATGCGTCTTCGGCATCAAAAATGCCTCCCGAGCCAATAATCGGCAATTGCCCGTCGGTCTGGCTATAAACGCGTCGAATGATTCGCGTGGAGAGCTCCTTTAGCGGCTTACCACTCAGTCCGCCCGCTTCGGAGGCGTGCTGGTGCGTCAGCCCGACCCGGCCAAGCGTTGTGTTCGTAGCAATTATACCCGAAATCCCGCTCGCGTGAATCGTATCCACCGTATATTCCAGCTGCTCGTCGGTCATATCCGGCGCGATCTTAACCAGCACGGGCTTGGCCGGTTGTCCGCGCTTCGCGCCCTGGGCGTCCATCTCGCTGCGCACCGCGTCAAGCAACAGCTTGAGCTCGTCGCCATGCTGGAGGGCGCGCAAGTCCGGCGTGTTGGGCGAGCTGATATTGACCGCAAAAAAGTCCCCTTCGTCATAGAGGGCCCGGATGCACGCAACATAATCCTCATGCGCCTGTTCGTTGGGCGTCACTTTGTTTTTTCCGATGTTGACGGCGACGGGGATCGTCCGTACCCGTCGACGCCGCATGTTCTGCCGCATCTCTTCTGTGCCGTCATTGTTAAAGCCCATCCGGTTGATCAACCCGTCATCGGGCGGCAGACGGAACAGGCGCGGCTGCTCATTGCCGGGCTGCGCCTTGGGTGTGACGGTTCCGACTTCGATGAAGCCAAAGCCGATGCTCGAGAATCCGTCGACCGCTTCTGCGTTTTTGTCCAGTCCGGCGGCCAGTCCGATCGGCAGCGGAAAATGCATTCCAAACAGCTCCGTCTCCAGCTCTGGCATCCGTTCGACGCCATACATCGTCCGTAGCAACGAAGGAATGCCCGGCACCTTCTGCGCGATGCTCATGCCGCCAATGACCAGATGGTGACAGTCTTCCGGGTCCATGCGGAATAGCACGGGTTTGGCAAGTTTCGAATACAACACGTTCGTTCAACTCCGTTTCTTTACCCTAGGGCGTGTCTGCACACCCTAGGCGACACTATCAATTTAGTTTAGCCTTTTCCTTCTTAAAAGAAAAGTGTCAGATGTCTTGCTGCATAAGGAAATTCGGTGACAGCGACATTGCGCAAACCTGCGAAAACGGATACACTTGCTATACAGAACGTTTGCAGCCGACGGCTGCTTGGAAAGGAGGGAAATCGATGAGCGCCACTCGCAAAAGACCGCCCGCTCTGCCTAGCAAGCAAAAGGAAGAAGTGAACAAAAAAGCGCTGATCTGGCTTGGCGTTGCGTTTGCCGTGATCGTCATCGGCGTCTCTGTCCTGCTGCTCGTGTCCTAAGGCGGCCGGACTAGTCCAGCCAGCGGTAGACCTTGTCCGGATTCGTCTCGTTGTGGCGGGGGGTCAGCTCGAAGCGCTCGCCCTCCGGTGCCGGCACGCCGCCTAGCCCGCCAGACTGGATCGTCACCGAGGTGCCCAGCGGCACCAGATCGTACAGCTCCTCGATATCTGCCCTGCCCATACGCACGCAGCCGAGCGAGCGGTCCTTGCCGATGCTTGACGGATCGTCGGTTCCGTGGATTGCATAGAGCGTATTGGATAAGGTCATACCTCTGCTTCCGAACTCGCCGTTATCTCGGCCGTTCGGATTTTTTACTTTCTCGCTGATCGAGAAGCTGCCGGTAGGCGTTTTGTCTCCGCCAAGGCCAACTGCATAGCTGCGAACGATGACATCGCCGCTCAGCACCGCGAGCCGATACCTCTCTGTATCAACGACGATCCTCAGCGGCTGCTCCGGCAGCTGCAGCGCCTCCAGCCAGCTGCCGCGTTCGGCCGGACCGGGAGCGGCGGATATCTCTCCATCCTGTCCGCTTCGATCGCCTTGTTGGGAGCTTCCCCCTTGTCTGCCTTGCCCGGCTTTCGCCTTCAGCTCCTCGAGCAGACGCGGGAACAAGCTCCGCATCCCCGGGGTATCGCCGGAGAGATAGTTGGCCGGGTAAGGCCGGACCAACTCGTCCAGTGTCGATGGCCAACTGCTGCTGGC
>NZ_BFBX01000041.1:1229-1706 GCF_003851045.1 Paenibacillus sp. 598K | reverse complement strand
GACCACGTTGGCTGACGGAGCCGGATGACCCTGCGAAAAAAGGGGATGTCCCATACCATTGTAAGGTTCCGGAAGTTCGGAGGACTGGATTCGGGGGAAAGACGGTTGACGTGACCCAAGGAGAGCTTATCGTCCCCAGAAACCATGGTAAACCCGGCTCAAGATCGGTAAGATCAAGAGAGGGGCTAAGGGTGGTAAGCAGTCAGAAGAAGGGATAGTAGTGAAGAAGTTTGCCGGAAAGGCCGCAAAGGCAAACGAATCGGTACCTGGTTGCCGATGCGAGCGACGACCCAAAAGGCGGCGACTCGGCGCGAAGCCCGAACTGGTGGAAGACGAGAGATGAAAGGGAGGCCATGTGCCAGACAGGAGCCGGCGAGCTACGATGTGCGAAGACCCGGGGACTGAACAAAAGGAGAAGCCGTCTGGGGCGAGTACCGACAGGGACGTGGAGATTGCCGCAAGGCTACGCGCCATGGA
>NZ_BFBX01000041.1:1002-1139 GCF_003851045.1 Paenibacillus sp. 598K | reverse complement strand
ATGACCGTGAAGGCATTTGAATCGGAGTTGGAGAACCATCTAGAAGAGCTCCAGCAGACGTTAAAGAACAAAACGTACCGGCCCAAACCGGTGCGCCGCGTCTACATCCCCAAGGCCGACGGAACCCAGCGCCCCTT
>NZ_BFBX01000041.1:0-730 GCF_003851045.1 Paenibacillus sp. 598K | reverse complement strand
GGAAGCGTGCTAAATCTCCTGCGAAAGTTCCTGCAAGCCGGAGTCATGGATGGCGGGAGCTTTCACCTCAATGAACAGGGGACCCCGCAAGGCGGGGTCATCAGCCCGCTCTTGGCTAACATTTACTTGCACCCACTGGATCAGACGATGACCGAGCGTGGGCATCGACTGACGCGTTACGCAGACGACTTTGTGATCTGTTGCCGGACGCAAAAAGGAGCGGAGCGAGTCCTCAGGTCGGTAGTGAAGCTACTGGAGCGAGAGATGGGATTAACCATTCATCCCGAGAAGACGAAAATCGTGAACAACACGAAGGAGAGCTTTGAATTTCTGGGCCATGTCTTTCGGTCGGGAAAATGGATGCGCCCCACAGACAAAGCGATGACGAAATTCAAAACACGGGTGAAGGAGATCACGCGGCGAAACCAGACGGTGGATGTCGAGCACTTGGTGAAGAAGAAGCTGAACCCGTACCTGAGAGGGTGGGGCAACTACTTTGGAACCGGAGACGTCAAGGGTCAATTTCGTGCGTTCGATAGCTGGATAAGGCGAAGGTTGCGGTCGGTGCAGCTACGCAGCTGGAAGAAAGTAAGGAAGCTACACCGGGAAATGCGCAGAAGAGGATGGGATAGTCGGGAGATGCCCGGACTGCGAATGACGGCTTGGCGAAGCTCCAGCTCCACGTATGCCCAGTATGCGATGCCGAACAGTTGGTTTAAAGAAATCGGTC
>NZ_BFBX01000040.1 GCF_003851045.1 Paenibacillus sp. 598K | reverse complement strand
TCAAATGCCTTCACGGTCATTCGATCGATCCCTGCTGCCCCACGGTTCCGTTTCACCTCCCTGAAGGCCTCCTCCAGGTTTGGCTTCGCCCACACCTTGTCGATGAGGCTGTACCACCTGCGTTCTCTTGCTCTTTCTCCTTCACGCGAGGGATGATCTTTCCTCTGTTCGTCCATGCTCGTTCTCCTTCCCTTTCAGCTCCATGGCGCGTAGCCTTGC
>NZ_BFBX01000039.1 GCF_003851045.1 Paenibacillus sp. 598K | reverse complement strand
GACCGATTTCTTTAAACCAAACGTTTGGCATCGCATATTGGGCGTAGGTCGAACGGGAGCTACGCCAAGCCGTCATTCGCAGGCCGGGCATCTCCCGACTGTTCCATCCTCTTCTGCGCATTTCCCGGTGCAGCTTCCTTACTTTCCTCCAACTGCGTAGCTGCACGGATCGCAACCTTCGCCTAATCCAGCTATCGAACGTACGAAACTGTCCCTTGACGTCTCCGGTTCCAAAGTAGTTGCCCCATCCTCTTAGGTACGGGTTCAGTTTCTTCTTCACCAGTTCTTCCACAGCCACCGTCTGGTTTCGACGCGTGATCTCCTTCACCCGGGTTTTGAATTTCGTTAACGCTTTGTCTGTGGGGCGCATCCATTTTCCCGACCGAAAGACATGGCCCAGAAACTCGAAGTTCTCCTTCATGTTGTTCACGATTTTCGTCTTTTCCGGGTGGATCGTCAATCCCATCTCTTGCTCCAGCAGCTTCACCACCGACCTTAGGACACGCTCCGCTCCTTTTTGTGTCCGGCAACAGATCACAAAGTCATCTGCGTAACGCGTCAGTCGATGCCCACGCTCGGTCATCGTTTGATCCAGTGGATGCAAGTAAATGTTAGCCAAGAGCGGGCTAATGACCCCGCCTTGCGGGGTGCCTTGCTCATTGAGGTGAAAGCTCCCGCCATCCATGACTCCGGCTTGCAGGAACTTTCGCAGGAGATTTAGCACGCTTCCATCCACTACGGTTTCTTGCACACGTTCGATGAGCTTCTCATGCGGGATCGTGTCAAAATACGACTTCAGGTCGGCATCGATTACGTAGCGATACCCGTCGCTTAGATCTTTCCGGATCTTTTCCAAAGCCATGTGCGCGCTTCGTCCGGGTCGAAATCCATAGCTACAGTCCATGAATCTGGCTTCAAAGATGGGCTCCAATATGCGTTTGGCTGCCGCTTGGGCGACTCGGTCTCCCACGGTAGGAATCCCAAGGGGCGCTGGGTTCCGTCGGCCTTGGGGATGTAGACGCGGCGCACCGGTTTGGGCCGGTACGTTTTGTTCTTTAACGTCTGTTGGAGTACTTCTAGATGGTTCTCCAACTCCGATTCAAATGCCTTCACGGTCATCCGATCGATCCCTGCTGCCCCACGGTTCCGTTTCACCTCTTTGAAGGCTTCCTCCAGGTTTGGCTTCGCCCACACCTTGTCGATGAGGCTGTACCATCTGCGTTCTCTTGCTCTTTCTCCTTCACGCGAGGGATGATCTTTCTTCTGTTCGTCCATGCTCGTTCTCCTTCCCTTTCAGCTCCATGGCGCGTAGCCTTGCGGCAATCTCCACGTCCCTGTCGGTACTCGCCCCAGACGGCTTCTCCTTTTGTTCAGTCCCCGGGTCTTCGCACATCGTAGCTCGCCGGCTCCTGTCTGGCACATGGCTTCCCTTTCATCTCTCGTCTTCCACCAGTTCGGGCTTCGCGCCGAGTCGTCGCCTTTTGGGTCGTCGCTCGCATCGGCAACCAGGTACCGATTCGTTTGCCTTTGCGGCCTTTCCGGCAAACTTCTTCACTACTATCCCTTCTTCTGACTGCTTACCACCCTTAGCCGGACCTTGATCTTCACGATCTTGTGTCCGGATTACCGACTCTGCGGAGACGATAAGCTCTCCTTGGGTCACGTCATCCGACTTTCCCCCGAATCCAGTCCTCCTAACTTACGGAGCCTTACAATGGTATGGGACGTCCCCTTTTTTGGCAGGGTCATCCAACTCCGTCAGCCATCCTGGTCGTTTGCCGCCTGTTCCGGGTT
>NZ_BFBX01000038.1:13601-39585 GCF_003851045.1 Paenibacillus sp. 598K | reverse complement strand
CACTTTCGTAATTCAGGATAAAGATAATGGGGGGACACATGAAGCTTTTAAAACCTTTTTTCTTAGTCACAGATATTGGATTCATTCTCTATTGGATAGCTACATATTTTCATATTATACCAGAGTCGATGGCATTCAAAGATTACAACAATCCGATTATGGTCCACTGGAACTGGTCCTTTTTTCCACTCGACATCCTGATCTCGATCACGGGTCTTGGAAGCTTGTATTTGTATCGGAAAAAACGACCGTCCTGGAAGCCCTTGGCGCTCATCTCTCTTGTCCTCACCTTTTGCTCAGGCCTCCAAGCGATCGCTTTCTGGGCATTTGCCAACGATTTTGATATCTTCTGGTGGGCATTCAACTTGTATTTGCTAATCTACCCTCTATTTTTCTTGAAAACAGTCATGAGTGGTTATGGTAAGGTAGATTAATCGTCAAGGGTCGTTTGTATGCATTAGCTGAGATAAAGCAATCCAAAGCTGCGGACAAGGTTCGCTAATAGGCGCTCAGCGAATCCACATAACCAAAAGGGCACCGCTCTCCAACGGGAGCGAGTGCCCTTCTTCATGGTTAGGCCTAGTTCAAGGCTTCCATCATTCGCTTGTAATCCTCATCTTGCTGGAGCTTGGCGACAAAGTCGTCCCAGGTGCTGAGGCTGGCGCCCAGGATGATCTTGGTGCGCATCTGCTTGATCTTATCGTTGGTTGTCGCGTAGGCCGCGAGATCGTGGGCGTCTGTGAGGACCGTCTGCGGGAGGATCGGCGCGCTCTGCCCGGAGATGATCGCTTCGCGTTGCTCGCGGACCTGCTCCAACTGCTTGCGGGCTTTCTCGTCCAGCTTGTCCTCCAGTGTAGCCGATGGGGTCTGCAGCAGCGCTTGTCGCAGCGCAGCTTTGCCTGTATTGCTCTCCTCGCCAGGAGTGGCCAACTGCTCCAGCAAGGTCAGCAATTGCTCCAGCTTATCCTGCGGCGTGAACAGGGAGAATAGCAGCAGTCCCTTGTAGCTCTTGCCCTGCGCCGTAACAGCCGGAGCCGTGCTATCAGCCTGGAGCGAGACGAGCGGAGACAGCAGCGCTTTATTGTCTGCGTCTTGCCAGGAGAGCTGTAAAGCTGCTGCCTGCTCGAGTGTCAATGCCGCGCCCCCAACAGAGCCGTCACGCAGCTGCTCATAGGCAGCCTCCTTGGACAGTGTAGCCCACTCGGGATGAATCCAGCCATTCTTATACGCCTGTTGCAACCAAGCCAGCGCTTCGCGTGTCTCTGCGGAGAGCAGCGTGTCGACGATGGCTCCGTCCTTCTCGATGAAGCGGGAGCTGTTCTTGTTGTAGATGCGATCGACCCACTCGAAGCCCTCCAGACCCGGAGTTTCTGGCAGCGCGATCAGTCCGTAGGTGTCATGTTTGCCATTGCCGTCAGGATCTTGGTCCGTGAATGCTTGCAACACTTGAGCCAACTCATCCATCGTCTGAGGTGAAACAAACCCCAGCCTGTCCAGCCAATCCTGTCGCAACGCCGGGAACGCAGCATCCGCAGGAGATTGAGCGATCGGTAGGGCTCGGATGCCGTCGTGATCTTGCCTCAGCTCATCCAGCGAAGATTCCAGGAGCTGCGAGAGATGAGGATAGTCTGCCAGCAACGGCTCAAGGTCCGGACTGACCTGACGATACATATCGGCGGGCAGTCTCGTCGCTTCGGGCAGGACTGTTAATTCTAGGATGTCCCCGGCAGCGATGCGCAGCATCACCCGATCATAATAATGATCATGCGGCGTCGGTTCGATAACTAACTCCACTCCTGCTGCCGTAGCGCTGTAATCGGCCATCGCTTGAAGCTGGGCGGCAGTTAATGTCTCCGACTCCGGCAGCATCAGCCTGATCTGACTCAGCTCGGGCGCTGTTGTGATAGCGATCCGTTTTTCCTGCGGAAGCCATTGGACCTTCGCCTTCGAGGCCTCCGCTGTGAAGCGGAGCGGGATGTAGCGTGTACCGTCATGGAGGAAGGAGCTTTGCTTCAACTCATGACGCGTGCCATTTACCTCGATGACGCCATCGTCATGGAAGACCAGGAACAGTCCGCTCTTGATCCCGCCTATAACGGCTTCACTTGCCTCTACCTCATCGTTGGGGTAAGCGACCTCCAGACCAAGCGCCTCCAGCAGCGTCTCTGCATGGACATAGGTGATCCCGTCGCGGTTAATCGGGGCGGTCGGGAACGCCAGCCGTTCGCCGTCCAGGGTAATAACCGGAGACTGCGTCTCCGCTCTCGAAGGTGCAGTCGCGCCCATACCAAGCGACAGGATGATCAGCAGCAGCAGTCCTTTGCCGAGCACAAGTCTTGCAAGCTTCTTCACGATGTGAACATCTCCTTTTTCAATGAACTCTTTTGCGGTAGCGCTTTCGTATGTATCCTCTCTATCATACCTCTTATCCTCAGAAGTGTATATCAATGGAATCTAAAGATTTGAAAGGAAAGGCTATCGTTCTTGGAGTGCGGAATTGTAAACATTTGGTATAATGAGGAACAGAGACTATTGTAGAAGTTAGAAAGACGGGGAAGATATCTATTCTGTTTTAGGGGAGTATCAAGGAAAATTCAAGGTTGATTCTGAAAATAGATTAGTATATGACGCGAATCTCTTCGGAGGAGTCAAGACGTTTCAAAGTGAGATGGAGAAGTTACCGCTTCGGACTATGAATATGTTTCTTAGTGAATAAGATAGGCTTAATGTGAGGTGAACGATGCATGCAGAGAAATAAGATGCAAAATAAAAGAGCAATTGGATTTGCATTGATTTTCTTATGCTTATGTCTAGGCTGTGCTAATACGAATATAAAGCCAAACACAGATTTGTCGATACCCGGTCCTGAGAATTTGGAGGAGATGGTATTAGAGTCCGATATAATCGTGATTGTGAATCTTACCGGAGTAGAGGAAGTTGAAAAGGAGGGGAAACAAAAGGCAAAACTAATGGATGTTGAGGTCACAGATGTCATACGTGGGGAGGCTATCCTGGAGCGCAGCATTATTACAATTGATACATTGCAGCGCTTGAGTGCGTGGAATGACCCGAAACAACGTCGTTTTCTTTTATTTTTAAAGCCTTCTAGCCAAAAAAGTGATGGGCAAGCCGTTTACGTAATTACAGGAGGAGTCATGGGCATTTTGATGGTTGATGATCAGGGCTTGTTGTTCTATACAACTGTGGAACCCCTATACCCCAATAGCAAAAAGTTCTACATGGACGAGGCATTCACTGGCTTAACGATCGAAGAGGCAAGAGAGAAGATTAATGAAATTCTCGACGGGAAGTAGGGGCTTTAATTCATGGAGACTAGGACACGATTAAGATTAACGGTTGTGATCATATTTGGTCTCCTAAGTCTCTGTATAGGCTGCTCACAACCAAGCTCAGGTCTATCTGTCCCAGGTCCTGAGACGCTGGAAGAGCTATTGGCAGGTACCAAGACCATTGCAGCTGTTAACTTGACCGGGATAGAAGAAGTGGAGCCAGCAAAACACGCAGGCTATCAGAAGCTAAAACTAATGGATGTAGAAGTGACAGATATTATCCGAGGTGACGATGGGTTGGAAGGTAGTATCATTACGATCGAAACCTTGGAAAGCTTGCGCGCTTGGCGAGATCCGGAACAACGTCGTTACTTGTTATTCCTGAATCGAGTGAAAGATAAGACTGGTAAGCGCGTGCTGTATCGAGTAACCGGGACAACGAGCGGTATTATGATGATCGACCCACAAGGTCTTCTTTTCTGGACGAAGGGGGAACCTTTGATTCCGGGCAGCAAAAAGTTCTACATGGACGAAGCATTCACTGGCCTAACGATCGAAGAGGCAAAAGAGAAAATCAATGGCATCCTGCGTCGGAAGTGAGTTAAACCCAGTACATTCCTCCCATTCCCCGAGAACAGGCAGTCTAAGGCTCAGCTGTGCTACCTCCCTATTGCTACACCATACCCTCACCAAAAACCATCCAAATTACCTTCATAAAATACAGAAAATATAATTTTTAAGAATAAGGAGGAAATTGGATAATCTTGTCGAAATCATGATGGTAGTCGTAATTAACCATGCCCCAAGGCCTAATTTCGACACGGATCTAAGACTTCAGGAGGTGAATAATGCCTTATATTGCTCATATCCGGGAGAGCGATCATACGATTCAGACGGCGAGCGAGCATTTGCTGGAAGCGATGACTCTGGCCGAGCGTTACGGCAGCAAGCTGCAGATCCCACACGTCACCGGCTTGGCCGGGTTGTTGCATGATCTGGGCAAGCTGACGCCGCAGTTCCGAGATTATCTCTGGAATGCCGTCTTCCACCCTGATAAGGCGCCAAGACGCGGCGAGGTCGATCACTCGACTGCAGGGGGTAAGCTGTTATTCGATCGTTTGCACCAGGGCAAGCCCGCGCCATCATGGCTGCTGGCCGAGGTGGTCGGCAATGCGATCATTTCGCATCACTCGTATATGCATGATTACTTGAACGAGCATCTGGAGTCGGACTACCTGCGACGGGTGCGCGACAAGTCGGCAGAGAAGCTCGATTACGATACGGCGGTCGGGGCTTTTTTCGAAGAGGTGATGAGCGAAGCGGCGTTCACCGCCTATATCGAGCAAGCCATCGTGGAATTGACGCAGTACATGAGGAAGCCATCCGTGCTGACATCGGAGCAAAAGCTGCTCTTCCTCGACAAGTATATATTTAGCGCGCTGATCGATGCGGATCGCACCAATACAAGACGGTTCGAGCAGGCTGAACCGCCGCTGCCCGGGATGGTGCAAGAGAGGGAGCAGCGCCGCGCCTTGTATAAAGGATACTACGAGCGCTTGATGGAGCGTCTCGCCAGCTATGCGAAGGATGCGCAAGCTCAGAAGCAGTCTACGCAGGCACAAAAGTCGATTGACCGCCTTCGTCAAGAGATGTCTGAACAATGCGACAGCTTCGCCTCCCGGCCATCCGGCATCTACACCCTCTCCATCCCGACAGGAGGCGGCAAGACGCTGGCGAGCTTTCGTTATGCGCTCAGGCATGCGATCGAGCATGGCAAGCAGAGGATCCTCTATGTGGTGCCGTACACCACGATCATCGAGCAGAACGCAGAGGAGATCCGGCGTATCATCAAGGACGATGGTCAACTGCTGGAGCATCACTCCAATGTCGTGCTCGACGAGCGGGATGAGGACGAGCAGTCCGATGGACAGATGACGACGGCCGAGAAGCTGAAGCTGGCCCGAGATAATTGGGATGTGCCGATCATCTTCACGACGATGGTACAGTTCCTCAACGCAATCTATGCACGCGGGACGCGCAATATCCGGCGCTTCCACAACTTGAGCGAGGCGGTCATCATCTTCGATGAGGTCCAGAAGGTACCGACCTCCTGCATCTCTCTGTTCAACACGGCGCTCAATTTCCTCAAGGGCTACGGCGCGTCCAGTCTCGTGCTTTGCACGGCGACCCAGCCGGCGCTCGACTTTGTCCGCCATAGGCTGACGATCGATCCGGAGGGAGAGATCGTCGGCAATCTGCAGGATGTGGATATAGCGTTCAAGCGAGTCGAGATGGTCGATCGCGCGACGATGGAGACGTTCGATACGGAGAATCTGGCGGACTTCATCCAGGAGCAGATGGCAGAGGTGACGAGCGTGCTGGTCATCCTGAATACGAAGTCGGTTGTCAAAAAACTGTACGAGCGATTGGCCGGTTGCGATGCCGCAGTGTACCACCTGAGTACCTCGATGTGCGCGCAGCATCGCAAGGACAAGCTGGATGAGATCAGAGGCTTGCTAGACCGCGAAGAGCGGGTCATCTGCGTCAGTACACAGCTGATCGAGGCGGGCGTTGATGTCAGCTTCCATCGGGTCATCCGCTCACTGAGCGGACTCGACTCAATCGCCCAGGCTGCCGGACGTTGCAACCGTCATGGGGAGAAGGGTATCCAGCCGGTCTATGTCATCGATCATACGGAGGAGCGTCTGACGCGACTTCGGGAGATCCAGATTGGCAAGGAGAAGACGCGTCAGATCCTGATCGACCTGCAGCGCGATCCGAGCGCGCATGGCGGCCACATGCTGTCGAGGGAAGCGCTGGGGGTGTATTTTCAACGGTTCTACAAGGAGCTGGAGCGTGAAGTGGACTATTATATGCCTAAGCTGGAGCGGAGCATGATGACTCTGCTGATGGAAACGCAGACCCACTCGATGTCGTTCTTAAGGCAATATATAGCGCATCATGATAAGCCCCCCGATCTCATCATGACCAACAGCCCTCGGACGGCGGCCGAACATTTCGAGGTGATCGACAGCCCGACCATCGCCGCCATCGCGCCCTATGGCGAGGGTAGTGAGCTGATCGCGGAGCTGATCAACGGCAGGAGCATCGCCGAGCTGGGCTCTGCGCTTCGCAAGGCGCAGCAGTACAGTGTCAATCTGTTCTGCCATGAGCGGGAGGCGCTCGCCAAGAGCCAGGGCATCGAGACCATCCTTGACGGCAAGGTTTATGTGCTGAAGGAAGGGGCGTATAGCAAGGAGTACGGACTGAGCGTCACCAATGAATAGAGAGGAGGTATTCCACATTGAGAAATGCAATCGAATTCGAACTAACCGCTCCCTACGCCCTGTTCACGGACCCGCTGACGAAGATCGGCGGCGAGAAGCTGTCTTACCATGTGCCAACGTATCAGGCGTTGAAGGGCATCGTGGAAAGCATATACTGGAAGCCCAGTATCATCATCTATATTGACGCCGTGCGCGTCATGAATCCGATTCGCATGGAGTCGAAGGGCGTCAGACCGCTTGAGTACAGCGGCGGCAATACGCTGGCGAACTACACGTATTTGCGCGATGTGCGCTATCGGGTGAGAGCCTATTTCGAGTTTAACCCGCATCGGCCCGACCTGGTCCGCGATCATAACGAGAACAAGCATCACAACATTCTTAAGCGGTCGCTGAAGGCCGGGGGGCGCAGAGATATATTCCTCGGAACACGCGAGTGTCAGGGATATGTTGAGCCGTGCGCTTTTGACGAAGGTGAAGGTTACTACGACGATTATGAAGAGATGCCGCTTGGGACGATGGTGCACGGGATCAACTATCCTGACGAGACCGGACGAAATCAGCTGGAGGTGCGACTGTGGCGTCCGGTCATGGAGCGGGGCGTGATCCAGTTTATCCGGCCCGAGGCCTGCCTGCTCGTGCGGACGGTCAAGGAGATGCAGCCCAAGGTATTCGATGACGATGCGCTCGAGTCGGTCGATGCGCTCTATGACCAATTGGGTGAGGAGGGGATCGAGCGGTGAGTTGGCTGCTGAATCTGTATGAGACGTACGAGGCCAATCAAGATCGGGTAGGCATCGTAGAGAAGAAGCGCAAGGACCAGGAGTTCACGCTGCTGCCGATCGCTCATACGACCCAAAACGCGCACATCGAGGTGCGTGTAACCGAGGAAGGGGACTTCCACTCGGCGATCGTGCTGGAGAAGGGAAGGCTGGAGACGCTCATCCCTGCGACCGAGGACTCGGCGAGCCGGGCCGGCAGTGTCAACTCGCCATATCCGCTCCACGATAAGCTGAGCTATGTGGCGGGAGACTACGCGACCTATGGCCGCAATCCAAAAAAGCTGGACCATCATGCTAAATATATTGAGGCGTTAAAGGCTTGGGCCGACTCTCCGCACAATCATCCAAAGGTGCAGAGTATCTATCGCTACCTGAGCCGAGGGACTTTGATCCGGGACCTGACGGCAGAACCGCGTCCCATCCTCCATCTGGACAACGATGGCAAGCTGATCGAGAAGTGGGAAAAGGCGCATGAGGAGAGTAAGGGGGCGAAGCCGGAGTTATTCAGCATCGTGACGGGGCCGCAGGAGGATGCCTTCATCCGGTTTACGGTATACTCCCCTGGCGTGTATACGGATGTGTGGCGGGATACGGAGGTGTACGATTCGTTCATCCGCTACTATGGGACGACCTTGTGTGAGGAGGATCTATGCTACGTGAGCGGGGAGCGGGTGCCGACGACTGAGCGGCATGCACGACGCATTCGCCATGCGGGGGACAATGCGAAGTTGATCTCCTCCAATGACAGTTCCGGATTTACCTATCGCGGTCGCTTCCTGACTGCAGGCGAGGCGGCGAGCATGGGTTACGAGGTATCGCAGAAGGCGCATAATGCGCTGAAGTGGCTCATTAACCGGCAGGGCAAGGTGATCGACCAACGCGTATTCCTCGTGTGGGGCAACAAGGAGACGGCACAGCAGGACTTGATGGAAGACATCTTCGGACTCGCTCCGTCCGAGGCTAATCAGCCGGAGCGGATATCCTGGACGTTCCCCGAGTTCGCCAAGGCCTTCGGCCTGGCGCTGGGCGGGTACAAGCATCGGCTCGACGAATCGCAGCTCAAGGACGACAAGGTCAATATCCTCGTCCTCGACTCGGCGACGACCGGCAGGCTGGCTGTGTTGTATTATCGCAGTCTGTTCAAAGATACGTATGTGGAGCGTCTGGCCGAGTGGCATGCGAGCTGCGTTTGGCGGCATCGTTATCGCAAGGATGAGGACGGCGAGTGGGTCGAGTTCTACGGCGCGCCTGCGACCCGGGACATTGCCTTTGCCGCCTACGGCCCGCGCGCCGACGACAAGCTCGTGAAGGGGCTTACGGAGCGGATGCTGCCGAGCATCATCGACGGTCGTCCGGTTCCGCTCGATATCGTGAAGAGCGCGATGGCCCGCGCCTCCAATCCAGTCGGCATGGAGGGCTGGGAGTGGGAGAAGACGCTGAGCATCGCTTGCGCACTTATCAATCAGAAGGAGAGGAAGCCTGTGGCACTGGATACCGAGACGAATGATCGCGACTACCTGTTCGGCCGTTTGCTGGCAGTAGCGGATGTGTTGGAGACGCGCGGCATGACGGGCGAGAAACGATCCAGCAACGCGATCCGATACATGAATGAATTTTCCAGGCACCCGGCAAGAACCTGGCTGACGATCCAGCGAGCGCTGCAGCCATATCAGGCCAGACTCGGACCTGAAGGGATATACTGGAACAAAATCATCGACGAGATCGGTTCACGCATCCCGATCGACAAGTTCAACAATCACCCGCTCACAGGCGTTTACTTGCTTGGCTTTTACAGTCAACGTCATGAGCTGTACCAGAAGAAGGCCCAGGAGTCGATCGATGCCGAAGACACGGAAGCATCCCAATCCTAAGGAGCGATAACGATGACGATATTGGATCACAAGATAGACTTTGCGGTAGTACTGTCAGTTACCAAAGCGAACCCGAACGGTGATCCGCTGAACGGCAATCGCCCGCGTCAGAACTATGACGGGTACGGAGAGATCTCGGATGTGGCGCTCAAGCGCAAGATTCGCAATCGGCTGCAGGATATGGGCGAAGCGATTTTCGTGCAGTCTAACGACCGTAAGGTCGACAGCTACAACAGCCTGCGGGAGCGGGCTGACGCCAACCCGGAGCTGGACAAGATCATGAAGAGCAAAAACGGGTCGGGCGATGAGTTCGCCAGACTGGCTTGTCAGGCGTGGATCGATGTGCGCAGCTTTGGGCAGGTATTCGCCTTCAAAGGGGAGAAGTCGGGGAACGGCGTCTCGGTTGGCGTCCGGGGGCCGGTCTCGCTCCATGTGGCGACCAGCCTCGATCCAATCGATATTACGAGCACGCAGATTACGAAGAGCGTCAACTCAGAGCCTGGCGCGGCACGGGGCTCGGATACGATGGGGATGAAGCATCGCGTCGACTCAGGCGTGTATGTGTTCTATGGCAGTATTAACACGCAGCTCGCGGAGAAGACCGGGTTCACGACAGACGATGCGGAGAAGATCAAGCAGGCGCTCGTCAGCCTGTTCGCTAACGATGTGTCGTCTGCACGCCCGGAGGGCAGCATGGAGGTGCATCGGGTGTACTGGTGGGAGCACAAGTCCAAGCTGGGTCAATATTCGTCCGCGAAGGTGCATCGCTCGCTCATCGTCGAGCGAAAGGGAGCGGAGCCGAAGCGATTTGAGGATTATGATTTTTCACTAGCCCCCCTGGATGGACTAGAAGTTCAGATCATCGATGGCCTGTGAGGAAGAAAATAGCTTCACGTAAATGAATCGTGATATAGTATGTTAATCGGTGTCCGTTAGGACCGAGTATCATGCCAGTTGAGAAGTGGAGAGAATCATATGGTTGAAGGGGTTGTTCATCTACGTCCAATAACGAAAGATAATGAATCTGAATGCATCAAATTAAAGCCCTCAAAAAATCAGGAAGACCTGGTGGCTACTAACGCAGATTCTATTATTCATGCGACGAAAGAGCCAACGTCCAAACCTTACGGAATTTATTCGAACGATACAATGGTTGGATTTTTGCTCTTTGACAATGAGATTTATAAAGACGGGTACTATTGGATACTGCGCTTCATGGTTGATGAACAGTACCAACACAAAGGGTACGGAACTTTGGCGATTAAAGAGGTTATAAAGATGCTCTCCGCGAAGCCAGATTGCAAACAAATTCGAGTTAATCATGTCCCTCATAACACTGCAGCAAATCGGCTCTATAAAAGCTTGGGATTTCAAGAGACCGGTGAAATGGAAGATGGAGAAGTTGTACTAAGTTACGCTGTAAAATGATAGTAGAACCGAAACCAAGGAGGCCGGCCCCATGAACGATAACCAAGAAGCTCCGTTGATTTTGTCGGAGGAGCTGGCGGAGTCGGTGACCTCGGCCATCCGCAGTGGCGATGTGGAGAAGTTAAGAGGATTACTGAATGCGCATCCAGAGCTCGTGCGTGCTCGTGTTGCCCGTCGGGATGATGCGGGCCAGAGTAACGGAAACGGAAACGCGTACTCGTTGCTGCATCTATTGACCGACTGGCCGGGGCGCTGCCCGAACGGTGCGGAGACAGTGGCTGTGCTGGTCGAGGCCGGGGCTGATGTGAATGCAAAGTTCGTGGGACCGCATAGCGAGACGCCGCTGCATTGGGCTGCGAGCTGCGACGATATCGAGGTGCTCGATGCGCTGATCCGCTATGGCGCCGATCTGGAAGCGCCTGGCGCGGTTATCGCTGACGGGACGCCGCTCGACGATGCCGTCGCATTCGCGCAATGGCAGGCCGCGCAGCGGTTGATCGCGCATGGCGCGCGATATGCGCTCTGGCATGCCGCGGCACTGGGGATGCTGGATGCGATGGAGGCCCATTTCGCAGGGGACATACTGTCTCGTCAATACCCCTGGGGAGCAAGTCGCGCCGAGACCCCCGATGAAGTGACGGTCGCCCTCTGGTGCGCCTGCCACGGCGGACAACGCGAAGCTGCGGAGCTGCTGCTCCGCCATGGAGCCGAGTTGAACTGGGTGTCGGTCTGGGATCGCCTCACGCCACTCGATGCGGCCTTGCGCAGCTCTGCGGATGCGTTGGTCTCATGGCTCCGCGACCAGGGCGCGAAGACCGCGCAAGAATTGCTTCAATCGTGATCGCGCAATTAGCCTTAGCCAATATGGCTTTTCTAAGCTGCATCCATAAAATAAAAAGCTTCTGCCGTCATGAATCATCCGGGGCAGAAGCTTTTTTATTTTGATAACGTTGTAGCTGTCGCTACGGTCACGACCTGCTACGGTCGGTCGTCGCCCGCTATGGTCACGTCCCGCACGCTATCGCTCCAGAGTGAAATGGGAGCTCCCCAGCCGTGCTGGAGCGCGGCAGTGTAATGCTCGCCACGGCGCTTATATCCCGTTTTTTGCACCATTTGGGATCCTTACGCTTGCCACGGAGCTTATTTGCGAAAAAACGCTCGTTTCAGCATGGTTTGACCGAAATAAGCTCTCCGGCGAGCGTTAGGATGGGAGCCCCTGTCTTTTCGGCCCAATAAGGCCGAGGGCGAGCATTAGAACGGGGCGTCCCCGACCGCCAAAAGGGACTGCGCTGCTCCAGTGGCAGCGCAGTCCCCGTTTTCCTTGCTTAAGGCGTCGTCCACTCTTCCACGCCGGTCGCGTAGAGACGGAAGCCGTGGGTATGGGAGGCTTCCCGGATGTCGGCGAAGGCCCAGTGCGACTCCGGCACATCCGACCAGGATGCGCCTTCGGTCGCGAGCACGGTCGGAGCCTGACGATTCAAGTAGCGATTGACGATCGTCACGGTCTCGGCGCGCGTGATCGCGGCATCCGGACGGAAGCGTCCATCTTCATAGCCGCCGATCCATCCGGCGTCAGCCGCTGCGGATACCGCATTCGCTGCCCAGTGGCCATCTACATCGGAGAAGCCGCCAGGAGCATCGGCTTTCAGTCCGGCCAGATTGGCCAGCGCTTGGACCAGCTCGGCACGTGTAACCTTGCGCTCGGGAGCGAAGCGGCCGTCGCCGTAGCCGCGCAGCCAGCCCTGCTCGCTCGCAAGGGCGATAGCATCGGCCGCCCAGTGCGTGGCAGATACATCGCGGTAGCCTGCGAATGCCTGAGCTGCCCCGAGCTCGCGCTGGATCCGACTCAGGATCGCAGCCAACTGACCGCGTGTCAGCCCGTCGTCCGGCCGGAAGGCTCCGTCGGGGAATCCCTTCAAATAGGCGTCGTGGACGCCGGAATCGAGCAGCGCCGGATCGATCTCAAAGCTGTAAGGTACGATCGTCGTGCCGACATGGATGATGCCGCCCTGGATGTAGCTGTCCAGTCCGATCGTCTCTTCCCGCTTGTCCAGCCTGCTGTCGAAGATCGTATAGCCGTCCGCTTCAGCGAGGATATAGTAGTCGCCGAACGCCGGGACCATCCATGCATATTCGCCGGTTGCCGAGCTGATCTGCGGATTGGCATTGTCATTCGGCGCGAAGCTTGGCAGTCCAGGCAGCTTGACCTCTGTGCCCGGCGTCCGTCCCTTGGAGCGGTTCAGCTCCGTATCCGACCAGTACAGCGCGACGCGTACACCGGGGACGGCTGCGCCTGTCAGAGAGTCGGTGATGATGCCGAACGGATCGATCAGCTCCTCGGTCAGGCTGGCCTGTCCTTTGCTATCGACGACGAGACGGAGCAATTGCCCTGCGAGCAGCTCGCCGCCTGTGTTGCGCGGAGCGACGACCAGTTGATAGCTGCCCTCAGGCAGACGGCTCAGCGAGAGCTTGCCGTTGTTGTCGACCGTATAGGTGCCCGGGACGGCGACGCCCTTGGCGGTATACACCTTGGCATCGAGCGGCAGCGCCAGCTTCGTGACCGAGGCCAATGCCTCCTGGCTGGCGGCCGGCAGCGTCACTGTCGTCGTCGTGACATAAGGCGCTACAGGCACCGACACCTGGGGCGGAGCCGGATTATTCATCGTATAGTAGTTGTCATCCAACTCGTCGGCATTTTCGGGACTGCGTACGGTGGAGCCATGGTAAGCGATGAATTCGATCATCTGCTCGCCATGAGCGACAGCTGGCATATCCGTGATGAGGATCCATTCCTTGTAGCCATCCCAGAGAAAGCTGGTCGCGTTGCGCAGCGTCAGCTCAAGAGAGTAGTTGCCCAGCTTCGCCACGACTCGATCAGTGAGGAGATCGGTGTCGGCGCGCAGCCGGATCTGATCGCCAGGGACGAAGATATCGTCGTCATCCGTCAGGTCCCGGTACCATCCCTCGATCCAATCCTCAACATCGTCTTGATCCAACACCAGTACCTGGAAGCTGATGTCTCTCTCCAGTCGACCGTCGCTAACGGTGATCGTGATCTTCGCCAGACCGCTCTGCCCGGCAGCAGGCGTGACACGCACCGTCCGGTTCGCTCCCTGACCGCCCAGTACGATACCTTGCAGAGGGACGAGCGTTTCATTAGAGGAATGAACGGACAGGATCATCTGTCCAGCCGGGACGATGCCGCCGCTGAGGGTGAAGGGCAGCGCAGCTGTCGATTCGTCGACGCGCAGCACTTGATCCATGATGCCAGTCGCGCTAGGTGCGATCGGCAATACCGTGACATAGAGTCGGTTGGCGCTGTTCATCGGACCTCCGGCGCCGGTATTGCCCTCATCGTCAGCCCGGACATCCATGTAGGTCAAGCCGTAGAAGTTAAGCGGCGGCGTATATTTCAGCTGACCAAGCGCTTGATTGACCGCGGTCTTGGTGCCTCGCAACGTCAGCGCAGCGCTGCCGTTGGCCCCAGCGGTGATCGAGACGCCAGACGCAGCAGCCACCTGGATGCTGCCCTGCGGCACTTCCAGCTCGACTGTAATCTGTCCGCCCTGTGTATCCTCGGCATCCGGATCCAGGATATAGGCTCCATGGAGGAGCTCGGCCGTATCGGTATTTTCCATAATGGAGACAGCGAGAGGAGCGCTGGCATCGTCGACCCATTCGCTCTCGATAATGTTGCCGCTGATCTCTTTGCCTGTCAGGTCATTGAGATAGTCGCCTTGGCCTTCGAGCATCGGCATATAGCCGACCAGGCCGGTTTCATGACCGGTCAACATCCGGTTTTTGTTCTCGTCCAGCTGCTGAGGCGTCCGGGCGGTGTCCCAGAAGCGGATGTCCCGGATTTTGCCCTTAAAGTAGGCATCCTGTCCCCAATGGCTTCGACCGATATAGTTGATCGCGCGAGGGGTGTCGACGATCGTGCCGACCGATCCGCTTTTTTTCAGCACGCCGTCCCAGTAGATGTAGCCGATTCCGTTCTCGTCGATGATCACCTCGACATGCACCCATTGTGAAGCAGGGAACGGTTCGCCCACGATGATCTCGCCGTTGTTATTGTTCATATCATAATTGTGAAGGAACATCTGACCGGAGTTGCTATAGAAGCCGACCATAATGTTCTGTCCGGGACTGCCGTTGCCGAAGTCGAACAGACGCGACCAGGTGGCGTTCGGATTTTCGTTATAGACCCAGGCCTCGAACGTCATCTCGCCCTTCAGATGAAGGTTGTTCACGGTCACATAGGTGTTGGAACCATCGAATTGCAGCAGCTTTTGCGTGAACGGGAAGATCGGTCGCGGCGCGTCATTGACCGGCTCCACGGTGATGGAGGCGGTCTGAGCGTCGGCGCTGTAGGCCGTGTCGCCGCCATTGACGGTTACGTCGTGCTTGGTGCGGCTAAGATCGTTGGGCCCTTCGTCATTGCGCAGATCCCAGGCTCTGTAGCTGATGGTAGCTGTGCCATGCCAGTTGGCCGCCGGTACGAACCGCAGCTTGACGTCGGACTTGAGCATGCTCGCAGTCTGTGGCGACAGGGGATCCATACTCCACCAGGTGCCGTCGTAGTAGGCTTCCCAGGCGCCATTTCCGGTGACGGCATAGACGCCGATCCCGTATTGGCCAGTGTAGCTAGTGACAGAGTTGCCGATGAGATCGCTGACGAGCACCCCGTCGCCGCCGGTAGAGTCTTCATTGATCGCAGGGAAGATAGGCGCATGCGCGGAGTCGATGAGCGGAGCAGGGATCGGCTCTGCATAGACCGCGACAGGCAGGACCCATTGCAGCGCGAGCAGGAAGCTCAGGAGCATGCTGACTGCGACAGTTTTTGGCTTGCTTAACATAGTAGACCTCCATATGTAGAATAATGTCGAATAATGGTAGTATACTTTTTTACTCTGGACATTCTCTGAACGGGGGTCTTAAAATTTGATTTAGAGACTGAAAGTATGGGTGAGGTGCCATGGAGAATAAAGAGGAACGTATTGAGCTTTTTAATGAAGGGGAGAGGGATATGATGCGTATAGAAATGGAGACGGAGCGACTGACGCTCCGCGAGTTCACAATCGAGGATGTGCCAGCAGTGCAGCGATATGCCTCAGATCCACTGGTCGTCCGCTACATGATCTGGGGGCCCAACAGATTGGAGGAGACGGAGCAGTTCGTCGCGCAGGCGATCGCGATGCAGGGGCAGAACCCCAGGAGGGACTATGAGGTGGCAGTCGTACTGAAGTCAAGCGGTGAGCTGATCGGCGGCTGCGGACTGCACTGTTCGGACCCAGCGCAAGGCGAGATCGGTTACTGCTTCCATCCCGATTACTGGCGCCAAGGCTATGGGGCAGAGGCGGCGTTGGCGTTGCTCGACCTGGGCTTCGGGCGGCTCGGCCTTCATCGTATCTCTGCGACCTGTCGCCCGGACAATGAGGGATCGGCCGGCGTGATGAAGAAAGTCGGTATGACCTACGAGGGTCGGTTGCGCGGCCATATGTATCACAAAGGCGCATGGCATGATTCCGATCAATACTCGATTCTGGAGGACGAATATCGCGCCAGGACAAGCGTGGTGTAGAGATCGCGAGTCTCTCGCGCCACGCATGTCGCTTTTGTCCACCGACCAACATGTCCGCATCCTCCATTGTTGAGGTGTGGACAATCCACTATAATGATAATGAGAATCGATATCATCTATGTGGAGGGTTTCCTACTATGAGAACTACCGTGTCCTTGCGTTTCCTGATGACTTTACTGCTAGCCAGCATGCTGTGCTTGTCCGCCTGCGGGACAGAGCAACCCCTGAGCGGCAAGACGGAGGCTAATCCGCCTGCTGCAGAGACTGGCGACTCGCAAGCTGCGGAGCAGCAGACGAATAATGGCGAAGCGGCAGACAACAACGCACAGACGCGTCTCTATACCGATGTACTTGACCGCGAGGTCGAAATTCCGGCCCAGCCCGAACGGATCGCCGCCTTGTGGACGGTCGGGGAGCTGATCGCGCTCGACCTCAAGCCGGTAGGCTCGACCGAGCATCTGCTGCGTTTCTATACGGACGAAGACCGCTCTGGCATCGACCTCGTCGGGGAGAGCAACAAGCCGGACATGGAGCGGCTGTTGGCGCTGGAGCCGGATCTGATCGTCGTCAGCGCACGCGCGACGGAGGATGAGCTGGAGCAGTACAGCAAGATCGCGCCAACGGTGGCGACCCCGTTTTTCGGCGATCCGATCGAGCGGTTCCGGATTGTCGCCGACCTGGTCGGCAAGCCTGACGCTGCGACCGCTTGGCTGCAGGCGTACGACCAAGAGGTAGCTGACATGCGCGAGCAGGTCAAGCCGCTGCAGGTGCAAGGCAAGTCGGCGCTCGTCATCCAATTTGCGCAGAAGGCCATTTATTTGTACCCGAGCTCGACGTTCCCGACGATCTTCGACGCCTATCAATTTAAGTTGACGGACAAGCAAGCGGAGCTGGAGTCGGCGCCGGACTTTGCTCCGACGGCGCTCTCGCTGGAAACCTTGTCCGACTTTGACCCGGATCATCTGTTCGTCATTATCAATGACGAGGACTCCGAGGCGGTGTATGAAGAGATGAAGCAAAGCAAGGTGTGGGAAAACCTGCGAGCAGTCCAGGACAAGCATGCGTATCTCATCGGCAACCGCTTATCGATCAATGATGTGATGACGCTGGACTGGGCGCTGGGCGAGGTCTATAGCCTGCTGAGCGCCACAGGCGATCCGTCATGAAGCGCAAGCAGCTAAAGCTGGCGACGATGCTCATGTCCCCGGGCGCATCGAGCGGCGCCTGGCGTCATCCGATGGCCGAATCGCATCCTCAACAGCCGATGGCGTATTACACCGAGCTGGCTCGCAAGGCGGAGCGCGGCAAGCTGGACTATATCTTCCAGGCCGATCAGTACCGCATATCCGCGACCGCGCCGCATGAGCTGGAGCAACGCGTCAACGTCGGCCTGGAGCCGATGATGCTGCTCGCGGCGCTCAGCGCGGCGACCTCTCGCATCGGCCTCGCCTCGACGCTGTCGACGACCTACAGCGAGCCGTATCATACGGCGCGGATGTTCGCGACGCTGGATCATCTGAGCGGCGGACGGGCAGCGTGGAATGTCGTGACGTCGCGGGGTGAGCTGGAGGCGGACAATTTCAAAAACGACCATCGCCCCTCCGAAGCGGAGCGGCACGAGCAGTCGGATACCTATGTCGAGATCGTCAAGTCGCTCTGGGACAGCTGGGAGGATGAGGCGATCGTCTATGACAAGGCGACGGGGCGATTCGCTGACAAGGACAAGGTGCACTATCTTCATCATGAGAGCCGCTGGCATAGCGTCAAGGGACCGCTTAATGTTGCCCGCCCGCCGCAGGGGCATCCTGTCCTTATCCAGGCTGGCGCATCGGACGCCTTTTGCGAGCGGGCGGCTCGACAGGCGGATGTCATCTTCACGATGGCCAAGGAGCTGCCCGCCGCCCAGCGCTTGTACAGCGACGTCAAGCAACGTCTGCCCCGCTATGGACGAAGACCGGAGGATCTGCTCGTCCTCCCGGGACTTAATCTCTATGCAGGCGCGACAGCAGCAGAAGCGCGAGACAAGCGCGACGAGCTGGAGCAGCTTGGACGCGTCGAAGCGAGCCTCGACGGGATCGCGTATTGGCTCGATCTGGATCTGGCCGATCGCTCGCTGGATGATCCGCTGCCCGAGCCTCCGTCCGAGCCCGGCCGAGGGATCCGATACCGGCAGCTCAAGCAGACCGCGGATCAGCTTGGATTGACGACGATCCGCCAATTGTATATGCACATCCGGCGACAGCAGGGCCATCTCACGCTGACAGGCACGCCGGTCCAGATCGCAGACGAGCTGGAACGCTGGCTGCGCGAGGGCGGCGCCGACGGATTCACATTTATACCGCATATCCTGCCTTGCGGTCTGGACGATCTGGTCGATCTGGTCATCCCCGAGCTGCAGCATCGCGGCATATTCCGGACAGACTATGAAGGCAGCACGCTGAGGGAGCATCTGGGCCTGAGCCGCCCGATGAATCGCTTCGCAACGAGGTAAGCGCTGCTGAGGAAGGGAGGCTATACTGCCATGACGCAACGATATCAAGGGGCCGCAGCATTCGTGCCGTTGCTCGAGCTGGTCGAGGCGAGACGCTTCGTCGGTATAGAGGAGACGATGCAGCTTGGACCGTCGAAGACAGGGGACGGGGGCGGACTATGGATCGTGTATCTCACCTTGGGAAGAGCGATATGCACTACATCGGCCAGCAGCTTCTCGCTGCGGCGCGGCGAAGCCGCTTGCCTCCCGGCTGACAGCAGCGCTGCTCTACAGAGCGCTGGAGACGCAGCGCCCGCAGGCTATGCTTTATTATGCCGATTCGCGTCCGGGGAGTCTGCCTCTGATGATGGCAGTTGCTTCGAAGCTGCAGACGACTGGAAGGAGGAGTCGAGGGCAGCTTACTCGCTGCCCTCTGCCTTGCTGGAGCGCCCCTTGCCGCTGCGTCCGATCGGACGGTGGGAGGGGCTGCTCTGCGATCTATGGGCGACGGCCCCCGTTCCATCAGCGACCACTGCCGTCTCAGCCCCCTCCGCCTCGATCCCTGCCCGCGAGCGGCTGCGCCGCTTCTTGCTGTTGCAGCAGTTGCTCTACGCCCTGCTGGAGCAGGAGCCGGAGACAGAGCCAGAGACGGAGGGATCGCGCCGCGACGACGCGGAGTCTGATCGGATCGACTCCTTGCAGGCGGTAGAGCGATCGATCGCCGCGCTGCACGAGCGCTACACCGAGTCGAACACAGTGATCGAGCTGGCGCGTAGAGCGAGTCTCAGCGTACGTCAATACACGCGGCTGTTCAAGCAGTTGACCGGCGTTACGCCCGGGCGCTATATTAGCGATTACCGGATCAAGCGTTCCCAGGAGCAGCTCCTGCTGACCGACGAGCCGCTCGAGCGCATCTCCCGCAGTATCGGCATCAAGGATGTGCATTATTTCAACCGGGTGTTCAAGCAACGCACCGGGACGACGCCCAAGGGATATGTGCGAGCCAGAGGCAGTGCGTCGCGGATCGTCACGATGCACTATGTTGGCGAGATCCTGGCGCTTGGCCTGCGTCCGCTCGGCGCGCTCGATCGTACGCTCGAGCAGTGCCGTGGGCCGATCGAAGGGATCGTCAGCATCGGCGGCGATACGGTGGAGCTGGATCGACTCGCTGCGCTGCAGCCGGAGCTGATCCTGGCCTCCGACTTTATGAGCCGGGAGGAGCTGCAGGCGATGTCCAGACTGGCGCCGGTCATCGTCGTCCCATGGGACGAGCGGCCCGAGGCGCGGATGCAGCGGATCGGGCGCATACTGGGCAGGGAGCGCGAGGCGGGATCGTGGATCGACAGCTACACCCGTCGCAAGCAAGAAGCGGCGCGGCTTAGCGCCTCGCTGCTCCCGCCGGGCGGCGCAACGGCCGCTGTGCTGCGGATCGACGAGGGCCAGCTGTGGGTGCATGCGTCGCGGTTTTTCCCGACCTTCTATGAGGTGATCGGCTTCCGGCCGTCCTTGCTGATGGAGCAGGAGCTGGAAGGCAGCGCCGAGACGAGGCGCGTGGCGGTGACGGCGGAGGAGTTGGAGCGTGCGGCGGCTGATCGGCTGTACATTATTGTCAATCCTGATCCGTCTTTTGGCGGGTGGTTGGACGCTTTGCGTGCTTCTCCGAGCTGGACACGGTTGGAGGAGGCCGCCAAGGGAGGCGTCTATTATTTGCGAATGCAGGGCATTGCGTATGACGCCTTCACCTTGCTGTGGCAGCTCGACCGTATCGACGAATTGCTCGGTCCGCCTGAGGCTCGCAGCGATTCGGTCTGGCTGTGCGAGGCGCCTTCCTGATCCGTGCCGGGGCTGGCGATGCGTGTCAGGAATCGGCCACTCCAGCCGTCTTCACATAATCTTCATCTGACGATGACAGTTTGTTTACAGTAGATTAGTATACTCATCCTCGAACCATAGGATCTTAAGGAGCATGGGAGGATGAATGAATTGATGTTCGATGCAAAACAGAGAATGACGCGCAAGCTGCTCGTCGGGGTGCTGGCTGGCAGTATGCTCGCAAGCCTGTCTGCAGGGGTAACGGCTGAAGAGACGGAGACGAGTGAATCGTCAGGAATTAAAAATATGATCCTGCTCATCCCGGATGGCATGCCGCATGATGCGACGACGCTGGCTCGTTGGTATAAAGGCGCTTCGCTCAATCTGGATAGCATGGCGAGCGGCCTGGTGCGCACGTACTCCGCCGACGCGGCTATCGCCGACTCCGCCCCGGCAGGCACAGCCTTCGCTACCGGCCACAAGTCGCATACCGGCTATGTCGGCGTGCTGCCGGACAAGGCGACCATGCCGGGTCAGCAGGCGATCGCGCCTGGCGACGAGCGTCGCCCGGTTGCTTCGGTGCTCGAGGGAGCCAAGCTTCAGGGCAAGTCGACCGGCATCATCTCGACCTCCGAGATTATGCATGCGACGCCCGCCGCATTTACTTCGCACTATCCGGCGCGCAGCAACTATGACGCGCTCAGCATGCAGCAGGTGTATAACGGCGTCGACGTCGTGCTCGGCGGCGGCAGCAGCTTCCTGAGCGGCGAGGGACGCAAGGACGGACAGAACCTGATCGCCTCCATCAAGGCGCTCGGCTATGATTACGTGACGACGCCGCAGCAGCTGCAAGCATCGGAATCCGGCAAGCTGTGGGGCATGTTCTCGCCAACCGCGCTGTCCTACAACATGGACCGCAATCCAGAGGAGCAGCCTAGTCTGGCCGAGATGACCAAGAAGGCAATCGACGTGCTGTCTGCCGACGAAGACGGATTTTTCCTGATGGTCGAGGGCAGCAAGGTAGACTGGGCGGCTCACGCCAATGATCCGATGGGCATCCTGAGCGATGTGCTGGCCTTCGACGATGCAGTCAAGGTAGCCAAGGACTTCGCGGAGGCCAACGGCGAGACAGCGGTCATCGCAGTCACCGACCATCATAATGGCGGCCTGACCATCGGCAACCGCGAGACGACGAAGACCTATGACACCGACCCGCTGTCCAAGTTCATCGCACCGCTGAAGCGCGCCAAGCTGACAGGTGAGGGGCTGGCGGCCAAGTTCAACGAGAATCGCACCAATATCCAGCAGGTTATGCGCGAATACTACGGCATTACGGACCTCACCAAGGAAGAAATCCAGGCGATCCGCGAGGCGGAGCTGGGCCGGATGAATTATGTCGTCGGTCCCATGATCAGCAACCGCGCCTATATCGGCTGGACGACGGGCGGGCATACAGGCGGCGATGTCGTGCTGTACACGTACGTGCCGGAAGGTCAGCACCGTCTGATGGGCGTCGTCGAGAACACCGACATCGCCAAGTATATCGCCAGCGAGCTCGGCTTTGATCTCGGCGCGACGACCCAGCGGCTGTTCGTCGATGCCAAGCAAGCATTCGCGGCGATCGGCGCGACCGTGTCTACCGAGGCGGACCAACTGGTCGTCACGCTGGGCAACAACAAGCTGGTGCTGCCGTTCCACAAAAACGTAGCGCTCCACAACGGCAACAAGGTGATGCTCGAAGGCGTCGTCGTCTTCAACGGCGAGCGGACCTATGTACCGCAGCAAGCGGTAGATCTGTTGAAGGCGAACTAAGCTACTGCAAATACAAAGCACCCCCTGCGCACAGCGGCAAGCCGCCAGCAGGGGGTGTCTTCATGCTCAAAACGAGTCTTCATGTTCAGACAACTTGATATTCGATTACTTGATCTTGATCCTGATCCGCCTGGTCATGAGCCGCATCAGCGCGAGCAGCAGGACGGCGACGAGAGCGAGCGACGGCAGGCTGATCGATAGCGGGACCGGGCCTTGATCGCTCGATACGCGGATGTCCAGCCGATCCGCGAGGAGGCTCGGCAGATCATTGCCGGTCCCGATCAGATAGCTGAGGCCCATGAGCAGCGCCAGCGAGCAAGCGATGGATACGAGGCCGGGCACGACGCCGAAGCGGTAGAACGTTCCGCCGATCGCCCATCCCATCAGATAGAACAGATACATCTGCGCGAAGATGGCAGGCACGGCGGCCAGTCCTTCATACCCCATCGGAGGCAGCCACTCCCCCCCGTTGATCAGGGAACGGAAGAGGAGGTGGAGGAGCAGACCGGCGGCGGTCAGCGCGAGCGTCAGGAGCAGACCGGAGACCGCTACGCCTGTGTAATAGGTACGGCGGGTCACGCCCTGCTTGACCAGGAAGGTCAGGAAGCCTGAGACGGACAAGAGGCCAAGGATAAGCATAAACACGCTGCCGGGCTGGACGATGAAGTCGAGGAAGGTGCGATTCAGCATTTCCGGATCGGAGGTAAACAGCCGTACTCCCCAGAAAAACAGGATGACGCCGAACAGCAGATACGAAGCCCAGCTTAATTGCGTCAGCGTGAGATCCTTAATGATAGCGCCGGTTCGATGGGTCGGGTTCATCGCGCATCGACCTCCTCTGTCAGATGAATAAATAGCTCCTGCAACGACACCTGTCCGAGCTCCAGGCCAAGCTCAGCCGCCTGACGACGCTGCTCATCGGTGAGCTCGCCGTAGATCATGACGGAGCGTGTGCCGCCGAGCTGCTGCGAGCTGAGCTGGCGCAACGGCTGAGCGAACGCCTCCACCTGGGCCGCTGGGCCCGTGATCGAGGCGCCGCGCTCGAGCAGGCGGTCGATCGGCTCATGGAGCAGCACTCGCCCTTCATGGAGGATGACGACCTCCTCGAACAGATAGTCCATCTCCGACACCAGATGCGTGGAGAGGATGATCGTGCGCGGATGCCGCTCATAGTCGGCCAGCACCTCCTGGTAGAACATCTCGCGCGCCGGTGCATCCATGCCGACATACGTCTCGTCCAGGATCGTCACCGGCGCTCGCGCAGCCAGCGCCAGCGTCGCGTTGAGCGCCGATTGCTTGCCGCTGGACAGTCCGCTGGCGCGAGTCTTGAGCGGCAGCTTGAACCGGGCGGCGAGCTGCTCGGCATACGCCATATCGAAGCTCGGACGGTATCGCGCAGCCGCCTCGAGCAGCTCCACGACTTTGTCCGATTCGCTGGAGTAGTCCGTCTGATGGGCAAACACGACCTGCGGCATGATACGCGCATTCTCGAAGGGCGCTTCGCCGTCGATCTGCACCTTGCCTGTATCGGGCTCGTCATACGAGGCGAGCAGCGAGAGCAGCGTAGATTTGCCCGCTCCGTTGCGGCCCAGCAGACCATAGATGCGGGGATGGGACAGCGCCAGCGAGACATCTCGCAGCGCTTCATGATGGCCATAGCGGTATGTCACCTGTTCCAGACGGATATGTGGCGTCATGATGATACACTTCCTTTCGTTTGCTCCAGGATCCGAGATAGCTCCTCCGGCGTGATCCCGAGATTGTGCGCTTCGGTGATCATCGGCCTGACATACATTTCCACGAATTGATCCTTGCGCTGCGACAGCAGCCGCTCCCGCGCATCCTCGGCGACGAACATGCCTACACCCCGTTTCTTATAGATAATTCCTTCATCCGCCAGCAGATTGATGCCTTTGGCTACCGTGAGATGGTTGATCTTGTAAAAGCTGACCAATTGCGTTGTGGACGGAATTTGTTCATGCGCTTTGAGCTGTTCGCTCACGATCTGGTTTTCGATCCGTTCCTTGATCTGCAGGAAGATCGGCTTGCTATCGTCGAAGCTGTAGCTCACCAGAGGTTCACCGCCTCTCGTCTGTTTTGTGGTTATATAGTCATGTATATAACTATAGATGGCGGGGCGCAGACTGTCAAGCGGACTTCTGGCTGCTACCGGAGCAAGTGGGCAAGCGCAAATTCCCTGAGTGTGTTATGATACGAGGAGTGTGCGGCAAGACTTACGGACAGAAGAGGTTCCTCGGCCTTTCAACCTGCGTATGGCCATTGCGGACATACATTCATTCGACTATAGACGATTAAGGAGATATCCATGACATTTGAACAATTGCAATTGGTTGCACCTATTCTAAAAGCATTAAATGAAGAAAACTATACCGAGCCGACACCGATCCAGCAGCAAGCCATCCCGGCCGTGCTCGCGGGCAGAGACGTATTTGGCTGCGCCCAGACGGGCACCGGCAAGACCGCAGCCTTCTCGCTGCCGATCGTCCAGCGTCTGCAGGAGGCACGGCCCAAGAGCGGCGGGCGCAAGCCGATCCGCTCGCTCATCCTGACGCCGACCCGCGAGCTGGCGCTGCAGATCAAGGAGAACATCGACGCTTACAGCCGGTACACCGCGATCCGGTGCGCCGCTGTCGTCGGCGGCGTGTCGCAGCGGGCGCAGGAGCTCGATCTGCAACGCGGTGTAGATATCCTGATCGCAACGCCGGGACGGCTGATCGATCTGATCAACCAGAAGGTCGCCGACCTGAGCCAGGTAAGCATCCTCGTGCTCGATGAGGCTGACCGGATGCTGGACATGGGCTTCATCAACGACGTCAAGAAGATTATTGCGGTTATGCCGAAGGCGCGGCAGACGCTGTTTTTCTCCGCGACGATGCCGCCAGAGATCACGCGACTGGTCAACAGCCTGCTCACCGACTACGTCAAGGTCGAGATCACGCCGGTCTCCTCTACAGTTGACCGGATCGAGCAGTCGCTCTATCTCGTCGACAAGGCTAACAAGCAAAAGCTGCTCGGCGACCTGATGCAGGACGCCTCGATCGCCTCGGCGCTCGTATTCACCCGCACCAAGCATGGCGCGGACCGGGTGGCGCGTCTGCTCGACCGGGTCGGCGTGACGGCGCAGGCCATCCACGGCAACAAATCGCAAAATGCGCGGCAATCGGCGCTGAACAACTTCAAGAGCGGCAAGACACGCGTCCTGGTAGCGACCGATATCGCCGCTCGCGGCATCGACATCGAGGAGTTGTCGCATGTCATCAACTTCAACCTGCCCAACATCCCGGAGACCTATGTACACCGGATCGGCCGTACCGGACGGAACGGCATGAGCGGCGTGGCGATCTCCTTTTGCGAGTATGAAGAGCTGCCGTATCTGAAGGATATCCAGAAGCTGATCCGCAAGACGATCCCCGAGGTGACGGATCACGCGTATCCGATGCAGATCACGACGGACGCCCAACTGGCGGCGAGCAAGGCGGACACCGAGGATAACCAGCAGCAGCGCCAGCAACGGCAGCGCGACGACGGCTCCAGCCGTCACCGGCGCGGCGGCCAGAGCGCCCAGCCAGCGTCCCAAGGCGCGCGCCAGGGCGGGGGCGGCAACACGCAAGGCGGGCGCCAGGGCGGCGGCAG
>NZ_BFBX01000038.1:365-13481 GCF_003851045.1 Paenibacillus sp. 598K | reverse complement strand
GCCCGGGCGCGGGTCGCGCCGACGCCTAGCGGCAGGGGAGGCGCTGGCCTCACCGGCGCTAAGGCGTAGGAGGGGCGGCGCTGCGTATGTAGGCTTGGCCCTCCGCGCTAAGGAACATAGGTAACGCTATTTTGCAAAGTAAGCCCATATTGACGTACCTTAGGAACCTCTATATCCTTATTTGCCACTCAAGGCAGCGATTTCGCGAGTTTGAGGGGAAATAGCGATACTGAGGTTCCTTTGCGTGGCCCAAAAGCCACTTTTTCGTTAATTAAGGATATGTATGTTCCTTAAAAAGGCCTGGAGGGCAGACTGTGGGGGGGAGCAAGGGAGTAGTGGGACGTGGGATAGTGTGCGCCCACGACCCGGACCCGCAAGAGGCCATGCTGCGCGCACTGCTGAGCTCAGTTGCAGCCCGTTGCTGCGCAGCTTACCCCGGTTTCTGGTGCGTTTCAGCTTGCGGTTATTTCGATTATTGGGCTATCGCGTTGCGCCCAGCACCTCCGGGGGAACTTGGATTGGCGGCGTCTCGTTGTAGGCGATTTCGTATCGCTCCGATACTTGCATGATAGCAGGATCGTCACGATCTGAGACAGCATAAGCGGTGACAGAGTCGATCTGCACGGGCAGATAGGTTGATGGGTCGATGATATAGATGAGGTTCATGATGTCCGTATGCGTTGTAGGGGCCGCTACGTCCGAATCGTCCGAATGGGACGACAACGCCGGTGCGTCCGGCGTATCGGCAGCCGCTCCATCCCGCACCTGAGGTACCTTAGGCAGTTGAGACAAGCCGACGTCAGTTGCCGAGTGGCCGCCCCGGACCGCCTCGCCTTCTAACTTCAGCCGCAAGACGATACGCCCCTCCTCCTCCGTCACGATCACCTTCTCCGCATGCTTCTCGAATCTGTGCCATTGTACGAGCGGGCCGTTTAGCGCTTCGAGCGACCGTAGCCTATGGCTGCGCTGATCCTTCGGTTGAACGCTCCAAGCACCGTCCTCCTTGGACCAATGGCCCTCTGAGGTTATATAGTGCTGTTCTTCGGTCTGTTCCCCCGATACCAGATTCACCTTCTCCAAGACATGATGCACGCTCGCAGGCGCTCGCACATATGCGGTCCGGCTGACGATGGCGTTGCGTTCGATCTGCTCATTGTCCTCCCGGCGCAGCTCCTGCTCCGCTTCGATCACCGACGTATAGCTGTCCACAGCGGCGATTGCCTCCGCGATCTGTTGGATCAGCTCCCGAGGCTCGTCCTTCGGCTCTTCAGAGTTAGGACCGTTGCTGCACGCCAGCAGCAGGAGGAGCAGAGGGATAGGGCGCCCGACACTCGAAAAGTATAGTGCATGTAATAAGCTCCTTTCCGTTGATCCATACTTAAATTATGCCATAATTAGCCCCTCTCTTCCAAGGTGCTTGGCGAAGCGTCGATTGGGGTAACTACAAACAACCAAAGACCGTAGAAGAGGAGGCGGGGATGGATGGAGCGAAGGGCAAGTGCAGGGATGGCAGATTTCGGGACCGAGAGGATCGACTGGAAGAGCTGGCTGGGGGAGCGGCTGCCGGCGCCGCCCGAGGACTGGCTGGCGTGTGAGCGGGCAGAGCGGCTGCAGGATCTGGAGGAGCTCGCCTGGCTGATAGATAGTGCCAGAGACAAGCTGACGCTGTTCGCCCGGATGTACCCGGAACGGCGGTTCGAGCAGGGGCTCCGCGATGTATTCGGTCAGGAGCTCGAAGCGTTGGAGGCGCGTCGCCGTCAATATGAGAGGGACCCGTTGGCGTGCGATCTGGATGCGTATCTGGCGATGAAGTACGAGCTGCGGCTGCTGCACAAACAGCTGGGCGCTGTCGTCGAGGGAAGCGACTGGCAGTCGCCCGGCAAGCGTTTGGGACACAACGGCGGACAGTCGGCGGAGCTCGGCTTTGCCCAGTCCGAGGAGAATACATACGAACGCAGCTACGGCAGCGATGCGGTCAAATCGTATGAAGCGCGCGCGCTCTACGCCTGGTACGGGATCGACGACGCGCTTGGTCGGCAGAGCCTTGGCTTCATGACGACCTCGGGGATGAAGGCGCTGGAGCTGGCGCTTTTTGCCTGCAAGGGTGCAACGGACGATCTGCCCTTCTACTGTCAGGAGGGACTGTATGGAGAAGGCGCCGAGCTGGCGAAGCTCATCTTACCGCAGACGGAGGAGTTGGGGCCGGAGGCGCTCTATGCCCGTCTCAAGCAGGAACAGCCTATAGGCGGATTGCTCGTCGATCCGGGCTGCAGTTGGCCTGTCCGGCCAGCGGTCGAGCTGGATCGGCTGATGCAGCTGATCTGTGCCCATCATCAGAGCGAACCGCTCTATGTAATCGTTGACCGTACCTTTACGAGCATCGCCAATCCGATCTTCACTCGTTACGTCGATCGGCTGCCGCCGCATGTGACCTTGATCTGCATCGAGAGCGCCATCAAGTATCTGCAGTATGGTCTCGACCTGGCCAATGCCGGCTTCCTGACTGCTGCAGGCGCGCGCATGAGGGACGAGGAGGAGCGTCAGCGCTGGATCGATCTGCTGGCCCTGCTCGACGCAGGGGTCGCGCCGCTTGCCGTCCGCCAGCTGCCGGACCCGGATGAGGCGAGGCTGACGACGCGGCTCGCGCGGATCAATCGCAATGCGCGGCTGCTCGTCAGCTTCCTCGAGCATCAGCGACTCGCCGGCCGGATCAGCGACTATTGGACGACAGTGCCGCGCAGCGCCGACTACTTGCTCAAGGGCGAGCCTTGGCATGGGGCAGTAGCTTACATTCGATTGCCAGACGTAGCATGCGAGGATGAGGTGCAGCGCCGGATCGATGCCTTTGTCCGTCGTGCGCCGGAGGGCAGCCATTTCGTATCCGGCGGCAGCTTTGGCTTCGATACCTTCCGGATGAATGCGGTGAGCGGCGAGCAGGGCGCTGAGGCGGCGCTGCGTATCTCGGTGGGCCGCGAGCCGATGCTGCAGCTGCTGACCAAGCTGAGACATATCGACCGCGAGCTGCTGCAGTGAGCTTTCTCGATGTACAGCGCAATCTCCCGCATGGGGCGCCGCACGTCCATGACCTTGCGAATATACTGCAACGCATGGTATCGCGGCCACGCGCTGTCAACTTGCAAGCGTACGGGATAACGCAAAATGTGTTGACCTTGACACTGATGTCACGGTTTATACTAAGGGGAGCCGATGACAGGAGGCGTTGATGGATGAGAATCGGGGAGCTGGCCGCCCTTACCGGGGTTAGCGTACGATCGCTGCGTTACTATGACAAGCTGGGGCTGCTGACGCCGCTGCGGCGGGACAATGGCTATCGGGACTATTCGCCGCTGGCGGTGGAGCAGGTGCGGACGATTCAGCTGTATCTCGACCATGGAGGGGGGAGAGTGAATACACCGCCAAAGGATGGCAAAGGAATTTCACTTTGTAGCTTCTCATTTATTTAGGTTAGCTATATAATATAAAATATTGCAAGCGTTTGTAGGCACGAAAGATGCCCTAGCGCGGGTGATCAGACGCGACCAAAACACGTCTTAAGGGAGGGAACAGACTTGCACCAGGAAATCGAACTATTCGTGGCGCATCTGCAGACGGTGAACCGTCATCTGCGTTCGGCCGTCTTTGACCGCGACCAGGCGCTGACGCGGGTGCAATGGCTGCTCATGCGGCACTTGCGGCGTAGCGGCGGCAGTACGATCGGACAGCTGGCCTCGCATCTCGATGTGCGGGCGAGTACGATGTCGCAGATGCTGGACCGGTTGGAAAACCAAGGCTACCTCGTCCGTATGCCGGACTCTTCCGATGCGCGCGTGAAGCTGATCCGCCTGACGCCGGAAGGGGAAGCGGTCATCGACCATACCGAGCAATATTGGATGGAATCGCTGGCCGAGCCGTTCGGCAAGCTGTCCGCAGCGGAACGGGAGCAGCTCGTCGCCTTGATGGGTCAACTGGTCCGACAGCTCCAGGGAAGGGAGTAAGAGCGATGCCCTATGCCAAATATATCCGCAAATATTGGAAAGGCTTCTCGTTGGCCGTTTTCTTCCTCATGCTGGAGGCTGCCGCCGATCTGATGATGCCGACGCTGCTGGCGCTCATCATCGACCGGGGCATCGCGGGCAAGGATATGGACGAGGTGCTGCGGCTCGGGGGCATCATGCTGCTTATCACGGCAGTCGGCGCTGTGGCGGCCAGTATGCGCAACATCCTCGCTGTCCTCGTCTCGCAGCGATTCGGTACGGAGCTGCGCAGCGATCTGTTCCGTCAGATTCAGTCGCTCTCCTTCCAGGAGATGAACAGCTTCGAGCGGGCCTCGCTGATCACGCGGATGACCAACGACATCACAATCGTCCAGAACTTCGTCGGCGGGCTGATGCGCATCTTCGTCAAAGCGCCGATGCTGGGGCTGGGCGCGCTCATCCTGGCGATCCGGCTCAATGCCGAGCTGGCGATCATCCTCGGCGTCGTCGTGCCGATCGTGGCGGCGCTCGTCATCCTGAGCATGCGGATCGGCTTCAAGCGGTACATGCGCGTGCAGCAGTCGCTCGACCGGATCAATGGGGCGGTGCGGGAATATCTGGGCGGGGTGCGGGTGGTCAAGGCGTTCAACCGGTTCGCCCACGAGAGCGCCCGCTTCCGCAAGACCAACGAGGAGCAGCGGGACGTATCGGTCCAGGCGATGCTGACGATGGCGATCTTCAATCCGCTGATTATGCTGACGGTCAACCTGGCTGTCGTCGCCATCCTGTGGGTCGGCGGCACCTGGGCCGCAGGAGCGGGTTCTTCGACGCAGGTAGGGGAGCTGGTCGCCTTCATCAACTATATGACACAGATCCTGTTCGCGCTCATGATGGTGTCGATGGTGTTCAATATGTTCGTGCGGGCACGCGCCGGCACCGAACGGATCAACGAAGTATTCGCGCGGGGCGGGCAGGCTGCCCAGACAGCGACGCCGAATCGAGACGGAGCGGCGGACGGCCGCTATGGCGGGTCGGCCGACTCGGACGGCGAGACCAGGCAGATGGGTCCGAACGGGCAGTCGTTGATTCGAGGAACGGGAGCGTCGACCCGAGACGAAGAGGAGATGGATCGACTCGGCGGGTCCTCAGAACGCATGGCGGCCACGCAGGGCCAGGCCAATCGGTCTTCGGAGCCTGCGGGCGGTTCGCTAGGGCGCGTCGAGGGGGCGCAAAGCGGAGCCATCGCCTTCGAGCGCGTCAGCTTCGCCTACCCCGGGACGACGGGGCTGCCAGTGCTGCGGGAGGTGAGCTTCGCTTGTCAGCCGGGACAGACGGTGAGCGTGATCGGCTCGACCGGCTCGGGCAAGAGCACGCTGGCGCAGCTCATCCCGCGCTTCTACGACGCGGACAGCGGCACGGTGCGGCTGGATGGCGTCGATACTCGCCGCATCGACCCGGCTGCGCTGCGCGAGCAGATCGCCATCGTCCCGCAGAAGACGATGTTATTCTCCGGGAGCATCGCCGATAATATCCGCTGGGGACGGGAGGACGCGACGAAGGAGGAGATCGAGACGGCGGCTCGGCTGGCGCAGGCGCATGACTTCATCACCGCGCTGCCGGAGGGCTACGATGCCCTGCTCGGCCAGCGCGGCGTCAATCTCTCGGGCGGCCAGAAGCAGCGGCTCGCGATCGCCCGGGCGCTTATCCGCCAGCCCCGCGTGCTCATACTCGACGACTGTACGAGCGCGCTCGACACGACGACCGAATCGCGGATCAAGGAGGGGTTGCGCGACTATGCCAAAGGGATGACCTGCCTGATGATCGCCCAGCGCATCACCTCTGTCATGGACGCCGACTTGATCGTCGTGCTCGATGTCGGAGAGGTGGTCGGCCTCGGCACCCATGCGAGTCTGATGGAGAGCTGCCCGGTCTACCAGGAGATCTATCAGTCCCAGATCGGAAAGGAGATGGATAGCCATGTCCAAGGCGCCACGCGCGGATAATGCCCCTCCAGTCGGCGGCTTGCAGCACCGACCCGGCGGCTTCGGACGGGGACACGGGCGCGGCGGCCCGCTCGTCAAGCCCAAGGCGTTCGGCCAGACGATCCGCCGACTCTGGGGAGAGGTGAGCGGCGAGCGGCGCGGCCTTGCCTTCATCGCGGCGCTCGTCCTGATCCAGGCAGGCATCACGATAGTCGGGCCGTATCTGATCGGCCGGGCGGTCGATGCGATCGGCTGGGGCGACCTGAGTCTGCTCTATACGCTAGCCGTCGTGCTGGCCGCCGCCTATATCGGCGAAGCGGCGATCAATCTGGTGCAGGGCTGGATGCTCGCCGGTCTGTCGCAGCGCATCGTCATGCGGCTGCGGCAGTCGCTGTTCGACAAGCTGCAGCGGCTGCCGCTCGCCTACTTTGACAGCCGGCCGCACGGCGAGACGATGAGTCGGCTGACCAATGATATCGACAACGTCAGCACGACGATCTCGCAGTCGACGATCCAACTGATGAGCGGCGCGATCGCCATCGTCGGCTCGCTCGTCATGATGCTCGTGCTCAGCCCGCTGCTGACGCTGGCCGCGCTTGTCACCGTGCCGCTCGTCTACCTGCTGGCCCGCACGATCACCAAGCGCACGAGCGTCATGTTCAAGGAGCAGCAGGCGCAGCTCGGTCGGCTCAATGGCCATATCGAGGAGACGATCAGCGGACAGGAGGTCGTCAAGGCGTTTAACCACGAAGAGCGCTCGATCCGCGACTTTGAGCAGGTCAACGGCAAGCTGTATCAGGCCGCCGTCAAGGCTGGCATCTGGTCCGGCTTCATGATGCCGCTGCTGTCGGTCATCAACAATATCGGCTTTGCCGCGATCGCGCTCACCGGTGGCGTGCTGGCGGTCAGGGACATCATCACCGTCGGCGTGATCGCCAGCTTCGTCGGCTACTCGCGTCAGTTCGTCCGACCGCTCAACGAGATGGCCCAGATCTTCAATGTGCTGCAAGCGGGCGTCGCCGGAGCAGAGCGTGCCTTCGAGGTGCTCGACGAGCCGGAGGAGACTGCCGACCGTCCCGAGACACGGCCGCTCGAGCGGCCGCGCGGGCATGTCGTCTTCGAGCGGGTCAGCTTCGGCTATCGTCACGATGTGCCGATCGTCCACGATGTCAGCTTCGAGGCGCGACCGGGCAGCAGTACCGCGCTTGTCGGTCCGACAGGGGCGGGCAAGACGACGATTATCAATCTACTCACTCGCTTTTACGACGTCACCGGCGGACGCATCCTGCTCGACGGCCACGATCTGCGCGACTATCCGCGCGATCGGGTCCGCGCCAGCTTTGGCATCGTCCTGCAGGATACGTATCTGTTCTCCGGGACGATCAAGGACAACATCAAGTATGGCAAGCCGGCGGCCACAGACGCCGAGGTGGAAGCGGCGGCCCGACTGGCGCGCGCCGATGTGTTCATCCAGCGGCTCCAGCACGGGTATGAGACGACGCTCACCGAGAATGGCGGCAACCTGAGTCAGGGCCAGCGCCAGCTGCTGGCGATCGCCCGCGTCATCCTCGCCGATCCGGCGATCCTCATCCTCGACGAGGCGACGAGCAGCGTCGATACCCGCACCGAGCTGCATATCCAGGAGGCGCTCTTGGCGGTTATGAACAACCGTACCACCTTCATCATCGCTCACCGGCTCAGCACGATCCGCGATGCCGATACGATCCTCGTCCTCGAGGGCGGGCGGATCGCCGAGCAGGGCAGCCACGAGGAGCTGCTCCAGCAGCAAGGCTATTATGCGCAGATGGTGCACAACCAGTTCCGCAACCTGGAGCCGGCAGCGGGAGATTAGCTCGGTACCGGCCACGCCTCTATGAGGGTGCGACTTAAGGCGCTCGGATGCCTGGCTTTGCGCTGGCGATTCAGCGTCGGGGTGACGTCAAAACGCACGATTAAGGGAACAAAGGTGCACTGGAGCAGCGGATAACGCCTGAGCAGTCAGCCGCTAAGATGTAATATTCGGTAAAGAGGATACAAGCCGCAAGAGTACAAGTGACTCTTGCGGCTTTTCTGCGCTTAGCCTCTGCTCTATACCTATTATGATCGGTAACCACTTGAGGATACGGGAGCTTTGGGCGTTAGCGCTCCAGTGTGCGCCGCACCTCGGCAGGCGGCTCCTTGGCCGTATCGCTCTCCCGCGGTTCTTGCTCCTCCACGCATCTCTCAAGCGCGTCCCACCGCCCGCGAGCCGATCATCCGCAGGCCGCTCCTCAGGCGCGCTGCCGCCCGCTTACCCCCTCGCTATTGTGGCCCCCGGGCGACAAGGATCTTTCGTCGCAGCGGCGGCAGCTACAGCCGGAAGCGACGAACGGCAGCGGTAAGGTCGGCGGCCTCCGTTCGCAGCTCGCTAGCTGAATCCTGCACGGATTGCATCAATGCCAGCTGCGCTGACGCCCCCTCCGCGATATACCGGGTGCGGGCTGCCGAGCGGTCGGCGATCTGCTCGAGCTCGGCTAGCGAGGCAGCGATCTCCTCTGTCCCCGCCGATAGCTGCTCGGAGGAGGCAGAGACCTCCTGGACCTGACCGGAGACGGTCCGGATCGAGTCCACGATATCGCGGAACGCCTCGCCAGCCTGACTCACCGAGGCGGAGCCATCACGAATCTTGCCAGCTGTCCGCGTCAGCTCGCGGGAGGCTCGTTCCGTCATCTCGCTGATCGTCGCCAGCAGCCGATGAATGTCCCGGGAGGAGCGATCCGACTGCTCCGCCAACTGGCGGATCTCGCCGGCGACAACCGCGAAGCCGCGACCATGCTCGCCAGCGCGCGCTGCTTCGATAGATGCGTTGAGCGCCAGCAGATGCGTCTGGGCGGCCAGCTCGGCGATCAGCGTCGTGATGGCTCCGATCTGCTGATTGCTCGCGCGCAGCTCGGCAACAGTGTCGCTGGCCTCCGTCAGCTCGGCAGAGATCATCTCCATCTGCTGTAGGGAGCGCTCCATCATCACGCCTCCGCTCTCGGCTTGTCTGGAGGTCAGCACGGTCAGCTCGGAGACGGCTGCGGATGCCTCGGCGATCCGCGAGATGCCGGTGGCCATCTCGTCCATCGCCCGCTGGCATTGCTGAGAGCTACGCAGCTGAGTGGATGACCCGACGGCGACTTCATCGAGCGCGCCAGCCGATGCTGCGGTCGCCGCAGCCGTCTCGCGAGCCTGGCTCTCCATCCGTTCGGCGGCTGTGCCGACATGAGAGGCCGAGGCGCTGATCTCGCCGGTGAGCTGGCGCAGACTGCCGACCATCGCGTTGAAGGCGGAGGACAGCCCGCCGATCTCGTCGCGCTTGCGGTGAGGCAACGACACGGTCAGATCCCCTTGGGCCGCGGCTGCGGACAGGCTGGCGAGCTGCTTGATCGGCCCGATGCTGCGACGGAGCGCGTACATCCCGGTTGCTGTTGCGAGCACGGCGATAATCAGCGAGAGCATTGCATTGTCCCGGAGCATCGTTTGCTGCATTTGCCGCACATAGTCATAACGGTAGTCAAGCGCGAGCAGGGCGATCGGCTCATCCATCGCATCGGTCAGGAGGTGGAACTGTGTGAGGCTCTCGCCATATGCGTCAGTGTAAGGGGCGGTTAGCGTCGATTGTCCACTGGCAGAAGTATCCCTGACTCCGCGGACGAATACGTCATTGGCCGGGTAGACAGCGCCCGGATAGAGCCCGGCTTGGCGCAAAGAGGGGGTGACCTGGAGCATCGTATAGCCTGTGCCCTCGGCAGTCGACGCAGGCTCGAGGAGCAGCAGATAAGCATTGCTTATGTATTCGTCGTCGACCATCGCTTCCAGACGATACTTCAGGACATCCAGTGCGGGATCGTTGTCGATCTTGCCAGCCTCGACACGTTGGATTGCCGACTCTATCGTCGGGATTGCCGAATCAAGCTGCAGCTGCAGCTTCGTGCCTAGTCGAGAGAGTCCATCGAGGAAGATCGCATTTTGGTTGCGGTACGAGCTGTACATCAATACTCCGTCCGCGCACAGGATGAGGAGCATTAGCATCAGAGAGCCTTTTACCGCCAGTGACGAGCCTTTTGTTTTCATCGTGAGCCCCCAATTTTGTAGCATTACTTCACATCAAAAGTTGTGAAGTATAATTTGAGTCAGGTTTCATGACATAAATATACATTGTATATTGTGTTTTGTATACAGATTTTCTGGAGGGATCAGCTTGACCCTCGATATCTGCACAAACTAAAGGGGGAGGAAATGCCAGGTAAAGGGTCAGTAGTTGACAAACTTAATAGTAATAGTTATTATTACGATTATAAATTGGAATTGAGGTGCTTCACCTATGACGAACAAGATACCGGTGACTGTCCTGAGCGGTTACCTCGGCGCCGGCAAGACGACATTGCTCAACCATGTGCTGAACAATCGCGAGGGACTGCGCGTCGCGGTCATCGTCAACGACCTGAGCGAGGTGAATATCGATGCCGAGCTGATCGCCAGCGGCGGCGGGCTGTCGCGCACGGAGGAAAAGCTGGTGGAGATGTCCAACGGCTGCATCTGCTGTACGCTGCGCGAAGACCTGCTGCGCGAGGTCGAGCGGCTGGCGCTGGACGGCCGCTTCGACTACATCCTCATCGAGTCGACCGGCGTCGGCGAGCCTGTGCCGGTGGCTCAGACCTTCTCTTATATCGACGAGACGCAGGGGATCGACCTGACCAGGTTCTGTCGACTGGACTGCATGGTGACGGTCGTCGACGCGTACCGGTTCTGGACCGATTACGCCTCCGGCGATTCGCTGATGGACCGCAAGCAGGCGGTAGGCGAGGGAGACAACCGCGACGTGGTCGATCTGTTGATCGACCAGATCGAGTTTTGCGATGTGCTCGTCCTGAACAAGTGCGATCGTGTCAGCGAGCAGGAGCTGGACAATCTGGAGAAGGTGCTGCGCGCGCTGCAGCCGCGAGCCCGCTTCATCCGGGCGTCCTATGGTCGCATCTCGCCTAGCGATATCCTGAACACCGGTCTGTTCGACTTCGATGAGGCGAGCCGCTCCGCCGGCTGGATCCGCGAGATGGAGGCAGAGGGGCATACGCCTGAGACAGAGGAGTACGGCATCTCTTCGTTCGTCTACGAGCGCCAGCGTCCATTCCATCCCGAGCGTCTGATGGCCTGGATGAGCGACTGGCCGGAGGAGGTCGTGCGAGCGAAGGGCATCGTCTGGCTGGCGACTCGCGACCGGATGGCGCAAAGTCTCAGTCAGGCGGGTCCGTCGATCCAGTTTGGCCCGGCGGGGCTGTGGGTCGCTGCATTGCCGGAGGCCGAGCAGTCGGCGCTGCTGAGCGAGCATGCCGAGCTTGCGGCCAAGTGGGACCCGGACTACGGCGACCGCAGCACCAAGCTCGTATTGATCGGGCTCGATCTCGATCGCGCCGAGCTCTCCGCTTCGCTGGACCAGTGCCTGTTGACCGAAGCAGAGATGAGCATGGACTGGGCTGCCTTCGGCGATGGCTTCCCGAGCCAGCCGGAGCTTCAACTGGAGGATGAACTGGGCGAGCCTGCCCATGCCCTGTAAGCTGGCCCCGATACGTTAGGAATTAATAGGATCTAGGAGAGGAGGATTCTCGATGCGAGTGACGATTACGCTGGCTTGTACCGAATGCGGCGATCGCAACTATACGACGACCAAAAACAAACGCAACCACCCCGAGCGCCTGGAGTTGCGCAAATACTCTCCTCGGCTGAAAAAGTACACGCTGCACCGCGAGACGAGATAGCAGACAAATCGCCCAGACTGTTATATTGCGGGATTCGGAGCAGAGAGAAGCCGGCGACATCCTGCTCAAGACTCGTCTTCAGCACCTGTCCAATCCCGCTCTACCGTGCGCTGTACCTGTCGTGCGGAGGTGCTCGCTCCACCGTCGTCCTGCTGCCGAAGTGCGGCCAGGACGGCTTTTTGTCGTTGCTTCCGCGCTCGATTTGCATATTTACACCCTGTCCCAACTGAGCTAATCTAGAGCTAGAGAGAGGGCGATGATCAGGTGGGGTTCTTGAAAGTAATGTGGCGTTATTTGATGCCGTACAAGCTGATGTGCGGCGTTTTTGCAGTGGGTACGCTGGTGGAGGTCGCTTATGGGGTGGCTGCTCCGCTCAGTCTGAAGTTTCTGGTCGACGAAGCGTTCGAGCCGCGCGATCTACAGATGTTCTGGCTTATCCTGATCGTCCTGCTAGTCGGCGGCTTGCTCAATCTGGTCGCCGGGGCGGCAGGAGATTACGCGCTGGGCCGGGCGAGCGGCGGCGCGATTCGCAGTCTGCGGGAGGAGCTGTTCACCCATATTCAGCGGCAATCGCTGCCATTCTACGGCAAGTATCGGGTCGGCGATCTGGTGACGCGCTTCTCGGCCGACATGGGGTCGATGGAGCGTGTGATCCGGGGGACGGCGCCGCTGTTGCTAAGCGAGACGCTGAGCGTAGTGATGGGGCTGTCGCTGCTCTTCCTGCTGGAATGGCGGCTGACGCTCGTCATGCTGCTGGGCTCGGTGCTGATGTTCGTGCTGCCGCGACTGGTGCAGCGCCGCGCCGAGGAGGCGCAATCTGCCTACAAGGAAGCGCAGGAGCGCTTCTCCAATACGGTCGACGAGATGGTCAAGGGGCACAAGACGATCAAGGGCCTGCATCAGCAGGCGCGATTCCGCAAGCTGGCGAATGTGCAGATCGGCGATCTGTTCACCTTTGGTCTGCGGGTCCATTTGACAGGATCGCTCATGGAGCGGCTGCCGCTGGTGGCGCTGCTGCTGCTTAACGGGCTGATGATCGGCATCGGCGGCTGGCTTATCTTCGAGGATGCGATGACGGTCGGCGAATTTATCGCCTTCTTCACCTTGTTCCTGACGGTCGGTCAGTCCGGCTCTTCTCTGGCCTATCTCATCCCGGCGATGATCGAGTCGAATGTCAGCTTTCGCCGCATCCATGAAGTGTTGACGTATGCGCCGGATGTGTCGGAGCCGGAGCGGCCGGTCGTGGCGGAGCCGCGCTTCCATTCGCTCGTCATGGAGCAGGTCAGCTTTGGCTATACACCGGAGGTCAGACAACTGCGCGAGGTCGACCTGCGCGTGGACAGCGGCACCTATGTCGCGCTCGTCGGTCCGAGCGGCTCGGGC
>NZ_BFBX01000038.1:0-163 GCF_003851045.1 Paenibacillus sp. 598K | reverse complement strand
GGTCCGAGCGGCTCGGGCAAGAGTACGGCGCTGCAGCTGCTCTCGCGTTTCTACGACCCGGAGGAGGGAAGAGTCGCGCTCGACGGGCAGGATCTGCGCCAGCTCGACGAAGCTTCCTTCCGTCGTCTGGCTGTCCTCGTCACGCAGGATACGTTCCTGTTCC
>NZ_BFBX01000037.1:19666-90487 GCF_003851045.1 Paenibacillus sp. 598K | reverse complement strand
GGGTCTACTGGCTTCACTGGAATCACAGGGCCGACCGGATCGACGGGCGCTACCGGCATCACGGGACCGACCGGCGTTACCGGCTCGACGGGCTTTACTGGACCGACCGGTGTCACGGGGCCGACCGGCCTCACCGGACCCACCGGATTGACCGGGGCGACCGGGCCGACAGGGGCAACCGGTCAAGCTCTCAACTCTGTATATGCCACTATAATGGGCACAAATCCTTCTATCGGCCTTTCAGGTGCAGTACCGTTTAATTCGCTTAGTGGACCAACCGGTACAGTATCCCTTGAAAGCCCCGGAATATTTACTTTAAGCCCTGAGCACGCATATCTAATCATTTATTCTGTAGGTCAACAGTATAGAAATAATTTCCAAATTGCACGAGCTGCTTATCCCGATCCTCCATTTAATCCTATTCCGGGAACAGCTTCCATTTCAATTAACAACACCGATATTAATCACACGGCAAATGCGATTATCGATCTCCGCGGACAAGTCTCTACTAATATAGGGGTCTTAAATATAGCGAATACTACTATAACAATGGTTCCAGAGAGATGCTCAATGACAATTATAACTTTAATATAATTAAACCCTGAGACTATATGCAGTCGTAATAATAGGCCGTCCAAGCATTGGCCTGTTACAACGACTGCATTTTTTGTTTGCCGCCCTTTTTGCGGCCTAACAGGGCATTTGGATGTACAGGCTCGAGAGCTTGGACATAACGTATAGTAGACAACCTGATGCGAAATCCAGTATAAACTTGCGCTGCTGCCTATCCGGTTGTCGCCTGATATGAATCTGTACAGCCAAGTAAAAAGGAGGTGTGTAGCCTATGTCCACTCCCAATCTGCCCAATATCACCCCGACCATAAGCTTGTCGCGCGACGATGCGTTGAATCTCTTGTTCTCTTCCATCGCGATGGAGGAGCTCGGCTTGGCGCATGTCATCAATACGCAAGGAGAGAACATTCAGTTCGCGCTCGGCACCCTGGCGGGATTAAGCGGACCGGCTGCCACGCTAGCGGATGTTCTGGCTGTGAACAGCAGCAGCCAAGCCATGCTGGATACGATTGCCCGGCAGGAGATCATGCTGGATTCCAAGCTGCGGGCCGCTTCGGCCATTCCTTCACTGATCGGGCCTACCGGACCTGTCGGCATCACCGGAGCAACGGGCCCGGTTCTTAGCCTCAACGGCATGAGCGGCGATGTCATACTGAATGCGGATACCGGATTTCTACCGTTTCATAATACGGAACCCTCCTTCAGCAATTTGAATCAATTCATCGAGGCAGGGGTCTATAGCTCCAATAATCCTGCAGGCACAGCGCCTCAGAATGGTCCGCAGTCGCCGCTACCGGCACATCCGGCGGTATGGACGCTCTATGTATCGCAGGTGGGCAGCTATATCCAGCAATTGTACATTTCCAATCCGGTGCTGTTCTACCGTAGCAGCGCAAATAATGGCGCCTACTGGACGAATTGGGAACAAATCGGCCTGCGCGGTCCAACAGGCCCGACTGGAGCAAGCATCGCCGGTCCGACCGGCGCGAGCGGTCCGACTGGCCCGACTGCCGCGACCGGAGCCACCGGGTCTACCGGCGCCACGGGGTCAAGAGGTTCGACCGGCGCAACAGGCTCGCCGGGCGTGACCGGCCGCACCGGGATGACTGGTCGTATCGGCGTGAGCGGACCAACCGGCGCGACCGGGGCGTCGGGCGTCACGGGGGTAACGGGCGCGACCGGGCCTACAGGCGTTACAGGCGTTACAGGTGTAACTGGACCTACGGGCGCGACCGGGGCCCGAGGTGTGACCGGAGCGACAGGTGTGACCGGACCCACGGGGACAACCGGGGTTCAGGGGGATTCTGGTATTTTAGGACCTTCCGTCATCGACAACTTTGCCATCTATCAGCCTACCGGCGCGGTTTCGGACACGCAGGGCCCCATTGTATTCCAAGGCGTGACGAATACCAGCCCTGCTACCATCCAATTGTCACCCGATGGCCAGACGATCACGCTCCTGCCCAACAGCTACTACTATGTTTCCTTCAGCTTCCGAATGGCAATTACGACGCCGGACCCAGCAGGAACCGCACGTGCCCAAATATTGACTTTCCTTAATGGGGCCGAGCAGGATATAGGATGTATTATCGAGCAATCCCAGACGATCGCGGGGGATCCTGCGCCGGGACAAATAGCTTTGTACGCAGCAGGGTTGATCTATACCAATCCGCCGGCAACCCTTAACCTGAGGGCCTGGGCCACGACAACGCCACCCGCAAATCCGATTGCGTTTAATCCAGACCTATCCAATCTGAGCATCCTCCAGATCCTGTAGGCCGGATTGGATGCTCATCTACCAAGGAGGTGTTGAACCATGTCCAATCCTAACCTGCCCAACATTACGCCAACCATCCTCTTGTCGCGCGACGATGTGCTCAATCTCTTGTTCTCGTCGATCGCCATGGAGGAGCTTGGACTCGCGCATATTCTCAATGCAGAAGGAGAAAAAATGCAGTTTGCCCTGGGCACGCTGGCCGGGTTAAGCGGGCCGCCTGCTACGATTGCAGATATTCTCAACGTCAGCAGCAGCAACCAGGCGATGCTCGATACGGTCTTCCGTCAAGAGATGATGCTGGATTCCAGGCTGAAGACCGCTTCCGCTCTGCCAACGGTGATCGGCCCGCAAGGACCGACCGGCCCCGTCGGGCCGTCTGACGGAGTCGTCAGCATCAACGGCATGACAGGAGCTGTCACGCTGGATACGACAACCGGCTTTTTTCCGATCTCCTTGACGGGAGAATCTGGCAGCGACCTGGATGATTACACGAACCCCGGAGCCTATAGCTCCAATGATCCCAACGGTGCGGCTCCGCTGCACGGTCCGAATGCTCCGCTTCCCCAGCACCCTGCCGTGTGGACCTTGTATGTATCTCGGGTGGGCGACTATATCCAGCAGCTCTACATCTCCAACCCCGTGATGTATTACCGCAGCATCCAGCTCGGCGTCACGCTATGGACCCCGTGGGTGGAGATCAGCCAGCGCGGTCCAACGGGCGCATCCGGCCCGACGGTAACGGGACCTACAGGCGCGACCGGGCCGAGAGGCGCAACGGGTCCAACAGGCGCTACCGGCGTAAGCGGTCCAACAGGCGCGACGGGTCTAACGGGTGCTACGGGGGTGACGGGCTCGACTGGCGTCACGGGCTCGACTGGCCAGACTGGAGCCACCGGTATGACAGGCGCGACTGGCGCGACCGGCGCTTCGGGATGGACGGGGGGCACCGGCACGACCGGCGCAACGGGCGCGACGGGTGTTACGGGGGTGACCGGCGCGACCGGCCTGACGGGCGCGACCGGCGCGACCGGTGCGACCGGTGTTACGGGGGCCACTGGCTTACCCGGGTCTACCGGTATCACCGGTCCGCTTATTATTCGCAACAATGGTGGATTTTCCACTTCCGGCTCATTCCCGGCTAATTTTTATGTTCCTTATACGGAAGTATTTAATAATGACCCTCAAGGAATCGCATGGAATGTTGACAATCTCTATTTGCTGTTACACAGTGTTTTTTATATTTCTTATTCTCTGAGACTTAAGGTGGACCCGCCTATCACGGACGGTGTGTTTAAGGGAGTAGCCACGGTGATAATGGGAGGTGCGGATGCTCGTATAACTGCCATTAAGGAGCAAACAGTTGAACTCGGCCAGCCTGCTGTGGGAGAAGTAACGTTGGAATCGGGCGGTTTGATTCAAGTTGGTATCGATGGGAACTTTGAGATAATAACGAATTATAGTTTAGATCCTCCTGGAAGTAATGTTGAATTTGATGCAGACTACTCAACGATTAGCGTTGTTCTTATGCAGTCTTTATTTAGGGAAAGCCCTGAAGGAGGTGTGTAGCCCATGTCCAATCCCAATCTGCCCAATATTACGCCAACCATTACCTTATCGCGTGATGATGCCGTTAACCTGCTGTTCTCGTCGATCGCGATGGAGGAGCTTGGACTCGCGCACATAATTAATGCGGAAGGGGAAAAAATTCAATTCGCCTTGGGCACCCTGGCAGGAACAACCGGGCCGGATGTCTCGATTGCCGATGTGCTCGCGGTCAACAGCAGCAGTCAGGCGATGCTCGATACGATCTTCCGCCAAGAAATGATGCTGGACTCCAAAATGCGGACGGCCGCTGGCATTCCGACCGTAATCGGGCCTACCGGCGTGACCGGACCAACCGGCCCCGCAGCGGCGGTTGCCAGCGTCAACGGACTTACGGGAGATATTACCCTGGATGCAGCGAATGGGTTTTATCCCGTCTTTAACCATCCCTCGTATAGCGACCTGAGCCAAATGGTTCAGCCAGGGAGCCATCGTTCGATGAATCCAAATGGGGATCCGCCGCTCAATGGTCCCGACTCTCCGCTCCCAACGCATCCGGCGGTATGGACCTTGTATGTGTCCGCAGTACAGCAATATATACAGCAAATCTATATCTCCAATCCGGTGCTATATTATCGAAGCAGTCCGGATACAGGGGCTAACTGGTCGCCGTGGATCGAGATAAGCCACCAAGGTCCCGTCGGCGGGACAGGCGAAGCGGTAACCGGACCGACCGGTCCCACAGGCGGGACGGGTGTCACGGGAGTCACCGGACCGCGAGGGGCCACCGGCGTAACAGGCGCCACAGGCGCAACAGGGGTGACGGGGCTCACGGGTGTTACAGGAATAACGGGACTAACGGGAGCGACAGGGCCCACCGGCGCCACGGGCTGGACGGGCGTGACAGGCGCTACGGGTGTGACCGGCGCCACGGGACTAACCGGCGCCACGGGCGTGACCGGGGCCACGGGAGCGACCGGTGCGACCGGTGCGACCGGCGTTACAGGCGCACAAGGCCCCGACGGTGCGCCAGGTATGCCGGGAGGTACCGGCCCCACAGGCGCTACCGGCTATACGATTCTGAGGAATATGGCTGTATTTCGTCCCACAGGTTCCATTGCCAACAGTCCGATTTCTTTAGAGGAAGCATTTAATAACAGCCCTACAACCATTGAGTTTGACGACGATTTTATCCTTTTGTTACCTAACAGCGTGTACCTGATCTCCTTCAATATCCGTTTCAGACATCCGGTACCAGGAGAGACGGTTAAACTTAATCTACTGGCAAGACCGTTAAGCGGGATGTTGGAGCAAACCATTGGCACGGAAGATCCGGCTGCGGGAGAATTCACGCTGCAAGCCAGCTGCCTGGTTAGTACAGGCGCTAACTTCATCCTGGAGTTTTTTATAACCAAGGAGGGAACCCCAAACAATCCGGAGTTTGTTACGGATCAATCGAACATTACGATTATTCAAATCATGTAGGAAAAAAGAAAGCAGCAATAAGACAAGGGAGCCGCGCGATGTTCACGTCGCGCGACAGTCCCTCGCTTGCCTCATAGCGCATCTGTATAGCGGCCGCCTTCTTGAACAGCTCAACGAACTGTCATTGCACGGCGTTCATTAACGCATAGAAATATTTCGGTTCATGCGTTTTATTCAGCCGGTACCAAGCGTCCAACGTTGTTGGAGCAAATACATCAAGCGCTTGTAATACATGAACCGTAAATTCTAAGGGCGCGACTCCGCTTGCAGTGATCAGATTCCGATCGATCACAGCAGGTTCCATTTTGTAATCGTCTTCGCCTGCGTAAGCAGGACACACCATTTTTAGGTAGGCCAGATCATTGCTGGTGTGCCAACGCGAATCTAGCAATCCCGATTGCGCCAGTGCCAAGGTAGCGCCGCAAATAGCTCCCACTACGATCCCTTCCTCCAGACACCTCTCGGCCACTTTTAAGATAGGCGCGTGAATAGCTTCCATCCATGTATCTCCGCCAGGCAGTATAAGCGCATCTGCGCTCGTCATGACGCACTCCTCCACGGTAAGGTCAGGCAGGATTTTTAGTCCGCCCATTGTCGTAACAGGCGTCTTGTCGATCCCAACGGTGACGACTTTGACCGGGGACAGCCCCTTTCTGAAGTATCTTCCCGTGTTCAACTCGGCGGTTACATACCCGATCTCCCAATCGGACATCGTATCAAACACATAAAGGTAAACGGTAGGGTTCATTTGTTAGTGCTCCTCATCAAGTGTATTGGGTCCCAGCAACCATTCATCTGATATGCGTGGTTACCCTTATATTAAAACAACTTCACTGACAACCGCTGTCAGTGAAGTCGTTACGCTTCATAATATTCCATTAACTCTGCCACAAGCGCCACAAGCTTATGCTTTAGCTGCTGTGGTTCGATCACTTGAACGGACTTCCCGTAGGGGAGCAGGATATTCGGTACATGGGTATACAGCAATTCTGTCTCGATTAAAAAAACAGCCTGCGTCGAGGTTCGCTCCTGCAAATGATGCTCCAAAAACCAATGCATGCATAGATCATCCAATGCCTCTGCCCTGCCGTCAATAATGAGTGAAATAAACTCGGAGCTCCCTTCTCCACCCGGCAACAGCTTGTTCATAAAAAAAGTGCGCGCCGAAAAATCAGCGGGACGCTTGAAAGAGGATGCCGTACGAGCGAGAGTCAGAATCCGATCTACCCGAAAGCTGCGAACCTCGCGCCGCAGGTGGCAAAATGCAATGGTGTACCACTTATTGTTCCAATTCACCACGCCATAAGGGTCTATCACCCTGACCGGGGACTGCTCATCATGTCTGTTGCGATAAGCCATTTCGACCGAGCTTTCATTGGCAACCGCCTGCTCTAACTGCTGCAATACCGGCTGAACGGCCGGGTATCCCTTGCGGTTGATGACCTCGAATCCGGCCAAGTGATGGGTTAGCATCCCTTCCTGCTCCGGATTCGAATACATTTTCAATTTGGAGGTTGCTTGCTCTAATGCCTCGCTCAAAGGATAGCCAGCTTCTTTTGCAAACTGGGCCGCATGAAGCAAGGCCTTTTTTTCATCCATACTAAACAGCAACGGAGAGGTGATGAATTGGCGCAGCAAGCTATACCCGCCATTATGCCCGGTATCGGCTATGATCGGGACGCCGCTGGCACATAGGGCATCGATATAGCGATACACGGTTCTGATATGGATCTCCAGCTTTTCTGCGATTTGCTGTGCCGTCCACTTCTCTCCCGAGTTCAACATCCACAGGATCGCCAGCATATTGTCCTTTTTGGGCACAAGCCCCCTCCTCTCTGATTAACGCTGCGGATGATTCATCCCGAAGATATGATGCGATGTGATTCCATTGGCAAACAGGCTATCGATCAATTGGACCAGCTCTTCCGACGATAGATCTTTGTCATTGCGTATCCACAGGCGAAACATCGAGAGTAACGTGGAGATGTAAAACTCAATGATGTAGGGCGCCAAGACCTCATTTGTGGGGAATTGTTCAAAAATCAATCGCTCAAAAGGAATTTCTCTTTTCAGCCGTTCAATAAAATGAACCGCGCCATAGTCGCCCAAGAGGGCTTTCAGCACGGATATTTCCTCTGCGTTTTCCAGACATTGCAGCGCATCCTGGAACGTATGGGTAGAAAACTCTCGGCTCGCCATCTCCTCGTGAATGGATTGTAAGACACGCTCTTCAACGAAATCCAACAACGCATAGATATCCGTAAAGTATTGATAAAAGGTGCTGCGATTGTATCCGGATAGCTTGGCAATCTCTTGCACGGATATTTTTTCAATTGGTTTTTGGCAATACAAGTCGCAGAAGACATTAATAAAGGTTTGTCTCGTTTTGTCCGTTATTTCAGGTTGCTTATTCATGCTTGACCTCCAGGTTCTGTGCCATCGATGATGCGACAGATCTTCAAAATCTGATGGTTGATGACCCTACAGTGAGTCTATACAATAACATTATACAACACGTTGTTGGATGATCAACTAGGGTGAATATGAATATCCAGGAGGCCAGCATGAGAATTTTATTTTTCGGTCGAGGCGTCATCACCACCCAATATGCTTGGGCACTCGAAAAGGCAGGCCATACGGTTGCGTTTTATGTTAGAAAAGGGAGAAAAGAAGCGTTCGGAGATCAGATCGTGCTTGAAATGTGGGACGCACGAAAAGGGAAACAGCTCATTAAAGAAAACTGGAACGTCACCCTGCATGAGGAGATCGGCTCTGATTATGATCTCATTATTGCGAGCGTCAACACGGAGCAGCTCCCATCAGCAGCACAGCTCCTGGCGACTGCCGCCGGGAACACCCCAATCCTCATCTTCAATAATCTTTGGCAGGACTTGCCATCCGCGATCTCGCCTTTGTCTATGAACCAGGTGGTCTTTGGCTTTCCAGCAGCAGGGGGCGGCATCGCGGACAATCGGCTGAGAGGCGGCTTTTTGAAAATGATCTTTCTGGAGAAGCCGCGGGCAGGCACGGAGCAGATCAACGCCAAGTTCAAAGCACTGTTTGAAAGCGCCCGGTTTAAAATCAATGGGATCCAGGATATGCAAAGCTGGCTATGGAATCACTTTGCCATGAATGCGGCGATGGAGGCCGAGGTGTTAAGACGGGGAAGTTTTCCAGCCATTATGAATCATCGCGACTCCTTCGCCAATGTCGGCAAGCATATGAGGGAAATGCTGCCTGTACTGAAAGCAAGAGGCGCTAAGATGGACGCGATTACGCTACTGCTGACCAAGATTCCGCCAGCGCTGCTCGGCCCGCTTTTTAACAAGGTTATTTTTGCCAAGGGCAGCTTGGCGCGACTTTTCATGGAATACAACAATAGTAAAGCCGGGTTTGCGGTATCTGAGGTTGTGAGAGAAGCCGAAAAGCTAGGCATCCCTTTGCCACGCCTGAGTGCGGTATTAGCAAACTCGAAAGCATCGGTCGCCGCCCAGGGGACGACGACACGATGAGCCCGAGCGAAGCGAGCCCTAAAGTTAACGTGCCCTTCGCGTATTCCAGCCTTTGGCGATCCAGTTCGCTGCATCGGCCTCCGAAGCTGAAGCTTCGGGCAGTCGGACCTGCCGGGTTTCGTTCGGGAATATTAACTGGCCGTCCAGAAGGGGGCGCAAGGGGGGACCTTCGAGCATGCTTGCTTCCGCACTGACCCACAGAGCCACGGTCTGGCCTGTGTTGGTGATCGACAACGCCTGCCCCTCGCGAGCCCACTGCAATTCGGTTTGGGGCAGCCTTCTGAACGCTTCCAGCTCAGGCCTCGCGCTCCCCACTCGTATCGCAAATGCGTATTCATTGATGGAGTAGACACGCTTGGATATCTCGTCGGTCAAGGTAAGCCGGATGAAAAAGCAGCTGATCCCCTCTGGAATCGCCCAGACAATCCGTCCTACATGCTGCGACGGATGAGTGCCGGTCTGGCATGCGAATCTCCCCTCCTCATGAATGCGGCCTTCAGCATCCCGCAGCGTCCAGCCGACGGCACAGGATTCGACAGGCAGGTCCATGTGCGCGAAGCATTCCCCTTCGAATGTCTCGCCGGGCTCGTATACGATTTGCTCGTATTGCAGGGACGCATGCACCGGTTGCTGCGCCAGAGCTACCCAATGGTAAGCGAGCTTCGTATCTCCGTAATAATCGACGCAACTCGTACAGGCGATATTCGGAAAAGGCTCATTCATCTGCCACAGCACGCTTCCGCTGCAGCGGGGAGCGCGGCGGCGGTTAGACTCAACCGCGTATCGCAGACCTTCCGCCTGCAGCCATTGCGAGAATTGAACGCGCGCCTCCATATCCTCCACAGGACCGAATAACAACGCCAACTGCTCGTCCATATTCCAAAACTCGTACCCGTGATGCAACCATTCCATCGATTCCGCCTTGGAAGAATCCCAGGACAGCTCTGTCAGAAACGTATTGAGACTGCTCAAGGACGCATAGCCGTCTCCGCCGTATTCGCTATGAAGCAAGGCGTCGCTCTTATTGTATAGCGAATAATGTCCTTTCGAGCCTCCGTATTTCCATGGACCGTGCACGTCATAGCTTATCCCGCGCCCCGCAGTCTCGTCGCTTAGGAAAAAAGACGGCCCGGTAGGCGAGGTCGCCAGAAACAAACGATCCGGGTCGAGATCCCCCACCAGATCTCTCAGCATCCTCAGCGTAGGATGCTCGTCGTTCAGAGGCCGGAGCACGTCCTCCAGATGTCCATCCCTGGTCAGCTCGTTGCCTCCGCACCATATGGCTAGCGAAGGGTGGTTTCGCTTCTCTTTGATGACATGCGTCATCGTCGAACGCAGCAGCTCCCTATACTCGAGGGTCGTGCTCGGCTCGTTATTGAAGGCCGAGCTGGACTGCATCATTTCCTGCCAGACGAGAATGCCCGCTTCATCGCACAGATCATAGAACAACTCTCTCTCGATCAATCCCCCGCCCCATACGCGCAGCAGGTTAATATGCGCTGCCTTGGCAAGCGCAATCAACCGTTGGTACTCAGCAGTCAACTCGCGCCCATAGAGAATATCGACCGGTACCCAATTCCAACCTTTGATAAAAAGAGGGGTGCCGTTCACATGAATCGTAAACGCTGCGGAATCGGCTGGAGCCCCGGGATTCTGCTCAAATGTTAACGCCCGCAAGCCAAATCGAGTCGACCGTTCATCGGAAGGATCCTCCCGGCTGTACGCGGAGTCGCTGGGCCATACCTTTACGGACGCTTGATAGAGCGGCTGTTCACCGTAGCCGTTCGGCCACCAGAGCTGCGGATGGTCGATCACGATACGTTCCTTGTGCTGCTGCAGTCCAGGGCGCGCCTGTAGCGCGAACGGCCGTCTCTCCACGATATGCCCCTCCGCATCCAGCAACTCAATCTGCCCCTCCAGCCTGCCACCGATGGCATGGTCGAGTTGAATGTGAACATCCGCCACCCACTCGTTCGCCGCACACGACGAAATCACCTGAACATCCGCAATCCGATGCTCGCCCGTCATGTCGAGGTACACCGGTTTCCATAAGCCTACATGCACAAGCCGCGGACAAAAATCCCATTTATAGCCGAATCTGCTTTTCAGATGATCGACTTTATTCGTATACCCTAACTGAGGGACGCCCTCTGGCGTATGGCGCAGCACGATCAACAACTCGTTGTCCCCGTCCATGTTCAGCCATGCCTCATCTAGTTCTATGCTCGCGGGAGTAAACATCCCTTTATGGTCGGCAATAAAATGATCATTGACCTTTATTCTTGCCTCATAGTCGATCCCTTCGCATACAAGACGAATACGGCGGTGCCGCCACGCAGGATCGATCCGAAAAACGGTGCGGTAGATCCAATCCCGATCGTTGACCCACTCGCCAGCGAGCGATTGCGTGCCTACGTAGGGATTGGGGAGAACCCCCGCCTGATGAAGATCCCAATGGACGCTGCCCGGCACTTGCGCCGGTATAAACGGCATGATGCCTTTAATCTCCGTATTCAACTCCATGCTTCGCTTGAATTCCCAAAATCCTTGATACGACCCTTTAAGCTCCCACGGCCTCTCGAGTACGAATTTCACCTTACAGCACCTCTTAATCTATGATTTTACCGCTCCTGCAGCCAAGCCTTTCAAATAATACTTTTGCAAATAACTGAAGCAAAGCAAAATAGGAATGACCGTAATAAGCGAGCCTGCCATCAATACGTTCCATTGTCTGAATACGCCAGTATCGAGCTGCATGACGGCCAACGGCAGCGTATAAAGCTCCTGGGAATTAAGAATCACCATAGGCAGTACAAGGTTGTTCCACGCCCCCAGAAAGTTCATCGTCGTGATGGTAGCAATCGCAGGGACGGCCAAAGGGATATAGATCTGAAACAGAATCCGCATAATCCCCGCTCCCTCAACCCTGGCCGATTCATAAATCTCATGCGGAAGAGTACGGAAATAATTGCGGAACAAAAAGATGGCGATCGGCGCCGAGCCGTTAACCATCGGCAAGATGATGCCGGCATGCGTATCGAGCAGCCCCAAATAATGCTCGGTCAAATACAGCGGGACAAGCACCGTGATTCCTGGTACAAACATCATGCCCAGGAACGCATAGAACATCGATTCCCTGAACGGAAAACGCAGCTTGGCGAAGGCAAAGCCGGCCATACAGAACAAAACATTGATTAAGAGCAACGTCCAGAACGTAACGTTCAGGCTATTGAGAAAATACTTGAAAAATTTCATTCGGTTCCATACATCGACATAGGTTTCCCAATGCCACTTGCCGGCCGGGAAAATCGTATACGTGTTCAGCACATCAAGCGGCGTTTTGAATGACGCGCCTATCATCCAAAGCAAGGGGTAGAGACATACAAAACCCCAAAGCATAAGAATGAGGTACATCGCGGTCTTGGGAAGGATCGATAAACGCACGGCTCTACCTCCTATTTATTTTCTTTTAACGCGCGCATGCTCAGGAGCGACAAAAAGAACGTCAGCACAAAGATCGTCCAGCCCATCGCGTTGGCGCGCCCCATATCTCCATCCCCGAACGCCTCCTGATAGATGAGCACATTGACGACCATGGTCGATCCCGCCGGTCCGCCTTTTGTCGTAATCCATATCGGATCGAACACTTGCAAAGCCGCATTCAGATTGAACACAATGGCGATGACCGTAATGGGCTTTAACGCTGGCCATGTAATGTGAAGCATCTTCTTCCAGGCGTTGGCGCCATCGATTTCCGCCGCTTCGTATAGATGCTGATCTACGGTTTGCAAGCCGGCAAAATATAAGATCAACGTGCCGGGAATGCCGCCCCATACCAGGATGACGATAATCGCCGGAAGCGCGGTGCTCATCTCGCCGAGCCAGCCGTTGGTCGCGATGAACTGCGTCAGGCCTAGCGATTCCAGCACTTTATTCAACGCGCCCTTCGGCTCGAAAATTCCTTGCCATACATACACGATGGCCACGGAGGAAGTAATCATCGGCACGAGAAAGACGGTCCGAAAAAACTTGGCGCCTATCGTGATCTTCTGCAGGAGCACTGCGAGGAACAAGGAGATGATGATGACGAACGTTACGATCGAGCCCGCGATGATCAGGTTATTGACGAGCGCCTGCCAGAACCTTCTCGCAAGCACCGGAGATTCGCCGAACAAGAAATCTCGGAAGTTGTCCAAGCCTGCAAACGACGCGCTGCTAACCACGGAGCCTTGCTTGAGATGATGGAATGAGAGCCACAGAGAAAACACCACCGTAAACAACCCGATCACAAGAAATAAAAGTACAGCAGGAGATAGCAGCAAGTAAGCGGTAAACATTTCACGCAATGGATACTTCCGGGTAGCCCCGCCCTTTTTCATAATAGGCCTCCAATTAGAAAGGAAAGAGGGAGCGCATCACTCCCTCCGTCCATGACTCATTTTTCTTTTGCTTTTTCGGCTGCAGCGTCTTTATCGAACTGCTCCGCCGCTTGCTCAGCCGTGAGCTCCCCGAGCATCATCCGCTGCTTGTTATCATGGAACCCAATCCATTCCTGATTACCGAACTTGCCCACCACATGAGGATTGGAGAAAAACCAGTTCGGTTCCATGCTCAAGGACGACATCATCGAATTGATCGCAGGCAGCAGCGCTTCTTTATCCTCGATGTTCACCGCCGGAATATCGAAGGCCTTGTTCGCATACAAGATCATGCCCTCTTCGGAGGTGAGGAATTTGACGAATTCAACGGCTTCTTCCACGTGCTGCCCCTTGCTATTGACAACCATACTTACCAGCGGGAACGGATTCACCTTGGCATCCGGTTCCACCGAGTCCTTATAGGCTGGAACCCGGAAGCTGATGACGTCATCCATGTTCATCCCCATCGCGGAAAGGCTGGCATAGGTGAACGTACCGCCTAGCAGATAGGCCGCCTGCTCTTGGGAGAACGCCTGGTCCGCCGGATCGATATCCAGGGCGACCGCTCCCGGCATGAGCAGATTTTCCTTTGTGATCGTTTCGATAAACTCCGCCACATGCGCGTGCTTCGGATCGGACATTTTTTCCTCGCGCATCATGAACGCTTCGAACGATTCGGGTCCGTTCTTCATGTAGTCGACGAAGTTGACGAACCAATTCTCGTATACGGCGAATGTGTTGCCCGCCAAGACCAAGCCTGGCTTGTCGGCTTTTGCTTTCACGGCTTGCATGCGCTCCAGCCACTCCTCCATCGTCGCAGGCGCATCCGTGTCAACACCGGCCTCCTCCAGAATCTTCTTATTGCCGTAGATCGTATAGAAGCTGCCTACATCCAACGGGATGCCGTATACTTGTCCCGGCTTGGTCTCGTTTTTCTTCCATGCGCTGATGGCATCTTCTTTCTTCCAGGCATCGATATAGTCCTGGGTAACCTGGACGCCCGACAAAGCACTAGGGAAAAACGAATCCCTCCATGCGGCATCGGATTCCAGGTCGCCGCTCCACTCATAAGCCAACCCGTCGTAGGCGCCTTCAGCCGGCGCCGCCCAATACATGTAGAGATCTGGAGCGTTCTGGGTCGTAGCTGCTGCGGTCAGCTTCTGACGATACGCGTCGTCCGGGGTCGTCACCTGCGTCTCTACCTTGATGCCCGTCTTTTGCTCGAAGGCTTCGGCTACAGCCGCAAACCCCGGATCAAAAGCAACCTTGAAATGCCATAACGAGAGCGTGACATCGCTTTTGGGAGCATCCGAGGATGTCGCAGCCGGATCCTTCCCGTTCGCGTTACCGCCGTTCTGCGGATCAGGAACGTTTTTACCTCCGCTGCACGCCGAGATCATGACCATCGTTGCACAAATCGTCAAAGCCACCCATTTTTTCACCTTACGCTTCACCTCTGTCTTAGTATGAGAACCCCTAACAAATATACAAGTTAATTAAGTTGTCTATTACAATATATCATGTATACCTCAATCTTGTAAAGAAAGCGGAATCATTTTCGTCATGATTTTTTTGGCCGGTACGCTAGCTCGCATCTCATCGTTCGCGATCGCTTCGTAGCCGAGCGGAATCTCCCGCAGATCCGCATCCCGCACCCCTTGGACATGTTGGAACAGCGTCCCCCTGAATACCGCCCGGGCTTCTGCCTGGCTTAGGTTCACGTATCGCAATACCGCTTCCTGCGTTCCCTCGTTAAGCTTCAAGCTGGTCAGCACCACGCTATCCTCGCCGTCATGGGTTAACCACGCCTGGCTGGCCGGGAGCTTGCCTGACGGAAGTTCTCCGAATACAGATCGCAGCGGCAATAAAAAACGCTGCGCCTCTACAATTGCAGTCGTATGGCTTCCCGAGAAAGGTATGATAGAGAAACGGGCATATTGTTCGCCCAGACATTGCGCCCCCGGTGTCGGGAAGTAGTTCCAGTCCCCCATCTCGCCGACGCATCGCAATACCGTTAACGCCATCGTCCGGCGTTCATCCCGCAGCACTTCATACTCCGGCAGCCCGTCTGCGGCTACCATCAGTCCTCGCGAACCGTGCTGCAGCGCAAAAAAGCTTTGCATGCGCTCGCACCGGCTCGGATTTTCCCAGCCCTCCCAAGGCTCGATCCTTCGCTCGACAACGTCAAACGGCGAATCGGCATAGACGACATCCGTTCGGATATCCGATGGGAACAGAATACGCAAGCGATGGTCCTTGGATTGATTCACCCATGCCGCCTCCACATCGATCCGATCCGGTTTTAGACTTAGGGTCAGCGCGATCCGATGCTTTTCTGTACCAACGCTTCTTCCGCTGCCTTCTCTCTGCGCAGGAAGCTCCATCTCGTGAACCATTCGCAGCCTCGGTTCGATCCCGTCCGACGCATCCTCCACGAGCACCGCGGTTCCCAAGGATAATCGGGGCGCCGAGCCTTCCGCTTGCCGGTATTCGTACTCGTTGCCGATGTCGCCTGTATCCTCCAGGATCATCAGATCGCGATAGATCTCTCCCGAACGCAAGTCTTGCAGCGACAAGCAGCCGTCTTCCTGGACGGTCAAGCGAAGACGCTCGTTCTCCATCTTCCACGTCGCTGCGGCGGGATCGTAACAAGCGCCCGAGGCGGTTGCCTGCACCAGCCGTTGCTCGGGAATACGGGCCATATAATAGAGCGCATGTCCGATCCCCGGCACGTCGCTTGCGAGGAAGGTCACGGTGTATCGCCGCTTCGTCCATCGTACCCGGAACCGGTCATCAGGCAAGGTGAAGCCATGGACGACACCGTGATCCTCTATCTGACAAGCCACACGCTCGCCCTCTGCATTGAAGAGCGTATAACGATCCCAATCCGTCTCCTCCGTCTCGAGGATCGTGGTCACCTTATCGGTCTGCGGCCGGTCGCAAGCATTGAAAATAACGATCGAATAGACGGCTCCCTCCGAATCGATCGTTAACTGCTTCCATGCCCCATGCCCATCGATTTTGCTCGCAATCGACCTTAACGCTTCGTCCGTGACGCTGCTCGCAATCTGGTCCGCTTTTTTGAACCGGGTGATCATTTCGTCATGCACTTCGTCGATACTGCATCCGCAAATACTATCATGCGGGTGATTTTGCAGGACATACTTCCAGGCTTGTCCGATAAAAGCGCCCGGGTACCCTGCCCCGAAATCCGCAGCCATCGTCGAGAACGGCTCCGACCATCTTTCGAGCTCGCGCTGCAGCCTTGCGTTCCAGCGCTTTAATATCATTCTTGAGGAGGCCGTATTGACCAGGCTTCCCCATCCGTTCGTCCGCTCTCCCGTCAGCTCTCCCGTAACGGTACGGCAGTCTTGGAGCTCCGCCTCTACAGCAGCGATATATTCCGGGAAGCTGCTATGGCGCGCTTCATAGTCCGCCCCCATGACCTGATTCAACACCGCGATGGCTTCGGCAACATTTTTCTGAACCGGTTGATGGTCGCACCCGTTCAACCATAACAGATGCCTCGTCAAGGCGTAGCGCTCCGTGTTGTGCGCGATCACCTCCGCCCTTTGGCGGGCGGATTCGGGATCGACCGGGAGCTCCATCGCATTATGATACCAGTTCGCCAGGAAGATCCCCAATATGCTTGAGCCGTCAGGGGATGCCCAGCGCATTTCCGAATGAACATCTTGCGGGTCCGCTTGATTTTTGATGTTGTTATTTTCATTTATGGCTTGAATTCCTCTGCCAAATATTGCAGACTTAATTCCAAAGCCCTGCAGAAGTTGTGCGGATTGCGAAATATTGCCAAACGTGTCTGGATAATACCCGATCATTGCGGCCCCGCCAAGTTCCTCGGCGCGTTGCAGTCCCAGTTGCATATTGCGCACCTGCGCTTCGCCGCTCGTAAGGAAAGCATCCTGCAGCACATACCACGGACCGAGCACCAACTTACCTTCGCTGACGAGCTTGCGGATGATCGGTTCCTTTTCCGGCCGAATCTCCAGGTAGTCGTCGATGAGCAGCACATGACCGTCCAAATGAAACGACTTGAACCCCGCATCGGCTTCCAGCAAGGCTATAACTTCATCCAACAAACGAACAAGCCGCATCCGAAAACGCTCGAATGGCATATACCATTCCCGGTCCCAGTGACTGTGCGAGATAAGGTGTATTTGTTTTTTAGGCATTGTAATCCCTTTCTATCGATAATATTACAGACAACTTTACTCACCTTGTATATTTGTATATAATAAATATTACCACCAGAAAATACGCTTGTAAACGACAACATCTCATATAGGAGTTGAACGAATTGAGCAAGCAAGCCCCGCGCGTGCCGATGTATACGCAAATTCGCGATTACATCTTGGACAATATAAAACAGCAGGTGTGGAAGCCTGACGACCGATTGCCTTCCGAGAACGAACTGGCCAAACAATTCAAGGTCAGCCGCATTACTGTAAAAAACGCCTTGAGCGAGCTGACGGAGAGCGGCCTCATCTATCGCGTGCAAGGAAAAGGCTCGTTCGTGTCTTCCAGCGAACGCGGCGAGCCTCAGCTCTACGAATCCGAGCCGGCGAGCGACGAGAAGCCACTCGTAGCTTTTATGATGCCGTGGCTATCGAACATGTTTACGGCCCGGATTCTTAGCGGCATCGAAGAGTATCTATCCGCCCACGGTCATCACCTGATCTTCGCGAAGACGCATGATTCCCAGGCCCAGGAGAAGGACGTCATCAAACGTATGCTTCAACTGAACGTCAAAGGCATCATCATCTTCCCCGTCGAAGAACAAACCTATAATGAGGATATTTTACGCCTGACCATGAACCAGTTTCCCATCGTCCTGGTCGACCGGTATTTTCGGGGAATCGACACCAATTGCGTCTACTCGGATAATACGGACGGGGCTTACCGCGCCGTCAAGCATCTGCTCGAATTGGGCCACACCCGCATCGGCGTGCTGAGTACGCGCAGCTACGGCACGACAAGCATCGAGGACCGGCTGCTCGGTTACGACAAGGCGCTGGCCGAGCATCACATTCCGGTCGATCACCGATTAAAGCTCGAGCATTTCAATAATGAAAAGATGAATACCATTTTGGATACGAATGCCGTCGATCCCGATTACAAGGAAGAAATTAAAGCGTTCCTTCGAAGTCATCCCGACATGACCGCGATCTTCACGATCAATTCCGCAACGGTCTATACGCTTCTGGAGGCCGCCAAGGAGCTGCAGCTCCGAATTCCAGAGGATTTGTCCGTTGTGAGCTACGACTATGATCCGCATCCGGTCGCCAGCATTGCGCTGAGCCATGTCAGGCAGGATGAGCATCGTCTGGGCACGGAGGCAGCTCGGCTGCTGCTCTCCGTCATCGCCAATCCGAAGCAGGAACGGCAAAACATCGTGCTCTCTCCGAATCTGAACCTGCTGGATTCGACCGCCGCATTGGTCGTGCCCCGCAAAGACGAGTTATGAGGTTGCGGCTACGTTTCCTCTCAGCACTGCGCGGCCTTCCGTATAATCGACGACCTTAAACGTATCCTTCGCTACGTTGCCTTCGACGACAGCCTCTCCAGCGCTGCCGATGCTGATGTCCGTGACGTCCTGCTGTCGAGAGAAGCCCTCGCCGTGGATCGGTCCGATATGGCTAAAGGTACACGTCTGCACATGCAATCTACCGTTGTAGAGCTTGATCGCCCCATTCCGGAACAGCGCGCTGTTCGCGCGGAAGTGCGCTTGCTCGATGTGTACCTCTCCCCCCTCTACAACGATGCCATACTGCGGATTCAGGTTGTAGCCGCCGAAGATGCTGTTCGCCAGCTTCAGCTTGAATGCGGCGCCGGCGGGTGGCGTAAGGTACAGGTAAGCGTCATTGACGATGTCCACGTTCGTATTGATCATCAGCAGACCGTCTGGATCAGTGGATGCGATGATCATGCCTTTGACCGTGCCGTCACAGCCGGTACCGAGCAGGACGCCGCGGAAGGCCGCTCCGTCCTGCTCCTCCATCCGCAGCCCCACATACGAACGGTAGCTGAAGCTGTTGAATACCGTCTCCTGCCAGGTGCGCCCGAAACGAAAGGCATATTCGAGATGAACGTCCATATACGCCAACGTCTCATGGAACATCGTCTCTTCTTCCGTCCGATCCCTGGCGCCGCCTGGCAACCCGGCCATCGAAGTGCGGAAATAGAAGTGCGGATTCATATGAACGTTTTTGACCCAGCCCGCTTCGTCGGAGGAACCGATATACAGCCCCTCTCGCAATGCGCAGCCCGCCAAAAATTCAATATAATGGCCGCCGGAGGGATACGAGCCAAAATCGACCGCTTTGTAGCTGTTGCCAAACGTGACATAGACGAGCCAATTGCCCCTCCCTCGGGACTGGATCGTCCACGGGTAGCGTTTCACCGAGCTATAGGATTGGTCGGGATGCCACACCGTTACGCCTCGCAAACCGCAGCCCCCGCTCAGGACCAGGAAGGGCTCGGCCTCCTCGTCTCCTTCTCCCTGCACCGTCAGGAGCACCGTGCCGCCCCCCATCGTATGATGAGGCATCTCGCTGACGCCGCGGATTTCCGTGCCGGACGGCACGACAAGCGAGCCCTCGAATCGGTACTGCCCGGGCGGAACGAACAACGTCCCGCCGCCTTGCTCCGCCAACTGCTGCAGCGCGTCCTGGAAGATCGCCGTATTATCCCGCACACCGTCAGGGCATGCGCCGTAGGGTGCATGCGTAGCGACAATCAAGGCCTGACCTTGCGGAGCTGGCGCTTCGCCCAATTCCAGCTCGGGGTATGCCATCCTCTCGCCCCGGCTGACATCGGCATCGATCACAACCCTGCCATCCTCCTCACCCATCGATACGAATTGCGCGGCGTCGATCGCGCGGCTCCCCAGAACAGAAGCCGCCTGCACGCCGCCATGAAGACGCACGCATCTCTCGATGCCCGAGAAGTCGCAGCTATTCATCAACAGGGTCCCGCCCTCGATGTCCACGGCGAATGCCTCCTCCTCCGTGGAGGAAGCATGCCGGTTTATCGTTGCTTGATGAAAGGAAAGCGTCCCCGTCGCCGCCGCTGCCATCGCGATGGCCCGCCCTTCCGTCTCCAGACTGCATCCGTGGAATTGGGCGACGGAGGCAAAATGGGGACCTGCCTGGACAGCGACGCCTCCCGTTACCGTCTCAAACCGACTGTTCGTCATCGCTAATCCGATCGTATTCAAGTAATCAAGCTTGATGCAGATTCTGGCCCCCGTAAGGGATAGACCATACATTTGACCGTTGGCTCCGTCCGTCACATCCGGCGATTCCGGGTCTTTGTCAAATGCAATGCCGATCCCGTAGTCTACTGTCGTGAACCGGTAGACGTATTCCCAATCGCTCCGCTGGATGCGCATGCCGATCGCCTCCCGTCGCAGCCACTCCGTCAGCCGTTCCCGCTCGATACCGCTCTGCGGATAATCGCACCAATACTCAGGCGAGAAGTGCACCTCTTCGATCCGGCCGATATCATACGTTTTGTTAATGGCGATCCCGACCTTCAAAGGACATCCATATACGTTCTGAACCGTATGCAGCTCGTTATTCAACGGACCTACGAGAATGCCGATGTACGGATTGACGAGCGTCACGTTGCGAATCGATGCAAAGTCTCCCATGACTTCTCCTAATTGAATCGCCGCAGGATACGGAATAGGTGAATCCAGTCGCTGCTCCGGGTAATAGATCGTCAGCCCGACGACCCCCGCGCTTTGATCCACAATAAGGAGTGGCTCCGGATGATCGGCAGGCGGACAAGCCAGCAGGATCGTCCCTTGTCCGAGCCCGCGCGGAGGAGCTTGCCATTCGCCGACGAGATAGACCGAGCGCGGCAGCTTCAACGTACCGCTAATCCGATAGCGCCCCGCTGCGAGCCATATCGATCCGCCGCCGGCCTCGGCTGCCGCCGCAATCGCCTGGCGCAGTGCGGCTGTGCAATCCGTCACTCCATCCCCTACCGCGCCGAAGTCCGTTGCGCGGAAGGCAGAGATAACCGGAGCCCCTCCCGTCCATACCGTCTGTACGACTTGCGCATCGTAATGGCGCTGATCCCTTGTCATCTCATATCTCCAGCCTTTCGATCGCAAGCCTAATTTGCGATGTTGAATTGTACTTCAGCTTGGGCACCCGCCTGATTAACAAGATCAAAGCGATTTCTGCTGACGTTGCCGATAACCTGTGCCGATACGGCCGTTGCCCCGATGACGACGTCCTTGACATCGGTCTGTGTCGTGAACGCCTCTCCTGCGGCATCGATCGGACCGATCCGACTGAACACGGTATTGTACACCTTGGCCTTCCCTCCCGTAATCGAGATTCCGCCATTGCTTCCCGATGCATTCGTCTCCACATGCGCCTGCTGGATAAGCACGTCGCCTCCCTGGATGACGACGCCCCCTGGAGGGACAAGATTGTAGGAACCGAAGATCGAGTTAAAGAACTTCAAGGGCGCATTCACGCCGACGGTATCAGCGATCGTGAGGAAGCTCTGACTGATCGAGTCCGTCGTCAAGTTAACGAATACCGCTCCATTCGGACTGACGGCATCGATAACGACAGGTTGAACGGAGCCGTCCTCGCCTTGCCCATAGACCGTGCCGTGAAATGCCCCGCCAGGCTGCGAGATCAAGTGCAAGCCTTTGCTGGAGCGGTAGCCGAAGTTGTTGAACAGCGTCTCGTTGGTCGTATGCCCTAGCTTAATATGCGCATCAAGATTGGAGGAAACATAGTTAAACGTATTGGGTACGATCGCATCGTAATCGGCGTAATCCGTCGATCCCGGCAAGTACGTCGTCCAGGTCTTGAAATAGAAATGAACGTTAAACTGGGTGTTGAGCACCCTCCCGGCAGACGTCGAATTGCCAATGAAGATCCCTTCCCTTAAGGGCGAGCCTGTAATATTCGCTATATAATGCCCACCCGAAGGATGGGTGCCGAAGTCAACCGCCTTATACGCATTGCCCAGCGCGATATTCATGGCCCAGGCATTCGTCCCCGCCGCTTGAATTGTCCAGGGGTAAGCCTTGACATCGGCATGGTCTTGCTGCGGATGCCAGATCGTCAGTCCGCGGACGCCTGCACCGCTCTGCAAGGTAATAAACGGCGTTGCCGATTCATTCCCCTCGCCCGTTACCGTCAGCAGAACAGAGCCCAGGCCTGTCGTATGATGGCCGATGTCATGAACGCCTCGCAGCTCCACGTTGGCAGGAATATTCAATGTCCCGTTCAAACGGTACCGGCCTGGCGGCACGTAGACGATTCCTCCGTTCTGACTCGCTGCGGCTTGGATTGCTTTTTGGAAAGCGGCCGTATTATCGATCGTCGTCACATGCCGGGTATCCACCGCATTGTACGGCGCATCGGTCACGACGATAAATGCATTGCCCGCGACAGTCGGCGCTGTACCCAGCTCGGGATCCTGTAGCGGCACGGGCTCATAATCCTGCGGCGTATGATCGATGATTACGTTCGGATTCGAAGAGGCCTGATTATCGATCTGCGGAGCGCCGACGAACGAATTGCCCAGTATGTTCGCGGCTGCAGCCGTCGCAGCGATCCGCACCGCCAGCTTGGACTGGTTGAAGGCGCTCCCCTGTACCATAACCGTGCCGCCTGCCGCCATCACGGCAGGATGATCGAGGGTGCCGGTGTATCCCCAATTCGCGAAGTTGGAGCCTTGGACCGTTACCGTACCTGCCGATCCTGGAGCCGTGTACAGATTATGCTTCGGCGTACCGCCGAACGTACAGCCGCTGAATTGCGCTACCGATGCGAAGGAAGCGCCGGTCTGAATATTCATCGGATCGGCGCCGCTCGTCGCCTCCAGCGTACAACGAGTGACGGAGATGCCGTGCTTGTTCAAGCCGTTGAGGACGATGGCTTTGTTCGCACCCCGAATATCGACCTTGAAAAACTGGCCGTTCCCCGCCCTCGTCAGGCCCGAAGCCGTCGCGTCCTCTTCGAATAACATCCCGACCCCATAATCGATGGCATTAAAGTCATACACATATTCCCAATCGCTGCGGAGTATCGTTAACGCCGTAGCGCTCTGCAGCGTTGTCTTCAGCAGCGTTACGTCGACGTCGGAGCCGGGATAATCGGCCCAGTAGCTCGGAGCGAACTTGACTGTCTGTATGCGCCCGACATCCGTCGTATTGCCGACCGAGATGCCGTATTTCAGCGGAGTGCCGAACACATCGCGGATCACATGATTCTCGTTCCCCTCAGGTCCGATCTGGACGGCACGATACGGATTCACAAGCGTCAAGCTCTCTGCGGTTGCATACCCGAATCCGTTATCCTGCAGCTTGATTGTTGCCGGATAGACCGCAGGGTTGGACGGCGTCTGCTCGGGGTAGAGGATCGTCATGCCTCGCACCGCCGCACTCGGTCCGACCGTAAGGAACGGCTCGGCATTCGCGTCCCCTTTGCCGGCATAGGCCTGGAGGATGGTGCCCACGCCAAGCCCGTTCGGAGCGTCAGGATTTTTCCAGTCCCCTTGCAGAGTTACGGATTTGGGGATGTTCAACGTCCCGCGGATCACATATACGCCCGTCGGAACCCATACCGTTCCTCCGCCCGCCGCGAAGGCATGATCGATCGCGGTTTGCAGGGCAACCGTGTCATCCGTCTTCCCGTCGCCTCTCGCATTAAAATCCGTGGCCACGAATCCCGCGATGACGGGCGTCTCTACCGGGAGCGATGTGGTTATCTTCTGCGCGCGGAATGGAATCGTCGACGGGTTCCATACTGCGCTCAGCGAGGTATCCGAGGCGACGACCCCGTACGCCAGCTCCATTGCCGCGCTTGGCGGAGCTGCCTGGTCTTGATAGATAATGTTCTTGATCGTCCCGCCATTCGTAACGGTCACATGATCGAAGTATGCCGCATATTGCAGCCCATTCTGGTCGGATTCTCCGGCAACGATCCACTTGTCCGCCGTCTTGCCAACCATGGCAGGCGGCACAGGAAGCTTGCGTGTATACCAGCTGCCATAGGCATAATCGGACAGGTCGCTGCCCGGATGGCCGCTTATCCCGTTCTGATCCTGCCAGCCCGAATCGCGGAAGCATTCTTGTGTCGTGACGCACACATCAAGTCCGGCTCTCCCGCCTTCCGGCCGGGTGACGAGCACGTTATATTCGATCACATCGCCGGGCTGGAATACATGCGTGTTCGTAGCAAACCGATAATAGGCCAGTTTGTTTCCGCCCGCATTATCATTCGTTACATTTAAATACAACGCATAGTTTTTGTAGCCGCTGAGGCTCCCGCCATCTACGCCGGATTGCGTGAGCGTATCGGTGTGAGCCGGATTCCCTTGAACATCGCCATCCTTGTATCCCCAGAGGACAGCAACGCCGTTTCGAACGACCCGCAGATTGTCGTACAGCGAAGCATACGTATAACCCGGCTGATCGTTTTCGGCAGCTACATACCAGCCATCGATCATCTTGCCGACCATCGAGGAGGGCACCGGCAAGGAGCGATGATACCATTCGTTCAAGGCGTGGGGGCGCAGGTCGTTAGCCGGATGACCGCTGATGTTGTTTTGATCCTTCCAGTTCGCCTGATCCCGGAAAAAATGCCCATCCGTTGTCTTGATATCGATGCCGCCAGCGTTCGCCGCATCGCTAAGCAGCTTGACCGAATATTCGATGCGATCTCCCGATTGGAAAACAAATTCGTTCTCCCCGGCAGTGGAAATGCGCTTGTATTGATGCCGATTCGCCGTGCTGTCTGTCGCATTAGCGACCGTGTAGTTGATCGCGAACCCGGAAGGCTCCGTAAAATCGGCCTTGCGGCGAACTTCCTTCGCCGTCAGCGAATAACTGCTCGTTCCATTCTGAAAAGCGGTTTGATTGAGAACCGGCGTTCCGTTCTCATAGGCCGTTAATTTCACCTCGTCGTTATTCATAATCCGAATATTGTCGTAATACGCGGTATACGCTAGTCCTGCCGTATCGTTCTCCCCGGCAAGTCTCCATTCCTGAATCGTTTTTCCTGCAGGCAAGGTCAAGGTTCTCGTGTACCATCGACCATAAGCATGCGCGGTGAGATCCGTCGCCGGATGTCCCGACAGGGCATTCAGATCTACCGTGTTGTCCCTTAGATTTTTCCCTCCGTCAAATCCGATGTCGATGCCTCCGGCGCCTGACAGGGGCTCGGCAAGCTTGACATCGTACACGAGTCGATCGCCCGGCTGCGTTACATATGTACCGATACCCGCATTGGAGAATCGAACATAGGCGAAGCGATTTGATTCGGAGTCTGTACCGTTATGGACCGTAAAAGCCAATACCGTATCCGCAGTGCCTGACGCGTTTGCGAAGCTTAAGACGGGCACGAACGGGACAAGCAAAACCATGACGAGTACAAATCCAAGAAAGCGTTTACCTTTTTTCACTGCATACCCTCCTTTGGGAAGTAAAGCGGAGTCACTTAACATCCGATTAACTTGTATTATTACAAGTATATATCGTTTAGTCAACATTATTTTTTTGTATATTTGGCATATGAATAGAACCACACCAGCCAATCTTGCTCGACGCATTTTTTCATAGCCAAAAAGTCGCCCACCCGGTAAAATGTTTGTACCTGACAAACCAACGATTTTGAGAGGATTATGATGCCGAATTCATTCGCAGCTTTGCAAAAAGAGCTTGCCGTGCTCGTCGATCGTCATACTTTCAGAGAAGGGATGCATTGCACCGACATTGCTAATCTTGTCTTTTTCAGACATTCGATTCCCTACCGTTCCAACCGATCGGCCCCTCCTTACAAGATCGACAAGCCTTCGATTTTTATTATGGTTCAAGGCGTCAAGGATGTCCTGTTCGGCGAGGAGCGTTTCAGCTATGGTCCTCCGCATTACCTTGTCGCCTCCATGGATTTGCCGATCGTCGCCGAGGTTCTCGAGGCTTCCGCTGCCGTGCCCAATTTGTCCTGTAAAATCGAGTTTTCGCGCAGCGATATTTTAGAGCTGTTAAGCGACGACGCGCAAACGGGCAGTCACAGAGGGCAATCAAGCCGCAGCTTAAACGTGGCGGAAATGGATCGTGCTATGCTGGATGCCGTCGTCAGACTGATCGGGCTGCTGGATACACCGGCGGACATCCCGGCGCTTGCCCCGTTGTTCACCAAAGAAATTGTCTACCGCGTGCTGCACGGCGAGCATGGTCGCTCCCTTCGACAGATTGTGACGGACGGTACGCCTGCTATGCATATCCAACACGCCATCCAACACCTTCTCTATCATTTCCAAGAGCCTCTTCGAGTTAGCGACCTGGCGGATATCGCGAAGATGAGCGTTCCGTCGTTTCATCGGCATTTCAAGCAGATCACCGCGATGAGCCCGATTCAGTTTCAGAAGCAGCTGCGGCTTCAAGAGGCCCGGCAGCTTTTAATAACGGAGGATGCAATAAATGTCGCTGATACAGCCTTCCGAGTCGGGTACGAGAGTCCGACGCAATTTATCCGTGAATATTCGCGGATGTTTGGTGTCTCACCCAAAAAAGACAGGCGACGCATTAAAGAAACGGACGAACATGGAATAGAGCTGTAAATTTCAAGTGGTGATAGGATTGGGCAGTTTTTTGATGGGAATGGGTTACCGGGTGCCGTAGCCTCGAAGATATAATCGGGATAGCAACTACAACGAATCTAGGAGGCAAACATGCAAAATAGGAAGCTTGGCAATTCCGGTCTTGAGGTTTCGCCCATCTGTATCGGCTGCATGGGCTACGGCAACCCGTCACATGGCTACCCTTCTTGGTCCATCCGAGAGGAAGAGAGTCGCGCTGTCATTCGATATGCGATCGAGGCCGGAATCAATTTCTTTGATACCGCGAATATGTACTCTCAAGGGGCCAGCGAGGAGATCATCGGTCGAGCGATCAAGGATTTCTCTACACGCGACAGTGTCGTCCTGGCTACCAAGCTCGGCGCTCCCATGCGCTCTGGACCTAACTCGTTTGGTCTCTCGCGGAAGTCGATTATGACTGAGATCGATCACAGCCTGCGTCGTCTCGGAACAGACTACATCGATCTTTACCAGATTCATCGCGCCGATCCCTTCACGCCATGGGAGGAGACGCTCGAAGCCCTTCATGATCTGGTGAAGATGGGCAAGGTGCGCTATCTGGGGGCCTCCACGATGAGGACCTGGCAGTTCGCCAAAGCGCTCCACCTGCAGAAAACGAATGGATGGACACGCTTTATCTCCATGCAGCACAATTACAATCTGGTTGCCCGCGAGGAAGAAAACGAAATGCTCCCGCTCTGTGCCGACGAGGGGATCCAAACGATCGTCTACAGCCCGCTGTCGCGCGGACTGCTGGCCCGTCCTTGGGGTGCGAACACGAAGCGCACGGAGGCCGAATCCGGCGCTGCCAAGTTTTTCGAAGCCACTGCGGCAGCCGATCACAATATCGTCGAAGCGGTGGGGCAAGTGGCAGAGGAACGCGGGGTCAGTCGGGCGGAGATCGCGCTTGCCTGGCTGTATCGCAATCCGGTTGTGGCTGCGCCCATCGTAGGAGCGACCAAAACGAGCCACATCGATGATGCGCTCAAAGCTGTCGCGATCAAGCTGACGGACGCAGAGGCTGCGCGGTTGGAGGAAGCCTACACGCCTCGTATCGATGTGAATGTTCGCAACTCCGATCCGAAGGCCATCGTCAAAATGGCAGCGACCGTCGGCAACCATATTACGGTCCCAGTCGCTTCTAAGTAATACGAACGAACCGCCCACACTCACCAATGGGCGATCCGTGAATCGGCGATCCACGGGACGATCAGGAGATCGAGAAACAAATCAGCTCGGACTGCGCGTTGTCGGAATCCCGTAGCGCCGCCTTGGCCTTGGTCGCAAAAGCAACCTTACAATCAGGCCAAATGCTCTGGATCTCGAATCCTTCCGGAACGCGTAACCAGGACAACCATTGGTAGTCGGAGGTGCGGTAGCAGGCAATATCGGTCTTGCGCTGATATACCTGGCCGTCCAGCTCCTGCGACACCACGCCTGCTACGCAAACCGTCTCGCCATCGGAGGATACGGCAAGCTGCCAGAATGGCAGGGCAAGCTCAATCTCCACCAGATGCTCGCCTGCTGCCAGGTCGAACAATCCAAGCTGGGCGGTCGGCTCCGCCCAGCTTACACGATTCGGCTCCCTTCGCCTTCCCTGGCCCAGCGAGAGCCATAACTGTCCCTGCTGATCCAGCGCAGAATCGCAAAGCGCCGGCAGTTGGGCGCAGCGTCGAGGCGCGGCAGCGAGGCCATAATCCGCGCGCCACAAGCTGCCGTTCCCGCATACGGCGATAAGTCCCCTATCGTCGGCATGAAGCTGCACATCCTCGTCCAGCAGCCTGCGCTTCACGGCGCCAGTCGTGAGATCAATTGCATGCAGACCTGCCGAAGCATGATTGACCGCATGAACAAAGCCCCCTCCGGCGATCAAGCTGTCGCTATATTTCGGGATGCGCGACGTCCATTTACTCCCCAATCGCAAGTCGGAGCGGTCGAGTCGGAACAGCTTGGTGTCCGTTGCCGCCAACCAGCTCCCGTCCGCATCTGGAGCTAGCGCGCGAGCAGCGTTGCCCAGCCTTGCGGCAGCCAGCTCTCGCCCGTCGCTCACATCCAGCGCCCGCAACCGTAACGCAGCGAACGCCACGCCCCAGCCATCGCTCACCATCACACGGTTATATTCTGGGTCAAGCCATAACCGATGCCCCGCATCGCCCGTAATTGTCGTGCGCCAGCGCACCTCAACGTCCGAGGGCTCGGCCAGCGAGGCAGATGATGGCTTCATTTTTGTAATCTTCATTGCTCGCACGACCTTTCTTATCAAATTATCCGCCCATTATAGCAGATATGTAATCGATGTTAATAGGGACGTGAATAGGAACTTCAAACTCGGATGTATCTATAGAGCCCGGCCCGCATTTTCCGCAGGCTGGGCTCTAATTGTTCGTTTATTCGGTCCCCAGCAACTTTCCACCTTACAGCAGCGTCGGAAGGATAAGGAGGTTATATCGAATATGAAGAAATCAGCTTGGCTGTACATTCTGCTAATGTGTGCACTTGCAGGTTGCTCTGCCGACCAGCAAGATTCGCTACAAGTAACCTTGGCGTCAACATCAGCTCCCTCTGCTTCCTCTGAAGAGCAATTTACGGAGTTGACCGGAGACGCCCCTCCGTCTGCTTGGATCGAGTACGAGGGCGAGCGTTACGATGCTCATCGTGGCTCTTACTGCTGGGTAGGTTGCGTAGACATGTCATTTGGCCCCATCGAGCAGCTTGCCGAACCCCCTGCTATTGTGGCACAACCTGGAGCAAAGCTCATGGTGCAGATGGAATATGAGCCGATGCCCAATCAGATTCACGTTAGTTACACAGATGGCGACAAGCAAATCCCGGTTGCAAATAAGGACTTCACCTTTCATGCGCCTGAAGAATCCGGGAGGTATTATTACTCCATCTTCGCCAAATGGACGGTTGAGGATCAGGAGGATGTAACACGAGCCGATTCAATCTACTATATCGTCGTGGAGGTCCAGTGACCTCTATGAGGATAAGCGCAGAACATAAGGCAAGCGACACCCTAGTAAATGGGGGTTTGCGCTTTTCGTAAAACAAGCAGGAGCCAAGTTCACTTGGTTCCTGCTGTCCCGTGTTAATTAGGCTGAAGTTCAATTTTGGAGATAAAAGTAATCGGGCTGTCTTTCGCATACTTCACCGTAAAAATATAAGTGCCCAGGCCGGGCACCTGCACCTCAATGATTGTTGTTTCATTAGCCGTTCCAGCAGCGTCCACTTGAACAATTTTATAATCATTCGAGTTTACTTCTTCAGGAATTAGATTTGCAGCCATAAATTCTACCGTCAATGCGGGAGATGTCTTCCAAGGCGAATGACCTTCATTTACACTACTTCCCTGCTTCAAACTCAACTTTCTGAACGATTGCAATCGACGAATCCGTACCACTATTGAGCGTAACCGTGTAAACGCCAAAATCAGGTACTTCTACTTGTACTACAACTGGTCGATCTTGAAAGCTTTCATATTGGGGCGTAAATACAATTCCGTTAGAGGTGGTAAGAATTTCTTTTCGGTCGCTAAGTTGCTGAGATATGGCTTCATCTTGCAGATAGTCATACGGAACCAGTTCGGATATTGCTAACATTGCCTGAACACGTGGGTCACCCCAAGGCACGCTGTGGCCCTGATTAAAACTATCTACAGCTTCCTGTTCAAAATAGCGAATGTTTCCTTTGCCAAAGGCAGGTATCTTACTCGTCAATTTATCGAACCAGCTCTCATCGAGATCAAGGAGCGTCACACTTCCTTCAAGCTGCTGTAGTGCTTTGGAGGACTCCGGCTGCCAAACCATTTTTGTGATATAGGAGAACACGGCTTTATTCGGATGTTGCAAATGAATCGTAAACGTTCCAAGGCTTGGAACGATCATATCTACAACCGTCGTTTCATCAGCTTGGGATTGGTTCTCTACAGGCACCGCCTTATATTCCACTTGATCCGCTGACATCCCTTCTGGAATCAGATTCTGCGTTAAAATCGAGGCCGCTTGGACGGAATCGCCTCTCCAGGGATAAGAACCATTAGAGAACCCTTGAATCTCCTCTTGGGTGACAAAACCTATATTACCAAAAGTGTAATAGGGAATCTCTGTTTCAGGTTTGCTCAAATCTTCATCCGTCAGTTCAAAAAGGATGACAGATTCAAACGAGACATCCTGCTCTTGTTCCTCTTTATCATCGGCTGGTTGAATTTCTGTTTGGGTTTTAGGCGGTGTAGATGGCTCGTTCTGAGTTGGTGAATTGCTCTGAGCTGCCGGTACAGGTTCATTATCGGCATTTGCATCGGAAGAACTTGGTTGAGACCCACAACCCGAAAGAAAGACAGCAACGGCCACGGTAGTCAACAGGGCACGCAACATCATATTCAATACACTCCCATTTCCAGCTATATAACAATTTGACGTTAACGGAAAAGAGCGCGTTCAAGTTGTCCGCGCAATTGCAAGAATTGGGGAAGTTCAGGTATGCACGTTCATCTCCAGTGAGATAAAAAGAAGCGTCCAACCAAAAGCCTGTTGGCTCTGATTGGACGCTTCTTCTTCTGATAATATGTTATTGATTCTGGACTTCTTCAATTTCAGCTTTAAATCTTTCCTCTACCGCACTCTTCAGTGTATTGTGAAGGTTCTGATCGTCCGCATGGCCATGATCCAAGGAGTCTAATGTCAACGTTTCAGGCTCTAGGCTGAACCGGCCATTATTCATATTAATAACACCATACTCTCCGTACGTGTTCAGCTTTAAATACAGAACATACTTTTCGCCGGCTTGAATCTCATTATAATTTTCAATCGTAATTTTTTGAGAAGTACCGTTCTGCTCGATGATTGAAACAGGTTCGATAATCGTTAAGATCTCATTTTCGAGGGCAGGGGCTTCCTCCGATGGCTTCAACACCTTGAGAATTGTGATAGGCGTCTTGGTATGAAAGTCTTCAATTGCTTGTGGAGAACCTTCCTGGGCCTCATCAGGTTCAAAATATTGAACAACGTGTTCACGATCTAAAAACTCCGTGTCGGTTTGAGCAATCACAACCAAATCCGCATCATCATACAGGGGGCTTTCCTCTTTAAAAGCTTTGTAATTGCCATGAGTCACGACTGTTTCCAAATTCCCCCCTGTGCTTACCACCTCACCTGCATTTTCTCCGGGCGCATTACTAGCACAGCCGAAAAGGACCAAAGAGAACGATGACACCAGCAGCATCAACTTCATTCGTTTCATGCAAACCCTCCTAGATATTCTCACGTTTTCACGTAGATGTTAGTTCTTCATTATGGGAAAACGGGCCATTTTAGATCCACTTGATTTGAATCATAGGTGGTAATAGATGCCGGAATAGGCCACCAGCCCTGTACCATGATAGAGTTAGTCGGAATATTGACATGCGCCATTTTAATGGTATGTCCAATTTCGTGAGCTGCATTATAGCGTACATTTGCTTGCTGATGACCAGAAGCCCGCATGGTGTTATCATACATGATTACATCAACGTAAACCCAGTGTTCATTCGGCTGGGCAATGACTCCGGAACTGTTAATAGGAGCAATTTGACCCCAGAAATCAGGCACCGACGTGTTACCAATATAATAGGTGTCCGGGCGATCAATCGGATTGGAAATTACCGCTCGTGTAATGTTAACCTGGGATTTAGCATTCCAGTACGCTCTGCCCGCATCGTAAGCCCCCGTGTAACCATATTGGGCTACCGTTGAATGATAAAAAGCACTGGGCCGTGATCCATCTTTTCTGGTTCCACCAAAATAGTCTGCGCTCGCAACACTTCCGAATAAGACCAGAGACAAAACAGAAAAAGCCAGCATGGAAAAGTATTTCGCTTTGAGCCTCTTCACAGTTCGACCTCCAATATACGTTATTTTTCAACCTACTACTTCTAGCCTCCACACAACCATAATTAAGGACCAATCATCACCTCCCCACATCATTCTCCACTTATTGACCTCTAGTTGCTGATGGAGCATAATTTGGGATATAGTGGGTTTTCATTTGTATAGACGCCTCTCATCATCGAAAGGTTTCACATTTATCAGAACTTTTACCTTATAAATCCCAAATCAGAGATTGTGAAACTTCCCCTTCGCGTACAGCCAGGGGTTTAAGCACGATGGTGCAACGCCAGCGGAGTCAAGATGCCTGCCCTTGCAGGGAAGGCTTGATGGTCGTGGAGCACCACGAGCCGCCTTGGCTATCTGAAACGCCCCAAACTCGATCATTTCACAACAAATATGCGCTTGATTTCGTCTATTTAGACGAAGCCATAATACTTGAAGTCGTCGAAGAGAAAAGCACATACGAATACGGGGTTGATTTATTCATGAAAAAAATTTTGGCAGCGTTAATCGCATTGGGAGTCATCACGGGATGCAGCAGTCCATCTTCCGATGCTCCTGCAGCAGTGAATACTGATCGTGCAGCCGAGCAATCTGCCAGCAATGGGGTGGCGCCTGAAACAAAGCAATTCCAGTTGAGGTATACATCGTCTTTAACTGCTGATCCACTAAACAAAATCACTTCAGTAGATCAAGCTAAACAATTGAAGAGTCAGGAAGTCGAAGATGCCAAGGTTTTAACCTATAAAAACAATGAAGATGCGGAGCAAATTTTTGCTGCTCTTCAACTTAAGGACGAAACCTATGACCTAGGACAGATCGGGTATGAAGGAGCCAGTGACTATTCGGCAAGTACAGTAGATGTCTTGGGTCAACCTTACCTTAAAGTGACCGGCACCATTGGCGCTAATGCTCCGGTTTCTAGCTATATCTCCCTTAATTCCTCTCCCCCAACGGTACTATACATAGAAGCACACACCCTGGAGGCTGATGTAGACCAAGACGGGATGAAAGAAATCGTTGCTACCGTAGGTACAGCAGCTGAAACGTCGATCTATAAAATGGAGAAGGATTACCTAGTAAGCGTAAATCTCAACGAAGTCATGACTGCCCCTGTCGTGATGTATGACCCGGAATCTAACACGTTTCAAGCAGAGTTGACCAAAGGCGAGCTTTCGCAATGGAAGATTGAAGACAACCTATTGACCGGCTATACAGACCCAGTCCCACAGCCTTCTCCATCCGATCCCGGTGAAACTAATCAAGTCAACAATGACTCTGGACCTGTATCGTACACCAGTAAAGCTGAAGTAAACACAGCGCTGCAGCAATTGCAGCAAGCTGGCATCGACGCCTTACATTACATCGATGAACAACAGTTTAAAGGTGACGAGCTGCTTATTGTACAAACGCTCAACCGGATGATGAAAGCAGTTGTGGATTTTGATATGCAAGCATTAAAGGCTACCTTTGTTCAGGATCATGCCGTACAAGAAGGAAAAGATGAACTGTATGGCATCATTACTTCTATGGATAATCCACGATTTAACCCTTTACACGACGGAACCATTGAAGTCTTTGTATCACAACAGGACGTCCTCTTCAGCGATTCTCCTTTAAAGACTTATGAAGCGGATAAACTTTACCTCATGAAAAAGGAAGGAGAAAACTGGCGTATTTTCTCTATAACCAATTAGGAATGAAAAAGCCGTGAAACCCCAACAAGGGCCTCACGGCTTCTTTTTATTTATCGATTATTGCTTAAACGGGGACGGACTTCGATTTGTTGCGATTGAATAATGAAAGGGTAGCGACGAATTGCACCAACAGGATCAGGAAAAATACGTTCCAAATGGTCGGCATGGAAGCAACGGAGAGGTATAACGAATAGGGCGCCAGCCAGATCAAAGAAATGGCCATCAGCACGCGAAGACCAAGCCAGATGGAAACGGCCATAACGCCTGAAGGCAATAGGAGCATGAGGACCACAATCACGATTGTGCTGCTGGATACGGCCTGATCAGTATAAGGGTTATCAAACAGAAACAAAAAACTTAGCCCAACACCCAGTAAGGATAAGAAAAAGGCCGACCACTTCATCCCGGGACTCAAAGGCCCCACCTCCTCTTCATGGAAACGACATTTACGTATATATCCAATGCAATTATACCTCCTTCAGCAGTTCAACGCAGCCATATATCGTTGCCGCTATCGATCATCTTGAGGATGCCCTTCAATCGCTTACCTGGATTGACTTTCGAGCCGTCTCTATTTTATAGACCTCACTCTCTTCTCCGCTTTGAACCGAAAATTCTGCCATCGCCGAAATCTCGTATGTACCTGGTTGTTTGAACCGGTAGTGCAACTTTTCTAAAATGACATCCCCCTCCGGCATAGGACGTACAACTCCAATATCATCTCTTGCAATCGTATTAATCGCCTTGTCGGCATTATCCCGTACGACATAATAAAATACCGGGTTTCCCGTTGTAATCTGCAGATCCCCTCCAGCTTCATTTTTCAACTCTACAGAAATAACAAATTCCTGATTTGTTTCCACTTGTTTCGGAATAGAAATCTGAGCAGTAAACCGTTCGCTGTTAACGTTCTCCGAGACAGATGGGGTGGGTCTCGTCTTGGACGATATGATGTCCTTCGATTCCGAGGCTTGGCACGAAACCAGGGTCATCAAAAGGAGAATGATCAGCTTGTTCACAATAAACACCTCCAACCTCTTTGACGTAATGACTGTTGGATTTGTTCTACTCCATTATAAAAAGCTAGATAAGCTTCAAGCTTCTTGAATAGGAGCGGTCCGGAAAGTCAGACGAACATACGCAAAGACGCTTTCATCCCCACAGCGATGGTGGTCCTGAAGGGGTCTGGGCGCAGGATTGGGGAGGGGCTCGCTCGCCGAGCCCCTTATCGGACAGCCCCTTACCTCTCCTGCTCCTCCGAGCTCAGGAGATACACTTCGAGCGCTACCGCTTCCGGATACGGAGGCGTGCGTGGTCGGTCCTGGTTGGTCGGCAAGCTCTCTCGTCTCAGTATATAGCGCTCTTGCTCGCTGCCGGAGGACCCCAGATCAGCGCTCCACTGGGCAAGCATCGTAGGGAAGGTCGAGCGAACCGTCGTAATCTCGCTCGGCAATTGGGGCGTGTCGACCTCGATAATCGGTACTAACGTATCCGGGTTCAGAATCCACGTACGCTTGACGCCGCCAACCACGAAATCCAAACGAAGATTGTTATCCGGGAGTACCGCGACTCTGCTCATCGATACCCCGTAGACCAGACTGCCGAAGCCCCAAATATTCCAGCGTCCTTCCCAATTGCTGATTGGATTTATTTCCCATCCATTAGAGGTCAGCCGCGCGATATAAATCTGGGTATTCCCGAGCGCATCAAACTTGTGATAGCTGACCAGCACCCGCCCCTGAGCATCAAAGCTGACCAGATTGCTGCCGTTAATGATGCCTCCGTTCATAGGAATCGCGTCGATCACCTCGCCTGTCCGAAAGGTAATCGGCAAGTCGAGCGGCGTTCCGTCGCTCGTCTCCCAATGGACCAGATCCTGACTGCGCGCGTAGGACAGACGTTGGTTGGTCGCAGCATTACCTGTATCTCGCCACACCCATACCACATGGTAATATCCATCCGGTCCGAGTCTCGGAGCATCCACATACGCATTGCGGAGCCCTTCTCCGTCATGCAACGGCTGATCCAGAAGTCTGCTCCATTGCTGCGTCTCTACGTCATAGATGTTGTAGAAATCAACCCCGTCGCCGCTCTGTCCATTGCGATATCGGAACACCATACGTCCATCGGACGCTTTCAAAAATGTAGGATAGGTGACTGCATCCTCCGTAGCCGCGTCGACCATGTTAGGGACTCGGGTAAGCGTCGTCACATCTCCCGGGGTCGTCGTGCGGAAATAAATCAGGGGCACATTGTGCATGTTGCCCGACACATGGAGCTGACCGTCAGTGTCAAGCGCCATCGTGACATAGTTGTGGCTGTCCCAGCCAACATACGTATCGAGCGGCTGACGAACCCAGACGTCCTCGTCCAGCTTCCGGTGTGCGACCACCATTTGGCGGTTGGCATTATAATAAGCCACATACTGATCGTCTCCCTGCGTTAACAAGGAATGGCCCACGGGATGTCCCGACCAGATCATATCGACCAGGCTTTTATTCACTATCGTCTCCTCGCCCGCCAACATCGGATACGGTTCTCCGGTCCCTGGGGCCGGGATCGCTACCAGCGGGCCGGAAGCAGGGGCTGCAGCCGGCTCGGCCGAATTGACGATTCGGATGTCGTCCACCTGCAATTTCCCCGATTCCGAATACAGCCCTGCGTATCCGCCTACAAGCAGCTTGTCGAGAGGGATCACCTCCGAGCGGGCAAGCACCTGATCTTCGTCATTGTACACTTCTAGATCGATTACGCCATACGAGGGAGAAGATACCCTGACCGTATAATACTGGCCTGTCGCGGCAGCAAGGGTTCCCTGTGCGATCACGCTTGCGTTGCTCACTGTAGAGCGCGTTATTTGCAACAGCTGCCAGGCGCCTTGGTCTGGATTGGCGTGCGTCTTCATCCTCAGTACATAGTAATTTTGCGTACCGTCGCCATTGTCTTCGATATTCCATGCGATACCGTTCCAACGCGATTCTGTGTTGCGCAATCGGGCATCGATCGAATATGTTTTTCCCAGTTCCACGCCGGTTTGTGCAATGACCATTTCATTAGCGCCGCTACCCGACTGAAGCGTCTGGCCCTGGATCGACCATGCGCCGCGCAGCTTCGTCCACTCTTGACCCACATCCGTATGATCTGCCCGGTCGAAGCTGTCCTGCCAGGTCGGGACTTCTGCAGGTTCGGTGGAGCTTCCGATCCTCACCTCGCCAACGCGCAGCTTCCCGGACTCCGAATAGATACCGGCATAGCCGCCGATCAGCTGGTTGCCCACAGGAGTAGAGACCGAACGAGCAAGCAGCTTGTTCGCACCCTCAAGGATAGTAAGGTGTACAACCCCGTACGCAAACGACGACACGCGAAAGGTGTAGTCCTGACCTGTCACCACCGGAAGGGTCCCCTTCGCTATCAGGCTCGCGTTATTAACGGTCGAACGCGTAACCCGCAGCAGTTGCCAGGCGCCCGGGCCTGGATTGGCATAGGTCGCCATTCTTAAGACATAGTAGTCTTGCGTGCCGTCCCCGTTATCCACTAGATTAAAAACCAGACCATTCCAGCGAGCCTCGGTATTGCGCAACGTTGCTTCTATCGTATACGTCCGCCCCAATTCGATGCCGGTCTGGGCAATGACCATCTCATTCGTCGTACTTGCCGGTCGAAGCGACCGATCCTCGATCGACCACGCGCCTCGCATCTCTACCCAGTGATTCCCCACTTCATCTCCATCCTCGCGATCAAAGGTATCCGTCCAGTTCAACCTATCCACCGGAGAAGCGCTTGCTGTTGTTGCGATAAGCGTGGAAGACATAGAGGAAAGTAGCAAGGAAAACACAAGCATCATACGAAGAAGCAATACGACTGCATACTTGCTTTGAGCTTTTAGCATGACCTTCACCTCTTATTATTGATGTCGTCTACAAGCCAATCTACCTGTTGCTATCCCTTAAGCGCGCCGATCAACACCCCTTTGACAAAAAACCTTTGGATAAACGGATAGACGCATAAAATCGGAAGCGTGGCTACCATAATCGTGGCGTATTTAATCGATTCGCCTACCTGAAATGCGTTGTCCGTGGAAGAGAGCATGCTGTCTGTCGAGTTCTGGATCAGAATTTGTCTGAGCACCAATTGCAGCGGAAATTTGCTGCTGTCCTTAATAAACACGGATGCCCAGAACCAGCCGTTCCAATTGCCGACAGCATAATATAACTCGATGACGGCCAATGCCGGAAGAGATAGCGGCAGCACGATACGAAGCAACACCGTCAGGTGACCCGCGCCATCCATCTTGGCCGATTCCTCCAGCGTGACAGGCAAGGCCATAAAGGAGGTGCGCAAAATAATTAAGTTAAAGGTGCTGATCGCAAAGGGAACCACGACCGAGGCCAAGGAATCGATGAGACCAACTCCCTTGACCGTCAAATATAACGGGATAATCCCCCCCGAAAAAAACATCGTAAACACGATGACAAACATAAAGGTATTGTTCCAAAGCACGTTGCGCCGAGAAAGGACAAAAGCGCCCAACGTCGTCATGACGAGATTGACGAACAGCCCAATCACAACAATGTACAGCGTGTTCAGATACCCGCTCATGACGGATGCATTGGATAAAACGATTTTGTATGCGTCTAGATTAAATCCGAGGGGTCTAAACAAGATTCCTCTATGCCGGACGATCTCGCCTCCATCGCTCAGCGAAGCGAACAGCACATGAAGCAAGGGATAGACGGACACCGCCATCAACAGGATAAGTACGGAATAGACCCCTAGATCAAATATTCGCTCGCCGGCCTTCCCGTTTTTCATGGGCGCGCACCTCCTACCATAAGCTGTTCCCGCTTCGCCTACGACTAAAATAGTTGGCCAGCACGAGCAGCATCAAATTAATAACCGAATTGAACAAGCCGACAGCGGTGCTATAGCTCCAGTTGAACTCCAGCAATCCTCTTCGATACACAAAGGACGAGATCACATCCGCTACATCGTAAGTAATCGGACTATATAACAAAATTATTTTTTCGAAACCGACATTCAGTATATTGCCGATCCGCAAAATCAATAAAATCGTTATCGTGGGCATGAGACCGGGCAAGGTGACATGCCAGATCTGCTTTATTCGCGATGCCCCGTCTATCTTGGCCGCTTCGTACTGCTCCTGATCGATAGACATCAAGGCGGCCAAGTAGATAATCGACTCCCAGCCCATCCTCTGCCAAATATCCGACACAATGTAGATGGACCTGAACAGCTCCGGGCGTTGCAGGAGGGCTTGCCCCTCCCCTCCAGCAATCGCAGTATAGGCCGTATTTAGAAATCCATTGGCATTGGTGAAGTCCTTGATCATCCCGCATATGACGACAAGCGAGATAAAGTAGGGCATATACGTGATGGTCTGCACCAGATTTTTGAAATATTTGTTCCGCACCTCATTGATGAGCAACGCCAACATAATGGGCATCGGAAACTCGAAGCAAATGGAGTACAGGCTAATGATGATCGTATTTTTTAGTACCATCCAAAAGTAATAGCTATTAAAGAAAGAAATAAAATGGGTGAAGCCGACCCATTCGCTATCCCATACTCCCTTGATCGGCGTAAAATTTTTGAAAGCAATCAGTGCGCCATACATCGGCGCATAATGGAACACGAGGTAATACAATAAGACCGGGAGCATTAGGAGATACAAATATTTATTCAGCCTAAAGTCCTTGTACACGTTCGAGCGCTTCATCGCCTGCCACTCCTTCTGTCTCTGCGTTCACGGTTAGCGGGAGTTATAACGATCCAGTGCGGCTTGTTGAATTGCAATGGCACGATCGATTTTGGAGGACTTGATTTTGGCGACATAATTGTCAAACTCGGAGATGGGATCGACGCCCAAAATAATCTTCTCCAGCATTTGTTGAGCTAATGTGTTGACGTCTGACATGATGGCAGCAAACTCCGCATTTTCCTCCTGACTTGGCGTGACAGGCGGCAGCTTGTTTTCCTCCGATTGGGTCTGCCATGCCTGGATCGCATCCAACTGCTCCGGGTAGCTATAATACTGCTCGAGGTATCGGATATCCTGGACGAACGGGCCTTGATAGCTGCCGCGCGTATACAACGCCAGCATTTGCGCAATGCCCAGATTATCCGGGTTACTCACGATTAATTCCGAGTACTTGGGATAGCCGTCTTCCATCGTATAGCTCTCGCCTAATATCCCGAAATTCATCAGCATATGCCCTTCCTCGCTGTATCCGTAATCCAGAAATTTAACTGCCGTTTCCAGATTTGTGGTAGAGGCGCTGATTGCGGCGCTATAGACAGAGGTGTAAGCAAAGTCTTTTTGACCAAACTTGGGCGTATCTCCTTTGGTAAGAACCGGATAAGGCGCGCCTACAAGCTGTGCCTTCGGATCGATATCTCGAAGCATCGGCGTCCACTTGCCGATCCCGCCGCCGCTATTGTGGATGGTTGCTCCTGTTGCGCCGTCCAATAGATTGGCATCCAATGTTTTGCCGTCAATCGAAGCAAAATTCTGGTCGAACAGCCCCTCTTCGTACCAACTGCGCATCGTCGTCAAAAACGCCTTGTATTCGGGCTGAATCTGACCGTATCTCACTTCATCTCCAACCCGGTAGAAGCCATGGACGACGCCGTAAGCGCCGACAAAAGCACCCGGATCGAATAGGCCGTTAAGCAACGCCAGCGGCGCGGTTGCTCCTTTGTTTTCTTTAAACGCCTTTAATGTCGTATGCCATTCCTCCATCGTCGTTGGTACCGGCAGTCCCAGTTCATCCAGCCAGTCCTTGCGAATAATCGGGCCCTGAAAAACCTTCAACGCATCGTCGCCGCGAATAAACGGGAAGGCATAATAATCTCCATTATCCGTTTTGATTTGTTTATCCACCTCTGGATGCTCCGCCAGATATTTTTTCAGATTAGGCGCCCATTGCTCAATGGCATCATTCAGCTTCAGAATATAGCCATCCTGGATTGCCTTCTCAGGTCCTCCCGGGAAGCCTTTGAGCCAATCCCACTCCACAATATCAGGCAGATCGCCCGAGGCCAGCAAAATATTAAACGAATCCTTCTCTTGCCCGATTGCCGGACTGGTATAGGAAACGGTTACGCCGGTTGCCTGTTGCAGCGCTTCATAGAAAGGCGTTTCGTTGTAGCTTGCCTTGACGGTATTAAGCGCTGGATTAAACGGCGCCCAATACGTCAGCGCCGCATCGGTGTGCAACGGATAGGTCGTATCGGAAGCGGTTGCAGAATCGGCCGGTTGGTTGGTTATCGCTTGATTCGATTCGCTCCCTGCATTCGGCTTCGCTTGGTTGCCCGGTGCATTGCTTGAGCATGCCGAGATCGTTAATGTTAATGTCAGCATCGTGGCGATCCACAGGTTGTTTCTCTTTCTTGTCTGCATGCTGCTGTTCATGGTTGAACCCTCCTTGTATGTTGGACGATCAGTGGCTGATCACATTTCTATCGTAAGGATTTGCCCTCCTGATGAACATATTGATTATGTCCAATCGCATTGATTTTTCCGGTCTGACGATGGATAAAATCGATATCGCATGATCAAAACCTCCCTTTGGGCCGGTTCAAACGAAAAAAATCCCTCTCAATCGATACGGAAGGGCTCCCCTGTCCATCATCCATTGAAAAGGATCGTCTATCTATGCCTTAATCGATCGCTTTAAATTTGCCTGGCGTTATGCCCTCGACTTTCTTAAAGACACGAATAAATGTGGCCGCTTCATTAAAACCTACGCGCTTGGCCACCTCGTTTACAGTGCATGCCTCCGTTTTTAAGATCTGCTTTGCCTCGTCGATTCGCACCCGGTTCACAAAATCTAATAAACCTTCCCCTGTTTGTTCTTTGAACAAGCTGGAGAGATAGGTTGGCTTGAGCTGAAAATGTTCACCTATCGAGGATATATTAAGACTGGCATCGTTATAATTTTCGCGGACAAAGCTTCTAATTTGGTCCACCTTATCGGAGACAGACTGATGGCGCAATTGCTTGGCTTGTTCCGACAGCTTGACGGCCATATACTCGCAAACCTCTCGGAGCAGCAGCGACAACTGGGCATACATGCCTTGCAACGTATCCGACTCCATGATCGTATCGATCCAATAGACATGATCGTGTACAAACCGATCTTCGTTGGTCCCCATTTCATTGGTGGTCTTCATAATCGTGCTGATCAGGTTAAACATCAAGCATTTCACGAGCTGGATCGAGACCGCGGATTGCCCCACGTTCCGTTCCTTGATCTCATCAAGCACCGATTGCGCTTTTTCATACGATCCAATCTTGATGCAATTAATTAATCGCTGCTCTACTTGCAACGGATAGTAGAATGCCTTGTTGGACTGATCATGAATCGCACGTTGCAGCTCATCGTACAGTATCACTTCCTTTTTGCCCATGACAACCCTGTACTCCATCGCTTCTATGGCTTCCTGGTAAGCTTGGGCGATGCCAATCAACGAGTCATGCACGCCACTGATCGCAATGATCAGCTCCATGTGATATTGCGTGTGCAGAAATTGTTGCGCTGCCTGAGCAATATGCAGCAGATGCTCTTTCTTGTCATCGGCAGATGTTCGGAAATTCACGATACAAGCCAGCCCCTGATCCACTTCCGTTACATAACCGATCTGATCCTGATCCGCCACCTCTTGGACAACATTGGAGATAATAAAGCGTAATAGCGCCGCTTTATCCTGGAGGCTCACATGATGGAAGCGGTCGATCGCCATGTTCTCGTCCTCAAGCGCCAACAGGATGACGGCAAATTCGTCGGATTGAAAAAAAATGTTAAAGGTCGCCATGGCTTCTTCCAGCGGAACGGGACCGTCCAGTTTTCCCTTAAGCAATCGAAGCAGCGTATTGGAACGCATTACGTTGTTTTGCAGCTTCAATCGGAGCTTGATTTGCTCTTGCTCGCTTAGCGTATTCGAAACCACACGTTGAATAAAGCCAAACTCATTGGATTCCAGGCTTCCCGTTTCATTGGACGAATGCGAGAGAATCTCGACCAGTTGCTGTACAGGTCTGTAATTTCTGCGAAGAAACATATATGTCAGGGCGCCAGCCCCTATCAGACTGATCAGCACGCTAATATACGTGAATTTGCGGACATACTCCGCTTTTTCCCACACCAATCTGCTCGGCATGATCGACACATATTTCAGATCGGCCGTCCGAGATTGGATATGCAGCACTTCCGAATCGGTCCCTTTATATTTCTCATAGAAAAAAGCGCGTTCTCCTTCGAACGAGCTCGAAAGCGTCAATCTCTCGCCTTCCTCATCCGAATTTGATAAAATTATCTCGTTGTCCCCGTTCAGGATAAACACATCGCCGCGGTTAAATAATTCCACTCGCTGAGCCAACCGATTGACATCCACCATAATAACGATACTGCCTGCGCCTATTGTGTTGACGCCATTACTCAATGAGCTGACGTAGGCCAACGACTTATCGATCGAACCATCAGCCATGATACGCGGGATCGACACAAATCCTCGAAAGCCTGGCTTGTTGAGCAACGCATGCCACTGGTCATAGCTCAGTTGCCCGCCGGCATGCAAGTTGTCATATCCCATCCTGCTCGTCCAATACGTCCCGGACATCAGCAAAGAATCTTCGGCTTGCCAATACACGTAGAATTGATCCACCAATCCATTAAACACTTGCATCTCACGGAACTCCTCGATGACTCGAGCCGTCGTATATTTGGCTTCGGCTTTGGATGGGTTGGAGAATATCAAATATCGGAGCTGCTGGTCCAGCGTAATGGCGAGATGCAAGCGCATAACCTCCGCCATCTGCTTATCCATCACTTCTTGCAGCTGTTCCATCAGCATTTCGTTGGATTCGCGGATCTCATTCCTCAATGCTCGACTCGCTTCGTGATAGATTACAACACTGAGCAACATATTCAGCCCATAAATGACCAAATAGGAGATGAGCCAGGTTAAAATAATACTCCTTCTTCTCTTCCATAATTTAGATATCATTTCCCTTATGGATTCTCCTGTTCGCGTTTTTTAAGGAAATACTTCAAATGGAAGCGAATTCATACTAGCATAGATTCATTTCCTTGTCTATTTGAATCCCTAACGGAAAAGAAGGAAGAGGAGTGGACGGAGCCGCCTGGGGCTCATACGGGATCAAGGCAGGAAGCACCGGATGGTTGGTAGCCCAGAGATACTGTTCCGGCGTGGTTGGATCGTCACCGCAAGTCCATGCTCGTTAAATCCGTCATCTCTCCCAAAGCTCATCGTGCTTGTGCCCATGTGCGTGTATTTGCCGGTGACAGAGGTTCGGGCCAACACAAAATCCTCCAGCTGATGATGAAACTCATAGTTGCGGGCAATGGCTTGTTCAGCGCCGTCATGGCTGGCAGCAGAGCAATCTGACTGCAACGCGGCCGCAGATAGGTCACCGCGTAATAAGCGATTTGCCCGGCAGGGATGTGCAGGGCGTCGGCAAAGCCGGCGATTTCCTCGGAAATGCCGGGGCACGACTCATCGAACAGCCGGACCGCCTCTTCGTATTCGGTTGGCCCAAACCCCTCGAGCGTGCGAGTGTAGGCGAGCTTGAGCGCCGTATGTTCGGAAATGATGCTGCCCTGCTTGTAGCCAATCTCGTAGCATGTTCCTGTTAATTCCACGGTGTAGGCGGATAAATTGTACATGGGCTTGCCTCTTTTTTCTCTATTCTACGAGAGCGAAGGAAGCCTTACCTGATATTTTGTGCTATTTGTTAGGTACATCGTCAATCTCCTAACTCAGGTGTCCTTCATTTTCGGCTCATGCTGCTCGATATGAAGCATAATAGCGCGTTGAACACTCCCGCCACCTGCCGCAACCGGCTGAGATGGGGGATTCTTGGGTAATTGCACCTTCTGGAGCAAAGTGATCCAAGCGATCCCTGTGGTTCCCACAGTTCATGGAATGTGCCGTACCGTATCAGACGGCCATCACCTTTATATTTTTTGCGGCATTGCCATCTCGATCATGCCGGGTCTGGCAGGCGGAGCATTCCCATGCTCGCACACCGAGATCCCGGACCTCGGAATGGATAGCTCCGCACACATGACAGGTTTGGCTTGTCGGGACGAAAGAGGGAACTTCCTTGATCTGCCGTCCATACCATTCCGCCTTGTACTGTAATTGGCGGCGCATCTCGCCCCAGGCCGCATCGGCGATGTGCTTGGCCAGCTTGCCCTTGGTCATCATCTCCACGATGCGCAAGTCTTCGAGGCAGATCGTTTGGTTTTCACGAATCCACTTCGTCGTCTGCTTTTGGAGCACATCCTGTCGGCTGTTCCGAATCTTCTCATGGATGCGGGCCACCTTGATCTTCGCCCGCTGCCAGTTGCTACCGCCTCGCATGCGGCGTGACATCCGGCGTTGCCACTTCGCCAACTGCTGTTCATAGCGTCGTGTGTGTCTCGGATTAGCAACGACCTCGTCATCGGAGGTCACCGCCAGGTACTTCAGCCCTACATCGATTCCGATCGTCCGCTCACAGACCGGCAACGGCTTGATGTCCACCTCGCAGACGAGCGAGACAAACCATTTGCCGCTGGAGGCTAGGCGTATCGTGGCCGAAAGCAGGCGGCCTTCGACCTCGCGTGACTTGGCAAACCGGACGGCTCCCAGCTTTGGAAGCTGAAGTGTGTTGCATTTGACAGCGATGTTCCCGTTCGTATAGCGTGTGGTGTAGCTTTGCACAGGATGTTTACGACTCTTGAAGCGAGGGGCCCCATTCTGTTGCTTGAAGAATCGCTGAAAGCCGTCTGCAAGCTGCCGAACAGCCGATTGCAAGGCTATACTATCGACCTCTTTGAGCCAAGGCAGCTCTTGCTTGAGTGTAGGAAGCGCAGTTGCGCACGTCTGGTAGGACAATCCCTTGCCTGTCGCAGCGTACGTTTCGTTCCACTTGGCGAGGAAATGATTGAACACAAAGCGGGAGCACCCTAAGGTGCGCCGCATCTGCATGGCTTGCTCTGGATTCGGATAGAGGCGGAACTTAAATGCTTTATGTCTAAGCATGGACGAACCAGCCTCCTTATTTGAAGGTCTATATCCCCAATTATAGCACATACGTTCGCTTTAGAGCACCAAAAACCGCCGATTCATCTTCCGCTTATAGAAGACGGGAGTATTCTCGGCTTAGGTGGATAAATTGATACCTGACATTATGATTGCATTCATGTGCCAACGCAGCTTTCATCCGCGGCAACGTGTAGGGACTTGTAACGTCAAAGTCAAGCGGATGCTTTCAATCCAAATGAAACTCTGATAAGATAAGGACTACATAACACTGTATGTGACTGGCGAAAAAAGTGGAATGAACCACGAGGAAGCATACAGTTGAAACGTCCGTTCGCCTGGGGAAAAGTATCTGCGGTTGCTCGTATTTAACGAGGCACCGTGGATGCTTTTTTTCGTTACTATCCAGATATGTTAAGGAGGCAATCGAATGACAGTGCTCATGAAAGCCAAAGAGGCAGCGGATCAGGTATATGATTCGATTCGAACCAGGGTAGAGGAAATGAAGAAGAATGGCCTTCAGCCTCTCATGGCGACGATATTGATTACGGGCGATCCTGCATCTGAGTACTACGCCAAGGCGAAACTAAAAATCGCTGAAAAGCTTGGCGTTGCGTTTCAACTGCATTCGTTCCAGGCAGATGTAACCGAGAAGAAGATTCTTCAACTGGTCACTCAATTGAATGAAGTTCCTTCTGTACATGGGATCATGTTAGAGCTGCCTCTGCCAAAGCACCTTTCAGCAAGCCGTATTGAAAAAGCAATTTCCCCCAACAAAGATGTAGATGGAGTTACGCCTACTAATAAGCTCGCAACGGTTACAGGCTCTGCAGGCCTCTACCCCGCCACCCCCCAAGCGTGTATTAAGCTTCTGAAGCATTATGGCTTTACGCTTGCAGGCAAGAACGTTACCTTGGTCGGAAGGGGACAAACCGTCGGGCTACCTCTCTTCCATATGCTTCAACGAGAAAATGCTACCGTTACCGTTTGTCATTCCCGTACCCCAGATATAGCTTCGCATCTTGGTCATGCTGACATAGCTTTTGTCGCCGTAGGGCGTCCAGATGTCGTCACTCAGACTATGGTTCATTCAAGCTTGGCCATCATCGATGCAGGAATAAATGAAATGGCGGGCGGGAAGATTGCTGGCGATGTAGCCGCTGACGTAAGTTCTTGTGTAGCAGCCATATCCCCTGTTCCAGGCGGGGTCGGAACCTTGACGACTGCGATCCTATACGAAAACCTGTTGAAAGCCATCGATATTCAACTCCGGGAGGCGCATGAAAATGAATCATACAATATGGGATGATTCGATCCGCAATTTTATAAAACAGGCAGGTAGCTCGAGCCCTACTCCGGGCGGGGGGAGTGTAGCCGCTCTGATCGCTGCGCTCGGGGCATCGATGACTTCAATGGTAGGCAACCTGTCCCAGGGGGAGAAATTCGCTCCTATCCAGCCACAGGTCGCCGAAGTTATCGAGCAGATGAGCAGCTTAACCGTAGTATGCGAACAATTGCTTTATGATGATATCACTTCATTCAATAAGTACATGCATGCCTTAAAGCTCCCCAAGATGACGGATGAAGAAAAGCTCCTACGTAAGAACGCATTACATGAAGCTACAATTCATGCTATCGACGTCCCTCTTCGTCTTATTGAGGTTTGCCGGGTTGGTATGGTGTGCACACATAGCATTGCTGAATCGGCTAACAAGAATGTCATCTCCGATCTAGGTATAGGAGCCATTCTGTTCGAAGCAGCTGCACAATCAGCCTTGCTGACGATAGAAATCAATTTAGTCTCGTTGAAGGACTTGGAGCTGAAGCGTGAATACTCAGAAAAGCTATCTTCACTGATCCGTGAGATCGAGGACCTGAAAAGTAAAGCTATACAAGTTACCCGAGAGAGAATCATGCATTAGTCATACTGCAATAGCTTTGATTGAGTTGATTGAGAATTCATTCTATATAAGATGAGCGTAGCGATAATAGCCATCCCAACCCCTGCAGCACCAATCCATGTAATCGATGTTAGCGAAACCGTCTCAATAGCTACCCCGCCTATACCGGCGCCTGCTGCCATAGCAAGCTGCATCATAGACTGATTAAGACCAAGCATAACACCTGATGCTGCGGGTTCAATCGTCGATAAATGATATTGCTGCGTTGGACCAGATGACCATGCGGAGAACGACCACAACACCAACACGACCATGACGCCAATGAATGTATTCGTCACAAGAGACAATGTAATCAGCATTACAATATGGAGGATCAGTCCACTGAACAATGTTGGGTGGACTCCCCATCGATCCGTGCTAAGGCCGCCAATTTTGGAGCCTATCATGCTAGCTATGCCAAATACAAGCAGAGCCCCGCTCAGATATTTATCGCTTATGCCAGATACTTCGAGCAGATACGGTGAAAGATACGTATAGGTAACCGAATATCCGCCCAGCCAAAAGAAGGTGATAGCTAATCCCAATGCGACCTTAGGCTTTTTTAGTAAACTTAATTGTTGCGGTAATGGAATCGGAGCATCTCCCTTCACACGCGGGATTGCGAAAGAAAGGATGACCATTGCAATAATCCCGAGGAGGGCAATTCCCCCAAATACAGATTGCCAACCCAGCGTATCCGCTGCAATGCGCCCAAGCGGTACGCCAATGATTAATGAGGCTGTAAAGCCCATTACGACGGTTGCAATAGAGCTTGCTTGCTTACCCTCAGGGGCAATTTTGGCGGCAATATTTAATGCGGTGACAACCACTACACCTGCGCCTATAGCCATAATGATGCGAGCAAACACAAACAATCCATACCCAGGCAGAATAACGGCGAGAATGTTAGATACCACAAACAAACCCAGACCCATAACAATTAACTTCCGCCTGTCCATGCTTGCGGTCATAGCCATAAGAATAGGCGTGGCCAAAGCGTAGACGAGAGAAAAAACCGTAATTAGTTGCCCCGCTGCAGTAATGGAAACCCCAAGAGAAAGGGATACCTTATCTAAAATGCCAGACAGAATATACTCGGACGTCCCTACCAAAAAGCTAACAATGGCCAAAATGTAAACTTTCCAACGTTGCGACATAAAAATAATTCAACTCCTTTTCTTAAATATGCACAATTCACGAAATGTCGATATGATTGAATAAAAGATATATCGCGAATTGTCGATTTGTAGGGTCGAGATAAAACAGAATTCTGAAGAAAGAACTCCGTCTTATCACTTACATCTCACTCATCGTATACTGAGCTAACTGGCGTATGGCTTCCTCGTCTCTCTGATAATACGTAAATTTGCCTATACGTTTTGTTGTGATCAATCCTGCTCGCTGCAATATCGTAAGATATTGAGAAGCCGTTGACTGCGTCATGTTGAGCTTTTCGGTTATTTGACTTACACAAACCCCGATCTCCTCCATATCCACTCCTTCATGGGGTTTAAAATGAGCGTATGGCTCTTTGAGCCATTGCAAGATCTGTAACCTGGATTCATTCGATAAAGCCTTAAAGACGTCAATGGGATTCATAACGTTTATTATATCGATATTTTCCGATATGTCAATACAAAAAGAGCCATGCAAAAAAACCTCCCCCGCAGTGCGGAGAGGTTAGTAGGCAGGCGACGGCTTGCCGCGATCTGAGTACGCCCGCCTTCATGGCTAGTTAATGAACTGTAACGCTTGCAGCATCCGCTTCAGCATCACGGTCGCTTCTGCACGACTAGCATTCTCTTTAGGCGAGAAAGTAGTCGTTGTTTTACCGTAAATCAAGCCCGCACTCACAGATCGAGCAACGGCATCACTAGCCCAGTCGCTGATAAATGAACTGTCAGTGAATACGGACAAGTCTTCTATGTTGGCAGTTGGCTGTTGGCCAGCAAAGCGCATGGCACGAATGATCATCACCGCCATCTGCTCACGGGTTATATTGACACGTGGTCCAAAGGTAGCCTCCTCCAGACCATCAATAAATCCCGCTTTCGCTGCTGCATTGACTGCGCCTGCGAACCAATCCGTCGATTGGACATCCGAAAATCTGGACGTATCGTCCTCAGAGATCCCCATGGCTCGTACTAAGAGCGTTGCAAATTCAGCGCGGGTCAACTCCTGTTCAGGTTCAAAGCGATCGTCTGACCTTCCTTTGACCACCAGTTTGGAGGCAAGCAATTCTACATCTGCTTTGGCCCAGTGTCCGTTCAAATCTTCGAAGGTTTTGGTAAATTGAACAACGGTGTAAATACTGTTGCCCGTACGCTTCAGCGTCGCTATCGTTGTCCCATCTTCGCCAGTCTGGAAGGTAGTTGGAACGAACGAGAATGTCCCAGACGTCGGATTGTATAAGACGCCCGTAGCAGAGTTAGTTTTTTCACTAATTGTAATGGTTCTGGATACATATACATCTCCAAAATCATCGACCGATGTTGTATTGCCGTATGCTTCTGCTGTTACATGGAAGTCTACCGCTTCAGAAATGGGTCGCAGTCCCGATTGATTCGCTGCACGCTCAATAGTGGTAAGAGACGATCTGCTCACCTTATCAATCGTAACATTGACGTTCATCTCCTCCACTTCCGCTCCTAATTTCTCTGCCATAGCCGGAAGATCGAGAGCTTTTACAGGAAGATCGTAAGTCACGTTATCCACTCGTGCCGAAACCAATGCAGAAGGAACTTGAGCTTGTAGTTCGGCAATCATTCCAGCGCCAAGCAGGACATTTGTTGTCTCCCCATTGCCAGGTACTTCAATGATAATTGTGGGTTTACCTGAAGTTGCCTTAAGGGATTCGATAGCTTTTTGCAAATCAGCCGGGTCGACGGTAGTCGTTGAAACGGTTCTGCCATCCTCGGTTTTTTCGATTGTAGAGGAAACCTTTAAGATGACCGTATGGTTATTCCCATCCGATGAACCGGATATATTCCCCTCCGTTAGTATTGATCCTGTTATGGGTGAGGTTGGTATGATAACTCCTGTCACGGGTGATATAGGCACAACAACAATTGCGGTTGGTTGCGCACTACCCTCGTTGGAAGGGGCGCTTTCCAATCCCTGCTTCACCGTAGTGACGACATAATAGTAAGTCGTTCCGTTTACTGCTGTTGTATCTCGGTAGCTCGCTTCGGTCACATTTGCCGCTATGGTCGTATACGAGCCACCTGACGTAGTGCTGCGCTTTACATGATAAGTGTATCCCTCACCCTGGGCTGCAGCCCAGGCCAGACTCACTTGTCCATCGCCTGTTGTCGCTTTCAAGCCTGTAGGCGGGGCTGGAGCAGTCGTGAACCTAACCGTATATTCACTTGAAGACGCTATGGGGTTGCTTGCAATCAATGCGAAGACATATTCTGTATTCGGTGATAGATCCTTAAGCTCATAGGAAACAGCAGTCACACGCGCTTCAAAATCCTCCCCATCGACTAAACGGTATTCAGTCGCCGAAGGGATTTCATTCCATACTAGCTTTGCAGTCGTAGCGGTTACATCCATTGCTCTCAGATTCACCTCCGCAGCATCGGGCCAAGAGGTTTCCTTTGTTGTGAATTCAATTTCAGCAGCAGCAGAATACTGGAGACCATTGGATGCGTACACCTTTACTTCATAGGTCGTATTCTCTGTTAGATCGCTAAGGGTATACGAACTCTGGTCTACGCCTCCTGCAAATTCGCCATTCACTTCCAGCTCATATCGGGTCGCAAACGGATTAGGGTCCCAATGGATTTCGGCACTGTTCGTCGTTACATTCAAAGCCCTTACATTAGCTGGAGCTGCCAAAACCAACGGAGCTGTGGTAAATTCATGCTTGACCTCGAACGTCTCACCAGCAGCATCCCGGTAGTACAGCGTCATTTCTTGCACCATATTAGGCGTCAAACCTGTCACTTCATGACGGAACTTATCTGTCGTAAATCCAAAGAGCTCCGTCCCGAAGATGTGCAATGAATAACTTACCGCTCCGTCTATGGGGTCCCATTCCAAAGTAGCTATCGTATCCGTTATATCGACGGCTTCGAACCTGGGCGCATCCTCAACGGATGCCGCTACATGCCTATCCATGGACGAAAAAATCACAGTCCATACTAACGTGAATATTAAAAGACTAGCAATGATTTTATTCATGCCGATTCTCCCTATGATGTTTTTCCTTCATCTTAACATCATAGATTAGCGCCTATATGGAATGTAAAGAAAACTTTAGCATGGGCGCTTGCAGATTCTCTGCGCCTCTCGCCCCATCGCCCGTATACCGGGGCCGCCTGGGGCTTCAGGTCAAGCTGCAGCACGACCGTTACCAGATTCGACTTTCAAAGGTCTTTACTTGACCGTCTCGCAGCCATTGCATGTAGTTCCTTCTCAAAATAGCGATATACTTCATCTGCAATTGCTAGGAACTCTTCAACACGTATATGACTATCCAAGTAACATGCATACAGATATTCAACTAAAGCGGAGTCAATCTCACAATAGGTTACTATGGCATTCTTCATCGTATGAATATCATCTTGCCATACCCCTGTATCCTCTAAAACCAACGAATATAAGGCACGAAGCAACCGCTTCGAGTAACCTTTCATATATCTGGTTTTCATTTCGTTATCACTAGCATGAGCAAGCAAACGATGTATCCGATCTACTTCCTCCTTGGTCTCTGTATTCAAGTCTAAAATGAACGCTGGAGAAATCATGATGGGTGGTACTTTTTCGCCAACGTCATCGCCGTAGACACAAACACAAATGATCTTCACCCAAAAACCCCACTCATTCGGTTTGCTTAACACATCGTCAATCGAGCAAATGGTCGTATCAATCTTAGTTAGGATTGGGTATTGTTCCAAAAGCCGCTCTTTAATAGTGGGCAAGCTTTCATAATCAATATCGCTAGGATTCTCACACAAAATAGTAAAATCGGCATCGGACTGAAAAGGTTTGGCCGTTCCTTTCGGGATCGAGCCGCACATATATATGCTATGGATCTTACCTTTAAATTCGGCAAGTAGGCTATTGATAAACTTATCAACAAAATCCTTATATTCACTTTGTATTGCGATTGGATTTATTACTTTATTTAATATCATATCTACTCCCCCTAAACGCTAATCATTTATCATCCTTATCAATAGGTATTGCTTGATGTTTGACTAATTTATCATCCTTGTAGAAGCATATTAGCCAGACCTTCTGAAGGCCTCTGCCTATGTTAACATGGATAACTATAAATGGAAATCATGTTGAGGAGGGGAATTTATATGGAACGGAAGAATGTCTTTTGATATGAATTTAAAAAAAGAAGGCGCATGCATCTTCCGCATAAGAAGATACATCCGCCTCCACAAATGACTCGGTGATGTTACAGAGCCAATCGGATTAATCCGAATTGCCCCCCGCTCTATGCCGCGCTTACTCCGCGTACACCTCGATCTCGTTCACCCGGAGGTAGTCCGGCTGGTTCGTCGGTCCGCTCGTGCCGAGCACTCGCAGCTTTGAGCCGGTTACCGCCGAGAACGTATGCGTCCGATGGTCGAACGTATTGTCCGTAATCGCGGGCAAGCAATCGACCCACGCCGAGCCGTTCCAATATTGAATCTGATAGTCCTTAATCGCGTAGCCCGACGTCGTGTAAAGCTCAACCCGGCCGAAGGTTTTAGCCGCTCCGAAGTCCAATTGCACCCACTGCGGCAACGCGGTTCCATCGGTTGCCCAGCCGCTCCAATCCGTCGTGGCGGCTCCGTCGTTGACCTTTTCTGCGGCATAGCCGTTAGCCGTATCAGTGTTAGACGCCGAAGCTGCGGCGTCCTTCGCGAGGTTGGCCATGGAAGCCGTATTCAGCTTCACCTGGCTAAGCTGCGGACTGTAGACGAGTGTTCCTCCCGTCGGAAACTCGACCTTCACGAATCGGGTTCCAGTCGGAAGTTTGCCCAGCGTATAGACGCGCTTCGTCCAAGCCCCCTCGTTGATCGGCAAATCCGCGTAATGCCAGCCTTGCTGCTCCTCCCACATCACGCCGTCCTTAGCGGCGTAAAACTTAAAGTTGCGAATGCCCGGTTCGTTATCGGTCGCGTACAACGCCGTCAGCTGAATGTCCGTTGCTTCGCTGCGATAGATCACATACTCCGGAGTCGAACCCGTCGAGGTGCGCATCGCCCGGCTGGAATCGCCCAATGCGGCTCCGTGCGCCGTGTCGAAGACCAAGCCAGAGCTGTGCGCACTCGTCTTTGTCCAATCGTTCATCTCGTCGATTATCGGAGCCGAATTCCACGGAACGTCGGAAATTTGCACCTGCCCGATTTGCGGGCTGTATGCGACCGCTCCCCCGGTCGGGAACTCGACCTTCACATAGTTCGTAGGGTCAGCAAGCTTCGTGAGCGTATACACCCGCTTGGTCCAATACCCTTCGTTGATCGGAGAATCCGCGTAGCCCCATCCGTCATGCTGCGTCCAATTGGCCCCGTCCGTGGAAGTATAAAACTTGAAGTTGCGGATCACCGGCTCCTCGTCAGTCGCGAACAATCCGTTCAGCTTAAACCGAGTCGCTCCGTCCAGGCGATAAATAATAGCTTGCGGTGTAGTTCCGTTATTCGCCCGCGTCGCCCGGGTGCGGTCCCCAAGAGCAGAAGCGTTCGACTTGTCGAGTACTAGCCCGGAAGTGTGAGACTGAGCCTTGCTCCAGTCGTCCAGTTCGTCGACAACCGTCGTCCCCACGCTGCGGGCGTTCGTAATCTCATAGAAGACGACGGCGTGATGATCAAGCTCGGGCGTCAACGTCAATTGATTGCCGACGACCGGCACCGTTGTCGTGACTGGCGTCAGAGTTGCCAGCCCTTTGTAATCGGCTTCCCGCGAGTACCAGTAATTTTGGTCGGCCGTATTTTTCAGGCTTTTCGGCACTTCCATCGTATACTTGGACCAGGAATACGCCGTATCCGGAATTCCCCGGTTCGCTTTGTCGTTCCACCAGGTCGGCCAGAAGTTGCCGTGCGAATCGTCCACGATCCACTTCTTCACCGTAACAGCATTGCCTGCGACAGGAGCGATATTGCGAAGCGTAACGGCGGGTGTCTCCGCAGTCGTGCGACTCATGTCGTTATTGTGATTGTAGATCATGAGATGAACCGTATCGCTCGCGGCGTTATAGCCCGCTACGCCGTTCACTTCATTGCTCGGGTCAGCGGGTGCGCCCGAGAAGCTGCCCTCCAGTCGCTTGTCGCCGACCATGCGGTAGCCGAGATTGGCAATATGCGTCGAGACTGCCGGCACGCCGCCCCAGATCGCTTCCGTGCTCAGCCCCCAAGCAGAAAACCAGTCGATGCTCCAGTCGAGCATCGTTTTGAACTGCTTGGCGTCGGAAGAGCCCTGGAAGCTGTGGGCAACGATCCGCGAATACAGCGCCTTGGAATCGGAGCCGGAGTTAATCCGTCCTTCGTCGATACCATACTTCAAGTTCTCGAGCCCGTTCGCGACGGCGCGCTTGCGAAGCGTCTCGATTGTATCCACGAGGCTTTTGCCACCCGGCATCCGGACCCCCGGCTTCAAATCGTAGAACGATACGGTCAGAAAATCGATCTGCGTTCCAGGCAGCCCCGTCTTATAGTTCGTGCCGTTAGGACCAACTCCCGCGACATGATCGATGAAGGCCAACTCGTCCCACAACCCTTCGGTTACGGTCATACTATGAGCTCCGACCGTTAAGTTGGACGCGCCGATCGCAGCCTCCAGCGCCGCGACCGTATAATCATAAATTTTGAAAAAGGCCGTCTGGGTGGAGGCAGGACTCACGCCATCGTCAAACCATTCTGGATTCTCGTATTCGGTAAAGACGCCCCAGGTCCAGGTCTTCACTTCCGCCAGCCCGAACTCCGCGACAAGCGCATCGGCCAGCGCCTTGATGTAGGCGTAGTACTGATTGTAGTCGCTAGGAGGCTTGAGATTCGCTTCCATCACGCCGACCTCCGGTGCGTCGGACAGCTTCATCGGAATGTTGCCGGTTTTGATGTGCGGCTTCAGCCCCTGATCCACGACGTGATGAAGCGCGCCGATCAGCCGGGAAAAATCGTAATCCGTCAACGTCGTGCGGTCGGAAGGATCGGCGAACAAGTCCCGATTGGCGCTGCAGCCGGGGTATCCGACATAGCAGCCTCCGGTTGCCGTCATGAATTGAACGTTCTTGACGAACGGGTAGTGGGTCGCGAATGTATTCGCCGGCTTCCCCACCGCTTTCGTCGTCCAATCGATCTCGTAGTCCCAAGCGTTGATATCGGAAAAAGCGTTATGAATCGTACGACCTTGCGCGGACAGATCAAACGACAACGACGGACCGGAGGCCGCAAAGCTCGGCTCGGCCGGAATCAGCAGTAACGAACCGGATAAAGCGAGCGAACAACCCAATGACGCCATCCTTTTTCTCATCCCACACATCCCCTTTTCGTACTAGGTCTGATTATTGTTGTTTCAGAAGCTCGAAGATCGGCGCAAGCTCTTGCTGCTGCTCGACCGCCTTGCCGTGCCAGTAAGCGAAAATATCGTCGACCTTGAAGTCGTCCAGCCCGGCGATGAAATCGTTTTGCAGCTTGTCGAACTCTGTGTCGTCCTTCGCCAGAATGAGATTGAAAATATTTTTGAACGTATAGTTCTGAAGATTCGTTCCTTGCGTTTTCAAATGCTCAGGCAGCTCTCCGAGACGGTACAGCGCATTCTCCTGATACACTTTGACTTTGGACGAATAGAGATCGAACAGACTGTCGGCCTTGTAGTGCTCCAGCATATCTTGGTGAACCGGCTTCAGCTGGCGGCTGACCGCCTTGTCCGACCACTCGAACAGGTTAACCGGCACACCGGTCTTCGGATCGACCGTCCCGCTGCCGAAGCCGACGAAGTGGTGATACATTAGCGCGCCCGTCCGCTTGTTGAAGGCCAGATCGCTGGAGCTTTGCTGCAAGTAGTCATCGGTCGGAACGGGCTTGCCGTCCTCCATGTTCCAGTTCTCTCCCTCTGGCCCGTTCCAGACGGTACGGGCGTTCTCGTAGGAAGATAGCCAGTTGAGCAGTTCCATCGCCTTCTCCGGGTTCTTCGCGTTCTTCGAAATTGCGAATGTCCGTCCTCCCGAAGCCAAGTTATTGATCAACATGAACGCGTCGGTATTCATCGGCGGCAGCGCCACCATGCCTTTCTCCGGCGTTCCCGCCTTCTCGAAGTGGCTGTTGATATCGGTAACAAGCCAGCCCGGCACGTTGTATAGATAACGGCCCGACTTTACTTTTTCCTCGTACTTGTCGGACTTCTGCGTGAACGACTCCGGATCGAGAATGCCCATCTGATTCGCTTTGTTATAGAACTTTAGCGAACGCCAGAACATACCGTTCTTGTCCTTCAGGTCGTTGTGCGGAGAAATCTCGTTCGTGGCCAGATCGTAATAGACCGTCCGATCGCTCGTCAGATAGCCTTTGCCTTCCGTAAACGACAGCGTGTAGGTGATCGGCCAGTCACCCCAGCCCATACCGTCCGCGAACCAGCCGCCGATCGCATACACCTTCTGCCCGTCTTTGTTTTTCGGCTCCAGCTTCTGCATCTCGCTCAACACATCGAGCAGGTCCGTATCGAAGTTTTCCAGCTTAGGATAGCCGAGCTGCTTGTAGAGGTCCCAGCGGATGAAGTTCGCGCCGAGCGGCTGATTGCCTCCGGTCGTCGCCCCTCTCAGCATGCCGATCGTGTACAGCTTGCCGTCCGGGCTTAACGTCTTCTTATTCAGCTCGATCATCGCCTTGCCGCTCGGATCGGAGGTGATATTATCGCCGTACTGAGCCAGCAGATCGTCCAACTCGTACAGTTGGTTGGCCTTGACCATCATTGGAATTTGCTTGTCCGGATCCGGAACCCAGAATAGGTCCGGAAGATCGTTGCTCGCGATCATCGCGTTGAGCTTTTCTCCAAAATCGGCTCCGACCGCCGTCATGTCCATCTGAATGCCAAGCTCTTTCTCGATCGTTTTCGCGACCGGATTTTGCATGACCCCATTCGGCTCCGCAGCCGCGATACTGGCGGCCACCTTGATTTTGAAGACCTCCTGCCGCTTCTCTCCTCCCGCCCCGGACTCGCCGGAGCCGGAGCTGCCGCCGCTATTGCCGTTGCTGTTCGAGCAGCCGAACAAGAGCATCAGCGCAAGCGCCGCTGCAGCTCCCTTTGTCACCTTTGTCCTCATTCCAATACCCCTCTCATTCTGTTTATATGACAACTCCAGCGAAGAGCCGGAGATGTTCAACTTAGCCTTTGATTGCGCCCAGCATAATACCTTTGACAAAATACTTCTGCATGAACGGATAGATCAGCATGACGGGAATGACCGTAATGACCGTGATCGCGTACCGGATCGACATCGGCGTCACCCGGCCCGTGCTCGCCAGATCGGCGCCCAGCGTCGTCCCGGAGGCGCTTGTCCGCATGATGTCCGCCATATTCGATTTGAGATTTGTATACAGCAAATATTGCAGCGTGTTCAAATTGCTGTCCGTCACAAGGTAGAAATTGTCCGCCCAGGAGTTCCATTGCCCGACAGCGGTGAAGACGGCGATACAGGCGATAATCGGCATCGACAGCGGGAAGATGATTTTGAAGAAAATCGTCAGAATGCCGGCCCCGTCAATCTGCGCGGATTCCTCTAGTGTAGCTGGAAGAGATTCGATGTACGTTTTCACCAGAATGATGAAGAAAGCCGATACCGCTCCGGGCAGGACGTACAACAAAAAATTGTTTTTTAAATACAGCGTCTTCATCAGCATGTACCAGGGAATCAACCCCGGGCTAAAAAACATCGTAATAATAATTAGTCGATAGATGAAGCTGCGCAACGGCAGCTCTTTCTTGGTCACCATGTAACCGACGAAGGCACTGCAAAACACAGTGATGATCGTTCCGATGACCGTCCGGGCTACGGAAATGAAGATGCTCTGGAAGATCGTCGGAATTTGCATCAATTGTTCATAGGAGGACAACGTAATCTCCCTTGGAAAGAAATAGATGCCCTTGGCGATTTCCGCTGGATGGCTCAACGAATTGATGATGATAAAATAAAACGGGTAGACGCACAGGAACGCAAAGATCAGAAGCGTGCCCGAGTTGGCGAATTGGAATAAATATTCTCTCCAGCTCTTGTTCATAGGGCGGTATTCTCCTTTCGCTGGGACTCCCTCATATGATGCTTTGCTTCCGAATCGCTTGGGACAGCCAGTTGGCAGACAGCAGCAGGACGATGCTCACGATGGACTTGAAGACGCCGATCGCGGTCGAGAACGCATACTCGGCCCGAGCGATTCCAAGCGTGTAAATATAGGTGTCTAGCACTTCCAGCTTGTCGATGTTCAGCGGATTCTGGAAGACGTAGTACTGCTCGAAGCCGTTGCTCAGTATGCCCGAGATGGCCAGCAGCAGCAAGACGAAATAAGTAGGCATCAGGCCGGGAACGGTAATGAACCAGATTTTCTGAAACCGTCCCGCTCCGTCGATATCGGCGGCCTGATACAGCTCCTGGTCGATGCCCGCGATGGCGGCCAAATAAATGATCGCTCCCCATCCCGTTCCTTTCCAGGTTGCCACCATCAGTTGGAAAAACCAGGCGTAGCCGTCGCTGCCGAGAATATTCGTCCCGGTCTCGATCAGCCCCATGTCCATCAGCAGCTTATTGACGACCCCGTCCTCCAGCGAGAAGAACGTAAAGAAAATCGAGTACACCAGCACCCAGGAAATAAAATGGGGAATCGCCGTCACCGTCTGGATCCATTTGGATAGCCACTTTCCACGAACCTCCGCCAACGCAATTGCAAAAATCATCGGAAGCGGCGATGTCAGAAGGCCCAGCAAGCTCATGACGAGCGTGTTGCGCATGACGATCGCGAAATCGTTGCCTCCCTCGAAAATAATCCGGAAGTACTTAAAGCCGACGAAATGCTGCTCCATCAGCGGAACTCCCGGGCTGTAATCGACGAAGGCATACGACCAGCCGAACAGCGGCAAATAATTAAAAACGACTACGAGTGCGACGAAGGGAAGTATGAGCAGCAGCATGCCGGCTCTCTGTGTCTTGTTCATCCAAGGCGCTCCTTTCTATAGTTCACATCATAGGGCACGCCCGAATACGTTCTCAATTGTAAAGATTGCAAATCTGTAATAAAAACTATAGATAAGCCGAATCCGCGGCAGGAATCGGCATCTCTTCGTCAAATTCCTACTGCTAGAAGCCACATCACGACAGACACGAAGGGCGGGTTCACGATGCGGTCCTTCTTTAACAATTACATTCGAAATCGCTTTTTTAACAAGCTTCTACTCCTGTATTCCGTTATTATCGTCCTTACCGTAAGCATTCTCATCTTCATTATCGTCACCAATATTACCGGGCTGCTGAAGGAGCAAGCGATCACCTACAACAATCAGGTGCTTCAACTGGTCGGAGATCACTTCCACAAGCAGAACCGCAATCTGAAAAATCGGATGACGAATCTATACGTCCTTAACGGTTCGGACAAGAAGGACTCGGTCTACGATGCCTTTGCCGACGAGAGCCCTCAAGCGCATCCGGATCAGATGACGGCCGATATGCGCGAGAAGGCCGCCTACGTCAATCGTTATATGATGGATACCGTCCTCTCCAGCGATGCCAATATACTGGATATGGTCATGATGAATCGGAGCTTCGACTATGAGATGAGCGCAACGCGATACTCCGCGGGTATGAAGCTGAGCGACTATGTCGATCACGTTCGCCAAGCTTTGACGGAAAGAACCACGGCCGATATTAATGCCAGAAAAACGTACGTTCTTCCCGCATTCAACGGCTCCCGTGGAAGCGATCCGCTCACCGTCTATGCCGTCTACGACTATATTCGATTCCCTGACGATCCTTCGGACTATTCGGGATACATGCTGCTTATCTACGATACGGAATCGTTCCGTCGCGCCTACGAGCCTTACCGCAAGTATTTGATCGGAACGCAGCTTGTACTGACGACGGAGGGCGAGGTCGTCTACGATTCTTCGGGCAAATATTACAATCAGTCTTTCCCTTATTGGGATCTCGTGCAGGAATCGTCGGACAGACGGATCATCGAGGGACGGGAAGCGATCGTCAACGTGGCCAAAGACGACGAATTTCGCTTCGTCACCGTAGGGATCATTCCGCTTGGCGAGCTCAATCAAGGCATCCGCAACATTACCCGAATGATGCTGATCGCCGCTTCGATCTGTCTCCTGGTTACGATCGTACTGGCGGTTCTGAGCACGAGGCATTTCTCCAAGCGATTGAAAGACGTGCTATCTCGTATCAAAGAAATTCGCAAAGGCAATCTGACCGCCATACCGGTCAATGAACACTATGACGAAGTAGGCATCATCTCTAGAAATCTGAATCAGATGAGCGAGCAATTGGACGAGTATATCAAGCGGGAGTTCGTGCTGGAGCTGCGTCGGAAGGATTCGGAGCTAAAACAGAAAACCGCCGAGCTATACGCCCTGCAATCGCAGATCAATCCGCATTTTCTATATAACACTTTGGAAGCAATCCGGATGAAGGCGCTAAAATCGGGAGACGCGGAAGTCGGTCAGATGATCAAGATTTTGGCCAAGCTGTTTCGCAGCAGCATTAAAGAAGAGATGATCGTCACGGTGCGCGAGGAGATGAACTACTGCCAGTCCTTGCTAGAGCTGTACTACATCCGCTTCCAAGGCCGGCTCGAAATCGAATTCGACGTGGAAGAAGAAATTCTCGATTTCGGCGTATTCCGACACATGTTGCAGCCGATTATCGAAAATTCGATCGCGCACGGAATTGATCTGGGCAAATCGCGGAATCTCATTACCGTACGCGGTCGCCAGATCGGCGACTCCATCGTCATTTCCGTGACGGACAACGGAGAAGGCATCGACGAAGACAAGCTGGCCTCCATTGCGGAACAGCTCCGGCAACCGCGAGTTTACGGTACAGGAAGCATCGGTCTGCTTAACGTTGAAGCGAGGATTAAACTGATCTTTGGAGACGAGTGCGGGATACACATCATGAGCGAAAAGGGTCGCGGAACCGAAGTCCCGGTAACCGTTGCGGCCCGGTCGAAGGAGGCGCTTCGGGATTATGTACAAGGTTTTAATCGTGGATGACGAGCCGCTTATTCTCGACGGCTTGCAATATGTCATCGATTGGGAGGAGCACGGGGCGGAGATCGTCGCCATGGCCGGCAACGGCGCCGAAGCGCTTCGCGCGCTGGAGCAAAATGGGATTCACATCGTCATCACCGATATTAAGATGCCGGTCACAGACGGATTGGAATTGATACGCGAGACGAAGAAGCGAGGCTTAAACGTCAAGTTTATCGTCCTTAGCGGCTATGACGAATTCGAGCTTGTGAAGAAGGCCATTGTATACGGTGTGGAAAACTATTTACTTAAGCCGCTCGAAGAAGAAGAGCTGTCCAGCACTTTACTGAATACCATCGAAAAGCTGGATCACGAAATCCAGCTCTCGATTCATCACCGGCAGAATTACAGCATCGTCAAAGAAAACATCCTCTTCCGTTGGGTCGCCGACCGCATTGGACACGACGAGTTGACCAGCCGCGCAGATTTTCTCGGGATCGACCTTTCTTTCGAGCACTATCGGGTCGTCAGAGTAACTCAGGAGCCGCCGCCTCGGGACGGCGAAGCCACCTCCGGGCTGATGGCTTCGGCCATTCTGAACGTCTTCGAGGAAACGATGAACGGCTTTGGAGACTGTATTGCGTTTCGGAGCTTGCACGGGGAGCCGATTCTACTGTTCGGGTGGAACGCCGTAGAAAGCATGGACGGAGACAAGCTGGAGGAGAGGCTGGAAGCCTGCTCCTCCAATGTGAAACGATACTTGAAGCTGGACGTCTCCGTCGTGCTCGGTCCGGTCGTCAACGGCTACCGCTCCGTGGCAACGAGCTACAGAGAGGCATTCCGGACAGAGGAAGATTTCGGAAGCGCAAGTGCCCGCGAGACGGAGGCCGCTCATCCTACGGTGTTGAAGCTGATCGATTACATCGATCGGAACTACGCGGAGGAGATGTCCCTCAAGACGCTCTCTGACATCTTCAACCTTAACGCTGCCTATCTAGGCCAGCTTTTCCGCAGGACGACGGGGGACATGTTCTCCGTATATCTCAACCGCATGCGCATCGAGCAATCGAAGCGGCTGCTGGAGGAATCCCACCTGAAAATGGGGGAAATCGCTGCTGCGGTCGGCTTCAGCAACCTTCAATATTTCTCGAACGTCTTTCATAAGCTTGTCGGCATTTATCCCACCGAATACAAAAGAAAAATCGCCTCGGCGGAAGCGGAATAAGAAGCTGTGACGGCTGCAGCTGCTATGCCGAGACGATTCTGTCCTTATACGCAATCACGCAGTCGCAGGGATGAGCAGCTCTCGCTTAGTCCCCTCCTTCATGCCACAGTTCAAGCGGCAGGCCGACTAGTGCTTTACCGATCCATTCCCGGGCAATATTGTTGGATGGCCCCATGGCGATTCCTGCACGTGCGTCGCGGAATAGTCGTTCAAATACGCCTTTTTTATATCCGTACCCCCCAGTAACATCAAGTGCAGCTTTTGTCGCTTTATTCGCAACCTCAGCTGCATGAATCTTGAATTCAACAAGGGGAAGCAAGAGTTCCACCTGCGGCCGCCCCTGTGCCTGCAGTTCATCCAATTGTTTAGCTAGGGAGATTTGCCACGGCTTCAGGCTTTCAACGAGTATTTTTACTTCAGCCAGCTGCTGACGGATAATTTGATAATCCGCCAAGCGTTTATTGAAATCGCGGTGAACCATGCCTTTAACGTATTCAGTTGCCGCTTCGAGCGCTGCCTCCGCCACGCCTAGCCAAGTAGAACCGAGTCCGATCAAGTACACGGGAGATACCCCGCTCTCTAAAATTTCACGTCCTTGTCCTTCCGTCCCTAATTTATCTTGAGGGGCAACTCTTACTCCTTCGTATTTAATGGGACCGCTGTGATTGCCGCGCACACCAAGCGCATCCCAGACACCCGACGTAATGCCGGGAAGTTTGCTATCGACGATGAAAAAGCTTACGTCCGTAGGCGTCTGTGCACCAGGCGTCCTCGTTTGGAAGACGTAGAAATCCGCCTGTCCAGAGCTTGTCGTGAACGACTTTTCAGCATTGAGGATATAATCCTCTCCATCGCGCGAAGCCTCGCTGAAGTTAAACCACCAATGGCCACCGGATGCTCTTTCGCTCGTTGAATACGTACCAACCGATCCGCTTCGCACCGGCTTCAACCAGCGTTCTTTTTGATCATCATTCCCATATAACGCGATCGTTTGAACGGCTCCGACATGCATAACATAAACAAGCGAAGTGGATGGGCATCCCTTCCCTATTTCCTCTGCCGCTATCGCAAATGCGACATGATCCAACCCCCGTCCTCCCCAGCGTTCAGGGATCAAGACGCCGTTCCAACCAGCTTCCGCGAGTGCCTGAAGGTTTAATCTAGGAAAGGTGCCTTCACGGTCGGTTGCTTCTGCTCTAGGCTTAATAATCTTATCTACAATGTCTCGGATTTCGACCCGCAGGCTCTCGTAGTTCGTTGGTGCGCTTGTATTTTCAAGATTAATGCTCATGGTTGATCTCTCCTTGTTTCATTTTATTTTCGAGCGTTGCTAACAACTCATTCGTTACGATGAATCACCTTTTTCTATTCATACAGAAAGGCTGCGGAGGGCCGCTTCCTTCTCCCTTACCAACGGAATGACCTTCTCTCCGAAAGCCTGGATATCCTCATCATAATGAAGAAAACCTGTAAGGATCAGATCGACACCTATTTTCTTTAATTCGATGATGCGATCAGCAACTTGTTCAGCTGTTCCGATCAGACCGGTCTTGAATCCATCGTTGTACTGTACCAAATCCTCGAAGTTGGAGTTTGCCCACATCCCTTCCCTTTCCGGAGAGGCCTTGCCGGCAAATTGAACTTGGCTGCGGAAGCCCTCAACAGCCTCGGGATCGGCATGACTTATAATGTCGCGCAGGACCTGACGCGCTTCTTCCTCCGTATCCCTAACGATGACAAACGCATTAACGCCGAAATTCAGTTTACGATGATGAGTGGCAGCCAGTCCGGATACTTCCTCTATTTGAGTACGGAACCCTTCGATTGTATTGCCATTCATGAAATACCAGTCTGATACTCTCGAGGCCATCTCACGTGCGGCGGCTGAATTTCCCCCTTGGAATACAGGCGGTATTACGTTAGGTTTTGGTTTATGCGGAGCACCATTAATTCTGTAAAAATCCCCGCGGAAGTCCGTTGATTCCTCCGTCCATAGCTGTTTGAGAACGCGAATAAACTCCTCTGAACGTCGGTACCGCTCATTGTGATCCAGCCACGGCTCACCAAAGCCATGAAACTCACCTTTAAACCAGCCGCTTACGATATTGATGGCAGCGCGTCCCTTACTGATCTGGTCGATTGTCGAAATCGCCTTAGCAATCGGACCTGGATGCCATAATCCTGGAAGAACAGCAGCGATCAACTTGAGCTTCGTTGTAACTGTTGCCAAGGCAGATGCCAAGGCTATTGCTTCCAATTGGTTCTCCGCGCCATAACTGGCGATAAAGCGCGTTTGCAGCAACGCAAACTCAAATCCGACATGTTCTGCGATTTGGGCGTATCTAGCATTATCCTCAAAAGTCCAGCCTGTGTTCTGTGGAATTTTGGAAATGACTAACCCACCGCTTACGTTTGGAACCCAATAAGCGAATTTCAAAGACATTAGGCTTCACCTCTCCATTTCATAAATTTGTTTTTGTATTGCAAATAAAAAACAGACTAATTCGAATCAATGAGCACATGGGTGTCCATTAATAGCGATAGTCTGTCTCTGGCGATCCAGTCGACTAAAATACAAGCACCATGCACAATTCCAACTAAACCAGTGGGCTTTGTATTGTTAGTGCTATTATACCGATGAGAATTTTGAAATTCAACAAACAATCTCAGATGAATTGAAGCATATCCAACACTTTGGTGCCTGTTTGTTGGAAATAAAATCGAGTCCTTATTCAACCCCGATTGCTTTGTATATGCCAAGTGAAGAAAGTCGTGTTAACTGAAGGGCCATATGATGCGGAGTGTATACCGTATTATTTTTCAGCCAGCTTTGCGCTACGCCCATGACAGCGAAGCTTGCATAATCCAAGACAAGATCAAGTGGAACGGATAGCCTCTGTTCCATTTTTAGACCGGAGATTCGTTCATACAATGCATCCCGAATCACCTTTTGCATCTTAATCGTAAAGACATCCTGCTCGAGATGTACAAACATCACCTCATAAAATTTCAAACTTCCCGATATGTGTGCAAACAGTACGGATAGAAACGGATCTGGCTCGTCGAACCTCAATCGAGTGCTCAAAAACTGGTGACTGACATTGCGCAATGAATCGGACAATACGTGTAGTTTTTCTTCAATCACTGTATCCAGCAGTTCGAATTTATCCTGATAGTGTGCATAAAAGGTGGAACGATTAACATTTGCGTGATCAGCAATGTCTTTCACAGATATTTTTTCAAAGCCCTTTTCCAGAATTAGTTCAACCATTGAGTTTTGAATCATCTGACGTGTTCGACTAATCCGACGGTCTTGCGCAGCGGAATCAGCAGCCATGTTCCATTCCTCCTTTATGAATTGGTTGAAATCACTCATTTTACTACTAACCGTGGCTTAAACGCCCGTTTTCCAACACATATTGTGTAAGTGTTGTTTTTCAGACATTACTCAAATTATTGTCGATTGCTAGAAAATAGAATGTAGCTATAATGATAAACATACAATCCCCAGTTTTACAATGGGGTTTATCAAATTATTTCTTCATAAGGAGTTGAGCAAGCATTTGCGAGGAGAACAGTTTATTCAAAGCCTTGATGACGGGAGGAAGGTATGGCTGGACGGGGGATTGGTCGACCATTTACCTCAACACCCAGCATTTAGCGGGACACTAAAGACCATTTCCCGATTATTCAATATGCTGGATGAGCCGGGCATACGGGAGAGCATCGGTTTCGTACCCCCAGGGGGCAAAAAGTATGTTCATGGCTCCTTCCTGGTGCCTTACTCGTCCCAGGATTTGGACAAACGAAGAACTAGCTTTGACCTTTGGTCCAGAGAAACTCACGGCATGATGAGTAGGTTGTCCGACTATGGCCGATCAATGATTACGGGCTGGTACGCAGCACGTGAGGAAATCGGGAAGCTTGATCCGCATTTTGAGTCAAAAATTACGGCGTACTACGAAGAAGCGAGAGATAAAGATCTCTTCCTGACTACCGCCATATTAGATCCTCAGATCGATCGTTCCAACGGGTTGGAGGATAGTAGAATCAACGAGCGCTTCTTGCATGTCGTGAAGGAAACAAGTGAAGGCATTATTGTTCGGGGAGCCAAAATGATTGCGACTGGCGCCCCCTATACCCATGATTTTATTATTTTCTCTTTCCTAAACTTTGAAGAGAAGGACCATAAACACGCACACGTGTTAATTGTTCCTGCCAATTCTGAAGGCCTGAATATCGTTTGCAGAGAATCATTTGCCGATCATCGTGCGCAAAATCATATTCTTAGTTCGCGATATGAGGAAATGGATGCAGTCCTCTTTTTTGATGATGTCTTTATTCCATGGGAAAGAGTTCTTCTCTATGGCAATTCGGAAACCGTGCTGAAGCTTCGGGCGAACAAAACGGCAAATTCGCTCGCTTTTCATCAGACTGTGGTCCGCTATGTATCAAAGCTAGAATTCGTTACTGGAGTCGCCTTCGCTGTGGCTGAATCGATTGGTGTACAGGGGTATTTGCACATACAAGAGAAGCTGGGAGAATTAATTACCCAGATTGATGTGATGAAAGCATTGGTAATCGCCTCCGAAACGATGGCCAAACCAGATAAATCCGGGGTACTCGTACCCGAGCTATCTTATATCGATACAGCCAGAAATATCGGGACAAAGTATTACCCGAGAGCTATAGAGATCTTGCAGCAGGTAGGCGGTGGCGGATTCGTTCAAACTCCTTCTGGAATGGAAGACTTCTATGGTCCAATATCCAATCAAATGCATTTGTATTTCGAAGGGGCTGCCGTTAGCGCCGAGAAAAAGGTACAACTTTTCAAGTTGGGGTGGGATTTAATCGGAAGCCCTCTTGGTTCACGCCACGAATTGTATGAACGCTTCTATGCCGGTGACCCGGTACGGGCCTATGCCAATCAGTATGTGAAATTCGAAAAAGAGAGCCTTACCGATCCGATATGGAAGCTAATAAAAGAATCCAGCAAAGACGTGTACTAATATCCATTCTTGGTTAAGAAAGGACGTGCCATAAACATGGAACTATTTTGGTTTATACCCACTCACGGAGACGGCCGTTATTTGGGAACCCGTGATGGAGCAAGATCCGTCAGCTATTCCTATTGCAAACAAATCGCCCAGGCCGCAGATGAATTAGGCTTTCAAGGTGTGCTGCTCCCGACGGGCAAATCGTGCGAGGATCCGTGGATCGTTGCTTCTTCACTGGTACCTGTTACAGAGAAGCTAAAGTTTTTAGTGGCGGTTCGCCCAGGCTTGGTCTCCCCTACACTTGCAGCACGGATGACCGCTACACTGGACCGTTTTTCAAAGGGACGGCTTCTCATTAATGTCGTGACAGGCGGCGATCCCGTTGAATTAAGAGGCGATGGCTTGTTTCTAGATCATGATGAACGCTACAAACTTACGGATGAGTTTTTAAGTATTTGGCGCAAACAATTAGAAGGCGAGCATGTAGATCATCAAGGGACCCATCTTCAAATCGAAGGCGGTACAGTGCTTTATCCGACCATCCAAAAGCCCTATCCCCCCCTTTATTTTGGAGGTTCATCTGATGCTGGACACGAAGTTGCGGCTGAACATGTCGATGTCTACTTGACATGGGGGGAACCTCCGGCGCAAGTGGAAGAAAAAATCAATACCTTACGCAAGCTGGCCGCAGCCAAAGGACGTTCGCTTAAATTTGGCATCCGTCTACACATCATTGTACGAAAAACGGAAGAAGAAGCTTGGCAGGCAGCCGACGAATTAATTAGTCATCTAGACGAGCAAACCATTGCTTCTGCGCAACAGATTTTTAAGCGAATGGATTCTGAGGGACAGAAACGTATGGCCTCGCTGCATAATGGAGATCGTTCAAAACTGGAGATCAGCCCTAATCTATGGGCAGGTATCGGACTTGTGCGTGGAGGTGCAGGAACAGCCTTGGTCGGAAGTGCAGAAAATGTTGCCGCTAGAATAAAGGAATATGCGGATCTAGGCATAGAAACGTTCATTCTATCTGGCTATCCTCACTTAGAAGAAGCTTATAGGACGGCTGAACTGTTGTTTCCGTTATTGAAGCCCAACCCGAATCAGCAGGATGAACAGACCTTTATCAGCCCGTTCGGGGAAATGATTGCGAATAACCAACGCCCTGCAGCTGAGAAAAAACAACCGCATTACTCGTAAATGTGGCTCCCACTTCACATTATAATGCTCCATGCACTCTATCCTCGGGCAGCCGTCTTCATTTTACTACACGAAATCCGTGATCCATATCGGTTCTTGAATGCGGACGGACTCACACTTTGGTTGATTTTAACTCACATCATGAGATATGGTGGAAACGGGTTGCATGGCGTATCCTTTCCTTAGCACCAATTTCAACCCATAAAGAGCCGTGGACAAGAATGCAAATTCGCTTGCGAGAAAAGCTGCGCAAGCTGAGAATGGACCATGGGCATGGATGAGCTTCGCAAGGAGGAGCGAAGCGATTGCCTTGTCAGAGCGTGTCCTTGCAAACAGTACGAACGAGAAGGTCCGCAGCACCACGAGAGCCAATCTCTGCTTCCTTTACTTGAAGCGGGAGGATCAAGAGAATGCCATGCAATTGGCGAGAACCTTGCCGCATGTATGGGAATGCCGGGAGCTTATTATGCCGGAGATGCACCCGGAGGAGGATTACCGGGCTGAACTGCGCAAGGGCATCCGCACCGCCCTGTCCGCCATCTGTGCAAAAATTGAACATGCGCAGCACTATCCGCATGTCCGCGAAGACCTGTTGATCGCTTTAGGGCCGGATGGCCAAGACGACGGAGACATGACCAAGCAATTGGAGCTGTTGATGCAATTTCTGACGGAAGAGTAAGAAGAGGCAGGCCTTGAACACTCCCGCCAC
>NZ_BFBX01000037.1:0-19599 GCF_003851045.1 Paenibacillus sp. 598K | reverse complement strand
GCCGCAACCGGCTGAGGTGGATAATGCAAAAAGGCATCTTCTCCGATGCCTTTTTGTTATACGGTCGCATTTGTTCCATGCGCTTCGCTTAAAGCCTCCCGCCACTGTTTCAGCAGCTTGTTCTTTTGTCGGCGACTCTTGATGACTAAGCCTTATGTAGGTTTAGAATAGCCGGCTTGCGTGTAGATGAGGTCGACCAGATTTCCAAGGCGGCGAGGGAGAAAGGATACCTGTGGGAGCGGACTTCAAGGCTTCCGTGCCAAATAAAGATCCATCGTATCGTTGATATCTATTTTACCGCCGAAGTCATTTATGACTTGGGTCAATTCACTTTCAAGGCCAAGACGAATCTCGTCTTGTCTTGCTCTGTGATCCGAGTAGGTATTAAGAAGTGACATATATTGCGGTGCATCAAAAACCCTTGTCTGCTGATACAAGTGATAGTCAACATCAACAAACCCGTATTCCTGGATGGTTTTTGCGATTTCCAGGCATTTCTCCTCGCTGAATCTGTGAACCGTAGAATGATGGGTGGGCCTGTATTTACGGTAGACTTGCTGTATGGCGCAATCCAGTTCGTCATTGACTCTTGCGGCATGATTCCAAAACAAGGCGACAACGCCGCCGCTTTTCAAAAGGTTAAAGACTTTAGGATAACCCGCTTCCTGGGGAATCCAGTGGAACGCTGTCGCGGAGTAAATCAAATCATAGTAATCGTTTTCAAGATGAACCTTTTCAAAGCTACTGTTAATGATGTGGAAATTAGGAAAGCTTGCGAATTTCTCTTTGGAGAACCTGGCCATATCTTCGCCAAGCTCAACGGCTGTAAGCTTGCACCCCGTGTGGAGAAAAGGCAGTGTAGCCTGTCCGGTTCCGATGCCTATTTCTAGCGCATTTTTAGTGCTGTCCAAGCCCGAGAAGTTCAGGATAGCCTCATATAATTCCTTGGCGTAGGTTGGCCGCATTTTATCATAATTCACTACATCCTCGTTAAATGTAAAACGCAAATCCATCCTCATGACCTCCTTAGCATTTATCCTCACCCAACTTGAATAGTACGACACTACACGAATAGAGTCTATTCCTTTTTAACTAAATAAATTGATATAGCCTTTATTTTTATTGTCCTGTTAGGGTGCGGCCGATGATGTCGGAAGCCCTCTTGGGTCCCGCCATATGAAGCCCAACCATAATCGTCAAGATGAACAGACCTTTATCAGCCCGTTCGTGAATCCACAAGCACAGAAACCCGAACGCGGAATACGTTCGGGCTTCCTGCATGCAGGTAAATGCGGCTCCTATGGTCACCTGCAGATACAGCTAACGGCTGGCAGCACTGTTCTTGTAATCCATCAATCTCAGAATCAAAACTACCGCCTCCGCACGGGTCGTGTTGGCCGCAGGCTCAAACCTGTTATTGCCTCTGCCGTTGAGCAAACCTGCTTCGGCTGCCGCAGCAACGGACGGCTGCGCCCAGGCGGCAATGCTATCGCTATCTTCAAATGTCGGTTTCAAGCCGATGTCCGGATTGCCATCCAACGTCCGCATGACCATGACCGCCATTTCGGCGCGGTTGATCAGTCTCTGTGGACGGAAGGTGCCGTCCTGGTAGCCGGTAACGATGCCAGCCGACAGCGCTTCCGAGATAAATGGCTTGGCCCACTCCGGAATACGTTCCAGATCGGCAAAGTCAAGAACTGTGCTGCTTGTGGACTCAAGCTCAAGCGCCCGGACGATCATCGCGGTAAATTCTGCTCTTGTTACATGATTCTGCGGACGGAAGCTGTTGTCGGTATAGCCGTTCACGAATCCAAGTCCGGCAGCCCACTCGATCTCCTCTTTCGCCCAATGGCCGTTAAGGTCGTTAAATGTCACCGGTTTACCGACCGGCGTCACTTCCAGTTCTACAAGCGGCGCATGAATGGTGGAGGTTAAATCGCTTTTGACGAGCTCCACCTTCGATAACCCGACTACTGTCGGTTTATGGCTTGTCCCTATGGCTTCAAACGTAATCGTAGCCAGAACCGCCTTTCCATCTTCACCGGCAACTTTGCCGACTTTCGTATGGGCAAATACAAGTTTGCCGTCCTTTGGCGCCATCGGCACAGAGAAGCCTGGCAAAGGACTGGACGCTTTCACATAACGCAAGCGATTTGAATCAAACGTCAAGTTTATTTCATAACCGTACATATCGGTCAATTGATCTCCGGTCACTGTCACCTGGATATTTTGGCCGACTGCAGGGCTATCATTGTTAACGGACAAGGAGAAGGAAGCATCCTGAGCAAAAGCGGTAAAAGGAAGCAAAGATAACGAGAGCATCAGAGAAAGACATAACAACAGAACTTTGCGTTTCATAGTCGGATCATCCATCCTTTTTGCAAGTTTAGACATGTGATGCATAGGAACCGAATTACTGTCATACCGGGGGGGCTTACTAACAAACGGAGGTCGGCATAGTACCGCCCTCCGTATTGTTAACCTCATCATTTCTGGAGGAATTTCCCGGCCTGCAAGGCATTCATCCTCTAGGCCGGGCGACTCCTTATTCCGCTAGCCAGTTCTCAACAATCATTCTGGCAACCGCGGACAATTCACGAATGGTAATTTCGCCGCGATCAAACAGGTCTGCTTTCTCGACTTTGTCCCAATCCGAATCGCTTGATTTCGTACCATAGTATTTAGCCAAATACGACAGGTCGCGAATAGAGACTGCAGTTTGACCAGGTATAAATGTAATGATTTGTGCTGCGAAGACATTCACGGCTTCATTAAGGGCGGCAACGGCTTCGTTGACCGCAGACTGAGAAGCCCCTCCATCATATCTCACTGTCGTTGCCTGCTGAACCGCTGCTTTCAACGCGTTGATGGCAGTGAGGGAATATTGACCGATTTTGTTGCCTTCATTGATTGTACCTAATCTCGATTCCGCAGCTGCAATGGCTGCGATCAATTCCGTTTTGTTGACGCCAGGATAAGGGATTACACCGTTTCGGAAGACAGTAACTGCTTGATTAAGCGCTGTGATCGCTTGTGCGATCTCTTCGGCCGTTGAAGCAGGATTATGCAGGACAGCCTCCGCCGATTGAATCGCAGCTTGCAATACGGCTTTTGATCCGGTCGGATATTGTCCAGGCTGTGTACCTTCTGTAGCAGCACTCAGCAATGCCTTCGTTTGTGCAACAACCGTTGCAAGGCTCGCACCATCCGCTGCTCTCACTTGAATGTCGAGAACGGCTTTTGCGGTATCGACGCTGCGGGCCTCGGCTTGCGCAGTGACCACGAAATTGGTTAGGGATACGTTTGTCGTGCCAGCAGTGGCGTCGCTTGCTGCTTTGCCGTTCAACACGAACAGCTCGCCGCCCTCTGGCTCCAAACTGCCCGTCGTAGAAGCAATGACAAGAATTTTCCCTTCTTGTTGCTTGACTGCTGTGTCAAGAATATTGAAGTTATTGCGTACATGGGTAATAGCACCTTCCGCCAAGCTGACCACTCCGGCCAGATCCGTCACGGTCTCGAACTCCAGCTTCTCGGGATCGTAATTCACTTCGACGGTGAAAGCATCAAACCCATTGACCGGATTGTCGATTCCAATCGACAGTGCAACAGGTTGCCCTGCTACAACGGTAGATGGACCGCTGATCTCTGCCTTCTCTTTTGATTCACTCGATTCTTCAAGAAGTGTAACCACACCCCATTGCGAACCGTTCGCATAAGACTGTCCGGTCGCGTCGTGCCACATGATTACGTCCTGACGACCGCCGCCTGCCTTCGCGTCATTGATCTGCAGATCAAATCCAATGACATGATCAGCCGAAGGATCAGCCGTTCTGAACGGGATTTTGGCTTCAATGTAATAACCGCCATCCACGATCTTGGCATACGACTCCACACCCGCACTGGCACTACTTGGATTAAAGCTTTTCTCGTTCAGGTAGTTAATTCGGTGTTGTCCCATGCCTGGGCCGTATGAGGTCAGCTTACTGTTAGTCTCATCCACAAAAATTTCGACCGAGTCCTTCTCATGCGCGCTGCTGCTGCTGCTGTTCAGCACAGGGTCTTTTACGCGTACCAGCACATACAGGTTCGTTTCGTCCCATAGTACTTTACCAGAACCGTCCGTCGGACCGTCCGCCATCGTCAGATGCTTCAGGATCGGCAGTGTGACGGTCGTGTCCCAAAGCGGGTCTAGCTCGGAGCCGCCGAGAACAGGCGTGCCGTATGCCGCGCTTCCTACTCCGCTCGGTACCGTTTGGAGCGCTTTGATCGCACTACGCAGCGCGTAATAAGAGTTGTCTGCCGCTTCCTGCCCGATCTCCTCATTCGAGGCAGTCGTTTGGGCCGCGCTTAAGGCACTTGCAAAGGCTTGCCAGGAGTCGCTTGTATAGATCGTCATTTCCTTGGTCTTGGCTGTTTCAATCAAGTCGCTCAGAAGGGCTTTGTCGCCCCCCGCCGGAACAATTGGATTCGCGGAGCCGCCGCGGCCGGCTTTGACCTCGTTAAAATAGGCTTCTACTTTCGCAATCTCTTCAGTTGTCAGTACCCTGTCATAAATGAGAATCTGCGAGACCCTGCCCATGAAGCGGAAGGGGGTTGCAGCCGCCATTGTGTAGCCTACGCCCAGATCCGATCGGTTCCCTGCAAGCGCTTTGGCGTTGGTTCCAGAGCCGATCATGCTGTTGTTCACATAAACGGCTCTATTGCTGCCGTCCAACTGCGCCCGAACACTGACCAAACCGTCGGTGGCTGTGGTTGCAATTTGTTGCCCGCCGCCCGATACGCTGCCATCTCCGTTACCAAAGCGGATATTGACTCTGTCTGTCCCTACGCCGAGATTAATGCCGCTCCAGCCGTTGTTGGCCGCCCAGGTCTGGTAAGCGTCGTTCATTCCGAAATAAACAAGGCCATTCTGGTCGCTGGAATTGTTGGCTTTTGTTGTTGGTCTAACCAGCGTGTATATCGTCATCTGCGTCTTGCCGTTATAATCCTTAAAGCCTGCTGCCTTCAGCGGCCTTGAGTTTGCGTCGAATTCTACATAGTCGTAACCATCTTTTTTGAGCGCGGGGTTGCCTGTTGGCACTGGAAGATTGTCGCCGCCGCTGCCGGGGACGTTCGCCGGGACAAGCTTCGCCGGGACGCCTCCCATATTGGCCCATCCGGTCACGTTGCCGCTTCCATCTTTCTCCACGCCTTCATCTGCCTTGAGCCATAAGTCAAGGCCGTCTCTAGGAATATCGGCAGGCTCCAGATCGCTCACCACAACACGAGCGTGCGATTGACTCAGTACTTCGCCGTCATCCGCCACTACAAAAATAATGTAAGGGCCTGGCACCATGGGCGCCGTCATCCCGAGTTTGTCGCCGGAGACCACGGATTCATCGTCCCCTCCGTCGAAATGTCCGCCGCTCGACGAGGAAATCCATATTTTACGGGTCGCGTCGTCCAAGTCGTGGGCAAACCTGACCGTCCCGCCAGGGGCTACGGTCACATCAGCCGGGAGCAACTTGTTGGCCACCGATACGGTGGTTGTAAAGTCGATCGTCATGGCAGACGTCGAAGTGCTGCCCATCAAGGACCAGCTTCCAGCGGTGCTGATTGCGTACCCATCCGTCACGAGCTTGCCGTTCAGCGTAAAGGTGTAATCACTGCTCAACGTCAGCTTCAGCGGCTGTACAGCCGAAACCTCGTAGCTTTTTCCAGATTCCACATTGGTTGCCGAAGCGCTCGCATCGACGTATGCCGTATACTTGGAAGTAGCCGTTGCTTTGCCGTCTCCGTATACGATATACATTTTGTATTCTCCTGCGGCAGACGGAGCATGAATTGACGTTGCATCGCCGGCAGCTTTGGTCATCGTAGCGCCTTCATTGAAGACGGTTGTGTTCGGAGGAGCGAGCCAGACCGTATCTTCCGATTTGAGCAACCCTCTGCGGCTCAGCCTATCTCCTTTACCCAAGATGACGTTGGAAGCAAGTTCAAACTCAGTATCGGCAATAAGACTTCTTGGAATCATATGCGTATATTCGTTGGCCAGACCCGAGTTCAATACGATCTCGTTGCCCTTCACCGGCCAAATGCGGGCTTCGCTTTTATAATTGTCGTTCACAATCCTTGGTGCGCCATTCTGGTTGTTATTCCCATCCACGTAACCTTCGATGGCAATCATATCGCTTTTACGCTTCCAGTTGTTAAATTCAAACAGACGGCTTTGTCCGGGAGCATGAGAAAGCTTAGACTGCACGACATTGCCGATCATCTTGATGAATGTGCTGCCTTCGTCCGGATGGAACCCGTTTGTCCAGTTGTTGGAGCTCGTCGGTTTACCCGTTGGATTCGGATCCAGGAAGTTGTAGTTCATCTCGGTGTAGTTCGTCCAGTTGTCCGGATGCCAGTTGCTGTTCTTGTCGGTGACCGGGCTGTTCGTCAAATTTTTGACAGTATCCCATGTCCCTCCGCCCGGCAAATTGCCCGGATCGCCTTGCCGTCCGAGGGAGTAAATGGCTCCCGTGTCGTTCACCACCGTCGCAATTTCCTCGATCCGATTATAGTTAATTTTGTTGTTCCTGGACGTGGTCGAGGCCTCTGGAGACCTTGAAAGACTCGTTTCATGCGTGCCATGGTAAGGGCCGCCGGTCTTGTCGGTGCCATGGGAGGTAAAGCCATAACCATCGTATTCATCCCAGCCCCAGCCGATACTCATGGCGCCGTAAGTCGAGTCATAAATGTAGTTATGCAGGACTTGCATGTTCGTTGTGTAGAAGGATTGCAGGGAGTTGGCACCTGGGAATCCGTAGCAGTTCCTGTACAAAAAGTTATTGGTAATATAAATATTTTCCGGCACGGCTTCCGTTCCCGCCGCAAACTTCTCTTTATCCACACCAGACCAGCTTCTGATGGACGCATTGCTCGATTCATGCGTAATCGGCTTATCATTTTCATAGATATGATGCGGATGTCCGATAACAACGCCAGAACTGAGCGTATCAACGATATAGTTGCCCGTCACTTCAATATCCTTGACATCGTTTTCTATATGGATGCCAACAAATCCGGTAAGTCCGATTTCGCCGTTCAGAATCTTAATGTTCCTCGCCGCATTGACGATGACCGCTGCCGTTGGGATGTCATAGCCTCGATAGAACGTCTCATGCCAGTTGATACTGCTGGGAAAGTAAGATGTGCTAGAAATCGTGCCCTGAACGGACGCGAAGCCTCGAGAAGTGGTTGTCACCGGACCCGATCCATCGCTGTAGGTGTAAGTACCCGTTAGTTCATACAGCTTGTAGTCGGTATGGGCAAGCTTCAGCCCATTGAAGGTGATGTGCTTGACCCGTCCATCATCCGAGCCCTGAACAGGCTTCAACCGATCTCCGACGGGAATCCCTCTTATGTCGAGGACAGTCTCGAGTCTCGGAACGACCACCTCAGCGGTATTGATATCCTCGCCTTCAAGCGGGATGTAATACAGCATTTCCTCCGCCTGGTCGAAATAGAAATCGCCACGTTTGTTGAAAAACTCGAAAGCATTTCGGATGACTTGATTATTGCCTGGATTGTATTCCGTGTTAAACCCCAATGAGAGTGAAATCGCTGCGTACGGCATCTGGAACCGAAGCATGACGCCGCCAGGCTTGTTGCTGGCTGCCGGTGCATTTTCGATCGATGCGAAAGTGATAAAAGGTCTTGCCCATCTGGCGCCGCCCATGCTTTCGGCTTCGATGTTTTGAGGGTTTTTCGTTGCCGTTGTCAGGCCGACGCTGGCATCGAATACAATACCTCCCCGAATGTTGCTGCCACTTTGCCACGCCCAAGGGTTATCGGCAGCGCTAAAGCTGACTGTCGGGGTGCCGGTGACGGTTCTGTTGGCCGACGTTATTTCCGGGCTCAGCGTCATGTTGGCGCGCTTATCGTTGACATAGATCGCGCGCAGCTTGTCACTCCGTTTAAGGGGAGTTTTATAGGCCTTTAAGCCACCCGTCTGGGTAAGGCCCTCAGCTTCTGTCCATGCGCCTTGTTCCAGCAGCTGACCGGCGCTGATGACCGGCTTCGCGCCCGGGGCCGCCTCATAACGAATCGTGCTGGTTGCGCTGCCGGAATCTTCCGCCGTAAAAACAAGGGTTTCATCCAGTGAATAAAACCCATCCGCAATTTGAACGACGATATCGCCGCCGATCTTAGGCAAAGTCCTTACCACTTCTTTTGCCTTGCCAATCGATTGGTACGGATTTGCTTGCGTTCCGTTGCCTGTATTGTCATTTCCGGTTGTAGCCACATAAATCGTTGCGCTTGGCGCACTGTCAGCCGCAGCTACCGACCTTGAGAACGGTAGCATGGGAAATATCATTACCAAAGTCATGATCCAGATTAACGCCCGTTTTCTCACTTTCATAAAACCTCCTTGGATATAAATAACTCCTCGGCCTTGGCCGAGGCAAATGCCGCAAGGGTACAACCTCTTTTTTCCCTCGCGCCGATTACCATGTGTTTCTTCTTGTCTTCCACTTCATTATGAATGCGCTTACTTAAAATTTCTATGGACTTAAAAGGGGACTATTATGTGTTAATTTTCTGCGTTCATGACTTGACTCTAGCCCTATAATCGTAGATATGGTCGTTTTTTCAAAGTCACAATCCAATTTTGTTGTATTTTACCACACAAATAATGGAATAAGCTCCCCGACAGATACAGGCATTTCTCACCTGTTTTCTGTTTGAGGAGCTTAGCGCTTCCCGTTCTGGTGTGCCGGAGCTTTGTGCGGCTTTATCCTTTGACCGAACCCGCCGTCATTCCCGATACAATGTACCTTTGCCCGAGCAAATAAATCACGATGACCGGCAGACTCGTCAATACGATATCCGCGCTGACCAGATTCCACGCTGTCTCGTATCGACCGAAGAAGTTGTAGACGGCAAGCGTCATCGGCCATAAGGAAGAACTGTTCAAATAATAAAGCGGGAAAATAAATTCGTTCCAGGACGCCAGAAAGTTAAGCAGCATAACGGTAACCGCAACCGGCATCAGCAGCGGGAAGATGACCCGGAAGAACAAGGTATTGCTGCCGCAGCCGTCCATCACTCCGGCCTCGTCCAGTTCACGGGGGACGGTGGAGACGAAGCCGTACACCAGAAACACGCTGAATGGAATTTGCAGGGCTGTATAGAGCAAGCTTAGTCCCACTTGCGTATTCATGAGATTGAAGGCCTGCATTACCTTGATCAATGCAATATGATTGACAGGCATCGCGATGCCCAGCACAATGAAGAAATAAATAAATCGGTTCCATCTGGTTTTTTTCCTCGATAACACAAACGCTGCCATCGAACACAAGATAATACCCAGCACGACCGACGTGACGGAATACAACATACTGTTCCCGAAGGATTGAAGCAGCTTTCCGCTTTCGATAACGATGCTATAGTTAGAGAACTCCCACTTGTTCGGCCATTCGAAGCTCATGGACGCGGCTTCTCCCTGCGTTTTGAACGAATTCAGCAGGATCAGCAATAGCGGGATCAACATGACCAAAGAGACCGCCCACACCACCAGATGTCGCAAGGTTGCCCCTATCCCTGGTCGTCTTGTCATTACGCCTCTACCTCCTTGTTAAGCAATCGGATGATGAAATAACCGATTACGACCATGATCACAAACATAAGCGAAGACAACGCGGTTCCGAGCCCGTAATAACCGTATCCGAACAATTTGAAGATGACGGTATAAAGCACATCCGTCTGGTCGCCCGGCCCGCCCTGGGTCAATACATACACGATATCGAATACGCGCAGACCGTATACCAGGTTCAGCACGGTCGTTACCGCGAAGGAAGGCAGGAGCAGCGGCAGCGTAATATAACGGAATTTGCCCCAGAAGTGCGCGCCGTCGATATCCGCCGCTTCGTAGTATTCCTTGGATATCGTCATCAGACCCGCCAGGAAGATCGTCATGATGTAGCCCATGCCCTTCCAGACATCGATCCCGTAGATGGACCAGAACGGCCAGTCGCCTTCGTACAGCCAATTACGCGTCCAGCCGTCCAGGCCGAGCGTGCGAAGGAACGAATTCAACAGTCCGGACGGGGACAGAATGGACTGAAAGGTCAAGCCAGTAATCAGGAACGAGAGCACGGAAGGCAGGAAGATAACGGCCCTGTGGAAGTTTTTCCCCCACAGGCTCCTGCCCACGATCAGAGCGAGCGCCAGCCCGAGCACTGTCTTCAGAATCGTCGTCACGACGGTCAGCTTCAGCGTGTTCCCTATATAGAACAAATAGTTTTCGTCAGCGGAAAAGATGGCTTTGTAGTTGTCCCAGCCGATGAAACGGATCGCATCGTCGAACCGGCTCCAATCCGTGAAGGAATAATAAATGCCTACCAGGCTCGGAAAGACGTACAAAAAGACGTAGAGCGCCAGCGCGCCAAATAAAAAATACGCAGGATACATTTTTTTTTGAAAGTTCATCGTTCTTCTCCTTCTTTCGACTTATGTAATCGCTATTTTTATTATGAAGGAGCGGTACCTCACAAGCTATGCACGAAAACGCTTAACTTTATGTGTTCATTTCCCCTGGGAAAACACAGGGACCCTCGATTTGATCCTCGAAGGTCCCTGTGTCCGTGTCCTCGTGCCTTACTTCGCCCAGGCCGGATCCTTCTGAGCGGTCGCTTGCTGTTCCCTGCGTTTATCGATGTTCTTTAGCAGATCGGCAGGCTTTAACTTGCCCGAGAAGACGGCTGTCAAGTCTTTGCCAATATCCATCCATTGCGGATCAATGTAACTGACTCCCGCTTGCAGCACCGCGCCTTCCTGTCCGTTGCTGCCCGCTTTGATTTCTTCCAGGACCGTATTCTGCTTTGGCGTCACGCCTTCGAACGGCAATTCGGAGAAGCGGCTCGTTTGGTCCAAATACGTCTGCATATTGGCAGGCTCGGCCAGATAAGCCAGGAACTGCTTCGCTTCCGCAACATGCTTGCCTTTCTTGTACACGAACTTGGATGGACCTTGCGGATTCACGTTCAACGTCTGGTTGTCCAGGAACGGCATGACAACCGCGCCGAAGTCTTCGGTCTTGTACGCCGAATCCGGCACGCTCGCGATAAGCTCGTTGCCGAAGTTCGATCTGTCGAATACCATCGCAAATTTCCCGGAGGCCATCGCGTTATGAGCTTCCGCATACGAGTTGCTGAAATGTTCGTCGCCGTAATAACCTTTTTCGACGAGCCCGGCTACCTGCTCCACCAGCTTCAGCATATCGGCGTTATCGGCCAAAAGCGTTTCGTTGGCGTTCAGTTTGTCGTACAGACCGCCGTTTAATTCCTCTACGCGAGGTCCCATCTCGAGCAACGGAAGCTGATGGTGCCAGCCGTCGGAACCCGCTTCGAAGATTGGCGTTATGCCGCTTGCCGCAAGCTTCTCGCTAACGGCCAGAAGCTCGTCGTACGTCTTCGGCGGCGTAAGTCCTTGCTCTGAGAAAATCTTTTTGTTATAGACCAGCACCCAGCTGGACGTGCCCCCGAGATCCCATAGCGGCAATCCGTATACTTTCCCATTGTACGAGACGCCTTCATCGAACGGCTTCTTGAGGCTCGATACCCAGGCCTCTCCCGAAAGATCCTCCAGATTTTTTTCTGGATCGAGCGTCGACTTCAGCGTAAGCTTGCCGCCTTGCGTCACAATGATATCCGGGCCTTCACCGGAGTTTAGCTTGGCTCCGATCAGACTGGTGAACTGGTCCGACGGTACGATTTGATAATCGATCTTGATGCCCGTCTCCGCTTCGAAGGACTTGGCGAGCTCGACTTCGGCATCCATTATTTGATCCTGTGAAGCCATGACGCTTAACGTCAGATTTTTTTTGGTCGGCTGTTCCGTCGTCGGGTTCGAGGTTGAAGACGCCGCCGGATCGCTAGTAGGATTATTATTTCCGTTGTTTCCGCACGCCGCCGTCACTGCGGCAATCGTCAGCACGCAAGTAGCCATGGTTAAAGCTTTTTTAATTCTTGCCATTATTGAGGTGCCTCCCTTTTCTATTTGCTTCACCTTTATTATGAGTGCGCTTTCTTTTATTGGCTATGCACATGACCGTTTAAAGTTATGTGTTTATTTTCTCTCGATCCGTATTCTCCCTGTACTGTTTTGGACTAAGCCCAGTCTGTTGCTTGAACAGCCGGCTGAAGTAATTCTGATCGGCGTATCCCACCATCTCACCAACCTGTTTCACCGATAGCTCCTGCACCGATAGCAACAACCGCTTAGCTTTCGAAATTCTTAAATTGATAATATATAGAGAAGGCGTCTCGCCTACAATTTTGACAAACCATTTGCTCAGGTAAGAGGAATTGAAATTCAGTTGCTGGGCGATCTGATCCAGCCGAAAGTCGTGCATGTAATTCTCGTTCAGGAACAGACGCAGCTTCTCGATGGAATCCTGCACATTCTCGCCTTGTGTCGCCTTCAGCACCTTCATGCGCTCAAGCACGCTGTCATGCTCCGCGTCCATCTCGATTCTCAGCTTCAGCAGGCACTCGTGCAAGTCTTGTTTGTCCAGCGGCTTCGAGAGATAACTGCGGACGTTGTATCGAATAGCAGTCCGCGCATACTCGAAGTCGCTGTATCCTGATAAAATAACCGTGCGTATAGACGCATAGTGGGCATCGATATGCTGGATGAGCTGAATGCCGTCCAGAATCGGCATACGAATATCCGTGAATATAACATCGGGAAGCTTCCCCTGAACCAGCTCCAGCGCCTGTTTTCCGTTCTTTGCCGTCTGCGTCACAGTGAAGCCCAGGTCCGATTGTTCAAGCTTCTTGACAATATTGTTCAGAATCATCGGCTCGTCTTCCACAACCAATACATCGTAAGTTTTGTTGCCCATCTCCCGCTCCCCCTCTGTTTTGTTCAATCAATCTGCCAGCGGCCCGCCAATGGTTATGGAGAATCCTTCTTGCACTGCCGTATCGATCATAAACATCATTTGTTCCCCGTATGTGAATTTCAATCGAAAATAAATGTTCAGCAGCCCCATGCCATCAACGCTCAACCCCGGGAATCTGCCGGTTGCCTCCAGTTCGTCAATCTTGTCGTTTAATAGACGCCGCTTATCCTCCGACATGCCCGGGCCGTTGTCGGATACGGTGATGCGCCATTCGTCTCCTTCTACATAACCCTCCACCTTTATTCTCCAAGGTCCATCTACATGGATCGCATGTTTCATGCAATTCTCGACTAAAGGCTGAATGATCAGCTTGGAGATCGGGATCTCCATCAATTCGTCCGATATGGCGAGGGTATAGGTCAGATCATCTTGATACCTGATTTTCATACACTCCAGATAAGCGGACGTATAATCGATTTCCGCACCGAGACTGACGACGTTAGACTCCTCTGACGAAATATAGCGCAGCATGGAAGACAGCTTCTGACAAAGACGAGCGATTTCCTCAGACATGCCTTCTTCCGCCATAATACTGACCGTCGTTATGGTATTAAACAAGAAATGAGGATTCATTTGGGATGTAAGCGCGGCCATTTTCGAGCTAATTTCCTGCGATTGCGAATACAACAGCTTATCCACTGAATTTTGCAAATTTGCTTGCATACTTTGGAACGCTACATGCAAAGCCTCGATTTCGTTGATGCCGCTGTCGGGATGCTGCCTCGGTTGAAGCGAGCCATTCAAGTCGATTTTTTTGATGGAAGAATGCAATCTGGCAATCGGCTTTGTAATTTTCTGCGCTGCATAATAAGAAAACAGCATCGTGACAATAAGAATGACCAACGTAATGGCCGCTGCCGTTCCTGTAAACTGTTTGAGAGAAGCGAACAATTCGTTTTTTGAAGTTACAACTGCAAGCAGCCAGCCTGTCTCCTCTGACAAGTGGTACGACACCAGTTCCTTCTCTCCGTTAATGGGGTTGTCTACGTATACCGGATGGCGCTCCTGGCTCGCCCGCTGCTCAAAGTAATACCTTCCGGTTTTATCCTCTCCATCGTATGGATATAACTGATAGCCGCTTTCGTCCATGACGTAGAATCGTTTCCCTGTGCCGCTCAGACGCTCAAGATCAATGAGGCTGCTGAAGATGGTCGCGGCGTCTTGCTGGGCTTTGATGATCCCCTTAGCTTCTCCGAAACCTCCGAAGTACGTGCGAAATAAAGAAATAAAATATTTGTCCTTAAAATAAACAAACGACTTCGCCAATTCGTCATCCGGCTGCGGCATGCCGATCACGATTCCTCCGCCGCCTTTAATGACAGCCTCATACCATGGTTTTTCAGTTACATTTTCTTTCGTGTATTTGAACATCGCTCCGGTCGAGATCCGATTCCCTTCAAAGTCGTAAATCGTAAGTTCCCTGACGGATTGTGTCGGGCCGATAGCCGCGACCATAATTTCGCTAAGCTCCTTGATGTCCGCAATCTGATCCGCCGAATACGGCGTCTGGTCGGAAGGGTCCCGCTTGCCGGATAGCCGAAGCAGCCGATCCTTAATCAGGTTCGAATAAGCCACACTTAGCGTTACGTTATCCAACTTCTGTATCTCAAGATCCAATTTATTCGACAAGCTTAAGGATAGCTCGTTGATGGACGTTAAGGAACGGGTCGTAATTTGTCTTGATTCGTAGAGATAGAAAGCGCCTACATATATAACGGTCACAAGCACGATGAGCAGCGCATAAGAGATATACAGCTGATATCGGATCGAACCGGTTAGTTTCCACATCTTTAGCCACCTGCTCCGTTAGCGATCTTGACCTTATCGTAACACAGCCGGGCGTCATTCGACGAGCATTCGCGAAATTGTGCTAATGAATGAACGTTTTAGTCCAGAATGCGAATGAACGCATCGCCAGCGAGAAGCGCTCGCTGGCGATGCGTTCAATGGAAGCTCCGGCCCCCTTCGCAAAGTTGACTGTGGAAGAGCCGTATCAGCTTAAGCCGCCTAAGCTTCATTCCTAATATTTCATGAGATGTCTCCCGTTTCGGCATTATACAGATAGATGGAATGGATGATCGGATCTCGTCTCGCAATCCATTCGGGTCATCATAGAGTTGAATTTCATAATCGAAATCGAATCATCTGCGTTCGCCGTTTCACGAATTTCCAATACGTCTTCTAGCCACGCCAGGTATCCGTCGGATCCATTGCATCGAAATTGTGAAGCCAACGTAAACTCCGTAATATCCGCATCCATCTGTTCGGCATACCCTCTGATCTGCTCTTTACTACCGACATCGTGCATCGCAATCTTCTGAAAGTCAAGGAAAGAACTGTTGACGTGCAAGACTTGTTCCTAGAGTATATTGAAGGTGATATTGACAGCTTCATGCTAGAAGGTTTAACTTCCCCTTCATTAACGAACGAATCGCTTCAAGCTATGTGACAGACTAATATAAAACCTGCCCTAAGACGCTCGTATTCCTCTTCTAAGCAACCGAGTAGTAAGAAGTACCAGTAGCTAGCAACTTGGACGAGTAGTCATAAGGACAGTTTACGGTTATCTAACGCGCCTGAAATTTTCTCGAATATCAACTTGACGTAAATAACCCTCTTATGGTGGTTCCATATGATACGTTATAATTATTCTAACAAGTTTCTAACTAGTGACCAGGGAACACTCGTAACCATAATGTCAATGTGAGGTGTAATCACTTGAAAAAGGTTCTCATAATTGGAATAGTAGCTAGCGGTAAAACAACACTTGCCAAGCGACTATCCGAAAAATTAAAAATTCCTTGGTATGAGTTGGATAGCATTGTTCATCATCGAACTGAGACCGGAAGGTATAAACGAACCGCAGATGAGCAGATTGAGGTTATTAAGGACATTGATACATATGGTGAATGGATATTCGAAGGTACAGACCGACCATCATATCGTTGTTTATTTGAAATGGCGGATACAATCATATTTCTAGATACTCCTTTGTGGAAGCGCAGAATAAGAATATTAACCCGGTTTCTCAAACAAAATCTTGGAATTGAAAAGTGTAACTATAAACCTGATATTGGGATGCTAAAACTGATGTATAAATGGACGAGAGATTTTGAAAGAAGTCGAGATGAGCTCGAATCCCGGTTACGATTATACAAAGAAAAAGTTATTAGACTTAATGATAACAATGACTTGAACTTTGCTTCACGCTTGCATCACCCAACTGCATAGGAAAGTTTTTATCCGCTCGAAAGCTAATGGCATTTTATTTTTGTTCATAGTACTTAATCCAACAAAAAGAGGGGGGCGTCGCCCCTCCTTGCTATTTCCGCCATCATTCCACATGTGTGGGTTGCGTAAAATAGACAAGCTTGATGTGGCAGTATTCGCGACTCACTACATCAGAAGAATGCATAGAGACCATCTTCAAAATACTCGTACTCTTCATCGGTAATGATCTTTTTTCCATACCCATCGAAGAAAGCTTGATGGTCTCTACTTGATTGAAAAATATTGGGCTTTGGTCTTATAGCTAAAGATACATCATACCGAGGGTCTCCGTAGGCACCGCCGCTCCAATCAATGATTCCGGATATTCTACCCTCATGAACCAAGAAATTATCAATGGTGCAGTCACCATGAATTAGCGTTTGTTCAAAATCAGTAGGCTTTTTATTTTTTAATTTTTCAAGTAATGCCGCTGTACCATCAACCTTATAGTGCTCTAAGTTATACTCAGCTTGGTTGAGAATCATATCGAGCCATTTTTCGCTACTCTTAAGTTCATCAGGACAAGACGTGGAGTGGAGTTCTCGTAAACTTCTTCCGAAGTCGAAAAGAATGTTGTGCCTCGTGCCTGAATCATTTTCATGCGTCAAAATCTTGCGTATGGTTTCCCCTTGTAAATACTCCATTAGCAACCAAGACTGGATGCCCTCCGCTTCATCTTGGTGCTGAAAAAATTGATATACCTTTGGAACACGGAGATTGGTTTGAGACAAACATTCCAAAATGTATGATTCTCTTCTCAACCATTCAGAATATTGTGCACCCCTGGTTCTCTTTAAGACAGACAGCCCTTTTTCAGATTCAATTATACCCACATCAGAGGTATGCCCCTGCCGTGGGAAGGTGTTATTGCATATTGCACCTAACTCCTTCATTACCTCGTTTGGAATTTCTTCTTTAGAAAATGGTTCCAACTATTTGCCTCCCCCGAAGATTCGATTGAATAGGTCGATGAGGACTTATTTGACTAGTAATTTAATTCATTTCTCGCAAAGAGTAAACTTTATTAGGTTTATTATTTTGGGGGGTTATGCTATATACGGTTTTGAATTGATCGAAATAATATAGGGTATCATTAAATATTTGAAAATTAGTTACTTCTGGTATTTGAAAATCAATATGACCATCAGCCAAAGAAAAAGACTGCAATAATCCAGAGCTGTTCAAAGTAACGATCCCATCATTTTCAAATACTTGAACAAACGTATAGTCACCCTCTCTTACGTCAGTAAGTTTATTAGTATTTATATTATAAGAGTAAATTCCATTCTCTTCATCAGAGTTTATGAATAGAAGCGTATTATCTTTATTGCTGTATGTTATTGATTTTAATTTTATCCCTGAAAGCAGCTTTTGTTTGTTTTCCCCATCCAGGTTGATCGAATATAGATTATTGCCATCACTATAAAATATGCCATTCTCATGTAATGCAAATTCCTCTACTGGTTCTTCAGCAAGCATTATTTGTTCCGAATTTTTAATGTTGATTTTGTAAAGATCTCCGCCACGCAGGTTAGTGGCATATATCCATTCTCCGAAAACAACAAACGGGAAGTAACTCATCTTTGATATTTGCTTTAAGAACTTGCCGTCTAATGATTGGACAACAAGCCCTCTTTTGTTTTCATTGTTATTAAAGGCATTATAAAATATGTAACCGTTGACTACATTGACATATCCAAACTCTGAAGTTATATCCTGAAGTATGATCGGCTTTCCGGTTTTTTTTTCTATTTCAACTATACCATTCTCAAAAGGAATATATAAATACTCGTCTGTGCTGGCCATCAGGCCCCCCTGGAGTATGTTGTCAGTTGTATTGCCAAAGTTCACCGAAAAGTCTTGATTGTAGAATTCAGATTTCTGGCATCCAAATAACGAGAAAGATAAAATGATGATTAAAGGTAAACACATAAATTTCCTCACAATATTCTCTCCTTATTTGTTTTGACATAGCAATTACTAAGACGTTTTCTTCAATAAATAAATGAGTAAAGGGATAAACACAATGTAGATTAAAAATATTATTGTATATTCCTCAACGATAAGAGAGTTCGTAACCGCGATTAATGATGTTTCAGTATTCAATTTAATTAGATTTCCAGAGATCAATATTGCCACTTTGTCTAGTTTATCTACCGTAGCTCCAATAACCGTAAATGCCACGTAGGTTAGACCACTGATCGCATAAGATAATCTGCTATTCTTAGTCAGTGAGGAGAACAATAACACCAAACAAGAGATAAATATCGCGTTCAGTATACCAATTACGTAATATTTGATCAAAAACATGCCGATGCTATCATTTGTCAACACCGTACTGATGACGCTCCGGTAAGGATTTCCCATTGATCTAAAATCTGATAAGGTCAAAGTCATAAAGAGATCAAAAATATAACCAAGACTAAATATTAGTGTGCTAGCCCCTATTGCCAAAGTAAGCTTTTTTCTAAAGACTTTCCCCCAACCTGTACCTGTTGTTCTGATAATGGATTGCATGCCAGTTTCGCGTTCTATACTAAAAAATGAGGAAAAAGCAAGAATGCTAATGATGGGGATAAAGTTCACGTTGTTCAACTTAAGAAATAACTGGTAACCCAATACATTGACGATAGCAGGTATGTTGTAAGAAGCATAAGCCGATCGAAACTTTTCGAAATCAGAAGGCATGCTGAAGACGTAACCGGAAGCTGTTTGAGCCACTTGTTGAACCCTCTCATAGTATTCTCGGTCCTTCATTTGCTCTAGCAAAGTATCGATCGCTTCTGCTTCGGCACTATACCGACTGAACTCTCCTTTGATAACATTAAGCTCTTGTTCTGCAGCATAGGGATCATGTGCTAAAGCATAAGTAAGATACTTGGAATACGCCTGTCTCCATTCTCTATCATGATCGTCGAAATATGCGATGGTTACTACCCCTTTGAATAGTAACATCACAAATAAACTAATCATCAAAAAAGCAAGTGGAGTTTTTCTGAGCTCATAAAGCAGTAATTTGCTCATGACCTCCCCCCTTAATTGTAAGTCGTCAAGTTGATTGCATTCTTTCTACTATGAAGAGATAACCATGCGAGAGATACGTCGATTCAAAGTAATAACTATGACAGAAATAAAAATTACGAATAATAAAACACCGCTAAAGACAAGCGTTGTTTTATGAATAAGCTTGGAAAAAACAATGAAATAATCATCCATCGCGACGAAAGCATGGTGAGAATAAAGATTCAAGAGATTGATTTGTGAAAAAAGGTTATATGGGTACATCATCTGCATAAGTATACTTATCAAAACAGATATACCTATCAAAGAGATTGAAACGATTAAAGAATAAACCATCTTTCTACAAAACATAGATACAAGCGTCACAACAACGG
>NZ_BFBX01000036.1:129735-131383 GCF_003851045.1 Paenibacillus sp. 598K | reverse complement strand
CTCAGGCTAGCCTGAGGCTTACAGCGCCTCGCCGTGCAGATAGTTGAAGAAGGGCTTGTCGACCCAGAATTGGTATGGGGTAATGATCGCGTCCGGATCGATCGCCTTCAAGCCTTCGACTACCTTCTCGGAGTTCTCGTTCAGCGAGAACGGGTGCACGCTGTAGGTGCTGTCCGGGTCGGTAACCAGGTTGTTAGTGATGATCTCATAGTCGGCCAGCTCCGTCTCCGAGAAGTACAGCGGCTGCCACCACGAGCCGTGGATCAAGCCTTGCTGGTCCGCTTCGTTTTTCTTGGCATAGGTCAGGATAACATCCTGGAACTTCGCTTTGTCCGCTGCGCTGCCAAACTCCAATACCAGATCATACTCGAGGGAGAAGGCAATATAGTTGCCATTCTCGATCTGCACGACATTCGGACCTGGATCGCCCCACTCCGCCAGATGCAGGAATGCGGATGTCTTCGGCTCGTACTGCACCTTGGCATTGAGATGCTCGCTCTTCAGCAGGCCGATCAGTTGGACCGCATGCTTCAGGTTCGAATGTCCGTACGTCAGCGTCAACTCAGGGATGAAGTTCGCGTCGTAGCGCGAATCCTTGATGTTGTAGCCAGTGATCAGCTCTTGCTCGAGCGCTTCGTTGACGAGCTCCTGCAGCTTCGGCGCCTCGAACAGATCGGCCGTCTGGCTCGCCGTGCGGAGCTTGGAGGCGATGTCCTGATCGTACACATAACCGATGTACTGCTTGTACAGCCCTTGGTTGACCAGCACTTGACCGAGCAGGCTGTTGTAGAGCGCCTCGCTGGCGGTGTGATGCGGCTGATAGCTCGCATGCCACGCCGCAGGCAGGAGGCCGGTATCGACTGCCGCGGCCAGCTCCTGCGCCATGCCTTTGCTCAGATCGCCGCTGCGGACGCCGAGCTTGGCCAGCGCCGCATTGACCTTGGCCTCCGGATACGTCGCGGCCAGCTCCTTGAGCCCGGCGGCGCGCACTGCGATCGATACGGCGACGCTGTTGGTCAGCGTCTGCGTCGGCTGGATCGCCGGTCCCGAGAGGATGCCCGCCTCGTACAGCGCAGCAGCGTCGGCATACAGCGGATGCGTCGCAGCAACGTCCGTGAAGACGGCGTCGGCGTCCGATGCCTTCAGCCCGAGCACATCCGCTACCGCAGCGATAAACTCGCCCTTCGTAATCGTCCCTTGCAGGTGAAGATCGTACTTGCTCGCCAGGAACTGGCTGAATTGCTCCGGTCCGTCCGCATAGGACGCCTGCGACGCTGTCGCATGGATCGCTACAGGCTCGGCAGCGTAGGCAGCGGCAGAGGAGAATAACAGTGTGGCGGACAAGGCAGCGGCGGTCAGCCACTTGGGTGTGAAGCGCGGTGAATAAGTCAATTCGGATACCCCCATCACAAATTATAATTCCGACGACTTCCGTCGGATAAATGAATAATTTGAAGTATAGAGCGGATATCCCAATGTGTCAATGGCAATAATCTGGATCATGACATGGGTGGACAGCTCTGCTGGGGACCACGCACGCTACTTGTCGTCCTCCATGCCAGGGAACCGTCGCCGTTCCTTGCCGCCAGCCGCCTCAGCCAGCAGCTCGGTGAGCGTACGGCCTTGCTCGCGCAGCTCGTCGATCTGC
>NZ_BFBX01000036.1:129095-129593 GCF_003851045.1 Paenibacillus sp. 598K | reverse complement strand
CATCAGCCACCAACTGGCCGCGATGGAGGATGATCGCCCGGTCGATCAAATTATCGATATCACCGATCAGATGCGTGGCGATGACCAGCGTCTGATCGTCCTGTAGCTGCGCAACCGCGAGCTGGATAAAGGCTTGCCGACTGAGCAAATCCTTGCCCTGGAACGGTTCGTCCATGACGATCAGCCGCGCCGACTTGGCCAGCCCGGCGCTGATCTCCACCTTCAGCTTCTGCCCCTTGGAGAACGTGCGCAGCTTGCGATCGAGCGGAATCTCGTAGTACGTCAGCAGCTCCAGGTAACGCTTCTGGTCGAAGCGCGGGAAAAAACCGGCGAGAAACTCCCCGTAAGCGACGGGCGTCATATAGGGCAGGTAACTGCCCTCTTCCGTAATAAAGGCCATCTCGTCGTAGTGATCCTGCGGCTGGCCGCCGAATACCTTGAGCTCGCCGCTTGTGAGCGAGGCAAGGCCCATGATCGCCTTGAGCAGCGTCGTCTTGC
>NZ_BFBX01000036.1:128021-129002 GCF_003851045.1 Paenibacillus sp. 598K | reverse complement strand
AGCGTCGTCTTGCCGCTGCCATTGGCCCCGAGCACGCCGACGATCTCGCCGGGGGCGATGCGCAGCTCGCGGATGAAGAGCGCCACTCCGCTGCGGCGGTATTTTTTCTCGATATAGCTGGCCTCGATCATCGATTCCCCTCCTCCGCCTTGGTCAGATCGATCCGCTCCAGCATCCGGTTGCTGACAGGATCGGATGCCTGCGAGGCCGGCGATGAGCTATTGACGATACGAATGCTATCATCGGCGGCTGGCGTCTCCAGCGCTCCCTCGTAGACGAGACTGCCGCTCTCGTACACCTCGATCAGCAGTCGGACCGGCTGACCGCCCGCGCTCAGGATGCCCCGCTCTCCGCTCTCTGCAGCCTCCTGTCGCACGACATACTGACGACCGTCCAGCCAGCGGATCGTCGCGATCCGCTCATACAGTCGACCGTAAGCCGCCTCCTCGAGGCTGTCCAACGATACGGAGGCTGGCTCGAGCCCTTCGTTCGAGCGTAGGCTGACGACGGCCGACTCCACGACGCCCTCTTGCGAGCTATAGCGATACCAGTACAGATGCAGCATCCCCGACTCCTCGTCCGTTACCGCCTCATAGTCCATCTGATAGCTATTGCCCGCAGAAGGCTTCGCATCGGCGAACCGGATCTCCGGTACTGCAGCACTCCCTGTCAGCTCTCCGGACTGAGGGTTGTAGCGCAACGCTGTCAGGACGCCGTCCTGCGAGGTGAGCAGCACGAGCTGATCATCGACCGCTTCCAGTCCGAGGATGGCTATCGTCGGCTCTTTGCCCTCGCCTGGCTCGTTGCCCGCCAGCGAGATCTCCGTCACGACCCGGCTCTGCGGGGGCTGTCCGTCATCGGATACGAATTTTAGCTCATAGATGGCATTGGCGCCCGTATACTCCGCCGAAGTAGGCGGGATATAGTAGACCGACTCGCCGAGCTGCGTCATTCCCATCTCCATCCGATTGGACCAGCTCC
>NZ_BFBX01000036.1:127252-127886 GCF_003851045.1 Paenibacillus sp. 598K | reverse complement strand
CATCCGATTGGACCAGCTCCGCGCATTGGGATCGGCGGAGGCATCGGCCGGTACAAAGCGGTACGTCGGCTTGACCGTGGCCGCTCCGCGATCGACCATGCCATAGCGGTCCTTCCGTTGGATGATATGCTCGTAGGCATAATTCCACACCATATATCTCGCGTCATCCGTCCAATAGAAGGTCGTCATGCCATAATGTATCGTATCCGGAGCCCGGGGTAGCGGATGAACCTCGGTCGAAGAGTCGGAGCCTGCGCTCGTCCACTGGAAGTCGGTCTGCAGATAACTGTCGCTATACGAGCCGCTGATCGCTACCTCCCGCATCACGTCGGCATCGCCGGTCAGATGTCGCAGCGTCGTCTGCGGGAGCTGGCGATCTGCGCTCAGATTCCAGCCGAGCAGCGCGCCTCCCAGCACGATAGCCGCCAGTAGGATAACTGCGATATGGGCGCTCAGGCGCCGGGTTATGTTACGCATCCTGTCTTATCTCCTCTCGATCTATGAAGTCAAGCAATCTCGCGTCGCCGCACCAGCCTGCTGCCCAGCGCCATGAACACGGCGGACAAGCCTAGCAGGATCAGGCTGCCCAGATACAGGGAAGCGAATCCTCCATCTCCGTAGACCGGCTCGCCGG
>NZ_BFBX01000036.1:124009-127123 GCF_003851045.1 Paenibacillus sp. 598K | reverse complement strand
GCGCAGGTTGAACTCCCGGATGAGGATAATGACCGACACGAACGGCAATCCGAACCATCTGCGGCTACGCTCTAACAGGATCGCATAGAACAGCCCGGTCAGCAGCGCCAGCGCCATGCTCACGCTCGACAGCACACCCTCCCACGTCAACGGAAGCAGCAGCCGGAAGAAAGACGAGCGGGCAACTGCCAAAAACCATCCGCCGGCCATCGTCCAGTCCTCGCTCGAATAACGCTCGACTGCTCCCTGCACCAATCCGTAGCCAAGTCTCGCTCCGACCAGATGCGCGAGGAGGAACAGCAGCAGCGCCAGCGCATAAGCCGACAGCTTGCTCCAATAGACCGTCCCCGCTCGGACCGGCAGCGTCAGCAGCGTATATATGCTCTTACTACCCCAATAGTTGCGGTACAGGCTGACCGCGAATAATCCGAGCAACAGGACGAGCAGCAGCACGAATGCGGCGATGCTGCCCGAAGCGGCGTAGATGTCCTCATACCTCCTAAGCGCCGTATCGACGGACATCCCGGATACCGTGAGCTGGAGCAGCAGCAGCGGTACGACGATCGCGGCGCCGCACAATGCCCACAGCCCCCACCCCATCGCTTGCAGCTCGGTATTGAGCAGTCTGTAATATCCTCTCATCTCGAACCCTTCTTCCGTGTATTATAGGAATAGTACATGATAATCATAAAAAATCGGCCCCTCCGTCTCTCGCACTTTAGGGCTCCTCCGAGCGCTTGCCGTCGCTCGACTCCTGCTCCCACAGCTCGCTCACTAGATCGACAACCCGCTTGAACGTCAGGTTGATCTCCCTAGCAGATCGAATAAAATCGAGCACCAGCTCCTCGGTAAGCTCCTTCTCGATCTGCTCCCTAATCTGGTCATCCACGTAGATAACGCTTCCCTGGTTGCCCGTCGTCCGCACATAACCTTCCTCTTCCATCAGCTTAAACGCCTTTTGCACGGTATTGGGGTTAATCTGCAGCTGCGCCGCGATCTCTCGACGAGACGGGAGCCGATCGCCGCTTGCGGCTTCGCCGAGCAGGATCATCCGCTTCACGTAGAGCGTCGCTTGCAGATAGACCGGATCGCGCGTATTCAGCTTCAGCCCATAAAAGTTTAGCATGCTTCTCCTCCACCCGCTTTGATCCGTTACGTGTATTATCCATGTAATACACGAAGGTGTCAATAGCCGCTTTGGCCTGGAAGCGCAAAAGACCCGCGGCTCCTAGCGGGAGCGCGGGCCCATACTTTGCTTTAAGCTGTGGGCGGTTCATTAATGAAACGCCGAGTCGTGATGCACCGAAATTTCATTCAAGGCTTGCCCCGCCTCATTGACGAACACCTCGCGCACGGCCAGATCGCCGAGCGATACGACGCCGAGCAGATTGCCATTCTCGACGATCGGCAGGCGACGGATCTGCTCGCATCGTAAATATGCAGACTGGCGAGGTATAACCTCCAGTAGTCGAGCTGACTTGATAGGATAACACTTGCTGCATTGTAATCATGCCGCTGTCCTCAAGTTTATCGTAGATATCACTCCATGTTTTCTTGTTCCATTCATCGAGTTTGCCCGCGTTGATATAGGACTTGTTGCTGCCGATGTAGGGCGTCCAGAAGCCGAGCACGAATTCGTCCTGCGACGGATCGGAACGATAAATGATCGAGCCGACAGAGCCTCTGAACAGAGCTGCTTTGGTGTGCAGAACGACGCTGATTTCCTTGATGTGCGATGGATACAGTACTAGATTATGAGAGTGACGCCAAACTGCTTGTACGATTGCCCCATTGATATGAAAGAAGGCGCGATGCTAAACATAACAACACAAATAGGCCGTCTATTACGAGATAGACGACCTCCAGATAAGGGATAGCGGCAACTGGTCAAGGCTGCGTACGAATAACAGGACAACGCGCTTCCAGCTCGCGTAGAAAGCCCTCCCGATCAAGCGGGGATACATGGACCATGTCATAGCGGCCGTACCGGATCTCGAGACGCTCGGTCGCAGCCGCCGCCGAAGAGAGATAGGAGCGTATCGGTCGTACCGTCTGGATCTGATCGTATCGGACCTTAGTGACGATCGGACCAACCCGAATGACCAATTCATTATCAGCCCCGAATCAGCCCGTACTTCGTCTTGACCCGCTCCAACTTGTCCAGCATCGGCCGCGCCAGCACAAACAGGAAGATGACCGTCGCCGCCGCATGCACCAGATCGAACCAGAAGCCGGTCGCGTAGAGCGCCGCCAGCGCCTCCCAGGAGAAGGAGGCGGTCGAGATGAGCAGCGAGCCGAGGTTGAGCAGACCGCCATAGATGACCAGCGTCGCCAGACCGCCGTACAGGCAGAGAATGCCTCGCGACGGCAGGCGAGAGCGGCGGAACAGCAGGCCGGCGAGGAAGCCGATGATCCCGAAGCCGAACATCTGCCATGGCGTCCACGGTCCCTGGCCGAAGTAGAAGTTGGACACGAAGCCAGCCAGCGCGCCGACGAGGAATCCCGCCTCCGCGCCGAGACTGACGCCGGCGATGATGACGATCGCGGTCACCGGCTTGAACTGAGGCAGCATGAAAAAAGCTGCCCGACCGGCGACCGCGATCGCGGCCAGCACCGCGATCGTGATCAGCTCGCGGGCCTGCGGCCTGCGACGCTCGAAGACGAGCGCGAACGGGATCATCGTATACAGGATGACGAGCAGGCTGATAAAGTAGTATCGCCGGTCATCGAGCAGGAAGACGCCAGCGAGGATCGTCGCCGGGATGACGATAAGGATGAGCGCCCCCGCCCACAACGTGCGGCGACTCATCGCGACTCCTGACGGCAGCGGCGGATCACATCGTCCACCGTCACGGCATCGCGCCACAGCTCGCGCGCCAGCCGATTGGCCGCCGTCGTGTAGAAGCTGTTGCCTGCAAAAAACGAGCGCGCCGGACCTTGCGATATGACCGAGCCGTCAAACACAAGCGCGCAGGTCTCGCCGTAGCTGGCGCAAAACTCGATGTCGTGCGACACCATCACGATCGTCACGCCGTCTGCCTGCAAGCGATGCAGCAACGCCGCCAGTTGCTCCTTGAAAAAGCCGTCCAATCCCTTGGTCGGCTCGTCGAGCAG